>NZ_DATCRU010000010.1:0-66507 GCF_036568825.1 Mucilaginibacter sp. | reverse complement strand
TTCTTTGCCACCGCATTTGCCTTTAGATATTAGGCGGCGAACACGATCATTCAGGATTTCAGCTCCAGCACCAGGAAGCGAATCCAAACCGGCAGCCTTTAATTCGCTAAGCACATCAATATGGCTCATATTCTCCAGTTTTGCTACGTGGGCAATTTCCGGCGGACCTAATGAATGCAGTTTTAAAGTAGGGTAAAGCTCTTTCAGTTGTTTGAACAGATCAGCATAAAATTTTAATCCAAGATCAGGGTGGTGACCTCCTTGCAATAAAAGCTGATCGCCGCCATAGCGAAAAGTTTCCTCGATCTTTACTTTATAGGTTTCTATATCAGTGATATAGCTATCCTCGTGACCAGGACGGCGGAAAAAGTTACAGAATTTACAGTTGGCAATGCAAACATTGGTGGTGTTCACATTCCGGTCGATTTGCCAGGTAACCTTGCCATGCGGGACCTGCTTTTTACGCAGTTCATTAGCCACAAACATCAGTTCGGAAGTTGGGGCATGATGGTACAAATGAACGCCTTCCTCAATACTCAGGAAATCAAAACTCAACGCGCGTTGCAGCAAATCGGCTGTATTCATGTGAGCAAAGATACGTAGTTAGAGCTGAAAGGTGAAAGCGGAAAGGATAAAGGTAAGAGAAGTCAAGATTTTTTACAGGTGATAAACAAATTGATATCAACAGGGAATTTTTTATCAGTGCACTTGATTTAATTAATATGCATTTTTGTATTATGGAAACGCTGATTGTACAACCCAAAACTAAAGAGCAACTGGCGGCTTTAAAGGCTGTGATTAAGGCGCTCAAAATAGATTTCAGATCTGAGGCAAGTCCATATAATCCAGAATTTGTCAAAAAAATACTTAAAGGTAGAGAAGATATCAAGAATGGAAAGGGTGTAAAAATTGACACCAAAGACCTATGGAAGTAATTTATAGCCCACGGTAAATTATATTAAATGGTTTTAAACCATGCTATCATCAATATAACGACCAATATATTTGCCGCCCTTAAATTCCCATATTATAGTATAGCCACCAGCACCATCGCTATTTAACATAGAAATATATAACGTGTCGTCAGTACCGTGACAAATAGATATTTTGTTGAGATGAGGCTCATACAAGTCATCAAAAGCTGACTTAGAAAGTATAATTGAATGTTTATTAACTATAATTTTTACAGATGCCAAAACTTTTTTTGGAATTTCACCGTCAGTTCCCCAAAACCGTTTTCCATCAATTTGTAATAGCTCACTCTTGATATTTTCTTTTGGATTTGATTTGGTATAAGATAATTTATGCTGTTTATAGTTGAAGGCCTTTTGTTTGATGATAATAACTGTGCTGTTTTTTTCGAAAATTCCACTGTCTAACGCAGCATTTTGTCTTTTGACGACTTTCCAATTTTTAAGTAATAGGACTTTATCTTTATAAATATATCCTTCTGTCCAATTAGATCTGTTACTATTATCTACTTGTAATACTTTCCACCAATTAGTCTTGTTGGGTTGGCAACTAAAAATACTGTTAGTGTAAATTTTACTAACTATTGATGCATTTGCCGAAGGCTCTTTTCTTACATTAACATATCCGTCAGAATCCTTTATAACAGCATATACAAGGTCATCGTCATTAAACTGGAATTGTTGCTGCGCATGTGCAACGATATTAAGAAACATCAGAGAAAGAATGATAAGAATAGGTTTCATACGCCTAAGATACAACTTTTCCTTTATCTAATTTCAATACTTTGTCAACGCTTTCAGGTATTTCATTGTGATAATGCGTTACGTAAATTAAAGTAACATTGCTCAACTCACAAATGGTATCCACTAACATTTTAAAATGCAATTGCTGATGCAAATCCATTCCCTGGCAGGGCTCGTCGAATATTAACAGTGTCGGGTTTTTGATGAGGGCACGCGCCAGCAGGCAAAGTCGTTGTGCACTCGCAGGAATGTTTTTTAATAACACCCGGGCATAACGATCAATCTCCAAAGCTTTCATCCAACGTAATGCGATAGCCGATTTTTTTGGATCGCTTGGGCGGAACAGGCCCATAGTATCATAAAAACCTGATTCGATCACTTGCAGGCAACTATTATCTGTCGGAAAGTATTGGTATAGCTCGGGTGATACAAAGCCTGTTTTGTTCTTAATATCCCAGATACTTTCACCCGTTCCGCGTTTACGGTCGAATAAAATAATATCATTGGCATAAGCTTGAGGGTTGTCTGCATTGACCAAACTTAGTAATGTAGATTTACCCGCTCCGTTTGGTCCCGATAGAGCCCAGCGATCACCTTGCCTGATCTGCCAGTCTACATTTTTCAGGATTTCCTTTTCGCCATAGGTAATGTTCACGTTATTCATCCGCACTATCCATTCGTAGGGTGGGATAGGGTTTATATTTAATAATACAGATAACTCATCCAAATCTAATTTGCCTTTGTCTATCCTGGTAAATGCAGATGAGTCAAAATCTTTTGCAGGTACTCGTTGATCAATAATTCTATCTTTAAGTATAGCCACATGTGTTATAGCGTCAGGAATTTCAAAAGGGGAAGTAGCCATAACGACTGTTATTCCTGACGAAATAATATCAGCGATAATCCGATTAAATTCTGCACGTGTTTGAACGTCAAGTCCGGTAAGCGGATTATCCAGCAGTAGTATTACTGGATTTTTTATCAATGCGGCAGCAATCAATAAGCGTTTAGTTTCCCCATTGGATAGTTTGATTAATTGCTTGCTCTTTAAAACTTCAAGGTTAAGGCGTTGCATCACCTTAGACAAATCCCAATAACCGGGTGTTTCAGAATAGTGCTTAATAGAGCCAAGATATTCTTCCACCGTTAAAGCATCTTCCGAGTCGGAAGAGTTATACCGCTGCTGGTAATAAAAATCACTGGTGTTGGATAAGTTCCTGAAATGATGCCGGGGTTCAACAAAGCCAATCAGTTTATGAAAGGTAAGGTGTGCATCATCTGAGTGATGCTCCTTTAAATATTCCTGATGAAAATAATAATGAATACTGCCTGCAGAAATATGGAGTTTACCCGCTATTATTTGTAATAAGGCACTCTTGCCAGAGCCGCTTTCGCCGATCAGCGCCCAGTTCTCTCCGTTATTAACAGTAAAATTGAGATCAGAAAAAACAGTGGTATTGCCCAGCTTAAGGGTGGCATGATCGATAGACAGTAAAGCAGTATTCATTGGTGTCAGTATTCGGGGGCAAGTTAGGGATTTTGTTTTTCATAAAGTTGATTGAGTTGATTGGGTTGGATTAAGTTGATTAGGTTGGGTTTGAACAGTCATTAACTTATTCAACATAATCAACCACTTAACCAAAAACTTTCGTCGTTCATTATTGTAATAGGATATAATCTTACCTAAAAAATAAATCTATCTATGAAAAAGCTAAACTTATTATTGCTGGCAATGGCGTTGTTTGCCTTAAGCAGTTGTTCGGTTATTACGGGGATATTTAAAGCTGGGGTGGCTGTGGGAGTGATTGCTATCCTGGTGGTGGTTATTCTTATTATCTGGATCATTTCCGCTATAACCAGAAAGTAAAAAACAAAAAGCGCTCCGTGGCAAACCCAGGAGCGCTTTTTTGCAAACTAAAAAGGATTATTTCTTTTTAGTAGTGTCTTTTTTAGTGGTGTCACCTGCCATCTTCATTTTGCTGGTATCAGCAGCTTTTTTAGAAGTGTCAGTAGTAGCCATTTTCGCTGAGTCAGCCATCTTAGCAGAGTCAGCCATCTTAGCAGAATCAGCAGAACCTGAACCACCTTTACCTTTACAAGCAGCAGCAGAAACAGCGATAGCTAAAGCTAAGAAACCGATTTTGAATGAATTTTTCATTTTAGTCTTTTAAATAAGTGATTAATAGTTTTGCCTATTAATACCCTAAATGAAAAAAGGTAACCCGTAATTTTAAAAAAAATTAAAGGTTACCTTCAAAAAAGTATAAAAAACTAATAATCAGGACTAAAATGAATTAGTACTGTTCAGAAATTATTTCTTTTTAGTAGTGTCTTTTTTTGCAGTGTCAGCAGGAGCAGCTTTAGTAGTGTCAGCTTTTTTAGCAGTATCTACAGTAGCAGCTTTAGCAGTGTCAGCAGTTTTAGCTGTGTCAGCAGATGAAGCAGTTGAGCTACCTTTGCAAGCAGCAGCAGAAACAGCGATAGCAAGAGCTAAGAAACCAATTTTGAATGAATTTTTCATGTTAAAGTTTGTTTAATGTTTTGCATTAATACAGCAAAGCGCAAAAGGTAACCCAATATTTTAAAAAATTTTAAATTATCTGTACAATTGACAGAAAACACGTTTCTACCTATAAAAAGGGCAGCTCCCTGCTGTGGAACCACCCCAAACTATAACACGTATTTAAATTGGTTGCTATTTTTTAACGCTGTCTTTCTTTACCGGTTCTGTCCCTGCTTTTTTTGTCGTGTCTATTGCCTTTTGTGTTGTATCGATGGCTGTTTTAGGTGAATCTATTTTTGCAGGCTCATCCCCTTTGTTCTTATTCATACATGATGAGCATGATGAAATTGAAAACATAACTGCCGCTGCCAGTACCCCGATTTTTAGTGAGTTTTTCATAATTTAATGTTTAAAGTTTTGCATTGATACAGCAAACTTTAGAAAGGTAACCCGGCAAAAAAATATAAAAAAAGGCAGCCCAAAAACGGGTTACCTTTCACGATCGAACAGAATTAATAGCCTAAGTATTACGGCTTTTTGGTCGTATCCTTTTTAGTTGTATCTGTTGTTATCGGAGCTTTCTTGGTGGTATCAACTGCGTTTGTTTTGGTTGTATCAGTTGTCGATACCTTGGTTGTGTCTGTAGTGCTGGTTGAATGCTTACTACTGCAAGCAGCAAATGAACCGGTTATCAGGATGGCTAAAATTAATTTACTAATGTTTTTCATGTTGTTGATGAGTTATTTAAATGATTGAATTAAAAATGATGCGCTGAATACAAGCAGATAACTGCAATACTTTTAATTTTGTTTTTAAATAATTTGCAATTAATGGGTTACAATTTCGCTTAAATAGTATTAATAGTGAGTACAGAATCAAAGAGTTCAATACCGACCGACAGCGAGATTGTTTTTGGGATCCTTAATAACTCGGAAAATGCGATAAAAAGGTTATACGTGGCCTATTTTCCGATGGTGATGCAGCTGATACTAAATAACAACGGAACGCCGGACGACGCCAAGGATATTTACCAGGAGGCGATCATAGTTCTTTATAATAAAGTTAAAAAAGGTGATTTTGAGCTGAACAGCAAACTGAAGACGTTTATTTATTCGGTTTGCAGGCGCCTTTGGCTCAAACGACTGAGCCAGATGAACCGTTACAGCGGCGATATTCATGATTTTAATGATTACCTGCCGGTGGAGAGTGAAGTAGAGGAGCAGGGGGAACGGGATATTCAGTTTACCAAAATGCAAAGCGCCCTGCAAATGCTGGGCGAGCCTTGTAAAACTATCATAGAGGATTTTTATATCCATAACAGATCGATGCAGGAGATCTGCGAGAGTTTTGGTTATACCAATGCGGACAATGCCAAAACACAAAAGTATAAATGCCTGCAAAGGCTGAAAAAGTTATTCTTTCAGCAAAAGTAAAGGAGAAAGAAATGAGAGACGAGCAACTTATAGAAGCAATTGAACGCTACCTTAACGGCGAAATGAGCGCCGATGAGCGCAGCGCGTTTGACCAACTTCGCAGGGAGAACGCCGAACTGGATACCCGCGTTGTTGAACATCAGCAATTTACAGGCTTGTTAAAACAATATGGTGAGCGTGTGGCGTTGGAGAAACGTTTGAATGCTATCCACCAGGAAATAGATGTTCATGCTATTGCTGAAGAGGTAACTGTTCATCCTTCATGGATCGTGCAGTTATGGCGCGACCATCACTCAAAAATATCTGTGGCGGCATCAATAGCTATTTTTGCTGTACTGGCGACATTATTTTTGACAGGTTATCTGAATAATAACAATTCATATACCGAGTTGAGTCGTGAGGTGGGTAGACTGAACCGTTCGACAACCGACATGAAGAAGGATATCACTGCGATCAAAAAAGGGCGTGTAATTGCAGCTCCGGACAAATCAAGAGGAACCGGTTTTGCTATTACTTCAAATGGACTAATTGCAACGAGCTATCACGTCATAAGCGGAGCTGATTCAATTTATATTCAGGATGTTGCCGGAAGATCGTTTAAAGTAAAAGCTATTTATAATGATCCGCAGAGTGATGTATCAATTTTAAAGGTGATTGATACTACTTTCAGAGGTTTGGGCCCAATACCTTATACCTTTAAGCATTCAGAAAGCGACCTGGCTGAGAATGTGTTTACTTTCGGTTTTCCGCAAGATTCACCGGTTTATGGTGACGGCAGACTTACTTCGGCCAATGGCTTGAACGGTGATACTTTGGATTATGAAATTTCAGTTCCGATCAACCCCGGAAACAGTGGTGGCCCTTTATTGGATAGCAAAGGAAATGTGATCGGCATAGTAAAAGCTAAGGAAACCCGCTTAGAGGGTATGCATTTTGCGCTGAAATCAAGCTATCTATTGAACGCTATAAAAAACATTCCGGAAGACTCTTTAACCAGAGTGCCTGTATTGAACACAGAAAATAGCCTGGCTAACCTAACCCGCCAGCAGCAGGTAAAAAAGATAAAGCCATATGTGTTTATGGTGAAAGTTTATTAATGTGCAGATGATTTTTTGATGTGCAGATGCGAGAATTTGCAGATGTGCAAATGATATAAAAAATGCTCTTCAACCGAAGCGCATTTTTTGTTTGTCTTAACCGCTGATTTAATTGATTATCGCATTTATCAGATTAGAAAAGCATCTGCACATTTACTCATCTGCATATTTGCACATCATAGTCTACCGATCAACTTCTCCTAGTACAAAATCAATTGAGCCAATAATCGCTATCAAATCCGCTATCATAACGCCTTTGGCGATGGCTGGCAGAACGGATAAATTGCAGAAGCTGGGCCCCCGGGATTTTACCCGGAATGGAATTTCTGAGCGGGCATCGTTATGAATAAAGTAGAAGCCTAGCTCACCTTTGGCACCTTCGCCGCGTATGTAAAAGTCCTGAACTTTTGGGGTGATCTTTCGGGGCATTTTTGCTCGGGGATCGAAATCAGGGGTGCGTTTTAATTCTTTTTGCAGGCGATCAAGACATTGTTCGACAATCTTGAGCGATTGCGCTATTTCATCCACCCGGACTTTATAGCGGTCCCAGCAATCGCCTACAGTGCCCATTTCGCCTTTGCCTATCGGGACGTCAAATTCCAGTTCAGGGTAAACAGAATAGTTATCTATTCGGCGCAGATCCCATTTCAGGCCAGAACCACGCAGCATTGGTCCGGAGCAGCCATAATTAATCGCCACATCCATAGGCAATACGCCTACATTGGCAGTACGACTAATGAATATCTGGTTGTCGGTTAATAACTGATTAAGCTCAATCAGTTTTGGTTTGAAATAGTCCACAAACTCGCGGCAACGCTCCTCAAAGCCAACTGGAAGGTCATAAAATAGTCCACCTACCCAGATATAGTTGTACAACATTCTTGAACCCGATGCCCATTCCAGCATGCCCATGATATGCTCTCTATCGCGAAAACACCACAGGAAAGGAGTAAAAGCGCCGATATCAATGCCGTAAGTGCCTATAGCAATAAGGTGGGACGCAATACGATTTAGCTCACAAACCAAAACGCGTATATATTCCACGCGTTTAGGGATATCTTTATCAATGCCCATCATCCGCTCAACACCCATTGTCCAAATGTGGCTGTTGTTCATTGATGCCAGGTAATCCATGCGATCAGTGAAAGGGATGGTCTGCTGATAGGTTAGCGATTCGGCATGTTTTTCAAAACAACGGTGCAGGTAACCCATGTGGGGGATCACCTCTTTTACGATCTCGCCATCGGTGATCAGCTCTAATCGCAAAACACCATGCGTCGATGGGTGCTGCGGGCCCATGTTCAGCACCATTTCCTGGGCAGACGCGTCAGCTATCCTTTTGTTGTAGCGCTCTAATGCTTCTTCGTATTTTGAGTTAGTGATGTTCACCATTTTGTTCGTGCGCAGGTGTCATGCTGAGGCACTCGAAGCATGCGGGCGAAGGCCTTTACGCACACACTTCGAGTGCCTCAGTGTGACACCCTTTTTGCAATGACGGTTAATTTTTTAGTCTATCTTTATTCCCTTGTAATATTCAGCGTTTTTGTAATCTTTCCGCAACGGATAGCCTTCCCAATCATCAGGCATTAAAATGCGCCTTAAATCAGGATGTCCTTCAAAAAATATCCCTTCCATATCGAATGCCTCGCGCTCGTGCCAATCTGCTGAGTGGTAAACGGATGAAATGCTTGGGAATGTTGGCAAATTATCCAAATCCCTATTATTCTCTTTACTAACCTTTAAAGTTAGTTGCGTTTGGTAGGGGATAGAGGCCAAATGGTAAACCACTCCAAAACGACTTGCCTCAATGCCATAATCTACACCACTCAAACAAGAGAGGAAATCAAAATAGGTTTTTGGATTGTCACGCAATTCCAGGCAAACATCGGCTATGCGATCCGGATCGATCAGCAGGGCAGGCTGTAAACCTGTTGTTTCTTCACCCACAATAACACTTTCACCGAATTTTTGAATAAGAATGGATTTGATCTCTTCAAGGTTCATGGCGCCAGGCGTACTTTTTTCCAGTTTTTGTTATCAATTTTTTTGTATAGGATGCGATCATGCAGCCTGCTGCTTCTGCCTTGCCAGAATTCTATCAATCGGGGCTTCAGGATATATCCACCCCAAAAAGACGGTTTTGGGATTTCCTGGTCACCATATTGCATCTCTGCTTCACTGAATTTCTTTTCCAGTACATTGCGGTCAGCTATCTCCTGGCTTTGTGGCGAGGCAATAGCGCCTAACTGGCTTGCCCGCGGTCGGCTATGGAAATATTTCTCTGAATCTTCTCTGCTAACTTTTTCAAGCACACCTTCAATACGCACCTGGCGCTCCAGGCCCGCCCAAAAGAAAAGGAGTGAGCCTAGCGGGTTCTTGCCAATTTCTTTTCCTTTACGGCTCAGATAATTGGTGTAAAAAACAAAGCCTTCATCGTTAAAGCCTTTCAATAAAACTATTCGTGCGGATGGTCGGCCATCAGATGTGGCTGTGGCCAAAGTCATTGCGGTTGGTTCGGCAACTTCTGCCTTTAAAGCTTCGTTAAACCATTTATCGAACTGTTTTATCGGGTCGGCGTTAGTGTCGGTTTCAGATAATGAAGCCGCAAGATATTCGGATCGTATATTTTGTATGTCTGCCTGGTTCATTGTTGCAAACTTACAAATTAATTGTGCCGTATATTAAGCAGGTATTTTTTAATTTAATAAATGAACCTATTTTTACGTTTACATGTTGTAATAACTATACTGATTATTTATGCTTAGTGCTATTTTACCGGAGTCGGGACGTTTGTTGATATCGGAGCCTTTTATGATCGACCCAAATTTTAAACGGTCGGTTATCTTGCTGACAGAATATGGCAGCACAGGTTCCATGGGGTTTGTACTGAATCACCAAAGCGAATATATGCTGGGTGACCTGCTGCCGGATTTGCCTTATTCAGAAATGCCGGTTTATATTGGCGGGCCAGTAGGGGAAGATACGCTGCATTTTATACACTGCTGCCCCGAAAAAATTGAGGATGGCATCGAAATAGCCAACGGTGTTTACTGGGGCGGCAACTTTGAAACAGTAAAAAGCCTGGTAACCAATTACCAGTTGAGCGATAACGAGATACGTTTCTTTACCGGCTATTCAGGCTGGACTCCGGGACAAATAGACGATGAAATAGCCGAAGATACCTGGATAGTAACCGATAAATTTACTGCCGAAATCATCTTCTCACATGACGACCAAAACATCTGGAGGCAAGTAATCATAAGCATGGGACAGCGTTATGCGCATATAGCCAACTTCCCGGAAAATCCTGAGATGAATTGAGGTTGGTGATCAGTTATCAGTTAACCGGTGATCAGTTAATTAGGATTATATTTCCGCTTTGAAGTTTTTTCCCAAAGCTTTACCCAATCCAAAATAGTGTCGAAAATTGTAGATGAGTGGTGACCATTTTTGCGGATCGATTTGGTTATCCCCAATAATTATGTTTTCGTGGACTCTTACATTAACTACTTTAACGGTTACTGCAGCGACATCCGGCTCGCCATCAGTATCAAAATCTATGATTGAATGTTGCTCTAAAATTGCTTCTAATTGAATCGGACAATCCTTTATAGCAGGCGGCTTTACCATCTGCGAATCAATAGCTGAAAACCCACCGGCGGTAAACTTATCAGGTTCATACCTGTAAAGAGTCCTTTTGCTTTTCGGAACCGGGTTTACTCCTGTTAAATGTGCAATGCTTTCAATATTCTGCTGAAGGTTTATAGAGGGTATATTAACAACGCATTCTTTTTGAGTAATCAGATTATCAAAGGTTTTACCGTCGCATCCCAGGCCTAAAACCAATTTATAACCCAGCGCCCAAACAGACGACATTGGCCCGATATTCGGATGGCCGTCCTGATCTATTGTAGTAATAAGTGCCACCGGGGTACCAAAATATAATATCTTGGGCTGGATGGTTTTGAGGCTTATATCATGCATTGATGTGTTGTTTAGTGATTAGTTAATCAGTTAACTGGTGATCAGTTAGTTAAGAATTAGTCAAGGGCTTTTTCTTCCTGGTCACTGATTAACCGGTCACTGGTTAACTATAAAATCCAAATTGATAATTTCTTTCAAAGCTCTTTTACCTGAGTCTGTTATGCTTATCACTCTTTTTTCTTCATGCCTGGTAATCCATTTTTGTTCTGTCATGGCGTGATAAACTGCTGCACCGAGTGCTCCACCAAGATGGGGTTTCTTTTCGGTCCAATCTAAACAGGCATAAGCATATTTGCGATGGCCAGCATCAATGCTTGATAAGTCCACCCCAAAGGCTTTAAACGTTTTTTCAGCGTTGATACCTAACGATATCTCTTTTGAAAAATAAGCTGGATCGATTATTGGCTGGTTATAAATGATAGCCTCCTGATTGACAAGCGAATTGAAAATGGACACACCAAGTTTACCTGCCAGGTGATCATAGCAGGTTCGCGCTAATGCAATCTTCTTTACAGGGCTTTTAGGATTAGGAGCAGGTTTTTGAAGGTTCTGAAGCAACTCGATCAATTGAGCAGCATCCGGACTGGCAATTTCATAGCTATTACGTCTCCCTTTACTGATCTTACGTATCAGGTTAGCTTTGCATAATACAGCTAAGTGATTAGACAGGTTACTTTGTGAAATATCGAGGTGCTGCTGCAACTCAGCATAAGTTGCCTGCCCGCGAATCAAATAGATCATCACTGATAATCGCACAGGATCAGCAATCGCAGAAGTGATGCTATAAATATTCAAATCATTCATACAAGCAAAGTTACCATATTGGTTTATTGCTCATATCAGTGAATAATGATGGGTGGAGTTATCAGTTAACCAGTGATTAGTTAATCAGGCTTTTTCCTGATCACCGTTTAACCAGTCACTGATTAACTAGCCCTTAACTACTCCTCCATCTCCCGCGCCGATTCCTCTACTTTCTTTTTAAGATTCTCTTTATAGGCGATCAGGTTTTTTACGATATGCTCGTCAGCTGTAGATACGATCTGCGCGGCCAGGATGCCGGCATTTTTTGCAGCATTAAGAGCCACAGTGGCTACAGGTATACCATTAGGCATTTGCAGGATAGACAAGATAGAATCCCAGCCATCAATTGAATTGCTTGACTTTACAGGGACGCCAATCACCGGAAGATGGGTTAATGAGGCTACCATGCCTGGTAAATGTGCTGCACCGCCTGCACCGGCTATGATTGCCTTTAAGCCACGGTCAGCGGCTGATTTGGCATAGCTAAACATACGTTCGGGTGTGCGATGCGCTGATACTACTGTGATCTCGTAAGGTACACCTAATTCTTTTAAAACATCGGCTGCATCCTGCATCACATTCAGGTCAGACTTGCTGCCCATGATGATGCCTATTTTGGGTTGGTTCATTCTTCTTATTTTTGTCCATAGACCATAGTCAATGGTCGATAGTAATCAAAGGTTGTATAAGTAATCCATGGACTATTGACCATGGGCCATCGACTTTTTTAGCTTATAACTTTCAAAGTCTTCTGCACAAACCTTGCCTTTTCAATGGCTTTTTCCCTGTCGGTATCCACTATAGTGACGTGCCCCATTTTACGAAAAGGTTTGGTTAAGGCTTTTCCATATAAATGTATGTAAACGCCGGCACATTTCAATACATCCTCGATGCCTTTATATACCGCAGGACCTTCATAACCCGCTTCGCCTAAAACATTGATCATAATGGCATGATTAAGGCATGCTGTATCACCCAAAGGCTGATTAAATATTGCCCGTAAATGCTGCTCGAACTGCGAAACCACATTACCTTCTATAGTCTGGTGGCCGCTATTATGCGGACGAGGAGCCAGTTCATTTACCAGTATCTTTCCGTTTTTATCCAGGAACATCTCCACTGCCAGCAAACCAACAATATTCAGGCATTCTGCTACACGTTTTGCGATTCGTTCAGCTTCCTGGTGGACTTCGAATGGCAGAGTAGAAGGGGCGATCAGAAACTCAACCAGGTTGGCTTGAGGATTAAACTCCATCTCCACCATCGGAAAGGCTTTTATTTCGCCATCCTCATTGCGGGCAACTATTACAGCAATTTCCTTTTGAAAATCAACCCAGCGTTCTACCAGGCTTGGCTCTTTGAATGCTTTTGATAGGTATGATTCATCAATCACCTTATAAACTCCTTTGCCGTCATAGCCATCGCGACGAAGCTTTTGTATGTAAGGGAACGGAATGTGGCTGCTCTTTAACTGTTCAGGCGATGAAATAATCTGGAATTCAGCCGTAGGGATATCATTTTCCTTAAAGAATTGCTTTTGCAAGCCTTTATCCTGAATGAGGCGGATAATGCGCGGCTGCGGATAAACCAATACACCCTCTTTTTCAAGTTGCTCTAATGCATCAACATTTACTTTCTCAATCTCGATGGTAAGCAAGTCTACCTTCTTGCCGAATTTGTAAACTGTTTCGTAATCTCCAAGTGAGCCCACCACAAACTCATCGCATAATTTTTTGCAGGGTGCATCCCGGTCAGGGTCGAGCACTTTTACTGTTATGTTATAGTTGATGGCTTGTTGTATCAGCATACGTCCAAGTTGTCCGCCGCCTAAAATTCCGAGTTTGAGATCTCCGTAAAATGCTTTCATTTATAGGTGCAAGTTTACCTAAATTTTTTTAAACCTTATTTCCGTGCGCTGATGGCAGCTTGTTTCTTCCTGGTTAGCCTGTAGTAAAAAATGAAGTTGGTGAAAAAGAAAACGGCTCCGGTTAGCAGATCGGATGTTTTGGTTAATGGATCAGTTGCCACAAAGAAAACCGCAACGATAAACAATACCGATCCTTCAAAATAGAGCAACAACCTGCTCGTCGTACTATTCCAATAATTAGGATAATACAAAAACAGCATTGGCAGCGACATAACCGCTATTATAATCCCCACAAAAAATGTGCGCTCCATAATTAAGGTAACAGCATGACCATAATCATGATCACCAGAGCGGGTCAGAATAGCATAGTAAATGCAGTTAACAGCAATCGAAATAATGATTGCTATAAGAATAGTTTTGATGAAAACTAAGGGCAGACCTTTCATAGATATTAAATAGTATGGCGCAAAATTAAGGCAATTATTTTTTATCGTTCTTAAATCAATGTCACAAGTATATTATATCGATGTTTATAAATGGTAATTAATCTGCTCTTTAAAATTATTGTCTTGTTAATCAAATAGTTATCTATGAAATCGTATCTTTATAGAACTATGTATTGCATAATACTATATAAAACACATATATTTGATATAACTCAAAATAATTAAATCAAAAAATATGAAAACGATCCTTGTTACACTCTTCCTGCTGGTAGCCGGCAGTGCAATGAGTTTCGCGCAATGCGATAAAAAAGTGAGCCTGGTTTCCTCAAAAACAGAGCACCTGGATGCAAACGGGAATTTGAAACATGCTGATGATGAGAAAACGGTTGTCGAGTTTAATCAATCGGACATCACCGTTACTATTACCCATGACGGCGGTGATGAGAAGCTTACAGGAAAAATAAAATCCAACATTTGCAGTTGGCAAACACCTTTTAAAGTGGGCAAAACCCTTCTTAATGTGACACTTTCTAAGGATGACGGTCAATCGAGGGATTTTGCTATAACAGTTGAGGGCAAAGAGGGTAAGTTAACGCTTTGGGCTGAGAGCCCGGATGAGCCTGACGACAAAATACAGCTTCCCATAGATAAGTTTGAAGAAGTGAAATAAAGATAGCTGCTCCCAATTCTCCATCATATACCGAGGCATTTGCATTAACTTGCAAATGCCTTTTTGTTAGGTGTAGTTACAACACTGTAACATATAATTTACATTAGGTTGAATATAGTTTTAAACTAAATGTTTTTTAATTTTCTCAAACCATTTCAAACTTTCAAAAGTTAAGGTGGTATAGAATTTTTTGAACGATTATTCGTTTCAGAAAAATAATTGCTAGAATTACTTAACATTAACGAACATAACTAAACATGAAAAAACCTATTTTAATTGTTGCTGCATTCTTAACATTTAGCGTATTTGCGACTCAATCATTTGCACAAACCGCACCTGCTCCTGCTACTACTGCACCTGCAGGCGGTGGTGATGTAGTTGCTTCGGCCACTTCATCTGATAATTACACTGCATTTTCAATAGCCTTGCGTGCTGCCGGTTTGACTGAGACATTGGAAGGGGCTGGTCCTTATACCATTTTTGCACCAACAAATGAAGCATTCGGAAAAATCCCCTCAGCCCAATTAGATGCCTTGATGAAAGATCCTGCTAAATTAGCTAATGTAATAAAAGGACACATTGTAAGTGGCAAGCTGATGAAGGCCGACGTAATAAAAGCGTTAACCACCGGTAAAGGTAAAGCCACTTTGAAAACCCTTGACGGACAAGACCTGACATTATCTGTTGCTAATGGTAAACTGCAGTTAGCTGATGCTGCGGGCAATACCGCATTAGTTACCGGATTTGACCTTGCTGCATCAAACGGTGTTATTCACGGTTTGAATGGCGTATTGATTGGAAAATAATTTAGTGTAACCGAAATTTTTTGGTAAAAGTCCGGATAAAAAATGTCCGGACTTTTTTGTTTCAAGCTGTCAAAAAATACTTTCATACAACCAAAACTATTGCCAATTCATAAGCGTTATATAAATAAGTTATTTTCCTGAGAGTAAGTTTCTTGTGCTATTATTTGATACCCCATCATCGGTAAGGCTGACAACTTTTTTACTTTTTATTTTTATTTAAAAAGAGTTGTCTAAATACTTGATTATTAGGCAATGTTTTTTTTATTTTTAAATCCCCATGGCGCACCCGCTGAACATCATCGAAATCCCTGCACTGATCTCAAAAAAGATCGTCAGGAAGATCGTGTTTGCGGAGTCGGGGCTGAGTATCGAAAAGCCATTAAATATTGATGGCGGCCTGTTTATTCCCTGTGAAAATATAGCCGGTTTCAGGTTCGGTATTAAGGACATGCACATTTTCGACATGACCTTTTGCCGGAGGTATTTTATCGAAATAAGGGATTATCAGAATAAAATATACCGCCTGAAACTCAATAGCTACTATGGTTTTAAGCGCGAACTGTATTATAAAGTTTGGGCGGAGGCGCTGGATCATTTCTGGGACTTTTACATGGAAAGTCAGCTGAACTTCTATATGGAGTTATTTAACATCCGGCAAACATTCGAATTATCAGGTGTAACTTTTCATGATGACGGCATAAGCTGGGATGATGATAACCGGTTAAATTGGAATGAGATTGCTGTCAGCAGCTATCAAACCCATTTCGTGATCCATCATGTTGAGGACCTGACGCGTTCAAAATGTTGTGTGTTTTCTATCCACTGGAACGCAGTTGTACTGCAGACCTTGCTTAAAGAGATCATCAAACAGCCAATCAGGGCCCGCAAATCTTCCTGGTTGTAAATTCTACATTATTTCAGGTACTCGCCCAGGTATTCAAATATTTTCTGTCTTATATTTTCTGCATCGAACATAACACCGTAATGTGGTGCGTTCGGCACAATGATCAGGTCATTTTTTACCCCCGCAGCTTTTAATTTCTCACTTAGTGAAATTGCCTGGTCGGGATTAACGGATTCATCCTTCTCGCCCTGAACGATCAGGAAGGGTGGATCATTCTTATCGATATAAGTAATCGGGCTTGCTTGTTTTGCTTTGGCTTCATTGTCAGCAACTGTACCGCCAAGTAATAAGTTGATCGGACTGCGCGGGTCTTTTGAATCATTACCCTTAAGCGTCAGGAAATCTGCCGGGCCGTAAAAGTCCAGTACAACTTTTATTTTAAAGTGCGGCTTTTTGCCATCGGCATAAAAGTCTTTAACAGTATTATTGTTTGAAAGGCCAACCAAATTAGCCAAATGACCTCCGGCAGAAAAGCCTATCAAAGCGATTCGGTTTTTATCAAGTTTGTATTTATCCGCATTTTGATAAAGGAACTCAAGTGCCTGGTTGCAATCCTGTATCTGGGCAGGGAAGATCGCCATAGTACTCCAACGGTAATCAATTGAAGCAACAGCATAACCCTTTTCAATAAACTCTTTAAGGGTACTTTTCATATAACCCATGTCGGCATATTTGTCGTTCGACATCCAGGCGCCGCCATGAATCCAGACTACAACCGGGTAATTGCTTTTGCCTGTTGATGGTACATAAACATCCAGTAAATGCTTTTTTAAAGTATCATTGGCGTAAGGAATGTTGTCGTAATGCAAAGTTCCAGCAGGGAAAATATCTTTGGCAGCGTTAAAAGTTTGGGCGGAGATTTTTATAGATAGAAGAGCCAGCCAGATAAAAAATAAGATTCGTTTCATAAGGCAAATTGGTTTAAATAAATATTACTCTTATTCCCATCTATCCCCTTTGTCTGTGTCCTCATCCCCTTTGTCTGTGTCCTCACAGACAAACTTCCGGATTGTTTGTGGGGACACAAACAATGGGGTGAGGGGTGAATGGGGTGATAATGGGATGAGAAAAAGAAGGTCCATTTCATAGGTAATTTATTTACCCGATGAAGATAGGCATATAAGCTTATTTAAGCAACCTCAGTACTTGCTTTGCTTTTACCAAAAAGATTTTCGCCTTCTATTTTCTTTTGCAATTCGATGATCGCGCCGATCAATGCCTCAGGACGTGGGGGGCAGCCCTGCACATAAACATCAACAGGTATAACCCGATCTACGCCTTTTACCACATGATACCCATGTTGCCAGTAAGGGCCTCCGCAGTTAGAGCAGGAACCCATCGATATTACATATTTAGGCTCAGGCATTTGCTCATACAAGCGTTTGATACGTTCAGCCATTTTAAAGGTGACTGTACCGGCTATGATGATCACATCAGCCTGGCGGGCGGATGGACGCGGGAACACGCCAAAGCGGTCCATATCATAAGTTGACGCAAACGAACCCATCATTTCAATGGCACAGCAGGCAATACCAAAGCTCAATGGCCAAATGGACGACAACCGAGCCCAATTGAGCAGATCATTCATTTTGGTCACTACCACACCGCCGCTTTCATTCATATTTTCAGGATTCATTGCCGGGCTTTTTAAAAGTTGGTTTGAACATCGGTTTTCTTATTGGGGGTGGGATGTCGGTTGTAGTGGTTGTATTAGTTGTACTGGTTGTAGCAGCTTGAGTTGTAGCAGTTTCAAGGCTGAATTCTTTTACTGCATACGCACTTTGCTGCATATTTAGCTTTTCGTATAATGAAACGGGCACCTGTGTACTTACAACAGGTTTAACGGGTTTCGGTTTTATCCAGTCGAGGTCGCCTTTTACCCAAACATATGCCAGTCCTAATATCAGTATGCCCAAAAAGATAAACATTTCAGTCAGCGATAGCCATCCCCAGCGGTTGTCCATCTTTGCTGCCTCATGATTGCCAAATACAGTTGCCCATGGCAAAATGAAGACCATTTCCACATCGAACAACAAGAAAATGAGTGCGATAACATAAAATCTTGAATTGAATGGAACCCATGCGCTGCCGACAGTTTCTTCGCCGCACTCATAAGAGGTCAGCTTTTCTGGTGTCGGATTTTTAGGGGCGATTAGACGCGATGCAAAAAATGCTACGGCGACCATCAAAATTCCTACGATAAGAAAGATGAGTATCTTGCCAAATTCTGATATTTGCGAAACCCCTTGCATGACTACAAATTTAGCAAAACTAACAGACTTTGACGCAATAATAATCGGTGCCGGTGCCTGCGGACTAATGTGCGCCGTTCAGGCGGGGTACCTTGGCAAACGTGTTTTGGTATTAGAAAAGAATGATCGCCCCGGTGCAAAAATCCTGATCAGCGGGGGCGGACGGTGTAATTATACTAATCTGTATGCCTCGCCACAGCAGTTTATCTCCCAGAATGAGCATTTCTGTAAGTCGGCTTTTGCGCAATGGTCGGTTGAGGACACTATTAGTTTTTTTGAGACTTACGGCATCATAGGGAAGGAGAAAACTTTGGGACAGCTTTTCCCGGTAAGCGATAAGGCCAAAGATGTGGTGAATGTATTTACCAATCTTTGTAATGATTTTGGGCAAGAGATTTGGTGCGATGCAGAGGTTACAGGTATTGAAAAGGCTGGAGATGATTTTTCAGTTAATGCCATTAGAAATGGAAAGGAACAAAAACTGATTACCCCCAAAGTAGTAATGGCTGCCGGAGGGCTCCCAATTCCCAAAATGGGTGCAACAGATTTAGGTTTGCGCATAGCCCGGAAATTTGGGTTGAAAGTGACCGAAGCAGCTCCCGCATTAGTGCCGCTTACCATAACCGGGAAAGATCAGGATTGGTACGCACGGTTATCTGGCAATAGCTTGTTTTGCCGTGTCTGGAATGATAAGGCAAGCTTTGAGGAGAATATTCTTTTTACGCATTGGGGATTGAGTGGCCCGGCTATATTGCAGATATCATCGTATTGGCGACCGGGAGAATGGATTTATATCGATCTGTTGCCCCATCAAAACATCACTGAACTAATACAACAAGAACGCGAAGTGAACGGCAAAAAGATGCTTCTCGCTTTTCTATCAACTTTATTCACCCGCAAATTCGCCGAAGCAATAAGTGACCGCTTACCGGCTGATAAAAACCTGGCTTCATTAACTAATGCTGAACTGGAAAAGATTTCAGTATTAATCCACGAATTCAAAGTAAAACCGGCAGGGGATAAAGGTTACGATAAAGCCGAAGTAATGCGCGGAGGCGTATCTACAGACGAGCTGTCATCCAAAACTTTGGAGGCAAAAAAAGTCCCCGGCCTATTTTTCGGCGGCGAATGCGTGGATGTAACAGGATGGCTGGGAGGCTACAATTTTCAATGGGCCTGGGCAAGCGGCTTTGTGATAGCGCAAAATATTTAAGGAGGTCAAAGGCGAAAGGATAAAGATAAAAGGCAACTATTGTTGAGAAAACATTTAAATATTTACTATTGACCTTTCACCCTTTACCTTTATCCTTTCACCTTTTCCGGGTTCATTTCTAAAGTACTACATTTGAACCATCCTTGATCTATGACAAAAAAAATCCTCTGGTTAACAGGCTATCAATGGACGTGCATTTTATATGTGGCAGTGGCCATTTTTACCTGGCAGCTTAAATATTTCAGGCATATTGATAATAATTACCTCATCTTCCGGGATTCGTGGTATCATGCCCGTGCACATCTAAATTTGTATGCCGCTTACCCCAAAGAATACGGCGATATCTATTATTATGGGCCTTTATTCACACTATTTGTGGCCCCATTTGCTGTTCCGCCGGAGGCTGTGGGGTTTTTCCTATGGGAGGTGTGCAATGCATTAGCGGTGATCCTCGCCGTAAGCATGCTGCCATTGGATAATAAACGCAAAACAACCATGCTGCTGCTCTGCGCCATCGAGTTTGCCAACTCCATCTTTTACATGCAGTTTAACCCGATGATAACGGCAGTGATCGTAATCAGCTTTATGCTGATCGAGAAGGAAAAAGAACGATGGGCGACTTTGCTGATCGTCGCGGGAACGTTGGTGAAATTATACCCGGTTGTCGGACTAGCGTTTTTCCTGTTTTCAAAGCATAAGGAGCGGTTTGTTATTTGGACTTTCGTTTGGGCCGTAGTGCTGTTCTTTGCACCGATGATTGTGTCAAGCCCTTCATTTGTGATACAGTCCTATCATCAATGGATGGAAGCGCTGAGTGCCAAGAGTACACTGAATACTGGTCTTAATACCTCGCAGGATATGTGTGTGATGGGTGTTGTAAGACGTTTAACGGGTAATGTGCATGTTCCTAACCTGCCATTCCTGATAGCAGGGGCTATTATTTTTGTTTTACCGTTGTTGCGGTTTAAGCAGTTTCAATCTTATAAATTCAGGCTGCAGATATTGGCTACATCCCTCATTATGGTGGTGATCTTCAGTACCGGCGCCGAGCACCCTACTTTTATTATCGCAGTAGTAGGGGCTATGTTGTGGATGCTGATACAGCAGAAACCTTTTACCACAACCAATATTATATTAATCGTTTTACTGTTGGTTGTAACTGGTCTTGGCCTTACTGACGCCATGCCGAAACCCATCCGCCAGGATATCATCGCCAAATACTCAATCAAAGCATGGCCATGTATTGTGGTATGGCTGATGATCTCGTGGGAGTTGCTGTTTAAGGATTTTACTACTAAAGAATCTTTGCAGGAGGAGCAGTTGGTCTTGTCGGATGCGTATGCAAAGCCTTGATGGTTAAGCTGAAAGCTTAATTAACGAAAACCACGAGTTGCACACTCGTGGGAGCAAAAAAGAATGATGAAGGAAAAAGATTTAAATGCTCGAATCAGAAAATTTTGGAAATGGTTTGAATCCATATCAGATGACCTTTTTGAAAATGTAACGAGACGCGATCTCCTAGATCAAATTGATACACATGTAAGCCTTTTGGGCAAATTGGATTGGGAGATTGGCCCGGTTGACAAGTCCAATTATTATTTCGCTATTTCACCCAATTTGGACGATAAAAAACTTGAATTTACCATGGAAATAGTTAGTTCAGCACCAATTTGCAGAGGCTGGAAATTCTTTTCATCAAAACCTCCAAAAGAGTGGGAGGGGAAATGGGAAATGAAAAATGAAAAAAACGAAGATATTTTTGTCGACACCACTGATTGGGAATATGTCTTATACCAATTTGAAGATAACACATTTGCAATGGATATTTTAATTGACGGTGTAGATGGTGATCTAAACACACATCGATTGGCTGTTGATATTGCATTAACAGGTTATTTAGGCGAAGAAAAGTTCATGACTTTAATAAGGGATATTCAGTTCATAACCGAATTGAAAAATGAACAAATTAATAGATTAACTAAACTGAGACATATCCTTAAGCATATTGATAGTATAAGTTCTTAAGGTTGTAGTCCCCTGAAACAACTCAATCACTGCTGCTTATGCGCCGCCTTCACCTGCTCAAAATAGGCGATCAATTTAGCCATGTTATAAATATTATACTGCCCTGATTGTATCTTATCTACCACATCCGGTTCGTCGCCCATAATGTCGCTCATCACATCTTTAAAGTTGATGGGGGTTAACTGCTGCATGGTTGCAGTGTTAGTGCCATAGTAAAAAGTGGTTATCACTTTGCCTTTTCCTCCGCCACCACCGAGATTGATACCCACGCCACCGCCAACGCCGCTATACCCGCCCGTACCGATACCTCCGCCAAATTCAGGCTGAACCCGTGAGCCAAGCCCGCCTCCGCCACCACCGCCTGTAGCCACATCGGCTACGTAAAGTTTTGTTTCTTCGTCCAGCGCCACCTGAACAAAGTCAAGCTCTTTTTTGCTCCAGTTAGAATTGCCCGGTGCATGGGCCACCACAAAACTGTCACGACCAATCATAAACGATTTCAAATCGCTTGCGCTGAGTTTATATGGATTGGCCTTGCTGTTATCCTTAAACTCAATGTATCCTTCGTCTTTGATAGGGCCCTTATTAGTTGGATTCTCGCGGATCAGTCCGCTTACCTTATTACCTTTGATATCGGTAAATGACCCGGGCTGCCATTTTTGTGATTTTGCTGATACAGCGATCAGCATGCAGAATAAAATGATTAAAATTGAGCGCATAATCGATTTAATACAAAATAACGTAAATTTTACCTATATCATATGCTGGTTGACTTAAGAAGCGATACTGTTACAAAACCCACGCCGGGCATGCTGGAAGCCATGTGGAGCGCAAAGGTGGGTGATGATGTTTTTGGCGAGGATGAAACCGTCAATGCGCTGGAAGAAAAAGCCGCCAAAATGTTCGGCATGGAAGCCGGATTATTTTGCCCTTCAGGAACGATGACTAACCAGATCGCTATCAAATGCTTTACGCAGCCACTGGACGAACTGATTGCCGATCAAACTGCGCATGTATACCGGTACGAGGGCGGAGGCATCGCTTTTAACTCGGCTGTATCAACACGTTTATTAAATGGCGACCGTGGCCGCATTACTGCTGAAATGATCGAACCGGAGATCAATTCCGAAAATATCCACTATCCGCATACGAGTTTGGTGGTATTGGAAAATACGGTGAACAAAGGCGGGGGCAGCTGCTATACGCTGGACGATATCAAACCGATAGCTGAGCTTTGCCGCGATAGGGGACTTAAATTGCACCTGGATGGCGCCCGTATTTTCAATGCACTAACTCACACTGGCGATAAGGCTGTTGATTACGGAAAATATTTTGATGGCATTTCGGTATGTCTTTCCAAAGGACTAGGCGCTCCTGTAGGTTCAGTATTACTTGCTGATAAGGCTACTATCAAATATGCGCGACGTATACGTAAGGTATTTGGCGGCGGAATGCGTCAGGCAGGTTTTTTGGCAGCCGCCGGTATTTATGCGTTAGATCACCACGTAGAAAGATTAAAGATAGACCATGCTCATGCCCGCATCTTGGCAGAGCAGCTACAACAATGCAACCGGGTGAAAAACGTATTACCTGCCGATACCAATATCGTTTTGTTTGATACTGTTGAGCCTGCCGCCAATGTATTGCAGAAACTATTCGATAAAGGCATCAAGGCAAGCTCTACCGATACGCACCGCATCCGTTTTGTAACGCATTTGGATGTTCACCCGGATCAGGTAGAGTATGTAGTGAAAGTTTTGAGTGAGCTTTAGAGTAAATAATTATGTCATTTCGAACCCGCGGAATGGGTCATGCGATGGGTGCGGGTGAGAAATCTTATACAACTTGCATAGCGAACTTTGTATATCGTATAAGATTTCTCCTCACCCTGAGCCACAATCCCCTTCTGTTCGTCGAAATGACATGATATATTTAGGCTGACTTCCGACCTCGGCCTTCCTACTTCAATTCCCTATCCGCCGATTGCCTTTCCACCATCCAGCCCGGGTATTCACGTGGCAGGGCGCTTACTTCGTTGATGCGTTTCAGGTCATCTTCTGAAAGAACCAATTCGGTCGACTTTACATTATCCAGCAATTGATCCGGATTTTTAGCACCGATGATGGTGCTGGTAACGTCTTTTTGCAAACGCACCCAGGCCAAAGCTACCTGAGCAGCCGAGACGCCATACTGTTTGCCCACTTCGGTGATCACATCGATAATATCATAGGCTCTTTCTTTGTTCACCGGAGGGAAGTCGAAAACATCTCTGCGTGAGTCGCCTGCTTTTTCGTTATTACGGGTATATTTTCCAGATAAAAATCCGCCAGCTAATGGGCTCCACGGCATGATACCTATGTTCTGATCCAATGCCAGCGGTACAACCTCACGCTCAATATCACGACCGGCCAGCGAATAATAATATTGTAAACCCACAAACTTGCTCCAACCATGTTTGTCAGCTATACCCAAGGCTTTCATTACCATCCATGCCGGCCAGTTACAAACAGCGATGTAACGTACTTTACCGGTAAGAACAATATCATTCAATGCCCGCATGGTTTCTTCAACCGGCGTTTTTGGGTCGACGCCATGCACATACAGAATGTCAATATGATCCATCTGCAAGCGCTGTAAGCTCTCATCTACTGACTGGAAAATATGGTAACGCGATAGGCCCACATAATTTTTGCCTTCGCCCATACGGCCGCGAACTTTGGTAGCTATTACCAGTTCGTTGCGGTTAAGACCGAGATCGATAATGGATTGACCCAGTAGCTTTTCCGATTGACCAAAGGAATAAACGTTGGCCGTATCGATAAAGTTAATGCCTGAATCGACTACCGTTCTCATCAGTTCATTTACGCCATCCTGCTGAAGCTTGCCGATGTTCTCCCAAATGCCTCCGTTGCCGCCAAAAGTCATTGTACCAAAGCAAAGTTCGGACACCACCAGCCCGGTGTTCCCTAAAAAGTTGTATTTCATAAGTGTTGGATTGATTTACCGTAAAATTGAGTTTTTTGTTGGGATAGAACAGTCAGGGGAGAGTAAAGTTGTGGATTAGAGATTAGTTAATTAAAGATTAGAGATTAGTGAATACGTGGCGTGATAAAACTAATCTCTAATCAACTAATCTCTAATTAACTAAAGTACTCCCATTCCCATACCTCTCCTTCATCTTCATCTATAGCAGTGCCAATCAGTTGAAAATTGTTTTTGCGGAGGATACGAACCGAATAGTTTTCCTCTTTTAATGTTTGTGCGGTGATGCGGATAGATGGATCGGTTTGAAGTGAAAGCTGAACCAGCATTTGGGCTATTTGTGTACCGATGCCTTGCTTCTGATATTGTGGGAAAGTACCGTAGGCTATTTCTACCTTGTTATTCAATGGTTGACCTTTAAAGGCAGCCGCGGCAACCAGGTTGCCTTCTTGTTGTACATAGTAGCATATCCAGGGCGGGTTATAGCCAACCCGTTTGTAAAAATCAACGCACATGTAAATACTTTCCTGGCAATCCGCGTGAGCGGTAAATTCCGGGTTTTCCTCCAGGTGTTCTTTGATGGGTATTAATTGCATGCTTCTCAAATATACCACAATATGCCGTGATCGTCATATTATCAAAACTTAAAGTTTAATAGTCCTGTTGTAGCATCAATGAACCGTATTTTAAAGAAGCTGGAAAAAATAGGGCGAGACCCGAAGATCACCGCCAAAGCAGCCGGGTTGCGATATGTGGCGGACTCAATGCCAGGATATACCCGGAAGAAATCGGGCAAAGGGTTTGCTTTTTATGATGCCGATGGTAAGCTGGTTAACGATAAAGAATTGATCCATCGCTTCAATAGATTGGTTATACCGCCGGCTTATACCAACGTTTGGATATCACCTTATGAGAACGGACATTTGCAATTTACCGGAACAGACGCCGCGGGGCGAAAGCAATACCGTTATCATCCTGAATGGAACAAACTGCGTAATCAATCCAAATATTATCATTTGCGTTTGTTTGCCGAATACCTGCCCGCCATTCGTAAGCAGGTAGATAAAGACCTGGCCCGTCATAACCTCGATCACGATAAAGTAGTAGCGCTTGTGATCCGCATAATGGAACTGACCAGCATCAGGGTAGGGAACGAGTCGTACAAAAAATTATATGGCTCATACGGGCTCACTACGCTGATGAATAAGCATGTTAAAATCGACGGTTCGTATATCAACTTTGAGTTTAAGGGCAAAAAGGGTGTTTATCAAAAGGTCGCTCTTCATAGCCGTAAACTAGCACGTTTGATAAAGCAATGCCGTGATATACCCGGCAAAGAGCTTTTTCAATATTTTGATGAGGAAGGCAACAAGCGCTCAATCGGCTCGGAAGATGTGAACCGCTATTTAAAAGATATCACCGGAGAAGACTTTACCGCCAAAGATTTCCGTACCTGGGCGGGTAGCGTTAGCGCATTGTACGCAATTAAAGAAGCAGGTGAATTTGAAACCATCACTGAATGTAAAAAGAAGATTGTAAGCGTGCTGGACGAAGTTGCTATCAACCTGGGTAATACTCGTGCGGTTTGTAAAAAGTATTACGTGCATCCAACAGTGATCAAAAGCTATGAAGAGGGGACGATATTTAAATATATTTCAGAACTGGATAAAAGCAAAGACGTAAACACAGCCGAATTGAACCTGGCGGAAAAAGCACTGATGGAAATTCTGGAAAATGAAAAGTTGGCTGAAGCGAGTTAGTGTCTGTTTAGGCGATATAAATTTAATATTTTTCGAAAAGGCAAACTTTACCCTAGTCTTGGTTTGGATTTGTTCCCCAACCGTCAAATTCACAATCAAATTCGTAACCGATTTCGCACATTCTTTCAGTCCAATTGGCAACGATATCATCCGCCATTTTTATTTTATTTGTCCAACCGGTTATTATGAAAAGCTTTTTATTGCTCGCTGAAATACCATGATGAACTGAATAATTTAATTTTTCCAATTCTGTTGCAAAATATTCGGCCTTTTCGGCAGTGTTTGTATAAAAGAAGAACTCTAGTTTAAGTTCTTTTTCTTCTGTAACGTCATACTTATAGAGTTGCTCAAGTGTCTTCGGTGCCATTTGCATTTGCAAAGTGCGGTTTTTGTCAAACGCTCTTTCATTAACAAATTCTTTGCCTGAATTAGGTTTTAAAAAATCAAATATTCCCATTGGAGATAAAGTTTAATGTGGTTTTAAATATTGCTAAAAATTTCTGCTTTCTGAAATAATAAAATAAAAGTGAGGATGTGATTTACAGTTGATAGTGTCGACCTTGTATAATTTTATAGAAACAAAAAAACTCGCCGAAGCGAGTTAGTTGGAGTAAACTATTAACTGATCTATTATTAGTTGATTAAGTTAAAACACATTCAACTTAATCAACCACTTAACATAATCAACTATTTTCCCTTCTTAGTATGAATCTCAATAACACCATTCTTGCCCTTGTCTCCGTATTTTTTCTCAGCGGTTCCATTCTTTAAAACGGTGATTGATTTTATGTCATTCGGATTAAGATTATTTATACTTTTTACCTCTTTGCCGTCAATGATAAATAAGGGCTTACCTCCACTATTAATGGTCAATTGATCGTTATCAGGGGTGAATTTGCTCACGTATATTTTTTCCGGCTTGCCATCCGGAGTTACTAATCTTTTATAGCCTTGTACGGTAACCACTTCAGGCGCAACATCATCACTTACTACCACATTTGTTTTGGGCATAGCTTTAACGTAAACATAGCTTTTACCGTTTGCAGAAACTTTAGTAGTTACCTTAGGATTAACACCGACTATTGTTACAGCGTTTACATTTTTGCTGCCTTCCCCGTTTACTGAAACATCATCAGAAGATGAACTGTTAATGGAATAAGCCATTGTGGTACCCCTAGCTGATGTTGGCGCTATATCCGAATCGTCATTTATCGATATATTATTAGCAATAGCGCCATGGCGCATGGTTTTATCCATTTTTTCTTTCAGCTTTTTTCCTGCTTCAGAATCTTCGGTAGTTACGAACATTACCTTTCTGTCGTTATCCAGTTCAGGGTAAAATTCTTTCGCACTTTCGGCATTCATTAATTCGATGCTTTTTATGCGTTCAGGGTCTATTGCTTTTACTTCGTCTTTGCTTGATTTTTGGCCATTCAATACGTAATTTATTGAATCCGGGCTGGTATCGGCAGTTACCATAAACGATTTTCTGCCATTTTTTGCCCTGGCTGAGTAAATAGTGTCAGCATAAGTAGTTGCCTTTTTAGCTGACGTTTTGGTTACAACTGGTTTTGTACGGGTTATCGTAGTGGCAGCTGATCTTTTAACCGAATTCTCATTGCTGTTAACAATTGCAACATGGCTTATTGCGGAAGCGATAGTTTTAAAAGTATGTTTGGCAACTTCGGCTTTTGACAGGCTGAAAGTGAGCAGAAGAACAACAACTGCGGGTACAAGGAATACATAGCGGGTAAGGTTATAGCCCGGTGATCTTTTTGCATTCATCATGATGATACGTTTTTTAATGGTTGAGATATTAAAATGATTGACAATACTGTTGGGCATGGCAGCAAGGCTTACGCTTACCAAACTGTATTGATATTCCTTGCTGTCGGCGCCCTTCTGTAATATTTTTCGATCAGTAATAAATTCAAGATTTTCGCGTACGGCCCTTTTCATCAGCCAAACGCCGGGGTTGAACCAGTAGAAGATGGTGCTTAATTCGGCCAGCAATAAATCGAGCGTGTGCCACTGGCTTACATGTATTTGTTCGTGCTGAAGCACATTCTTCAATTCAGCAGGCGATAATTTGGTTGGATTGACGTAGACGCTTCGCCAGAACGAGAACGGGCCGATATCGTCTTTCAGCAGACGCACTTTATGCTCGTCGATCTGTCCCGGTTGCGAGCGACGGTATAATCGTAATAGTGAAATTAATTGAATGACCATTCGTGCGGCGAATAGGATCACACCCGCCCAGAAGATCACCTCCACCCATTGCCAGTAGTTAGGCTGATACAGCGGTTTTACCAGGTTTTTAGCTGGTGTTTCCCATCTGAGCATCACGGTTTGTACTGGTTCCGTTAATTGTTGATGCTGCTGAACAAAATCTGACAGGTTGATCTTAGGATAAAGGGTCGAAAAAATAATGGCCGTTACTAGGTATATCCTGTTGAGGGTATAAAAAGTAAGGTGGCGCAGCACCAAATAATAGCCGAGGCAAAACAGCACTAGGGCCATATTCACTTTGAACAGAAACAAAAATAATGCTGGCATGACTGTTACTTTTTAGGGTTTTCAATCAGGTTGATAATCTCTTTCAGGTCGCTGGCGCTGATCTTCTTCTCGTTTGCGAAAAACGTGACCAGGTCCTTATAAGAATTTTGGAAGTAATCACTCACAAAACCGTTCATAAAGCGCTTTTTGTATTCTTCTTCCTTAATAGCCGGAACATAGCGGTAGCTATTGCCCACCTTTTCGCTGCTTACAAAACCTTTGCGCTCAAGGTTCTTTATGGTTGATGCCAATGTGGTGTAGGGAGGCTGCGGTTCAGGCATGGCATCAAGGAAATCCTTTACCGATCCTGAGCCGCATTGCCATACAGCCTGCATTGCTTCTTCTTCCTGTTTGGTTAATTTTTCCATCTCAATTACGATTGTTTCGTAAATCTACGAACATTTCGTAATAATGCAAATTATTTTATATTTTTTAACAAATTAAATTTCTCTAATCAAATCAAATAGATGTTGCAGTGTGTTAACTTGCATAAAATCTATGAAATATGGCCGCAATAACCACAGTAATCACTGGCGCAACATCTGGTATCGGAAAAGTAACCGCCCTGGAATTAGCAAAGAAAGGCCATGCTATTTATATGCTGGTTCGCAATACCGTAAAAGGGGAGCAGGTGAAGCAGGAGATCATCACAGCGAGTGGTAATAAGAACATTTACGTGTTGGAATGCGATATGGCCGATCTGCAAAGCGTGCGTAATGCAGCTGCTGAGCTAAATGGGAAATTATTCGCCATCAATATCCTGATTAATAATGCTGGTCATGCTTTTCTGGAACGAACGTTTACCAAAGACGGTTTTGAGATGACTTTTCAAGTGAATCACCTCGGACATTTTCTATTAACCGAAAGTCTGATGCCTTTACTCAAAAAAGGACAGGCGCGCATTATCAATGTAAGTTCTGAAGCGCACCGCTCGGCCAAACCAAATTTTGATGACCTGAAATGGGAGGTAACACCTTATAAAGTAATGAAAGCTTATGGCGTAAGTAAACTATATAATATCTATTTCACCAAATCATTGGCCGAAAAATATAAGCAGGATGGCATTGTATCCTATGCCTTGCATCCGGGTGTAGTTAATACCAATATCTGGGATGGTGTAAAAGGCTTCGGGAAATTCGTAGTAGGCTTTATGAAATTATTTATGATAACACCGGAGAAAGGAGCGGAGACAACTATCTATCTGGCCACCGAGTTAAGACTGGAATCAAAAAGTGGTCTTTATTTTAAGAAATGTAAGGTAGATAAACCGGCGCCAATAGCTGATGATACAGCTGCAAGGCAACGGTTGTGGGAGATCAGCGAAAAATTAACGGCTGAGAAAAACAAAACGGATGTTTAACCGTATTTTTTGTATTACAAATTGTCATTTATTTGTCAGGTATTTATATATTAGTTCCATAATTCAACCCCTTATGATGATCAGCAAAAAATTAGCCATCACCGCCGGTCTTTTCGGCGCAATGGCATTGGGCATAGCTGCTTCTATGCCGCAACAGGGTCCTCCGCCTAAGGCGGAAAACCTCAAGGTATTACCAAAAAATATTTCCCATAAAGATCTTGACCACATTATGGATATGTGGGCAACCTCATTAGGTGTGCATTGTAATTTTTGCCATGTGCGCAACGAGGATACCAAAAAAATGGATTTCGCAAGCGATGCAAAGCCTGAAAAGAATATGGCACGTCACATGTTTGCCATGACCTCGAAGATCAACAAGAAATTCTTCAAAGCTGAAAAAGATTCGCTGGGCATGGTGATGGAAAGCAGCGTCAACTGCTATACCTGCCACCACGGTACATCACATCCTGATATCAAAATTCCTGAAAGACAACGCGGTCCGGGCGGCCCTCCTTCGGGTGGTGCGGGTTCGCCTCCGCCTCCAGGACAATAATAATTTCGGATTTCGGAATTACGATTTCGGATTTGTTAAGATAGATGAAAACGCTCCTTTTAGGGGCGTTTTCTTTTTATCAGGGTTTGTGTAATTTTATTTCATGACTGATCTCTCCCCGATAATCCGCAACGCGGTGGCTAATGACCTTCCCGGTATTCTGGATATTTATAATCATGCAATCATCAATACTACTTCTGTCTATAGTGAACAGCCTCATACTTTGCAAATGCGCCTGGCCTGGTATAATGACAGGATCACTAATGGTTTCCCGGTTTTTGTTGCTGAATTTGGCGGACAAGTCATTGGCTTTAGCACCTTTGGCCATTTTCGTGTCTGGCCGTGCTACCGGTATACGGTGGAGCACTCGGTTTATGTGCATGTAGATCATCGCGGTAAAGGGTTAAGCAAATTGCTGCTACAGCCTTTAATTGACCGTGCGCGAGAAATGAAATTGCATGCAATGATCGCCGGGATAGATGGCGAGAACGAAGTAAGCTATCGACTGCACCAGTCGTTTGGTTTTGTTGAGGTGGCGCACTTCAAAGAAGTGGGTTTTAAATTCGGGCGCTGGCTCGATCTGAAATTTATGGAACTAATTTTAAGTTTAGATTAAAAAAAGTTTAACCAGACTTACCCGTTGTATCTTAGCCTTTTACATTAATCAACTAAAGCAAAAATGGCCTAAATGAGTTCAAAAACAGTGTTTTTTGAACTTAATACGAAAACTTTAGAGGCAAAAATGACGTAGAAGTACGTGATCTGTTATAGGTAAGATTAATAATAGATATGTTCTTTACCCAATCACAAAAATCCCATGCCCGCCTGTGTGCGGGCAGGGATTTTTTCAGGAAAATAATTTCAAAATGTTTCTTTGCCGGTTTGTTTCAGCAAGCATTTTGGGCGAAATGCCCTCGTTATTCTTCTTGTTGAAATCGCCCCCAAACCGCAACAACAACTCTAACTGCTCGCTTTTTAGTTTTCTTTTCACCGCATAATATAATGCCGTATTGCCTTTTGCATCGGCAAAATTTACATCCGCTCCATTTTGCAGGAACCATTCGGCCACGTTATAGCGTTTCCAATTATATGCAGCAAAAAACGGGCTATCCATTTTGTTTGAGCCTTCAATATTTGCACCGTGTTTTTTGAATATTGCTGCAGCCTCGGCATCGTCGTACCAGGCTATGGCATACATGCAGTTTTCAGGATCGGCCCCTTGGTCCAAAAGGTATTTCCAGACCTTTTCATTTCGGCCACGGGTATAGGCATACCATAATGGCGTCGCTGGAAAATCGTCGCACCCACCTTTGATTAGGTGAATGGAATTGATATCCATCCCGCTTTTCAGGAATAGTTTGAGTATATCCAGGCTGGTATCTGCCTTTTCAGGATGCGAAGCAATAGGTACAGCGCCTAAGTAATGCAGTCCATTTTTCCCATATTCTTCGGCCCAAGCAATCCATTTAGGCTCAGTTTGGATGATCTGCTCCAGTAGAGGCAGGTCCAAACTTTTGATTGCCTGAATGAATTTGTTCATGGGACTATTACATTATACCTTCAATTTCAATTTTTTCTTCTCTAAAAACCCGCCAATGATCACTACTATAAATGCCACTGCCCATGACCGCAAGAACCCGCCCCAGCCATAGTTTAGGAAATGCGGATAATGGAAATGAACCAGGTTATAAAAACCAATCTGAAAATAAGGGATAAGGTAACAGGTCAGCGTGGCAGTACCTGCAGGCCAGATCAATTTAAACCAGTCCTTTTTGCCTTTAAAATCCACCAGGTATATCATCAGCTCAAAAACCAGAGTAGAAATGCCTATACAAATAAGTATCCACGCCGGTGTAGATCTGATCTTGGAAATACCATCCGTATAGGGGCGTAGTAGAAAGCCTACAGCGATAGCGAGGCATCCGGCTATAAAAAGCTTTAACCACAAAGCAGTATTAAATCCTTTCTTCACCATCCGGGCGTACCATAAGGAAATAACGACACCCGCCATAACAGAAAACTCAGTCGAGCCATCATGAATCACCCATAAATGCAGCCTGAGCCATTTACCATGACCCAGTATATTAATAACCGCAAACACCAGGAATGCGATGATCATAGCTGTCATATTACCTTTGGCGAAGAAGTAGATCAGCGAACAAACCAGGTAACCCCAACCAATCAAACCTAAAATACCCCACCAATGCGGCTCCATGCTATTGCCTTCCCGGCCAACGTACAAAAATGCCATTAACAATAAAATGAGCCATCCGAAGCCTACCAGGAAGTATTTTTTTACATTATTCATGGTAGCCGGATAATCGAGCCAGATCAGGAAGAACGCGAGTGTAATCAGTATTTCCCACACAGCTTCGGGCAGAATAGACGTTTTGCCATATTCTTCCAAATTAACATGAAAAAAGCCCATTACGATCAAAGCAAACGACCGTGATATAATGGCGAAGAGGATGGCCTGGGTTGAATGGCCCTTTTGAAATTTACGGTCTAATGCCAGCGGAATAGATAAACCCACAATGAACAAAAACGTAGGGAAAATGGTATCGGCAAAGCCCATCGCATCTTCGGTGCGTTTGGCATGATCGATCCACTCGGGAATGCCTTTAACGCCACTCAGGTCGTTAACAAATATCATCAATAACATGGTTAATGCCCTGATGGCATCGATGGAAAGCAGTCGTTTCGGAGCTTCTTTAAATACAAGAGATTCGGTCATGATTGTAATATAGTTTTCGGATCAACTAAAGATGGTAAAAATGCATCACATTGCCTGTAATATTTTAGTGATAATGATACATTTGCCGGTATAATGTACTTCATATTATCCAAAGTCCTGATGTTTGCATTGTTTCCGCTCAATTGGATACTGGTCTTTTTGTTGATCGCCATATTCACCAGGCGACCGAAGCGGAAGAAAAAGTGTTTTACAATTGCCATTGCTTTATTTATCATTTTCAGCAGTCCGTTGCTGCTATACCTGTTTGCCAAAAATTGGGATGTATATCCAGAGCCTTTGGAGAAAAGCAAAATATATAGCGCAGCGATTGTTTTGGGCGGATTCTCCGGTGAAGATAAAAATGGGAACGGTGTTTTTAACAGCTATTCCGATAGGTTTATTGAAGGCATGCAACTAAGGGGACAAAATAAAGCATCGCACATCCTGATCAGTAGTGGTAATGGCAATCTGCAGGCCAGCAGCTTCAGAGAGGCGATTTGGGCAGAGGGAGTATTGAAACAACTTGGGGTACCCGATAGTGCCATACTGATCGAACATGAGTCGCGGAATACGTTTGAAAATGCTGCGTTTTCAAAAAAGCTATTACAGCAAAAGCATTTGTCGCCACCTTATTTGCTGGTTACTTCGGCCTGGCATATGAGGCGCGCTGAATACATTTTCAAAAAAGAAGGCCTGGATGTTATAGCGCAACCAAGCGGAGCGATAACTGGAAATGAAAAATTCAGCTTTTGGGGTTCTTTGGTACCGGATATAGGAGTAATGTCGGGCTGGACATTTTACCTGAAAGAATTGGTAGGCGTGGTAGTTGCTCATCTAAAATAGTCTTGTTTTAAATCAGCGCAAATCTTATACATTTGCTAGGATGAAGAAAATCCTGGTAGCCAATCGCGGCGAGATCGCGTTAAGAGTAATGCGTTCGGCGCGCGAGATGGGAATAAAAACGGTGGCCGTTTATTCAGCTGCTGATCGAAATGCTTTACACGTTCGCTATGCCGATGAAGCCGTTTTTATTGGCGAAGCGCCCTCCAATCAATCCTATCTTGTTGGTGAAAAGATCATTGACGCTTGCCGCAAAACAGATGCCGAGGCGATACATCCCGGTTACGGATTCCTTTCTGAAAATGCAGGCTTTGCACGAATGGTAAGAGAGGCGGGTTTGATCCTGATCGGTCCTTCACCTGAAGCGATGGAAGTGATGGGCAATAAGCTATCAGCCAAAGCGGCGGCCTTAAAATATAATATCCCAATGGTGCCGGGAACTGAAGAAGCAATTTCTGACATTGCGGATGCTAAGAACCGTGCAGTTGAAGTAGGTTTCCCGATCCTGATAAAAGCAGCAGCAGGTGGCGGTGGTAAGGGAATGCGCATAGTGGATAGGGTAGAAGATTTTGAAGAACAAATGCACCTGGCCGTTTCAGAAGCAACTTCCGCATTTGGTGATGGATCAGTTTTTATAGAACGATATGTATCGTCACCAAGGCATATTGAAATACAGGTTTTGGGCGATACACATGGCAATATCGTACATTTATTTGAGCGTGATTGCTCGGTACAGCGTCGCCACCAGAAAGTGATAGAGGAAGCGCCTTCGGCAGTTCTTACTCCCGAGATACGTGAACAAATGGGGCGTTGTGCGGTGGATGTGGCCAGATCGGTAAACTACACTGGTGCAGGTACGGTGGAGTTTATTATGGATGATCAGCTGAACTTCTATTTCCTGGAGATGAATACTCGTTTGCAGGTAGAACACCCGGTTTCAGAATTAATTACAGGCGTCGACCTGGTAAAGGAGCAGATCAATATTGCCAAAGGCTTACCGATCAGTTTTAAACAGGAAGACCTGGAAATAAAAGGACATGCTATCGAGTTGCGAGTATATGCAGAAGACCCTGAAAATAATTTCCTGCCGGATATTGGCACGCTGCAAACTTATGTAACGCCAAAAGGCCCCGGCGTACGTGTGGATGATGGCTTTGAGCAGGGCATGGAAATACCGATCTACTATGACCCGATGATCGCCAAGCTGATCACTTATGGAAAAGACAGGGCAGAAGCCATTGAGCGAATGATACGGGCTATTGGTGAGTATGATATCACTGGTATTACGACCACGCTCGGTTTCGGAAAGTTTGTAATGCAGCATGAGGCTTTTATCTCAGGTAATTTTGATACACATTTTGTGAAGAAATATTTTACTCCGGAGGTGTTACATTTAGCATCAGATGATGAAGCCCTTATTGCCGCTATTGTGATGGAGAAATTGCTGGGAAAAAAAACGAATGGTACATCCGTTCAGACAATCGATAGTGATGTATCGGATTGGGTAAAAAACCGCAGGGAACTATAAATAATTAGTAGAGACGCAATGCATCGCGCCTACTATGTGCTCAATAATTAAAAGGGGGTGTCACACTGAGCCTGTCGAAGTGCGGTGCAAAGGCCTTTGTCCGCATACCCTTCGACAAGCTCAGTGTGACAGCGCTCCTATGTCATCTCTCCTTTAGAGGCGTCGGGATTTTACAACTCAGCATGACACCTTCCCGTGTATCTTTCTTTTTATTTACTCATCCAAAAATTCCTGAACCAATATCGCTGTCGCCTCCGGTTGTTTGCTGCCGGGTTTCCAGGTAGTGACTTCACCCAGGCAGACCCCATGTATACCGGGTAATACCGCCAGTTGTGCTCCCACGATCATGCGTGACAACTTTGCGCCATGTTCTACCGGCATTACATCTTTATCGTTTACAATGATAAGCGCCGGTGCTTTTATGCCGCGAATAAGATCATCCGGAATGTCTTTGAAGTTTTTCATTCGCTCTACATCCTTATGAAACATATTCAGCAATTTATCTTTATTGGGGTTTACCTTTAAAAAAGCTTCCTGAAGTGGCGCAGGCATGTTATCAATAGTGGCCCCTTCAAATCCGTCGAAAAATCCGGGAAAAAATCCGTCTCTCTGATAAGCACCGGCAATTGCAATAATTTTATTCACTATTTCAGGATGTCTGATAGCGATCTGCAAAGTGGTCGTACCTCCATTACTAAAACCCAGGATGTTGGCTTTATCAACTTTCAGGTATTTAAGCAAGGCGGTGACATCGTCTGCATCTTGCTCAAAAGATTCAGGCGAATTGCGGTCGCTTGTGCGGCCGTGTGCCTGTAGTTCGACTGCTATTACCTTGTTGCGCTTTGAAAATATGGGCAATATGTGAGAGAAGGTAACCTCAATTGTTGAACCGCCGCCATGGAGTAATACCAACGGTATAGTTCCCTCGCCATAAACTTCATAATACATATTGATGCCGTTTACCGGTGCATAGCCGGATGTTTTTATTGTTTCCATAGGATTGGTTTTTTGCGCCTTCGCCGGTATTTCTGCTGCAACAAGAAATAAAGCGATGAACGTAAATAATTTAAAGTTGATTGATAAGCCGTTAAAGGTCATTTTTTCAAACCTGTTAAGTATGCGTTCAGTTTTACGATGTTTTGTTTTAGTCCTTCGTCTGCTTTGAAGGTTTTCACCACCTGGATAAACTCTTCTGCGGAGTCGAAAAGCATATGCCAGCTTATATGTGTTTGCTCACCCTGTTTTTCAAATTCAATGGTTGTCGTAAAATCGGGATTGAAGTGATTGAAAACTATTTTTTTGTTCATCACTATCTCTTTGTAGATGCTTTTATTTTTATAGTTGGTTCCATCCGGTCCGTGCATCACAAAATCCCATACACCGCCTGGCTTTACATCCATGGTATAAATGGTATTGGTAAAACCATTTGGTCCCCACCAGTTGGCGATGTGCTCGGGTTTTGTGAAAACTTCCCATACTAACTCTACAGGTGCATCTAATGTTCTTGTAATGCGAAGTTCGCGGTCTTTTGTGTTACTTTCCATATCGTTCTTTTTTAAGTACTTCCAGGTATTTTTCTAAACTATCCAGTTTGCTTTCCCAATGCTTGCGGTATTGATCAATCCATGCCGACACTTCACTTAACTGATCCAGTTTTGCCTCACAAAATCTGTCCCGCCCGCGTTGCTGAACTATGATTAACCCGCAATCCATTAAAATTTTAACATGAAGTGATATAGCCTGCCTGCTCATATCAAAATTCTCAGCAATCGAGTTCACATTATGCGGTTGATCAGCAATCATATTGATAATTGCTCTTCGGGTTGGGTCGGCTATGGCCTGGTATACATCTCTTCGCGCTATCATTATGCAAGTATTTGCTTGCAAATATATATGCAAGTATTTACTTGCGCAATTTTATTTTAAAAAAAATTATTATCAAAAAAGCTATGTCATTTCGACGAATGGCAATGGGCAAAGCAGTGGGATGAGGAGAAATCTTATGCAAGCGGCTCGTAGACTTTGTCAGTCGTATAAGTTTTCTCTTCGCCCTGTCCACATTTCCCCCGCCTGCTCATCGAAATGACATGGTTTTAGTAAATGCCTTTTGATTGTAGTTCGTTTATCAACCCAACCTGCGCTGGATTAATCTTCACCTTCACCGTCTCCAAATCAAACCAAGCCGCCCTATCAATCTCCGGAAACATCTGCTTCTTGCCCGATCGGGGAGGCCATTCTATCTCAAAAGTGTTACTCACTATTGTTTCATGATCTATATCTCCCTGAACAGCCCAGGCATAAACGGTTTTGCCTCCCTTTTGCTGAATAGGCGTCAGTTCAATAAAATTGCCGCTAATGCTTTGTCCGGTTTCTTCCAAAAACTCGCGTTTAGCAGCATCCAATGGATTTTCATTGTCATCAAATTCACCTTTGGGTACCGACCAGCTCCCTTCGTCTTTATTTTTAAAAAACGGTCCGCCGGGATGAACCAAAAATACCTGTAATTGACCGTCGACAATCCGATAAAGAAGTATTCCAGCACTTTGTTTGGCCATGGTAAATAGATTTAAAGCAAGTTAACAAAAGCCAAAAGTTTAATTGTTATTTTTGTTTCACTATCAAACCGAAAAACAAAATGGCCGATAATAACTGGACCCGATTCACAATCAAAGCTGATTTTAACACTGACGTACGCACCATTTACCAGGCGTGGACTACACCAGAGGGACTGGAAAGCTGGTTTTTGCGTAAGGCCAATTTTTACGCCATAGCCGGCAGGTTGCGCGAACCGCATGAGTCCATTTCAAAAGAAGACGTTTACGAATGGTACTGGCATGGATATGATGATAGCACAATGGAAAAAGGCGAAGTGATGGAAGTGAACAGCATTGATTTTTTGAAGTTTACCTTCAGCGGTGGTTCTGTTGTGAGTGTTTCCCTGGAGAGCAGAAACGGACTCACTATTTTAGAGCTGACACAGGAAAATATTCCGCTGGAAAACGATCCGCTTCAAAATTTGTTAGTTCAATGCCAGGTAGGGTGGACGTTTTATTTAGCTAATCTGAAATCGATAGTAGAGGGCGGTATTGATCTGCGGAATAAACGCCTTGATATCGGCAGTAATTTTAAATAAATCAGACAATTCAATTTTGATTGCATTGTAACTTCGTCGTTCAAAAATATAGCATCATATGTTTACCGGAATTATAGAAACTTTAGGAGAGGTAACCGAACTTCGCCACGAACAGGGTAACCTGCATATTACTGTGTCATCACCCATCGCGTCAGAATTGAAGATCGATCAATCGGTTGCGCATAATGGTGTTTGCCTTACTGTGGTTGCTTTGTCTGATGGTAAGCATACGGTAACTGCTATTGACGAAACCCTGCAAAAATCAAATATTGGTCACCTTAAGGTTGGCGACCTGATAAACCTGGAGCGCTGTATGCAAATGAATGGCCGCCTGGATGGGCATATCGTACAGGGCCATGTGGATCAGACCGCCATTTGTACCGAGTTCAGGGAGATGCACGGTAGCTGGGAATATACTTTTGAATATGACCCGGCAGTTGGAAATGTAACTGTAGAAAAAGGTTCTATTTGTGTAAATGGTATCAGTTTGACTGTAGTGAACTCCAAAAAGAACAGTTTTTCAGTAGCCATCATCCCATATACCTTTGAGCATACCAACCTGCAGCAGGTAAATGTGGGGTCGGTCGTTAACCTGGAATTTGATATCATCGGCAAATATGTGGCCCGTTTAATGGGCGCCAATGCTAACGTGATAACTCCTTTAAGCGCGATTTAGCATAAGTCAAGTAAGTACTCTGCTTTGGTGGCGGATTGGCCTTGATGTATTTCCGGTAATACTTCACTGCGTTGGCCTTATTCTTTAACTCAGAATCATACAGGTTGGCCAGTACATAATAGGTGATCATCGGTTTATCATCGTACAACAGACTTTTTTGATACGCATTTACTGCTTTTTTCAATTCATGAGTTTTCTCGTATGAATCACCCATTTCGCTATAATAGGAATTAACGTTTGATGAAATTGCTTCTTTGATCGCTTTGTTTAAATAAGCGATTGCCTTATCCTGATCGTGCAGCGCCTTGTAGCTCATTGCGGTGTAATAATAAGATGTCTCGCTTGCTGTCTTATTGGTCTCCAGTATTTCAAATGCAGAAATACATTCCTTATATCGTTTTGTCATGAAATAGGATATACCGAGCATGTTGATCACATCGCTTGATGTGGCACCTCCAAGGATCAATTGCTGGCATATCGCAATCGTCTGCGGAAATTTCTCCAAACGGTAATTGACAATTGCTTTTTGATGCAGCAATAGAAAGTTAGACGTATCTGCTTCAAGTGCTTTTGATATTACCGTATCAGCTTTCGGATATGATTTTTGATTGATGAAGATAGTCGCCAAATCAGCAGCCACATCCGGGTCGACGGGGTTAATTGTGTTCGCTTTCTGCAAGTAACTACTGTCTGCTTTCAAATCACCTATATTGAATGATATAGTAGCCAATTGTTTGTATACATTGAAATTGGTGCTGTCTTTTTGAAGGATTTTTTTAAAATAAACCAATGCTTTTGCATTGTTGCCTCTCCTTAAATTGAGGTTGCCTAAATTAAATAACACACTGGTTGAATCCTTTTGATAGATGCGCAAATAATAACCTTCAGCATCGGCCAATTTGCCAGCCATTTGTGAAGTGTAGGCGAGACTGGAAAGTGTCTTGGTATCATTAATTGGCTCTGGATAGGCTCTCTTCAAATAATCCAAAGCATCAGCAAACCGTTGATTCTGATAATATTCCAGTAATAAAGCATCACTGGATTTGTCATTTTGCTGGGCGAAGGATGATATAAAAATGCTAACTAAAAGGATCAATAAGATGTATATTTTCATTTAAACTAAATTATTAGTTTTAAATTGAAAATACAAGAGATATAAACAAAATGCACCATTTGTGGTTGTTAATCAAACAACAATTGATTTAATTATGGATAAGATTAGAAAGTTTGAGTTGATGGAAAAGATTGTCCATGAGTTGGAGGATCTTAAAAACAGTCAGCAGGCCATTATACAAAAGTTAGCCAAAATAGAAGTGGACAACATCGACCTGGGCGATAAGCGCCTGGAGAAAGACCTGCCTGACATGCACCAGCGTGTATCGGATAACCTGGATGCAGTAACCGGAATTCTGGAAGATTTTGCCCAGAAGACAGACCAATATAACAACCAGAACAATATTGCAGGTTTGAAGGAGCAGGAAGCCCTTAACAAGTAAAAGAATATGTAGTCCCCGGAAACGGGGACTTATTTTTTTGCAGCAGCTTTTTCAGCGTCGCGATTATATTTCTTAACGGCTTTATAATACTTTTTCTTTTTTACGTCATTAAGCGCGTCTTGATTTTGTCCTACCATTTTTTCAAGATTTTCCGGGCTGAATTTTTCTATAGGTCCGTTATCTAATTGCAAGCCGGTAATAGCTGACAGGTCAAAATCATTTGAATAAGGCCCGGTAGGCATTAGGTATCCTGCGGTTCTGGCGTACACTGTTAAAGAGCCGCTAATCACTTTAAATGTCCAGCAGCTGTCGTTTGGCGTTCCATATTGTATAGCTCCCCAAGTGTCTTTATCGTCTGTGGATATAGATTTAGTATTATCGGAATATATTTTTTGATATCTGTGAGCCGTGTCTGATTTTGGGAAATTTTTATCTACAAAAACCAGGAAGTTCTTATGCAATACAGTATCGGTATACATCAAAGACACCACTTTTTTTACGGTGCTGTCTTTAAACACGACCGTGTATTTATCACTGCCTGTTCCAGGATTGTTACGCCAATTGGTATTCATCGCCATTCGCATGTTCAGTTGCTGGTTCATTGTCTGCCTGTTTACTTCACGATAAACCTGGTTCATGGTCATACCGCGAGGCTGTGCAAATGATTGCAGGCTCATAAAAATGAGCACAATGCTTACTAAGAAAATCGGGAGTGCTTTAGGTATACTTTTCATGATAAAGATTTAGTTTATCAAATATAATAAAACTAAATCTCTATTTCAATTACTCGATACTTTTGCCCTTCATAGCTGAACTGATCGCCTGGTCCATCAATCGTTCAGCAAATGGACGTGTGAATTCATTTACTGAGTCTACTTTTTTCAGAATAAGGTCTTTGTCACCGCTGGTTAGGGCTTCTTTAAGTTCGTTTACCAGTTTTTGTGTTTCGCTGATCTCGGCAATGGATACATAGTCGGCGTTTTTTTGCAGGAAACGCTCAACAGTGTATACCATTTGTTCACCTTCGGTTCGGGCTTCTATCAGCATTCGCTGGGCTACATCGTCTTTAGCGTGCGTAATGCTGTCCAGCAGCATTTGTTCAACCTGGTCGTCGGTGATACCGTAGGTTGGTTTTACTTCAACCTCCTGTTTAACGCCCGAGCGTAGTTCGATAGCCTGTATTTTTAAAATGCCGTCGGCATTCAGTAAAAAGTTGATATCTACTTTAGGCAGGCCAGCAGGCATAGCTGGAATACCTTTCAGATCGAACTCAGCCAATTTACGATTTTCTTTGATCAGGTCACGCTCGCCCTGGTAAACGGCGATCTTCATATTTACCTGACCATCGATGGATGTGGTATATTGACGCCCTGCTTTGGTAGGTATTTTTGAGTTACGCGGGATGATCACATCCATCAATCCGCCCATGGTTTCAATACCCAAGGACAGTGGCGTAACGTCCAATAACAAAATATCCTTACGGTTACCGGCTAAAATATCCGCCTGAATAGCAGCTCCTAAAGCAACTACTTCATCCGGATTCAGATCATCATGGACCGGCCTTGCGAAGAAATCGGATACCATCTTTTTCACCAAAGCAGTGCGTGTTGATCCGCCTACCATCACCACCTCGTTGATGTCGCCAATATCCAAACCTGCATCTTTTAATGCGTTGTGGCAGCACTGAATGGTTTGTTGAACTTTTGGTAATATCAGTTGTTCAAAGGTGTTACGGTCAATAGTGCACCAGATATCGCCAATCTTTTCATTGAAAAGACTTTGATGAGCGAACGCTTTTTTGGCTTCCTCAGCTTTCAAACGCAGTTTCTGTGCAAGCTCGCGGTTGTTGGCTAATTCGGCTTTATTCAGTTGATTCTTTTCAACCCAGTAATCTACAATAGCACGGTCAAAATCATCACCGCCTAAAAAGGTATCACCATTGGTAGACAATACTTCAAAAATGCCGTTTTGAATTTGTAGGATCGAAACATCAAATGTACCACCGCCAAGATCATAAACCGCAATTGTTTTAGTTTCCTCAGGATTTAAACCGATACCATAAGCTAAACTTGCAGCTGTAGGTTCGTTTACGATACGCAATACATCCAGCCCGGCCAATTTACCTGCATCGCGTGTAGCCTGGCGTTGTGAATCGTTAAAATAAGCTGGTACAGTAATCACAGCACGATTAACCGGAGTTTTCAGGGCATGTTCAGCACGTTCTTTTAATTCTTTTAGTATCAAACCGGAAAGTTCGATAGGGGTATAGAAGCGATCTCCAACCTTGATTTTCACCAGGCTTTCAGTATCGTCGTCTATTACTTTGTAGGAGAAGAAATCCTTATAGTTTTCAATGTCATGATAAGAACGGCCCAATAACCGCTTAACAGAGAAAACAGTATTCTGCGGATCGGTGATCAGGTAATTTTTGGCTTCATTACCTACTGTTATTTCATCCGCATGACCAAAATGCACCACCGATGGCACCAAAACGCCCTTGCCGGTATCATTGATCACCTTCGGATTCTTATCCGGATCGATGAAAGCCACAAGTGAGTTGGTAGTTCCGAGGTCGATGCCTACGATAATATCTTCCTTTTGCAGAGAGCCTGTTGCCAGGTTGATGGAAATTTTAGCCATGGTAGTTCAATAACAATCGGCAAATGTAGGTAGTTTTGGATAACGGAGTGTCTTTTGAATATCTATTTTTCAATTTGCCGTAAACTAAGCACCGCACTTTTGCGTTATTTTCGCGAATTGCCTATATGAGGTAATTCCTATTCAGCCAAAATTCTTACTTTCACTTTGATGTTCATTCTACCCCTGCACCGCGCTCCATTGAAATCAAACTATAAGCTTTTCGTTTTACTGCTACTCGCCACTGCTACTGCCACTGCAACAAAGGCTCAGCAATTCGGTGGTAACCCGCCTTCAATACAATGGAACCAGGTTAACACCAAAGCAGCCAAAGTAATTTATCCCCGTGGATTAGATTCTGCCGCGATGGAAGTGGCTAATATCGTTCAGCAAATGAACAGCACTATTCAGCCAACTATTGGTTTTAAGCAAAAGCAGATCAGCATAGTATTGCAAAATCAAACTACGATTGCAAATGCCTATGTTGGACTGGCGCCTTTCCGCAGTGAGTTTTTCCTGACGCCGGAGCAAAACAGTTTTGACATTGGAAGCTTGCCCTGGCCAAAGCAGTTGGCTATACACGAGTTTAGGCATGTGCAGCAGTATAATAATTTTAATGTAGGCGCTTCAAAAGTAATGCGCATTCTTTTTGGGGAGGGTGGACAGGCTTTGGCTAATGATCTGGCTGTTCCTAATTGGTTTTTTGAGGGCGATGCCGTTTTTAACGAAACCTTAGTAAGCAACCAGGGCAGGGGGCGGCTACCATACTTCTTTAATGGATATCGTGCCATCTGGGCCGATGGCAAGGATTACAGCTACATGAAGTTGCGCAATGGTTCCTATCTTGATTATACGCCCGACTGGTATCCAACAGGCTATATGTTAGTTTCTTATGGTCGTGAAAAATATGGAGATACTTTCTGGAAAAATGTAACACATGATGCCGCGGCTTATCGCGGTGGTTTTTCACCATTGCAAAGGGCCATTAAAAAATATTCAGGCGAGGATTTTAGCCGGTTCAGACAGGATGGATTTGATTTCTTTAAAAAACAGTTCAACAGCGATATAAAGCCTTTGCCGGAAAACTCTGTAGTAAAATCTCAACATTTTGTTGCCGACGAGGAGTACCCGGCTTATATAAATGATACCACGCTCATTTACATGAAAAGCACCTACAATCATTTGCCCGTGTTTGTGATCAAAAGTGGTAATAGACAAAAAAATATTAGCGTTAGAAGCGTTTCGCTTGATAATTATTTTGAATATCACAACGGCAAGGTGGTATATGCTACCTACCGACCCGATCTGCGCTGGACCTATCGTGATTTTAGCGAGTTGGTGGTATTAGATATAAATACCGGAAAAGAAAAACGCATCAGCCATAGCACAAAGTATTTTTCGCCATCATTCAGTCCGGATGGGAAAACTATTGTTGCGGTACAGGTAAACCCTTCGGGGAAAAGTACGATCCATCTTGTCAATTCGACTAATGGAAAGTTAATCAAGGCCTTTGGCAATCCAGAAAAGCTATTTTATACCTATCCAAAGTATTATGGCAGGGATAAACTGATCGCAGCAGTACGTAACCCTGAAGGCAAAATGTCGCTGGCTTTGATTGATATCACAACAGAAAAAATACGTTATCTGCTGCCATTTTCTTATCAGCCAATTGGGTTTATTAATGTTAAAAATGATATTGTTTATTTCAGTGCGACATCGGGTATAAATGACCGTTTATATGCTTTATACATTAACTCGAATAAGTTGTATGAGTTGAAAAATGAGCAAAAGCAAGGTTATATCGGCAATTATCAGCCTGCTGTTTCTGACAAAAAATTTGCCTGGGTTGGGTTTACGGCTGTTGGCTACCAGATCAACGAGTTGGATAAAAAGGATTTGCAATGGGAAGAGATCGGCCCTGCTATCCCCGGAAGCTTATACAATATGGGCATTACTGCTTTGAAGAAAAATCCGGCGTCTGATCTGTTAGCAACCGTAAAACCGGAGCCATTAGAGGTGACCAAATATCCAAAGGCTTATCATTTATTCAATTTTCATAGCCTGATTCCCAATTTGGACGACCCAAATTATCAGCTTGCCATAGTAGGGGAGAATGTGTTAAATACTTTCCAGTCGCAGTTAGCATTCACTTATAATCGTGATGAACAGTACAAAGAGTTTGGGTTTGACGCGGTTTATGGGGCTTTGTTTCCATACTTAAAGGCAGGAGTTGATTATACAATCGATCGTCGAGGGCTGTATCAAGGCAGCAATGTTTACTGGAATGAGACTGATCTGCATGGTGGCCTCGAAGTTCCGCTAAACTTTAGTCAGGGTAAAAATATTACCGGGCTGGATGTGGGCAGCGATCTTTATTATACACAAAACAATTTCCAGGCGCCTTATAGCAGTATTTTGCCTTCGCGCAGTTATTTGTATGTGAGTAACTATGTTACATTCAGCAATCATATCCAACAGGCAAGGCAGAATATTTACCCGCGTTTTGGACAGAGTTTAAGTCTATCTTACAAATCAGCTATCAGCAACTTTACCAATGATCAGTTTTTAGCCGATGCTAACTTATTTTTTCCCGGTCTATCTGTTAATCACAACCTGGTCATAAATGCTGCCTACCAGCAGAAGGATGGTAACAATGGCATCAGTTTTTCCAATGATTTCCCGTTCTCAAGAGGATATTTTGCTGAGAACCTTCACAAGATGGATAAGTTAGGTGCTGATTACCACCTGCCGATAGCTTACCCCGACGCAGGAATAGGTAATACGATATACTTGTTGCGCTTACGGGGCGATCTGTTTTATGATTACACCCGCGCTTCAGATGCCTATTTCAATGGTAGCAGAAACTTCCGGTCGACAGGAGCAGCCGTATTTTTCGATACCCAATGGTTCAACCAGGTATCTATTTCGTTTGGTTTTAGATATAGTTATTTGTTGGATGAAGATGTCTTTGGTTATACAGGGCGGAATAGATTCGAGGTCATTCTGCCAGTAACGTTTTTTTAATGAGTGAACGAATTTAATTAGTGAATTAGTGAATGACTGAATTAGTGAATGTCATAACGTAAAAAAATCACTCATTCGCTAACTCACTCATTCACTCATTATTCCCCATTCGCCAATCGAATGATTTCCCGCACCTTATTCGCATCCGTCATCAAAATACTATACTCATCCAAATGATCACGACTTAGAATGATATGATCATTATGATATTGCATTTGGCTTTTTACCGGACCTCTTGCTGAAGAATGCACCTCTTGGGCTTTGGTATAATGAATTAGATCGGCGACGGTGCTTTCACTTACACCGCTTCCCGGCATAATGATAATTCGTCCTGCGGCTTTTTGTATCAGGTGAGCGATTACATTAGCACCTTCTATGGCTGTGCTTCTACCGCCAGAGGTGAGTATACGCTCGCAACCCATGGCAATAATCTCTTCAAGGGCTTTGTCCATATCATTGCACATATCAAACGCGCGATGGAAGGTAACACCCAGACCTTTATCCGTCGCCAGTTTTACCAGTTCAGAACAACGTTTGGTGTCTATGCTTCCATCCGGGTTCAAAATGCCGATGACGACACCATCGCAGCCAATGTCAATACAATTTTGTACATCAGCTTTCATGATCTCAAATTCCGTATCGGTATATAAAAAATCACCCTCGCGCGGACGGATCAGTACATATAATTTGATATGAAGTGCTTTGCGAGCCAATTTGATCTGCCCATAAGAGGGCGTAGTGCCACCTTCGCCCAGGTTATCACATAGTTCAACACGTATAGCGCCACCTTCCTGTGCTGCAAGGGCGGATGTTAAAGTATTAGCGCAAACTTCTAAATTTATCATAGGTTAGTCCACCATCTGTCATTGCTGGGTACGAAGCAATGACAATTTTTATAAATCAATAAACACTCTTTCCTTTTATCAGCAAATCCTGCTTATCCGTATTGCAAACAGCAAATGAAAAGCCCTCCTGAATAGCATATGCACCGTATTCGCCCTTTTTATTGATAGCAAGAAAGCCTACCTGTATATTTTTAGCAGTCTCAGGTTTCTTTTTGATGATACGGTTAACGGCTTCTTTGCAGGCGTCTTCCGGTGATAATCCCTGGCGCATTAATTCCACAACGAGAAAACTACCTACGTTTCGGATCACTTCTTCACCAACACCAGTTGAGGTGGCGCCGCCAACTTCGTTATCAACATATAGTCCTGCACCGATGATCGGGCTATCGCCCACACGCCCATGCATTTTGAACGCCATGCCGCTGGTGGTACAGGCACCGGATATGTTTCCCTTAGCATCAATGGCCAGCATCCCGATGGTATCATGATTGTATTGATTTCCCGGAGCATGCTGTTTATTTTCAATATTCATTACCGGGCTGTATTTGGCTGTTTTCAGCCATTCTTTCCAGGCTTTTTCAGATTCAGGGGTTAATAGTTTTTCACGTTTAAAGCCCTGCTCTACGGCAAACTGTCTCGCACCGTCGCCAACCAGCATCACATGAGGGGTTTTTTCCATCACCAGGCGGGCTACGGAAATTGGGTGAGCAATATCTTCAATTGCAGCAACCGATCCGCAATTGCCAAATTCATCCATAATGCAGGCATCAAGCGTTACATGTCCGTCACGGTCAGGGTAACCGGCGCGGCCTACGGTATGGTTGTTCATATCCGCTTCAGGAACGCGTACGCCTGCTTCAACAGCATCCAATGACCTTCCACCTTTTTCGAGCACTTTCCAGGCTTCTTTGTTGGCTGCAATGCCAAAATCCCATGTCGATATAACAATTGGCAAAGCGGAAGCAGGGGCCGAAATTAATGTTTTGGCTACTGCAGACTTGGATAAGGCCACAAGCGAGGCGCCTGCAGCAGATACTTGAATAAATTTGCGACGGTTGTACATGTCGCTAATATATAAAGTTTGGATGAGTTTTAACCGAAACGCTTATTGCCCGGCTACATTCATCATCGCCCTTACTTCAACGCTTCCGCCCAACTCAAATACCGGACATTTGTTGGCTATAGCTTTGGCTGCTTCCAGGTTTTCAGCTTTGATGATCAATATGGAGCTCACAAGGTCGTCATCAGATACATAGGGGATAGGTTTTGTTGATTTCTCTTTTCCTGAGATGGTGGCACCTTCATTAGTTGGGCGATAGCCCGCTACCAGGTCGCCGGATTGTGCCAGGTTGCCCATGTATTCCTGCCATTTTTTAATGTTGTTCTGAATCTCTTCGTTGGATGATGGCTTAAAGTTGGTTTTAAATCTTACGATCATTAAGTATTGTGATTTTGTCTTTTCCTGTGCAAATAAAACGGTGCCTGCAAACAGGAATGCGATCAATAGAATGAGTTTTTTCATAATTTATTTAGGGTTATACATTTTTCTTTTTGTTCTGAATAAACGGTGACAGGATAAAGCTGATAGCTGAACCCATTACCAATTGCCCCACAAAGGCCATCATAACCTGGGCAGGAGCTCTAAAGCTTTTTCTAACCTCGGCTAAATGTGCGGCCATTTGACCTTTTGTTTCACCAGCCTCTATCATCTCCCTTTCAGCTGCCTGAACCATATAATCGGTATAACTTGGGTTGAGGACCGTGCAATACAAAAAACTGCATGCTGAGGTTATTATTGCTGTGATCACCGCAATAGTGACGCCTGTTTTCACACCTTGCCAATAGTTAAGTGAATTGCCCTGATTAGTTTTTGCTGCTTTAATGCCCATATAAATACCAATTGCCTGTATAAGGATGGTGAGCAAGCCGGTAATACCGCGTATGCTGGATGGTCGCATGCCCCAGCCCAGCTTGGTATTTATCCAGTCAAAAATGGAGAAGAAAGTCATGGTAAACAGTCCGACGATACATCCGGTGATGAGGCCATACTTTACGGGTGGTTTCATTTTGTGCGCTAGTATTTAGGTGGCAAATCTGGAATAAAGATAGCGATACGGCAACGAAATGGCGGGTGGAGAAAGGGTGGATTTTGCTACTTGTTCAGCCCGATGTAGACTTTTACGGCTTCTTTGCGGTTATTCACACCCAGTTTGCCATAAATGTTGTTGATGTGGGTTTTAATAGTGCTCAGCTCTACAAAATTATCAGATGCAATTTCTTTATTGCTTTTACCATTGACAATCTGTTTTTATATCAGCAATTCTTTTTGGGTAAGATCAGCCAGCAGGTCATCAGTATAAGTTTGATTGGTGGCAGTTTTTTTATTTGAAAGAAATATGCCAACTCCAAGAAAGACAACTGCTACCAAGGCCACATAATATTCGGTTTTAAAATACTTGTAAATGGTAAGCTGACTCGCAATCCACGATAGAATGATCGCGGCTGAAGTGATCAGCCCTATTCTGATAGCTATTTTGTTGGATGCGATCATAAATTTGTTTCAGCAAGATAATGATATCACTGTTTATTCTTCGTCTTCGGGTTCAGCAGTATCATTGATGACCTCATTACTCCGCTCCACGTCTTTAGCAAATACTTTTAATTTAATGCCACCTCCGCCCTGGTTGTAAACAGGGTATAAAACACCCAAACTTTCATCGACTATAAAGGAAGGAATATCATTCGCTTCGAGTTTAGCGCGGATGATCTCAGCTTCCATAATATTGTAATAGGTCTGGAAGGTTACTATTTCATCGTCTTTTTGCATAGCAGGCAGGATTGTTTAAAAATAGGCCCGACGTAAATCTAAAGCCGATTCAAAAATGAGAATTTGTTTTGGTTAATTTGAATAATTATGAACCGCATCGACCGTATATCTGCCATTCTGATCCACCTGCAATCGCGCCGTGTTGTTAAAGCCGGTGACATTGCCGACCGTTTTAATATCAGCCTACGTACTGTTTACCGCGATATAAAAACACTGGAAGAAGCAGGAATACCCCTGATCGGAGAGGCGGGAATTGGTTATTCTATCATGGATGGCTATCGTTTGCCGCCGGTAATGTTTACCCGTGAAGAAGCTACAGCATTTCTGACAGCAGAAAAACTGATGGAGAAGCTGACAGATCCTTCTTCTGATGAGAATTATAAGTCGGCTATGTTTAAAATACGTTCGGTGCTGCGTATGGCTGAGAAGGATTTCCTCGAAAATATTGATGGCCATATCGAGGTTTTGAAAAGCAGGAGGGTAGCACCCGGGGCCAGGCTTGACCTGAACCCATTGCAGATCATCCTGAAGGGAATAGGTGAGCGGCAGGTACTATCCATCCATTATTTCGCTATGCATAACCAGCAGAGAAGCGAAAGATGTATCGAGCCGGTTGGCGTATTTTATCTCGATAACTACTGGCACCTGATAGCCTGGTGCCGGCTACGTGAGGATTACCGCGATTTCAGGCTCGACCGTATCTCCAATATTTCCCTTACCGGCGAGCGTTTCAGAACTCAGCATCCTAACCTCAGTGAATATATCCAGGAGTCGGCAAAGGAAAAGAACATGCAGGCGATAACGATAAGGGTCGAAAAAAAGATATTGCAATACCTGAACGAGCAGAAATATTACAACGGCTTCGTATCCGAAAAAGAGGTAGACGGTATGATGGAAATGACCTTCCTTACAAGCTTTATAGAAGGCTTTGTACGATGGATAATGATGTATGGTGATATGGCTGAGATCGTAAGCCCATGCGAGTTGAAAGAGAAAATACGCGATCTTTCAACTGTTATACTTGAAAGGAACCGATAGGAGAGATCATTATTTGCCCTACGGGACAACCTATCAACCGTTATAAATCTATAATTTACCAAACACACGACATTCCATTTCTCTGCTGACATAGGGCTGTCATTTTGCGGTTCTTTCTTTGTATCATGGAAAGCAAAGAGAGATACTGGATAACGGTTGTATCCAAAGATCATATTAAACGCGGTGTTGCAGGCGGGTTTATGCAAGCTAATCATGGCAAACCAGGAGCATTAAAAAAACTTCATGTAAACGACTGGGTGATATTCTACTCGTCGAAAGTAACTTATGAGGGCGATGAAAAATTACAGGCTTTTACCGCAATAGGGCAGGTGAGTGGGAATGAAGTTTATCAGCATAAAATGTCTGAAAACTTCATCCCGTACCGCAGGGATGTTCACTATTATTCCTGCAAGGAGACGCCGTTTATTCCCCTGATACCACAAATGGAATTTATTAAGGATAAAAGAGCGTGGGGGTATCACTTTCGTTTCGGTTTTTTTGAGATAGGAAAAACTGATTTCGAGCTCATCCGTTCCAAAATGTTAGATAGTAAATTATTAACAATCAATTCATAAAACTATGGGAAATTTAAGCTTAACTACATCTATTGATGTAAATGCGCCGGCCGAGAAAGTTTGGGAGGCACTCACCAATCCAGAGATTGTGAAAAAGTACTTCTTCGGCACTAATGTAAAAACTGACTGGAAAAAAGACAGCCCGATCCTTTGGGAAGGGGAGTGGGAAGGCAAAACCTATCAGGATAAAGGCGTGATACTGGATATTGATCCGGGTAAATCGGTAAAGTATAATTACTGGAGCAGTATGTCAGGTACAGAAGACAAGCCGGAAAACTATCAGGATATTACTTATAATTTGAAAGAGCAAGATGGCAAAACCACTCTAAGCATCACCCAGGATAATATCAGAAATGAGGAATCAAAAAATCATTCGGAGCAAAACTGGCAAGGTGTTTTTGGAAAGATGAAGGAAATGGTAGAGAAAGGTGAAGTTTAAGTTTTAATTTATTTGAGTTTTATAAAAATCTGACTAAAAGTTTTTTATATTGTTATATAACGAATAGTTATGAGTCGAAACGACTCATTTGAGCAAGTAATAAATGCCGGAATCTTTGTTACAGGCATTGCCGTCCGAACCACTAATCAGGACGGCCGATCGCAAACCGACATCGGAAATTTGTGGACAAAATTTATGAGTGCAAATATGGCCGGACAAATCACTGCCCGGTTATCCGATGATATTTATTGCGTATATACGGATTATGAGAACGACCATACGGGCTGGTATACAGCGGTGTTGGGTTGCCGCATAGAAAGTCCGGATGATTCGGATGGTATGTTTACAGCACTAATCCCGAAAGGAAGCTATCGCTTATACAAGCCTTCTGGCAAGTTTCCTGAGTGCGTGACAAATGCATGGAGGGAAATTTGGAAGGACTGTCCTTCTCGTAGTTACATTGCCGATTACGATCTTTACAAGGCCGGAGCCAGTAGTTTTGAGACTACCGAAACAGAGATATATGTTGGGTATATTTGATACGGAGAATTCTTTATTTAAAAGATTCGTTAATTATATCCTATTAAAATTCAATCGAATACCTGATTTACCTTCAATAATACTTCCGTTGCTGTAGGCTAAATTACCGGATACCAGTGTGTGCATTATTTTCGAACGGAAAGTGTCGCCTTCAAACGGGCTCCATCCGCATTTGTATAAGATATTGGATTTGTTCACGTTCCATGGGCTGTTCAAATCAACCAATACCAGGTCAGCCCAATAGCCTTCGCGAACGTATCCCCTTCTATCGATCTGAAAACAGACAGCCACATTGTGTGCCATTTTTTCAGCAACTTGTTCAAGGGTGATCTTACCATGATGGTATAATTCCAGTATGGCTGGCAGGGCATGTTGCACTAACGGTCCGCCGGAAGGAGCCTGCAAATAAGGCTGGGATTTTTCCTCTAATGTATGGGGCGCATGGTCGGTAGCGATCACATCTATTCTACCATCAAGCACAGCTTTCAAAATACCATCACGATCGGCTTCGGTTTTTACTGCTGGGTTCCATTTGATGAAGTTGCCTTTGGTTTCGTAATCCTTATCGGTGAACCATAGGTGATGTACGCAGGCTTCAGCAGTAATGCGTTTATCCTTTAGTGGGATATTATTCGTAAATAGATGCGTTTCCTTTTCTGTCGAGATATGCAAAATGTGCAGACGGGTATTATGTTTCTTCGCCAGTTCAACAGCCATCGATGAAGATAAATAGCAAGCTTCTTCGCTACGGATTTTAGGGTGTAACCTTACCGGAATATCATCGCCCAGCAGTTCTCTGTAATGGGCCAGGTTGGCTTTAATGGTAGCTTCATCTTCACAATGCACCGCTACCAACATCGGAGATTTTGAGAAAATGTTGTCCAGTGTGGTTGGATTGTCCACCAGCATATTGCCTGTTGATGATCCCATGAACACCTTTACCCCGCACACATTTTTGGTATCGGTTTTGAGTACTTCTTCAATGTTATCGTTGGAGGCGCCCATGAAGAACGAATAGTTAGCCAATGAGTTATGAGAGGCTATCTCATATTTTTGTTGAAGTAATTCCTGCGTTAAAGTATTTGGTACCGTATTAGGCATTTCCATAAAACTGGTAATCCCGCCCGCTACTGCTGCCCTCGATTCGGTGCGAATATCCGCCTTGTGAGTTAGCCCCGGTTCACGAAAATGCACCTGGTCATCGATACAACCCGGGAAAAGGTGTAAGCCTTCCGCATTGATAGTTTGGTCGACATGTACATTGATGTTGCTGTCTATCCGTTCTATCAGTCCATCCTTTACTAAAAGATCGCTAACATACTGCTTGTTTTCGTTTACTATTGTGGCTGATTTGATGAGGATAGAAGACATTTTGATTTTAGATTTCGGAGTTACGATTTTAGATTTTGAAAGGCAAATTTCGGAATTAATAATCAGGTGACAAAGCGGTTAAAAGCTTTCAGCTTTTGCCTTTCTGCTTTCACCTCAAAGAAAAACTTATCTTTGCCGCATGGGCGCAACCTTCGAGGATTTTAAATTTAACCGGCAAATACTGAATGCCATTGATGATGCCGGTTATGCCGAACCTACGCCCGTGCAGCAAAAAGCAATTCCACCGATACTGAACGGACAGGATGTAATGGGCATTGCTCAAACAGGTACCGGTAAAACTGCGGCCTATGTGCTACCAATAATCATGCGGTTAAAATATGCGCAGGGCGAGAGTCCGCGTGCATTGATTGTTGCTCCAACCCGTGAGCTAGCGATGCAGATCAAAGAAAACGTAAAAGCTTTTGCCAAATATACCGATCTTCGGGTGGTGACACTTTATGGCGGACTTGGCCCTAAAACGCAGATAGAACAGGTAAGCAAGGGTGTAGATATAATCGTAGCAACCCCTGGCAGGTTTATGGATATTTACCTTGCTGGTCATTTAGTGATGAAACAGTTGCAGGTATTGGTACTGGACGAGGCGGATAAGATGATGGATATGGGCTTTATGCCGCAGATCAACCGAATATTGGAGATAGTGCCCCGCAAACGGCAAAACCTGCTTTTTTCGGCAACAATGTCAGACAAAGTGCATCAACTGTCATCCAATTTCCTGGAATATCCGACGGTAATTGAAGTTACTCCGCAGGCTACCCCGGCACAGACGGTTGAGCAACGATTGTATTTTGTGCCGAACGTTAAGACCAAGATCAATCTTTTAAAATATTTGCTGGATAATACTGATGATATTAAAAAGCTGATGCTTTTCTGCAAAACACGTACGGTTGCCGAAGATGTTTATAAATTCCTGGCAAGAAAATACAATGAGCAAGAGATAAGGGTGCTTCATGCCAACAAGGGACAGAATACCCGTATCAACTCGATGAACGCCTTCAAGAATGATGAGGTGAAGATACTGGTATCAACGGATGTGGCAGCCCGTGGGATCGATGTGAATGATGTAAGTCACGTAATCAACTTCGACGTGCCTTTTGTGACCGAGGATTATGTGCACCGTATCGGTCGCACCGGAAGGGCTTTGCAATTAGGAGAGGCTATCACTTTTTGTACCCCTGCTGAGGAATATTATTTGCGTAAGATAGAAAAGCTGATCAGGCAAAATATCCCTGTGTTTGATGTTCCGGCTGATGTGTTTATTGAGCAAACTTCATTTGAAGAGCGGCAGGAACAGGCACGTGAGATCGATCTGCAAAAACGAAAAGAAAATCCGGAATTTAAAGGGGCTTTCCACGAAAAGAAAACGCTCAATCAGCGTAAGAAATTTGATGCTGCTAAAGCGAAGGCTAATCCAAATTCAAAAACAGCCAAGGAACGGGCTAAGAAACCATTTAGAAAGAAACGCTGATTGGAGCTGAAAGGTAAAAGGATAAAGATCAAAGCATCGAAAAATATAAAACTATGTCATTTCGACGAACAGAAGGGGATAAGCGTGGGGTGAGGAGAAAACTTATACGATATGCATGTGCGGTGTGTCAGTTGCAGAAGATTTCTCTTCGCCCTAATTCACATCCCTTGTAGCTCATCGAAATGACATAGGTGATTTTATCAGGTTAGATTATAAAATGAAATTCAGAATAACACCTTTAAATTTTGCAACCGCATTTTTTCTATTCATGGCAGTATACGTATTCATTTATGGCGCCAAAATAACGGGCAGCAAATATGAGCACTGGAGTGGTACCATCACCCTGATATTTTTGCTGTTTGCTTTTGTAGTGTCATTTCTCGATCTGATGCTCCGTAATTTCTTTCCCAAAACCAAAAGTTTATGGATAGTAGAGATAAGCTTTATAACTTTGGCAACTATTATATTTTTATTGGTTAAATAACAAAATGAAGAAAGCTGAAATAAAACTGACCATAGACCTTGATGATAACAACGTTCCTGAAAACATTACCTGGGAATCGACTGACGCACAAAACAAAGAGGCGCTACCAGTAAAATCGATCATGTTGTCGCTTTGGGATCACAATTATAAAAATACCCTCCGCATCGATCTTTGGACTAAAGATATGCCTGTTGACGAAATGAAACGCTTTTTCTACGAGACGCTTCAAACTATGGGCGACAGCTTTTTGCGTGCTACCGGCGAAAAGAATATCGTAGAAGATCTGCGCGACTACTGCGCCCACTTTGCCGATAAAATGGAAATCACTCAAAAGTAAACTATGAAGCTCAGATCATTCCTGGCTTTTGCCGGCTTTGTTATGCTTATTGCAGCTACCTACTGCCCATTGTTCCGGCCGTTTGGTGTTACAACCTGGGATATGTACGACGCAAACAAACCTTATGGCATTGTAGTATTACTAATAGCAGTGGTCGGCATAATAGGGGTGGTGTTTATGCAAAGCAGCATTGCGCGTATGGCTGCATGGTTGTCGGCAATATTAGTAGTGCTATTTTATATATTGGCGTTATTAAAGATTCATACCTCGTTCACTTTTATACCATTCCATGCTATATCCCGGTTCCTGGCTAAACAGATCAGGTTCAAATGGGGATGGTGGCTGTTGGTGGCAGGACCAGTATTATCATTAACAGGAGCTTTGCGCGATAAGCCCCGCTATAAAGTGCCAGAACAACCTGAGGCGGTGACCCAAAACTAAAGAGATCTATGGTAAAGTTATTTGTGGAAACCCATTTCGAGTTATGACTACTTTACCAGGAATGCTGTCAGACCAGGAACTTCAGGAATTGGTTGAACTTATAAAACAAACACACGGGTTTGATTTTTCTAATTACTCTAAAGCATCGCTCAAACGCAGGCTCTCCAGGATCATCACTTTAAAAAAAACCGGCTTTAACGGGCTAAAGGATGCGCTCACCAGCAATCCTGATTTTTTCCGGTGGTTTTTAAACGAGGTGACTGTGAACGTGACCGAGATGTTCCGCGATCCGTCTTTTTATAATGCATTAAATTCTCTGGTCGTTCCTTATCTGTCCAAATTCAAAAATGTCAGGGTGTGGAGTGCGGGCTGCTCATCCGGAGAGGAGGTTTACTCGCTGGCCATATTGCTGAATGAAGCCAAACTAAAAGCCGATCCTTTTATTTATGGGACTGATATCAATACAGCCATGATAGAGGAAGCACAAAAAGGTATTTACAGCATGCGCAAAATAAAAAGCTATGCTGAAAATTATAAGTCGTGCGAGTTGCCGGGTGAATTGACTGATCATTTTAACGTGATGAATGATGTGGCTAGCATCAAAAACGAATTCAAACAGAATACTCTTTTTTCTACACACAACCTGGTAACAAATGACGTTTTTAATGAGTTCCAGATGATAAGCTGCCGCAATGTATTTATTTATTTTGAGACGGAATTGCAGGAGAAGATATTGGGGCTATTTTATAAAAGTTTATGTCCAAATGGCTTTTTGTGTCTGGGGAGTAAGGAGACGATCCGATTTCCTGAGTATAAGAATAAGTTTAAGGTGGTTAGTCAGAGGGAGAATATTTATCAGAAGGTTGGGTAAATAACAGGTGGTTTAACAAATCGCAGAGTCTACTCACCCCGACAACGCTACGCTGGTCGACCCTCTCTATGGCAAGCCATAAAGAGGGTGAAAAATAAAAAACAAAAGATCCCCTCTTTACCGCTCGCGGTAGAGAGGGTGGTCGAGCGAAGCAATGACCGGGTGAGTCAACACGGTATTTGCTAACGGAGCGGGTTTATACAACAACCACGTAACTCTAAAACAACGACGTCTGCCCCGAACCCATCACCCTTGCTTCATGTTCCAATAACCATTTCTTTCGCCACATACCTCCTGCGTAACCGGTAAGACTTCCGTCTGAACCAATCACTCTATGACAAGGCACTATTATAGCCAGGTGATTCTTCCCATTGGCAGATGCAATCGCGCGGATAGCCAATGGATTCTTCATTAACTTTGACTGCTGCAAATAGCTGATGGTTTTGCCATAGCCGATGCCAAGCAGACACTGCCAAACATCCTGCTGAAAACCTGAGCCTGCCTGCCGGAATGGAAAATCAAACTCCTTACGTTTTCCCGCAAAATATTCATCCAACTGCTCAACTGCCATTTTTAATACTGAAGTAGATGGCTCATCCGGTTCAGCAGCCTCATCCATAAAATGTACGGACGTCACAAATTCCTCATCTTCTGTAATGCGGAGTATCCCGACAGGAGAGTTATAATAGGTAATTGGCATGTGGTAAAAGTATTAAAAGGAAGCTGAAAGCTAAAAGTCTAAAGCTAAAAGCTGATCAGCAAAATGTAAAACAGGAGTCTTTTGTGCTTTTAGCTTATTGTATGAAGCTTTCTGCTTTCACCTTTCTGCTTTAAGCTTAACAAACCTATCTTTGCACCAAAATGGAACTGTTCGATCAAACCCTCAATCTCATCAAAAAGGAAATACTGCTGGAGTGGCGCTCCAGGTATGCCTTTAACGGGGTTTTGCTTTACGTAGCGTCGACGGTATTTGTTTGTTACATCTCATTTCACCTGAGTGGTGGTTTTGAGGGCAGCCAGGGGTATCCCATTGTCTGGAACGTGCTGTTCTGGATCATCATGCTTTTTGCTTCGGTAAATGCCATTGCCAAAAGTTTTATACAAGAAAGTAAAAACCGGTTGCTCTACTACTACACTATTGCCAGTCCGCAGGCTATTATCCTTTCAAAAACCATTTATAATATTCTGCTGATGTCATTGCTGAGTATATTGGCATTGATAGTTTACATGATATTCTTCACCAATACCATCGGCGATCTGCTTTTTTATTTCTTATCAGTGCTGTTGGGCAGTATTAGCTTTTCCACAGTTTTTACAATGATATCGGCCATTGCTTCCAAAGCCGGCAATAATGGCACCCTGATGGCTATTTTAAGTTTCCCGGTTATCATTCCGGTTATCCTTCAATTAATCCATCTCAGCAAAAATGCCATGGACGGGTTGGATCGTAGTCTGAGCTATGGCAACATGGGTGTATTGGGCGCCATCAATGTGATCGTAATCGCCACTTCATTGCTGCTGTTTCCTTATTTGTGGCGTGATTAGTTGATTGAGTTGGATTAGGTTGATTAAGTTAGATTAAGTCCAACCAATACAACAACTTCAACCTTTACAACCTCTCCAACCAACCCCAACCACTTACTTAATCAACCATTTAACTCAATCAACCAAACTTTTTTAATCTTTATTTGGATTAAGTCTAAATAAGATATTACTTTTGCGGCACACAACAACTTGAACTGATGAAAAAATATACGTTTACTTTACTTATACTTCTTAGCTTTTTTTCGACACAATTATTTGCCCAGCAGAAGCCTCTAACTACTTCAGAAGATTCTTTGAATAATAACTTATCCAAGAGTTCTACTTCAATAGGCGGTTACGGCAATGCTTTTTATCAGCGCAATTCCAGAACTCAGACATCCAACCTCGATCTGGAGCGTTTTGTGCTTTTTACCGGGCATAAGTTCAATGATAAAATATCAGTTTTTTCAGAACTGGAAGTTGAAGATGCGAAAGTAACCGGCGGTGAATCAGGCGGTGAAGTAGCTATCGAGCAAGCATACTTAAAGTTCAACCTGAATGCTAATCAATACATCGTTGCTGGTTTATTCTTACCGCGCATAGGCATTCTGAATGAAAACCACCTGCCAAACACTTTTAATGGTAACGAACGTAACTATGTAGAGACTTTCATTATCCCGTCTACCTGGAGAGAACTGGGTGTGGGGCTATATGGAAGCCTTAGTAATCTGCCGATAAATTATTCTGTTGGCCTGGTGAATGGTCTTAGTTCCGAAATGTTCGATCATGGTACCGGTATCCGCGACGGCCGTTTTGAGGGTCGCAACGCAACCGGAAATAACCTGGCCGTTACTGCGGCACTACAATTTTACCAGGGTGATTTTAAAGCACAAATATCAGGTTATTATGGAGGAACAGTGGGCGTCAGCAAACGTAAGGCTGATAGCCTCGGATTGCAGTCAGGTACTTTTGGTACGCCAATCGCTTTAGGCGAAGCTGATGTTCAATATGCTAGAAATGGATTTTCAGTAAGAGTTTTAGGTACAATCGTATCTATTCCTGATGCAGACAAGATCAACAGGGCTTATGCCAACAACACTCCCAAAACAGAATACGGCGCTTATGCCGAAGTTGGGTATGACCTGATGCACCTGACCGGGGCGCAAAAAGATAAACAACTGATCGTGTTTGTGCGCGATGAGAAATTGAATATGAACGCAAGTATTCCATCAAACGGCGTTACAGATGGTACGCTTAATCAAAATTATGTAGTTGCAGGGTTAACCTATCTGCCAATCCGTAACGTAGCTATAAAAGGCGATGTTCGTATTGCGCATACAGGCAATCAGAACCCCGACCTGATCATCAACCCAAATCCTGTTGCTCAGCCATATCAGCCAAATTATAACCTGGTTAACCTGGGCGTAGCATTTTCATTTTAAAAGCCATGGATAGAAGAAGCTTTGTAAAACAATCATGTACCATGTGCCTGGCTGTAGGGGCAGGTTTGGTAGCTGCAAGCGCATTATCGTCATGCGCCGCATTGCCGGTTTATAAAACCACAATGGCCAATAATAGGGTGACGGTACCGGTATCCTTGTTCGCGCAAACTGATTTCCAGGTTATCCAACCTAAAGATTTGTTCTACAACATCGGCTTAAGAAAAGAAAAAGACGGTACATATACAGCTTTATTGCTCAGATGCACCCATGCCGATAATCAGTTAATCGCGACAGGAAACGGATTCAAGTGCAACCTGCATGGCAGCGCTTTCGACAAGGAAGGACAGGTAACTCAGGGCCCGGCAGAACGGTCATTAAAGAAGTATCAGACAGAAATTATATCCGATCAAATCATCATCCATCTAAGTTAACATCTACCTATGAAAACTAAATTTATACTTACTCTTAGTGTAATTGGACTAACGATAGCAGGCTGCAGCAAAAGCAACGATAGCACTAAGACCGACACTTCTACGCAAACAACATTGGAGCAAGGTATTCTGGCCGACTTTGCAGCTAACCTCGCTAATCCAAACTACCAGGATATACAGGCAAAAGCACAGGTAATGAACAGTGCTATCACCACTTTTAATGCTACTCCAACAGACGCTAACCTGGAAGCTGTACGTACAGCATGGAAAAACACCCGTGCTGCATGGGAGTCATGCGAAGGCTTTCTGTTTGGCCCGGTTGAAGACTATAACTACGATCCAACAATGGACGACTGGCCGGTAAACAAAACCGATCTTGATGCAGTACTTGCCAGCAGCAGTAATTTGACGGTATCAGATATAGATCAGTTAGGTACAACTTTAAAAGGTTTCCATGCCATCGAGTATGTTATTTTCGGTGTTGGTGGTACGCAAAAAGCCGCTAACGTTTCTGCCCGCGATAAAGTTTACCTGGCATCGTTAGGCGAAAGTCTCCTTAATACGACAACTCAACTGCGTAATAGCTGGGACCCGGCATCTGGTAATTATACTACACAGGTTGTTACTGCAGGTAAGGGAAGTACCACATTTACAACTCGCCAGTCGGTTTTCCTTGCATTGGTAGGTTCTATGGCTGATATCTGCAACGAGGTAGCCAACGAGAAAATGCAAAATCCGCTTACCGCACAGGACTCAACACTGGATGAGTCGCAGTTCTCACATAACTCAGTAACCGATTTCAAAAATAACATTACAGGTGTATTAAATGCTTATAAATGCCAATATCCCGGAGCAGCATCAGGTCATAGCCTGAGTGAGTTGGTAGCTTCTAAGAATGCATCGCTTGATCTTAAAATACAATCCCAGATCAATACAGCTATTGCATCGTTCATTGCAATTACTACCACCTACGAAAAAGCTATATATACTCAGAAAAACCAGATCAAGACAGTTCAGACTGCTATTAATACATTAAAAGCCACCATTGAAGGCGATCTGGAAACTTTCGTGCAAACGAACATTAAAGATTAACTAAGCAGTATCGGTGAAAAAAATACAAATAATAGGTTTATTAACGCTGGTGATATTTGCATTGGCCAAATGCCAGAAGTCAGCCCAGTTTCCTGCAGAACAATACGACAATCAGCTTTCAGGGGGAAGCGCAACAGCATTTGATGCTACATCAAAGGCATTTGGAAATGCACTTGAAAATATGAGCGCTTATGACGAACATGTGCACGAGGTGGGCGATCTGATCTTCAGCCAATCTTTTGTTACCGCACCTGCTCCTATACACAGCGGTTTAGGGCCTGTTTTTAATAATACTTCCTGTTCGTCCTGTCATCATAACGACGGTATTGGTGTACCTACGGTTGGTGATGCACAGTCGTCATTACTGATGCGTATCAGCTTGCCCGGCACAGATGCCAATGGCGGTCCGGTTGCTGTACCTGGGTATGGACTGCAGGTACAGGACAAAGCAGCTTTCGGAATACAGCCCGAAGCCAAAATAAATATCAACTATACTTATCAGACCTATTCATTTGATGATGGCGAAACTTACGAGCTGAGAACACCGACTTATACATTGACTAACCTGTATACACCAATATCCGGCACGTACCTTCTTTCACCACGATTGGCTCCGCCGATGATCGGTTTGGGTTTACTGGAAGCAGTTCCTGAAAGTGAAATTGTTGCCAATGCCGATCCAAATGATGCTAATGGCGATGGCATTGCCGGAAAAGCAAACTATGTGTATGACGTTACCACAAAGAAAGTACAACTGGGACGTTTTGGCTGGAAGGCGAATACAGCGTCTATCCTCACTCAGGTGGCTACAGCCTTTAACCAGGACATGGGATTAACCAGCAGTATATTACCTGTTGAAAGCAGTTATGGGCAAAGCCAATATGATAATCTGCATGATGACCCTGAACTGCCGGATACTACATTGAATGCTGTGAAGTTTTATGCACAAACTTTAGCTGTACCCGCGCGCCGGAATGTGACTGATGCTACCATAAAAAGAGGAGAGCAGTTATTTATTTTAGGTAAATGCGCCAACTGCCATAAACAGACACTTACCACGGGTGTAAATGTGGCGTTCCCTGCCTTATCGAACCAGGTGATACATCCTTATACCGATATGCTGGTGCACAATATGGGTGCAGGCTTGGCCGATAACCGTCCTGACTTTAAAGCAGATGGTCAGTCGTGGCGTACAGCTCCGCTTTGGGGTTTAGGATTATACCAGGTGGTAAACAATCCGGGATATTACCTGCACGATGGCCGGGCGCGTACTATAGTGGAAGCTATTATGTGGCATGACGGTGAAGCCGCTGCATCAAAGGCTTATTTTTCGCATCTGTCAAAAACCGACAGGGATGCGGTTTTAAAGTTCCTGAACTCGCTTTAAGAGATTAGAACAGCATTAAAATCGGGAGCCTAAAATGCTCTTTTCATAAATAATTCATAATAATTGCCTTAATTAGCATATTAAAACTAATTAGGGTAATTATTGCGAAATGCACTTCAGGAACCTTATTCTACTTCTGCTTTTTTGTCCCTTTGTCGCTTTTTCACAAATTACAATTTCGGGTAAAGTCACCACTACCGAATCGCATACAGGCATCGGTAAGGTAAGCGTTTTTCTGAGCAACTCATCCTACGGCACAGTAACTGCTGAAGATGGTTCCTTCAAACTGGTGAATGTTAAGCCCGGGCAATATGATCTGATCGCTTCCTCAGTCGGCTACCAGGATTTTAGCAAAACAATATTGGTAGGCAGTGACCCTATCAATATTGATATTCCTTTAGCTACTAAAGTAAACCAGTTGCGGGGCGTAGTGATCACTACAAATGCTAATTGGAAGAAAAATTACGAGGAATTTAAAAAGGCATTTATCGGCACAACGGAAAATGCGAAAAGCTGTTTTGTAGAGAATCCGCATGTAGTTAACCTTGTCAACAGCGCACGCAGGCATACGCTGGAGGGCTGGTCCGACGATTTCTTCATCATGGACAATAGGGCACTTGGTTATCGGGTGAAATTCCTGATCGACACCTTCGCCAATAATGGTATTACAGGTATCATATCATGGCAGGGAAAAGCCGTTTTTGAAGAACTGCCTGGAAGCGCCGAGCAAAAGAAGGCATGGAAATTGAAGCGACAGGAAACTTATTATGGCTCGTCGCGCGATTTTTATAAATCGTTATACCAGGGAACGCTGGAAAAGGAGGGCTTTATCATCAGAAGGCTTCACCGCGAGCTAAACCCTGATCGCCCGCAAGAGGGTGTAATTCTTCAAAAATTGAAATATTTCCGCGACATCCACCCAAGCCGTGATTCATTTAATTATTGGGTGGTAAAAGAGAATCTATCAAAATATTTTCACGAGAGCTTAAGTCCCGGTTCGCTGGAACCCAACCAGATATTTGCCCGGACAGATAAGCCCGGCCTGTTTGTGATCAGTTTTACAGATTGTCTTTATGTAATCTATACCAAACGCCGTGAAGAACAGGATTTCAAAGACCTGTACCGCCCCCTGGATATGCCGAACTACGAGATCAGTGTCCTTACCCTTAGCGAACCATATGCTGTTTTTGATATGAATGGTGTTGTCTTTAATGGGGCACCGCTCAATGAAGGTACATGGTCGAAAGCTAAACTGGCGGAGCTATTGCCCTACGACTACTCTCCGGAGACGGATAAGTAATTTGCCAATTTCTAATATTGAAAATTTATTCGTTAGAAAAATCGCTTTGATAGGAAGGCACCTGCGGAGGCATGATCGATTGTTATGTTTTCTATAAACAGGAAGCTCCTCCGGAGCTGGATGCGAACAGATAATGGACTCCATAGGAGTCGCCTGTTTATAGCATTTACAAATAAAGTAATTTGGCTCCAGCGGAGCCTCCTATCGCCGATATGATTTTAAAGCGATTTTTTTCCCATAGTCAAAACCTTTCACCTTTATCCTTTCACCTTTCACCCTAACAACGTACATTTGCTGCATAATTCCAATATGAAATTTATTTATCAAACGTGGTGGAAAGTACTGGCCGTTTTGTTGATCTTTTCAACGCTTATAACCGGTCTTCTTTTACCTGTTCCCCGCTTACCTATTCTGCACGAAACCATACGTAATCTTTATTTTCACGTTCCGATGTGGATGGGCATGCTTTCGGTGTTTGTTATATCCGTTTATTTCAGTATTAAATATCTTAATACCGGCAAAGAAGAGTATGATCTTGCTGCTGTAGAGTGTGTGAATGTCGGGCTTGTGTTTTTTACGCTTGGTTTAATTACCGGAATGCTATGGGCTAAATATGCCTGGGGCGAGTTCTGGAGTGGTGATCCCAAACAAAACAGCGCGGCCATTGCCTTTTTATTATATTGCGCTTACCTGGTATTGCGTAATGCGATCGATGAGGAACAAAAACGAGGCAAAATAGCGGCTATCTACAATATTTTTGCATTTCCTATTATGATTGTGCTGATATTCGTATTACCGAGGATGACTGATTCATTGCATCCGGGTAGTGGCGGTAACCCTGCATTTGGTAAATACGACTTGGATAGCAGGATGAAAATAGCCTTTTACCCCGCTATGTTAGGCTGGAGTTTATTAGCGGTTTGGATCGCAACTATCCGTTACCGCATCCGTTTAATTGAATATAAAAGAAATAGTATAGATTAAGCTTCAACTAAACCCTTTTCAAAACTGAGGGGTGGGTGAGGTTCAAAACTAATTTACCTTAATGAAAAGATTTTTTGCTTTATTCTGCCTGATCC
>NZ_DATCRU010000009.1:0-4672 GCF_036568825.1 Mucilaginibacter sp. | reverse complement strand
TTAATATTCCTTGCTTTTTAAGTTCATTAGATACTCTCAACTGACCTAAAGCTGGCTGATTGACAGCCATTTCTACAACAGCTTTTTCTACGTGTTCTTCAACACGGTTCTTCAATACTGGTTTCCTTCTGCTGATTTCCTGAAGGGCAAGTTCGCCTCCCTGTTCGTAAAGTTCCTTGAATCTGTAAAAGCTATCACGTGAATAACCCATTACCTTACAGGCTTGTGATACGTTACCTAAATGCTGGGCAAGCTCTAATATGCCTAACTTGTTTTTGATGATCTTGGCTTGTGTTGTCATAATACTAATCTCTGTTACGTGTTTTAAATTATCGTAACTGTCAGATTAAGTATTGACTATTTCAAATAAATCAATCAGCAGTTTGTTGTTGACTAATGACTAATGACTAATGACTAATGACTAATGACTAATGACTAATTCACTTCATCGCAATCAATAAAGATGTAGGATCATAAAAGCCTACCTGGACGGCGATTTTGCCGTCGGCATTGAAAATATCGAACAGCACCATTTCTATCTTGGCTACTTTTTGGGTTTTCTTGTTGGTGAGGGTGATAAGCCACCATGACTGCACTGTAAAACGCGATTTGTTATATTCCAGCCCATCGGGTACACCGATAGGCTTCATAGTAATATGTTCCCAGGTTTCAAAAACCTGCTCCCAGCCGGCTTTGGCTTCAGCAACTGTTTTGGGTGGCGGCACCGACCATTGCGCGGCTTTCGAGGTGTCAACTGCATAGCGCGTCATGCCGTAAATTTTTGCCGAATCAGCAAAAAAACGCCCCATAGCTGCGGTATCTTGCTTCTCGTACATCCGAGCAAACCGACGCATAACTTCGATGTAAGGGTGTTGGCTGTAAATAACGCCGCTCTTTACCTTCTGCTGTGCAAATGCAGTGGCACTACCGGCGACAAGCATCACTATCAACAGCTTTTTCATAACCTTGTGGTTTGGGGTATGCCGTTTTAATTGGTTAAATAAATATACAGTTTTTTGTAATGAATGTTGAAATAGTATGCGGTGAGTAAGCGGCTCATTGTCAATATAATATTTATTATATTTATATAAACTTATATCACTATGTCGGCATTTCATTTTGTATTATCGGCTATTTGCATCGGCTTTGCAAATACCGCCATAGAGTGGTTCCTGATCGGTTACCTGTTTCATAAATACCAGGCAACAACACCGCAAACATGGCGGACTGAAAGTTATGCGAGTTATACTTACAGCACTGTATTGTCTATTGTGTTTGGGCTATTGTTTACCTTCTTTTATTTAAAGATAGGGTCACATTATGTTATCGGTCACAGCGTACTTTCAGACGCTAAGCTGGGGATTATTTGCTTTGCCTGTTTCAGTTTCATTGCCGAGATTGGCAGTTCTATCTATGTCAATCTTGATAAAATGTTTGTTGCGGGTAAATTGCTGGCGTCGTGCATCAGTTATATTGCTGCGGCTGTTATTGCCGGCTTATTCTTCTGGTAGGGGACAAAAAAACAACCCCGCACGTGCTCCGTACGAGGTTTTGGGTCGTTTAAACTATTAGGATAGTTCCTTATAATCCAAACAACACTGAATAAATAACAATGTCAGCGAGCTGATGTTTTAAGAAAGTAGAAATTTCAAGCTCTCACTGTTTTTAGCTCAATGCTATCCGGTGTACCAGGTAAACAAAATCATCCAGTTGCATGGGCTTAGCTACATAGCCATCGGCGCAACCTCCTTTTGATATTTCATCCACCGTTTTAGTAGCTGAATAAAGTATAACGGGAATAAGGCCGGTTTGCTCGCTATTTTTCAATTTCACACACAGCTCGTTGCCCGAGGTATTGCCCAATTGATCGCCTACTACTACAATGTGCGGCCTGATGCGGCTGATATCCTCCAGGGCAGTTTCCTTTTTACACTTAAACACTTCGTACCCGCTATTCTCGAACGTAAATGCCGACATTTCGCGGGCGTCGCTATCTTCTTCAACTATGGCTAATTTTTTCACTTTGTTTATGAATTGATGGAATGCTAATTTATAGAATTAAAATGGAATACAAATAAGGAACAAGGTTATAACTGCCTTGTTTTACCGGTGAAAATGCATCGCCTATAATTGATAAAACTTTCTGATTTTCAGAAAAATACATTAGGAAATTAGCGGGGTTTTTATTTAATTTTATTCTGCAATTCATAAACTATACCGCAAGGTATTCTAACTCAACCCTTAAACAAACACATCATGGCAAAGTACCTGGTCAGAGCTTCTTATACCCCTGAGGGTGTAAAAGGACTGCTACGTTCGGGCGGCACCGCACGTAAGCAGGTTGTTGAAAAAACAATTAACGATATGGGCGGCACACTGGAGGCATTTTATTTTGCTTTCGGCGATGCTGATGCTTATGTGATCGTATCGCTGCCGGACAGTATTGCTGCTGCTGCGCTGGCGCTGAATATAAATACCTCATTACAGGTATCGGTCACAAGTACGCTTCTGCTCGATCCGGAAGATATTGATGAAGCCGCAAAAAAATCAGTTAGTTACCGCGCTCCGGGTAATTGACCTGATCGTTAACAAAGCGCTCAATACAGCTATAGAGCTGAACAGTTTTTCAAAAGATAAAATCTAATGTATTTCTAATCCTGTGCCATTTCGGGGTTAGTTAACTTTGTATCAGAAAGCACAAAGTATCCCTACTTGTGTTTTTGTGATAAGGTTTAGGTTTAAGGCTCCCGATCAGCGATTGAAACGGAGCCTTAGTATTTTTCACCTTCCTTAAAACATATATCCTATTGAAAGTCCCATGGACCGGTTGTGGATGATTGAGCTTTGGTAGTACGAAAGATTATTCAGCCCCAAACTATAATTTGCCTCTATTACAACGTGTTTAGATATTTCGGAACCGATAACCGCATTAACGCCATAGTCGGGGTTTTTATACTGATATCCCTCAATCGACTTGGTAAAGGATATGTCGGTTCTTTGACTTTGCACCGCATATGTGCCTGACAGACCGTATCCTACATATCCACCGCCTCCAAAATAGGCATTTATTTTTCTTGTAGCTTCAAACTTATAGAGTACATTCAGCGGCACCTCGAGATAGTTTAACTGTATTTTACCCATAATTGGTTTTTGTACAGTTTGTGTGCCGTTGGATAGAGCCTGATTATATTGATAGCCCTTATTGCTGTAAAATAGCCCAGGCTGAATTGATAAATAATCATCCATCACATCAATATTAAACAGGCCACCGGCATGAAAGCCGATCAGGTTGGTGCTTTTAACTGCCATGCCCAGGGTATTGACCGATTGATTTGAAAGGCTGACACCGGCTTTAAACTCCAAACGGACCGATTGTCCGAATGCAATAAATGACGAGCCGATAAAATAAAGTAAGAGAAGGGTCTTTCTCATGACTAAATAAATTGCTAAAGGTTTTTTTAGCTTTTACGGAGTTGCATTAAATAGGTTGCGTTATTGACTAGAAATCAATGAGTATTGAAAGATGAATGCATAATTGGACCGGATTTATTGTCGCGTACTAAAGTTTTCAGAAAGTGTTATGTTAAATTTTATATCTTTTCGTGGATTGCAAATCCACGGTTATTAAGGTCGGGGTTTTTAATCCCGACCAACAGAGTAGGCAAAAAACTCTTTATTCATTCACTTTATCCCAAAGGTCACGGTTAAAGGCTAACACTTTGGTTACTTTGCCAGATCCGTCTTTGGTGAATTTAAGCGGAAAGGCAGCCTGTTTGTTTAAGAAATCGACATCACTGATTGCAATAAAATTGAATTCGCGATTGTCCCATAATTGTTTCAGGGTTAAGCCGGTAGAAGTGGCTGTAATTTGCAGGTAGGCATCGTCTCTTTCTTCAAACTTATATTTCCCTTCAAAGGCTTTTAACTGAGCAGCTGTAAGCGTTACCTCCTTTACGGGTATGTACTCTTTTACCTTAATCCACTGATCTTTGTCGCCTACCAGCGCTCCTGTAATTGCGCCTGCATCATTTTTGGAGAAAGTAACAGGAATGGTTTCATCGCCATCATCATCCTTCATTTCAAATCCGAATTCTGATTTACGGGTTAGTACAATTTGCTTGTCGCCATCCATCTGTTTTGCGAGGAGAGTGGTACCGGCAACTGTAATTTTAAAGTAGGAGAATGTATTTACCTTATTCTGATAAATGCCTTCAAAAGCCGAAAGCGGCGTTTCTGCAAATCTGCTGGTTGATATAGTCGTGGCATCAGCCGGACTAATGCTAAAACAGTTTGATACAACTAATGCCAATACAACAAGTACGATTGCCAACTTGCCCGGAAGGTTTTTCTTTAAAGTGTTCATTTGATTCTGGTTTAGAGGGTTAAGAGGTAATTGATTTTTACTAATAACGATTTAAATTTCAATATATTATTTTAAATTTTAAACATATTTTAAAATTAAATTTTGTTTTAAATAATTCTGCATTATTTGAAGGTACAAACTTCGGATAGGGAGTAAAGGTAAAATATACTCTATTACCCGCTTATCAGAAAAACAGAAAGGCACCCTTTAGAGCAGTGATGGTCGGAAGAATATTCCGGCCATTTATTATGTTTTAAAGAGCAAGCCTGGATCGCCGCCACATTGTACAACGATAAGGGCTATTGCCAA
>NZ_DATCRU010000008.1:0-11612 GCF_036568825.1 Mucilaginibacter sp. | reverse complement strand
GGGAAACCAGGCGGCGTACGCCGACCTGGTAAAACGGCACCAGCGTTTTGTTTTTACACTCGCCCTTCGTTTTGCAAAAAACCGCGAAGACGCCGAAGAGATTGCCCAGGATTGTTTTATTAAAGCCTACCGCTCGTTATCAGCATTTCAGCGGCAGTCCAAATTCAGTACTTGGCTGTACAGTATTGTTTACACAACGGCGATGACCTTTTTACGGAAGAAAAGGGTGGACACCGATTCTATTGACGATGAAAATACTTATATTCAGTTAGAGAATAGTTCGTCGTTGCATGATGTTAATTCGGCCGAGAATAAATCGAGGTCTTACTATTTGAACCAGGCTATAACACAACTTATGCCTGATGATGCCGCGATCATAACCCTGTTTTATATGGGCGAGCAATCGCTGGAGGAGATCGGCAAAACATTGGGTATTGAGACCAATACGGTTAAAGTTAAACTATTCAGAGCGCGGCAGCGTTTGAAGGAAAAGCTGGAGCATAATTTAAAGCACGAGGTGAAAGAATTGATATGAACACGATTGAGGAGAAACTTTGGAACTATATTGACGGCACCTGCCCGGATGAAGACAGGAAAGCCATCGATATATTAATTGCGCAGGACGAAGTTTACCGTCGCAAATACGAAGAACTGCTGGCTCTGAACCAGGAGTTTTCTAAAATGGAACCGGACGAACCGCCGATGGCATTCACTTATAATGTGATGGAAGCCATCCGTAATGAGCATGCACAACAGCCATTAAAAGCAGGCATAAATAAGCGGATAATTAAAGTAATATCCGGGTTCTTCATTATCAGCATTGCACTTTCGCTGATTTTGGCAATGTCAAGTGTGCATACAGGAGGGTCTGCCAATATTTCAGTACATCTGCCTGACAGCCTACGCCTGCCTGACATAAAAAATTACCTGAGCAAACCTGTTCTGGAAGGCTTCCTGTTTTTTGACATTGTGCTGGGACTATTCCTTTTTGATGCCTGGCTGCGCCGGAAAAATGTATCAAAACAAGTATAACGGGTTCAAAAGTGTACTGCAAAGAAAACACTTCTGTAAAGAAAATTAAACACTGCGTGGGCGCAGACACACAACAAAAAGTTAATTTTAAGTTGTAGAATAAAAATGATATTAACAAACCGTCTATTGGTATAGTAATTGTAATACTTACTGCGAACTGGCATTCTTGCCGGTTTAATTGTGATAAGGTTTAGGTTGAAAGCCCCCAAACTGCAAGAGTGAGGGGGCTTTTATTTTGCCTGGATTTTTTGCCGCATGTTACCACAAAAAATCCCAACATTTTAGTGCTGGGATTTCAATAATCAAACTCTTCTTTTGCTATTTCCCTTCTGATTCTGCCTGCTTTTTCATTTTGTTATTGGCCACAATTACGATCTCGACCCGGCGATTGAGCGCTCGGCCCGCAACAGTGTTATTATCGGCGATTGGTTCTGTTGAGCCCCGCCCATCAATTTTAAGACGTGATGCCTTTACTTCGTTTGACACGAGGTAATTCTTCACGGCAGCGGCCCGGCGCACGGACAGATCGATATTATTATTCCCATCGCCGCTATTGTCGGTATGGCCAATGATCAGGATATCTGTTTCCGGGTTTTTACCGAGAGATGCGGCCAGGTTTTGAAGATTAGTTTGAGCGTTGGCTTTTATCTCTGCCTTGCCGACGTCAAACAGAATCCCTGAATCAAAATTGATAATGATACCCTCGCCCTGACGTGTTACTGTAGCGCCTGGTATGGTGCTTTTCAGTTCATTGGCCTGCTTATCCATGTTTTTACCAATGAAGGCACCGGCTGTTCCACCAACCGCACCTCCTATGATGGTACCCAGGGCCGTATTGCCTGCTGATTTACCAATAAAGCCGCCAACTATACCCCCTGTTCCGGCACCAATAGCTGCACCTTTTTGCGTTTTATTGCGGGTATGACAGGCAGAGCTTAGAATAAGTATGCTGATTATAGCAATTAGAAATATGCGATTCAGGTTCTTCATTTCTTAATGCATGTGTCAAAGCCAATGCCAATTGGCTAAACAACTTAATATGAGCGCTTTTCAATCATAAAAACCCATTAAAAACCACACAAATGCCCTCTTTTAAGGACGTGAAAGGAAACAAAAAAGCCCCCGGTAAATCGGGGGCCTTGCATGTAGATATGCTTGACAATCACTCAATCATTCGCTCCTGGTACGCTTGCAACACGATATCCGGCACCATCAGCATCTTTAAATTCTTCGTAAAAAATATTATCCGGAGAAACATAGAACTTTTTGTGGTTCAAAGTCACTTTGCGGCAATCTTCAGGTAATTGGTCTACTACGTCACCAACTTTAACATTGGGTGCATAAGTTGTATTGTCGCCGTTATCGGTACTGCTGTTATCCATAATAGGATCGTCGTTATAGGACATTGGCTGATCATTAATTGATGCGTCAGTGTTCCCGGTATTCAGGACACCATCTTTCCCGGCAACTACATAAATGGTACGGCCGTTTTCATCCTGGCTTTGTTCATAGTATACACCGTTGAATTCGTAGTACAGTACGCCATCGATAGTGATTGGTTCAGCACCTGAAGGCAGATTAGGAACTGCAGCGCCAACCGGTGGTACTACCACTTCGTATCCGCCATTATATGGCCTGTAGAAAGTGCCTCCGTAATAATAGTATGGATCCGAGTTCCAGTAGAATGGGTAATAGCCTAAAGGCAGTACACCTAAATAGAAACCGATATGCGGGTATCCCCAACCAAAGCCGAAGCGGAAGCCGGGACCATAGTAACCATGATAACCAAAGTAGTGGCCACGATAAAATCCGCCGCGGTAAGCTCCATAGTATCTTCCGCCGTGATAATAAGAACCACGGTATCCATAACCACCACGGTAAGCACCACCGCGATAAGCATTTACGCCACCACGATATCCGCCACGGTAGGCATTTACACCTACACCGCCTCTTACACCACCGCGATAAGCCATGCCTGATCTGGCGCCAAATGAGCCACGATAAGCCGTTCCACCACGAACGCCTGCACTGCCACGAAAACCGCCGTTGCTACGAAATGCACTTCCACCGTGGAAGGCACTACCGCCACGAAATCCACCATTGCTATGGAAACTGCTTCCTCCGCGGAAACCTCCGCCGCCATGGGAACCTCCACCACCGTGAAAGCCACCGCCGCCATGAAATCCACCACCCCCGCCGTGACCGCCGCCACCACGATGCTGTGCGCTCGCTGATGCGATCAGGCCAATTGTCAGCAATCCTGTAAATGCAAGAGCCGACATATATTTAAACCATCTTTTCATAATCTCTTTTTCCTGAGTATAATACCTTATAGACTATAAACGATGAGAAAGGTTTATTTGTGTATTGTTTAAATTATTTGCCTACAGGTAAAAACAAAAAAAGCCCGGCTGTGCACTGTAAGCGGGCTCATTTTATATAGATAGATGATTTAATTTTGCTTTTCGTCGTCCATTGGTATGCTGGCAATCCGGTATGCCCGCATATTATTGGCATCGGTAAACTCTTCGTAGTAAATGCCATCAGGAGATACATAGTATTTTTTACCGTTCAGCTTTACTTTGCGGCAATTGTCAGGCAATTGATTCACCACGTCGCCAACTTGCGGAGCAGGCGGATTGTCAACAGTGCCATCGCTGCCATCGGTATTTAAAACGCCATTTTTACCCGCAATCACATATACCGTTTTACCTTTATCGTTTACGACACCCTGGTAGTAAACACCATTAAACTCGTAAAATTGTTGACCATTGATAACAATTGAGCTGGCACCTCTTGGTAATCCGGGTACTTCAGCACCTACAGGAGGAACGGTGACTTCATAGCCACCTCCATCATACGGACGGTAAAATACACCGCCATAGTAATAATACAGGTCAGAACCCCAATAGAACGGGTAATATCCATATGGTAGAACGGATATATGATAACCAAAGGCCGGATAACCATAATATCCCCCGAACCCGCCGGTACGGAAGCCTAAGCCGATTCCGCCTCTAAAACCGCCGCCAAAACCTACACCAACACGAACGCCGCCGCCTCCGTGGAAACCGCGCTGAGCATTAGCTGTAGAAACTAATGTCAGTGAAAGAATACCTGCCAATGCAAAAACGGAAGCATATTTAAATAACCTTTTCATGACTGATTAGAAATAGAATGTGTGATTCTTATATTTTTTATTTCTTTTTAGACTCAAAAATAAGTTTGCGGTTTAAACCTTTATGCATTCTAATGCAATTCTAATCTCACCTCAAAACCCGCTTCAGATGGCCTTTTACGCGTTTTTAACGCAAATAGTATAGTACAATTTGTACTTAAATGCCTTTGTATCGGCTTTATTACAATTTAACTCCTAAAAGCCAAAGTTTTATAGGCCACCATTCTAAATTTTCCTTCGTACTTAACAAAACAATTACAATTTATTTACATTTAAATAATATCATGTTAACACATAAATAACATGAAACCAATTAAAAACCTGCTATTCCCGCGTGGAAATGCATCGTCTATTATTCCGTTTTTAGTAATTATAGCAGTAATTCCGTTTTCCGAATTACTCTTTGATATCCTGCGCCATCAGTATGTGAAAGGCGTATTCACATTCGGTTTTGGGATATTGATCTTTCTTATGCCACTTTTTTTATTCAGGAAGCATCTAAGGCTTTATTTGATATTCCTGGTTCCTATTCTTCTGATAGTTCCATTTAACTTGGGCTATATCCTATACTTTCATTCAGAAATGTCGGAAGCAACTATTCTGATGATCATGAACACCAACCATAATGAGGCCCTGGAGTTACTGCGGAATTATTTGGCAGTGCTGATCATCTTTACAGTAATATACCTGTTTATCCTTTATTTGTTGTACCGAAGGGTTCCGAATACGATCGATACCAGGAAGACGGTTTATGTTTCTTCTGTTTCATTAATGGCTCTCGCCATATCGCCGTTACCTATTTATGATCATAGCGTAAGTTATTCTGAAAATATAAGGGATGCGCTCTATGATATATTTCCCGGAAATGTGATAGATGGCATTACTCATGTTTTATATCAGGAAAAATTCGTCAGACAGGGTGAAAACGAGCGGAAAAACTTTAGTTATCACAGCTGGCAGGACACTTCTATTAAGGATAAGCAGGTCCATGTATTAATTATAGGCGAAAGCAGCCGCTATGATCATTGGGGGATCAACGGTTATTCAAGAAACACTTCTCCCAACTTATCAAATAGGAAAGATCTGGTGTCTTATAACGATGTTGCTGCAGGCGGATTTATGACGGAGTGGGCAGTGCCATTACTTTTAACAGGCGTAGGTGCTGATCATTATGAATCGAACTTTCACCGTAAAGGAATTACAGGTGCATTCAATGAGGCCGGATTTAATTCCTACTGGATCACCAATCAAACAGATTACTTAGGATATTTTAAAGTGCATTCATTGGAATCACAAAAAGAATACGATTTATTGACCGACTTCCGGTCAACAAAAAATGTGGTGATGGATATGCAATTGGTAGATACTCTTAAAAAGATCTTAAGCCAGCCGGGAAATAAAAAATTTATTGTGATCCATGGTTTGGGCAGTCATTACAGCTACAGCGCGCGGTATCCTGATCAGTTCGATGTATTTAAGCCAAGCAATAAAACGGTTACTACAAAATTGACAGACGGAAAGTCAAAAAATATACTGATCAACAGTTATGACAATAGTATTTGTTATACCGATGCGGTGATTGATAGTGTAATCAGCCTGGTGGATAAACAAAATGCGTTCTCGTCAGTCACCTATATTTCTGATCATGGGGAGGATTTGATGGATGATAGTCGGGGATTAACTTCTCATCACCAAGGATCGCCACCAACCAAATACATTGCGCATGTGCCTTTTTTTGTATGGTACTCGCCAAAACTACAGACTAAGTATCCTGAGAAAATATCAAATATATTGCAACATAAGAATGCCAAAGTTTCTTCGCAGAATCTTATTTATTCTCTAACCAGCATGGTTGGAATTCACTACCCAACCCAGGATTCGCTTAAGGACATTACAAGCGCATATTATAAAGACAACCAGCAGCTAATAATGGGCGAAAACCGGAAAGTTTATCCCTGTCCGGCTTTTAAATAATCAATAGTAGCAAAGTTTATTGGCTTCGTTATTTCTTTACGTCAAAGGTAAAAGTTCGACTACCCGATTGTCCGTCGGCTGTCATCCCTTGTATAACACCAACATATTTTCCCTCCTCATCAGAGGTATAAAATGATATTTGATTTTTACCTGATGTAGTTGTCTTTACCGTCGGAGCCCAGTACAACAAGCTTCTGAAATCAGGTGTGTGGCTGGATACCTGTGCCTCCGTATCGTAAACAGGCGAGTAAAACACACGTTGCAATTGCATGCCTTCATAATCCATCACTACCGCGTGCGGATCAACTTCTACACCGGCAAGGTCAGATTTATAGCTGGCATAGCTCAATATACCTTCGGCATCAGCAGGTCCCCAGAAATATCTATCCTTAACCACATCAAGCCTTTTAATTTTTAATGGGTCTATGGCCATCACTTTATTCATGTCAAAGATCGGGATACCATCAAGCAGTACCAACGGGTCTCCTTCCAAAAATCCTTTATCGCTTATCACCCTTATTTCAAATTTATTGCGCGGGTGAAATACGTTCACTTCCCTGATATACTCCCGCAAAACTTCTTCCATAGTAGTAAAGCGGGTGTAGTCATCGAGCCGGTAAACGTGGTCAGGTTTACCATAAAAACCGGTACTATCTACATATGGTTCGTAAAATTGCCTGGTTTTGCTGCCTGCATATATATTTTGTACCTGCATAGCAATATTTTGTTGCTCCAATGGCACTTTCATATCCGGTGTAAGCTCGAACGGAGACAAAGGCAATTTTGAAAACTGTTCTGAAAAAGGGTTCTGAATATCGATATGATAGGTAGTATCGCGATGAGAGTCGGTTTGGACCACAATTTCACCCGGACCATAAAGGTCTTTGGTATTGAATAAAATATGCCCGGTGGTATCACTTTTGGAAGCAAACAATTGTACCCGCTTACCCGGTACTGCAAAATAGGCAATTACATCAAATGCAGGCGCATTAGTGGTTGTGTTGATGATCTTACCGGTAACAATATGCCCGTTGTACTCCGGCAAAAAGCTGAATGCAGCAGGTTTATTCTGCAGCACGTCGCTCCATTGAAAACGGCGCCAGCCCTGGGTTAGCATCAGGTTATCAACCGCCTCATTGGCCTCTGCTGTGTTATTTTTGATATAATATTCAGGTGATTCTACATTTCCGCGTAAGTCGGAGCTTAGCCAGAAGTAGCTTGATATGTCACCCGGCTCGAGTGTCTGATAAGCATCCAGACGGTATACCGACATGGATAGATTAGCTTCTAAAAGTTTCCCTGATTGATCCTTAGCATCCAGTGAGATATCTACTTTTTTACGGTGGCCATAATTTTGCTGATCCGAAGCCGCATCTATAACCAGGTTTTGGGTTGGTCGTTTAAAATACAAACGTTCGCATACCGGGTGCCTGTCGCCATCAAAAACTGTCAGGTGTGATATCCCGTCGTTCAGCGCCGATTTGTCGATTGCAAAGGTTGCTGTACCATTAATTTGCGGCGCTCTTTGTGCTATTTTCACAACCTGCCCGGTATGTGCAAACAAGTAAACTGAGCCGTCAGGACTGGCAATATTGCTATTGACCACTACCTGCAGTTTATCAGGGCCCGCGTCTGTCAGGCTCATTACATATCCTTTGTCTTTAACCCCCGGCATATCTTTTACAACCGATGCGCCCCCGGCTTTAATTACTGCTTTATAAGTGTTGCCTGCAGCAGGGGTAAATGAAAAATGGCCCATACCGAATTTTAGAGGCTGAAATTTTACTACGGTATCATTTTTTTGATCGATCACTGCACCGGTAAAATCAATTCCTTTTCCGCTTCTGTTAACGGCTTTAAAACCAACTTTACTGACTATGCCGCTAACCAGGTCGCCCCCTTCAGGGAAAAACTGGATATCAAAATCTGTTGTATTAATTTTAGCTGTAACAGGCGTTCTTTGCGGATTTACAATGGTGATCTTTTTATCAAAATAAAAATCAGGACTGAAATTCTTCATCCAATTGGTATAGGCCCTCAAATGGTAATTACCATTATTGAGGGTGACTGGTATGTACAATGATCCGCTTCCAATACCATCTTTTAACTCCACTTTAGCCTGCATTGCCGGGTTCAGGGCATCATCCAAAACCTCGACATAAGCAACCTTGCTCAGATTAAATGGCTTGTGATAGCTGCCATCCACCATATACACTTTGAACCAAAGTATCTCACCCGTAAGATAGGCCCCCTTGTCCGAATGGACAAACACCTTTTCCTGCAGCGCATACTGGCTATAGTTTTTAAAACTACTTTGCACATTGTTCAATACCTGTGCTTTGGCACTGCCTACCAACACTATCGTAAGGGTTAGACTGCATATCAGTTTCTTTAATATTGATGCCATATGTTTTATTTCTTTATTTGTAATAAATTTATTCTCGTCATTACAATTATTGCGGATCAATCCAAAACGAGGGTTTCACGTTCGTACCTCTTAAGGTACAGTCAACACATATTCCTCCCGAGGCAGCATAGCCGAGTAACGGCCCTCCCGGCTGTTGAATAGCCCATAATGGTACTGCATCACCGTGATAAAGATCATTTTCGACTTGATTTTCACCCGTCTTCGGATTGGAGAAATACAAACTGTCTATAAAGCAATTATTGTATGGAAGATTAGTAAAGTACTGCAAACTGCCAGGCAAATCATATTTGTTTATATAAACCCTCTGCTGGGTAAATGTCCCGGCTGTAACATAGCCAATAACTTGCTCTGAGGGGTCAGCCTCGTTGTGTATATTTCCCGTAAGCGTGGATGGTTGCGGGTCAAAAATACTCCCTATTTTTTCTGTGTTTTTACTCAGCAATTGATAGTACTCGAATGCTTCTTTGGTAAGTACATACTGCTTTACCAATATACTATATCTTACGCCTATCTTTTCAGAATGGGAGTCGATAAAAACAACAGGAGAATTTGCTAACACATCCTTGGTTAAATTAGCTGTTGAACCCAAAACAATGGTGCTTGAATTATCAGAAGACCAGCATTGATAAATCTCATCTTTGGGATCTCTGAGTACAACATTATATGAGGGTACCCCATATGCGTCTACTCCCTTTATCAATTTCAGTCCTGAATCATAATCTGCGTGTATTATCCAGGTTTCCTGGTACTCATACCTGTAATACCTGGAATTATTGGACACGTCATGCGCAGATACGTTTACCTGGACGCCTGTATTCTGAACATTAAAGCTCACGCTATCAATCGGCGGCGAGTTTTTTACAGGCACATAATCTGATTGGTAAGTTTTATTGTTTGAGGTGATTATTTTTAAACGGTAATTATTTGCAGTATTAAGATTCAACCCTGCCGAAACGTAATACCCATTCCCGATTGCTGTTAACGGATAAGTTGAATTGGCATCGCTTTCAACTGAGACTGTTGCATTCAATTCCGGTGTTGGTAAGGTGCCCGGCGGTGCCGAAAGAGGTAAAGTACGTGTTAAATGAATTATGGTAGAATCGTTGCCAGGATTAATATTACCTTCAACAACCAGATGATCCGGGGAAGCCCCAACAGCCGGTGGATTATAGGATTTTTTGCACCCCATAGCTAAGGATATATTAATAAGCATGCATAGCCCCATTTTACAATATTTATTTAATCCTTTCAATTTCGGTCATTTATTCTTTTTTATACTCAAATGATCTTATTGTGCATCAACCCAAAATGCCGGGCGCACGTTTGTTCCCCGTAAAGTACAATCCGCACATATTCCTCCCGAAACAGCATACCCAAGAAGCGGCCCACCGGGCAATTGAATGGCCCATAAAGGGATCGCATCTCCATGATAAAGATTGGCGTCTACGGTATTTTGTTGGCTCCTTGGGTCTGAGAAATACAAACTATCTACCATACAATTGTCATAAGGTAAACTTGTGAGATATTGCAGTGTGCCAGGCAAATCATACCTGTTTATATAAACTCTTTGTTGGGTAAACGTCCCTGCTGTAACGTAGCCTATTACCTGCTCCGAAGGGTCAGCCACGTTGTGTATATTTCCGGTAAGCATTGAGGGTTGGGGATCAAAAATACTTCCTATCTTTTCTGTGTTCTTGCTCAACAATTGATAGTACTCGTAAGCTTCTTTAGTAAGTGTGTACTGCTTCACCAGTATGCTGTATCTATTGCTGATTTTTTCGGAATGTGAGTCGATAAATGTAACAGGCGAATTCAACAATATGTCTTTAGTTAATTTATCGGTGGAACCTAAAATTATGCTGGTAGAAGCATCTGATGACCAACATTGAAAAATCTGGTCCTGCGGTTGTCTGCCGACAACACTATAGATCATATTACCACTCCCGTCTGTTCCTTTTATCAACTCCAGGCCTGAATCATAATCTGCATGTATTATCCACGTCTCCTGGTATTTGTACATATAGTATCTGGAATTATTGGAAATATCGTGCGCAGATACATTTACCTGGACACCTGTATTTTGAACATTAAAGTTCACACTATCAATTGATGGCGAGTTTTTTACAGGCACATAATCTGATTGGTAAGTTTTATTATTAGAGGTGATTATTTTCAAACGGTAATTATTTGTAGTACTAAGATTTAATCCGGTTGAAACGTAATACCCATTCCCGATTGCTGTTAACGGATAAGTTGCATTGGCATCGCTTTCAACCGAAACTGTTGCATCAAGTTCCGGTGTGGGTAAGGTATCCGCCGGGGCTGAAAGAGATAGGGTATGTGTTAGATGTATTATCGTGGAATCGCTTCCCGGATTAATATTGCCTTCAACAACAAGAAGATTGGGAGCCGCTCCTATAGCCGGTGGGTTATAAGGTTTTTTGCAGTCACACAGTAGTAAGCAAACAAACATCATTAAAGTATATGTAGTTAGTATTCTGCACATACATTTGTTATTAAAACCTAACATTATAGTTAATAAATGGAATTGGCTTTGCAAATATCGAAAGCTGATAACCATTTATGACACCACCCTGTTCACTAAAGAAGGTTGAATAAGCATTAACACGTCCTGTCAGGTTATAAACCCCTATGTTCCATGAGTTATGCCATTTTTGATGTACCTTATGGTTACCGTCAATATTCATAGAAAGATCTGTCCTGAAATAGTCCGGGATACGATATTCATTTCTATCTGAATAGAACACCCTTTCTGATCCGGCATATTCATATTTGGCTATCGGCAGCGTAATCGGGCGACCCGTACTATAAGTTACATCCAGTGAAACACTAAACCTGTGACTAAACCTGTAATTCCCATTAAAGTTAACGGCATGTGGTTTATCATAGTTGGCCGGATAGTAAACTCCGCCATTGATCAGCTCGCCTGCATTCGGGTCATCCTGTCTCAGGAAAGTTCTCGAATAGGTATAGCTCAGC
>NZ_DATCRU010000007.1:0-182929 GCF_036568825.1 Mucilaginibacter sp. | reverse complement strand
GGCACCGTCTGCCAATACATCTTCCAACCCCAAGCTTTTGAATTTATACAACTGGTAATATGCTGCATGACGGTTCAGAAAATGCCTTATTGCCTCCAGTTCCTGGCGGTAATAATCCATCCATTCAAAGCGGTCACCTATGGGCCTGTTGCAAACCAACCAGATCAGTTCGTAATAATAAAACTCCAATGCCCGGAAGCCGGGGAGCACCTGTTCTGCGTATTGGCGTTCTTCCGTTTCACTTTCGAATGGATGAGCTGCTATATAGGTATCCAAGTCGGCCAATGAATGCCTGACAAACTTGAGACAAGTTTTGAACTGCCGTGTAGGGTTGTCCGGTGCCGGCTGCGTTTCTTTCAGTCGTGTGGTCAATTCCTCGTATAATGGTTCTGCAAAATCTTTTATCATAGAGTAATCATGTTCTCTTACGAAAAGCGCTCCGCCAGTACAGCGGGAACGCTATCAAACTAAACTTAAACTAATGAAAACGCCGCTGCACCCGCGGCGCTTCGATTTAATTAACTATATTACTGACCTTATAAAGAACGCATTTGTGCAATTAGTCACTTTTCCTTTTTATGTTTAAATGGATATTTCTTTTTTTCTTTATAGTAATCTCTTGCCAGCCATAAGGCAACCCCAATGAGAAACAAGAAAGAAATTCCTAGTCCGGCGTAAAAAGTCGTATTCATATTTCTTATTCATTCGCCATACATCAGCCTTTTGGTAAAGTACTGCGGGTAGGCTTCATATCCTTGGCCCAAAAAGAACCGGTGCGCCTGGGTACGCCATTCTGCGCAATGCACCTGTATTCGCTCGCATTTCCTTTTCCTGGCCAGATCAGTAATGTATATTTCCAGTGCCCGGGCAATACCCTGTTCTTTGACCTGCTCATCCACGGAAAGATAACTGATGACCAGCAGTCTGCCATCAAAAGCCAGTTGCGGCAAAACGTGTATTACCGCGAAACCAGTCACCTCATCCTTATCATCGCAAACCAAAACTTCATGATGGATACCATCAAACAAATTCGTTAACTGCTCTACCAAAAGGCTGTTACTCGTTTTGTAACCCAACTTTTGCATTAGCAGTTTAATGAACGGCGCATCGTGATATGAAGCTTTACGAATCATTTTATTTTGTTTCAGGTAAAATTGCTATTGAAGACTTTTTTCCGGTAACAGCACAAACCGGATAAAATTATTATCGTTTAAATACATTGAAGCTAACTCCTTTACCGCCAGCGAAGTAACACTATCCCGTATGCTCACATAGTTTTTTATCTGCCCTAAATTCTCGCAATTTTGAAGTTGTCCTGTTAGATAAGAAAGCCAAAAACCATTGGTTTGCAGATCGGTTTCCATGGCGGTTTTATCCTCTATCCGCCACTTATCAAGGTCGGACTGTAAAGGGCCAGTAAGCCGGATTTTGGTTAACTCGTCAGTGGCGGCGGCGATCAATTTATCGACATTGCCCGGCGCACAGCCAAACTGGATGTACAAGCTAAAGCGGGGCTGAGGATATTTAGAGGTACTGATAAATACACCCGGGCTGTAAACGCCGCTTTCCTGTTCCCTTAAGCGCTGAATCAAACGTATTTGCAGCGTTTCTTTTAAAGCCTGGAAAGCCACCTCGTAATGCGCATCAAAATCATATTTCCCTGAATAAACTAGCAAGACATTTGCCCGGGCAGCCGTTCCTTTGTTGATTACCTTATTTATCCTACCCGCCGGTATATGTATGCCGAGATCACGGGCCTGTTCGTGTATTTTGGCAGCCGGTAAACTGCCGAGATATTTTTCCAATAGTGGCTTGACAGTAACGGTATCGATATTGCCGACAAACGTGAATGTGAAATTGCCAGCATCAGCAAAACGTTCTTTGAAGAATGTGTATGCCTTATCCAGATTTATACGCCTTAATTTTGCAAGCGAAGGTCCGGTACGCCTGAAATTATTATCACCCAAAACTGTTGCAACCGTGTCGTTAAATACCGCGTCAGGATCGTTTGCCCGGTTGATAATACTCGCTTCAGAGCGGGCAATAATGCTTCTAAAGACAGCGGTGTCTTCCTTTGGTTCGGTGAAATACGCATACACTAACTGCAATGCAGCTTCCAGGTCTTTTGTACTGGCCGACCCGCTTATACCCTGATATCGCTCATTGATAAAGGGTTTAACACCAACTTTTTTGCCTGCAAAATATTTCCCCAACTGCGTAAAATTATAATTGCCTGCCCCACCCGCCGGGATAACAGTGGCGGCATTGACAACGGATTGATAATCACTATCGCTGGCAAGGGAAGTACCTCCGGGCGCAAAGCCGATAAAGCTGATCTCATCCGCCCGGAAAGCTGTTGGTTTTAAAAATACTTTTAACCCATTGCTAAGCGTAAAGCCGGTGACCCCTATGCTGTCTAAACGCGTCTCGCTTTTTACGTGACCCGGCAAAGGCAAAGCCGCCAGTAACGGCTTATCAGCCAGTTCGTCACGGTAAGGTGCAAGCTTTTCACGCCGGACATCGGCCATCCAGTTTTCCACCTGTGTTCGTGTGGGCATTGATGGCAGATCCCTTGCAGGCGCCTGTATCAATATATCCCGGTCGCTGTCTTTGATATATCGTCCCGCAACCCCGTTGACGTCAGCCAGCGTAATGCCAGGCAATAATTCACGGCTCAAACGATACTCGGTTTCAATCCCCGGCGCCACGCTATGCTTTAAAAAATACAGCTGGTAAGCGCGGGCATAATCCGCAGAAGGCGTTTTATCCTTTTCATTTAAGGCATCTTCCATGCGACTCATGTATACCGATTTTGCTCTGATTAATTCGCCCGGTGTAAAACCGTAACGTTTTACACTTTCGGTTAACTGCCATGACGCCTTAAAGCCTCGCTCCAATTCACCTGGCCTGGCGACCATTTTTACGGTATAACTGTCCAGATTACCCATGAAATCGTCTATCGAAGCGCTGGCCTGCACAAACGGTGGGTCAACCTGGCGTGCAGCTTCCGCATAACGATCCCTGAGCATCTGGTTAAATAAAATACGGATGATAGACTTGCGATAATCGCCAGTAGTTCTAACGATCAATTTCGGATGCTTGATAATGACCTGCGCCTTGGTGACCGTCTCTTCAGGATCAGTAACCGTCATGAACTGATTCCTGCCGCTCAAAGCGATCTTATAATCCGGTCGAGGCCGTTCATGTACCGGATTTTTCAGGTCTGAAAACTGGTTTCGTACCACCTTTTCCAGGCTATCAGCATTCACATCGCCAACGATAATCAATGCCTGCAGGTCAGGCCGATACCAATCTTGATAAAAGCGTCGCAAAGTAACTGGCTGGAAATGCTTAATTACCGTGTCCAGTCCGATAGGTACCCGAGCAGCATAGCGGGAATGATTCATCAGCATCGGCCAATACTGCTTTTCCATGCGGTCGCCGGCACCCTTGCGCAAGCGCTCTTCCTCCAGGACCACCCCACGTTCCTTGTCCATTTTAACAGGGTCAAGCGTTGCATACTGGCACCAGTCATGCATGACCAGCAAGCCTTTAGCCAGCATTCCCGGTTTGTCCACAGGGATTGGCAATTGGTAAACCGTCTCGTCAAACCCCGTGTAAGCATTGATATCCGCCCCGAACTGCAAACCTGACCGTTGCAGGAAGTCAACCAATTCACCGCCTGGAAAATTTCTCGTGCCGTTGAAATTCATGTGTTCCATAAAATGAGCTAAACCCCGCTGATCGTCATCCTCCAGCAATGCCCCCACATTATTCACCAGGTACATAAACGCCCTGTGCTTGGGCTCCTCGTTATGCCTTATGAAGTACGTAAAACCATTGGCGAGTTTTCCAGTCCTTATCATGGGGTCAAGCTTTAACTTGACAGTTTGGGCACTTGTTTGGACGCACAGCATGCATGCGGCAACAATAATTATCAGCTTATTAAAAGCCATTTCTAAATTCATAACTTTTTATTTTTATCCTACATAATAGGCAAAGGCATAGCCTGACTTGCCTAAGAAAGCCTTAATTTTTCTAATAAAACCAAGCTTATTTCACCGGAATACTAAAATCCACATCCTCCGGCGGAAGACACTGGTGATCATTACAAACCATAAAATTGACGTGCCCTTTGACAACGGTTACAGGTGAATTCATCAGAAGCTTCTGTTGAAAAATGACGGATTTTTCGAAATATTTCACTTTTATACCGAACACCTTCTCAAACCTAACGATTGGAGTCGGCTCGATAACATCCCCAACCATTTTGTACCGATCGCTTTGTACAAAGTTAAATGAAGTCTTTTGAGGACCGCCTCTAGGCTGATGAACTGAATAAATATGCCATCCTTTTTCAATAATGGCTTTAATGAATATCGTCGCTCGCTTATCTCCAGTTTTTTTAGCTCCATAAGACCATTTTACAGGATGTAATATCTGTGCCGAACAACTTGCCGTCTTGACGAGAAACAACACTAATACTAAAATTATATTCCTCATAACGTTTATTTAAATATGTGTGGCTAATTCAGAATATCATTTCGTTTTCTAAGTGCCACGTCGATTATTCGAACCAATTCATCTGAAGATTTACGAAGATTATCGGCGCTATAAATTTCGCCATTTCCACCAATCAGCATTTGCCGAGGCATTGACGTAATATTATATTCTCGAAAAACCGGATCTAGCAAGCCTACTAAAGAATGCAAATTAATTACATTAGGTAAGCTTGGAGAAGTATATATATCTTTGGCCACGCTATTAAGCCACAAAGCGGAATCCTTATCTGGACTTATCGTCACAAAAACAACCCGCGGATCATTTTTATAATGTTCTTCCAACTTTGATAAAACATTCTGATAAAAATCAATACAACCTCCACAACCTGTAAACCAAAAATCTATAAAAACGAGTTTTCCCTTAAAATCGCTAAGCCGCATTGTTTTTCCGTTCATGTCATTTAACGAAAAATCGTAAGCGGTAACACCCTCCCGATTAGTATCATATGTGCTTTTTAACAAATTCAAAAGCGGAGGGCTCTTAACTATAGAAAGCGCATCCTTAATACATAATTCCTTCTGCAAGTTGCCATATTGCCCACCATAATCTTCGATCAGATAGGTAGCAACTAATTGATCCCTCAAAGCGCCAGTGTACTTGTTTTTGAGAATTTCATACGGGTTATTTTTCAATTTAGAATCTACTATCGATTTTAATATTAAATATTTGACAAGTTCTCTGGAATTAGTATATTGAAATAAAAGCTTGGGTTGGTCAATAAAATGAGTGTTATAATAACTAATAATTGTCTTATTTGGCTCGCTTCCGCAATTACTAGGCGTCAGGTTATTAATTTCCTGGGCAAACGGTCGATAAAAATTAGATAATTTTTCATAGTACCAACTGTACAGCAAATCAGTTCTTAACCAACGAAATTCATTACGTCGTAACTTGGACTCTATGGCTGATAAAAGATGTAACTGCAAGTGATATAAAGAATCTGCCACCATGTTGCTCAATGCAATTGATTGAAATTGTTGTCCATCGGTTAAAGCAGCTATTTTGAGCTTTTCGTTTAACTGGAGCCCCTCATAGTACCTAAAAATATCCGAAGCCTGCTTTTTAATTTTGTTCGAATTGAAAGCAAAGCTATATTTTGATGCGCCGGTTCCTTTGAAATCTATGCATCCGTTGACTATATCTACGTTCATAAATATATTATCGCCTGGACAAGCAAAGAAATTATCAAGAAACATCCCTTGCTCAATTCCCTGGCCATAATTTAAAATCCCTTCTTTTCTCTTTCTACTGCCAATAGTTATATAAACTGCTTTATATAGACCGGGAATGACAAAGCGGAATCTGCCGTTTTTGCTCTTACAAATTAATTCTTTCGTAGTTGGTAAAAGTTCATTGCCCGAAAGAAGATTAGGATTAAACAATAAGTACACAGTGCTATCTGCCTCCGTTCGGTTTAACAAGTTGCCTGTGATAATAATATTATCTGGATGTTTCTGAGCATTGACTGTATTCGAAGTTATTAACAGACAGAAAAGGAATATATTTATTAAATATTTTTTCATATATAATTTTTTACGTTCAGTAACTGCGGGCTTACCTCGGATTTTGCTGTATACCACTTAAAGCAATTTCGTCAGGTGGAATTGGTAATACATACAGAGGACTGTTAGGCGATAGTGTATATTTTTTGCCATTTAACATACGATTAATGGTAATATTGTACCCCTCTTTATTTAGACGTCTCAAATCCGACCATCTAGTACCGCGAAAAATCAATTCTTTTCTTCTTTCAACTAAGATTTGATTCAGCGCATCTTCTGGAGAACTTGCAGTAGAAGCCATAAAAGTTGACGAATTATATCGATTTTTTAGTAATGTATTTAAATCTGCCATTGCATCAGAAATACTTCCAGTTCTGGCGGATGCTTCCGCCCGAATTAAATAAATCTCATCAGTTGCAATTCCTTTAAAAGTTGATGTATTTGCAGTATACCCGGGTCGCAGATTAATCTGGTCAGGACCGTTATACCTAAAGAAGAAAGTTTTTCTTAAATCATTTGAGGAATATAAACTATAAAGCGCAGTGTCCACAGTATATCCTTGGTCACCAAAACGATCGCTTAACAATAATTCAAACAAAATGCTTGCTTGATTTGAAACTCCATTTTGATATAATATTTCAGCGTTTGTATTCGAAAAAGGAATTGTAAGATTAGGAGTAACAGGGTTGGGATATTGATTGTAATCCAAAAGGGTTCCGTGAATTTTTAGACAACTATCCGCATACTTGCGTGCATCCGTATAATCATGCATGTTCAAAAAGGTCTTTGCTAATAAACCGTATGCCGCTGCTTTAGAGGGACGTCCAGGGTTATTGAGTGTTACATCACTGGGTAGATATAACACGCTTATCTTCAGATCAGATATTATTTGATCATATGTTGCCTGAACTGAAGATCTTTTATCGATAATATTTATATCGGAACTTAGCCGAATAGGAAGTCCTAGATCTGTTTTGGAAGTGTTTGAATCATATGGCGGAATAAACACTTGAGAAAGATTGAATAGGGCATTAGCTCTCATAAAGTGAGCACTGCCTTTAACATTATTCCATTGTTGACTATTGTTACCAGTTTTAGCAATTCCTTCAAGACCCTCCAATGCGACATTGGAATAAAATATTTGTTGATATGGATCATCCCAATCAATGATTTTGGTAGCTCCTTTATATATATCGCTAGCCCATATATAACCATTATATTCTTTTGGGTTTATAGAAATTGCTTGCCACGCTGAAAATGAAAGGTCATATTCGTCCGCAGAAACAATGTCTAAATCAGGAGACTCGAACATAACCCCATTAACCGGGTCATCACTATCTAAAATAGCCTGCAGGCTTACTAAATTGTCCGGAATATTTAAATTAGATGTTGGTTTTTGACTTAAAAACTCATCTTTCTTTTGGCAGGAAACGAATAAAATGCTAATTAATATAGCCACTTTTATTTTATATTGCAAGGATTTCATGATAAATAATAGATTTAGAAATTGATATTTAAACCTAAAGAAATAGACCTGGGCGAGGGATAACCATAGACCGCGTCGGGATCTATTCCATCTTTATTTCTCTTCCATAGAATGCACATATTGTTAGCATACACATAAAATCTAACTGATCGAAATGAAACTCCCGATATATGGAATTTATGGAAAGTATAATCTAATGTTACGTCTTTTAACCTAATTTGGTCAGCACGATCCACCAAAATTGATGAATAGTCATACACAAAATCTCTTGATGGATCAACTGGGTATCCCAAGGACGGAACAGTTGTATTTTTTTCATCGCCTGGCTGTTTCCAACGGTTAATATAGTCTTGCATGTAAAGGCTTCCGCCGGAGAACAGACTTGAATAGTTTAAGCCTTGTCTTCTGAAATAATAATCCAGTTTATATATTATATTAAACGAAAAGGAAAATTCCTTCCATTGTATGGTGTTCCGAATACTACCAAAAAACGGAGGAGTCGATGGCCCATTATATTTTAGATCCGAAAAGTTAGAAGAACTGATTATTGCCGAATAATTTTCACTAGGCTTTCCGTTTAATAAAGTTTGTGGGTTACCGCTGCCATCTAGGCCTGCCCATTCGAAACTTGAAATAGTAAATAAAGGTTTCCCTACTTGAGGATAAATTACACCAGGGTTAAGGTAAGAACTTATAGAATTTTGATTTTGGAAATATTTAGTAACAACGTCTTTCTGATAGTTAAATAAGAAGTTTGTGATCCAACTGATCGGACCTTGAATATTTTTAGAATTAATCGCAATTTCAAGTCCATGTCCTTTCATATTTGCTACATTTCCGGTAAACTGCAAAGTACCCACCTGCGGAGCAGTTGGGGTTGTACCAATTAAATCTTTACCATTTTTTATATAATAATCCAAACTCCCTGAGACCCTATCTCCAACTATCCCAAAATCTACGCCCCAATTTAATTGTTGATCTCGTTCCCATCGTAAAGATGGATTAGGTGGATTCGTTATATTGCTATATGGATAGTTATATTGATTTATTCCACCACCCAAAATCGTCGTATAAGCAGAAATTGTATTATTGACGTTCCCGTTATAGCCGTCCGTTACTCTCAACTTGAGGTAAGGAAGCCAACCAACATTGTAGAAGTTTTCTTTATCGATTTCCCAGCTAGCACCAATATGCCCCAGCGGCGTACCTTTCTGATTGGTTTTTACCCCAAATAAATTTGACTGATCCTCACGTGCACTCGCCGATAGTGTATATTTTTGACGATAGGTATAAGACAAATTGAAAAAATAAGAAAGGTAATTGTTGATAGACTTAGCATTGTTTATACCGCTAGATATATTGCTATTCCCACCGTAATAGATAGGAAATTGGGTGACGAAATCGACATTGCTGTTGGTTTGCAAATCATCATCGTAACCATAAATGTTATACCCACGCATTTGATTAACTAAGCTTTTGATCTCAATTCCACCAATCGCCGATAGCGTATGATTTCCATTCCAACCATGGCTATAATTTGTTTGCAGTCGAAAGTCGTGACTGTGATATGTATTGTTGGATAGATTTAAAATGCCTCCCAAAGGGACGTTATAGGTAACTTGGCCAGTCGAAGGATCAATAACTGAGTACTGATTGATAAGATTACGCGCAGTGTAAGACTGGAGATTGTAATCATCGTTCGTTTCAGAAACCCCTTTGCTATATTGGTACAAAGCATTGACATCTAAACCTGAGATTATTTTATATTTTAAGGCAAAATTCAAACGATAGTCTGTCAATTTATTTGTGTTGTTGGCATCGTGTAATTCGTCTAATGGACGATAATGCCAGTCCAATAAATGGCCGCTTCCAACTGTATCTACATACGCAACCCTGAGCTGATTGGGGACAGCTAAAGCGTTGCCATTAGCATCAGCCAATTTTAAATATGGTTGATTAACTACTGGCGCAGGAACACTGTTAGAATTACTCTGCGTCAGCACAATCCCGGTATTAATTTCCAATTTGTGGTTAAACGCCGAATAAGTGTTATTTGCAGTTAAGGTTAACCTATCATTTTGATTACCCACTGCATTAGACAAGTCCTTATCATAGCCTGCTGAAAAATAATACTGATTATTTTCGCCCCCTCCAGATACATTCACGTTATATTGCTGGTTGACACTTTTCTGATAGAAATATTTATTCAAGTCATTTCGTGTATCCACATTTCTTAACGTATTGATCTGCGCATCAGCTGCCGATGAGGAAATTTGCCCGCTTCTTTCCCGGTTCAGAATTTCAACGACAGGCGAAACCGCTTGATAACCTGAGCTCAACGTACCATCAAAATAACCCTGATTGAACAGGTATTTTTCAACATCGATGTAATCGCTTGAACTGATCTGCGGGGTATACCATAAGTTTGGTTTGTTTCCAACCGTAACGTTGGTATTCAATGAAGTTTTTGGTGCCTGGTTATATCTTCCTTTCTTGGTAGTGATGACAATTACGCCATTCCCGGCGAACGCACCCCAAATGGATGCTGCGGCTGCATCCTTTAACACCGTAACCGATTCCACATCATTCGGGTTGATATTATTGATATCCCCATCATAAGGAAAATTATCTACTACGATCAAAGGATTTGGATTGGAAGAAATAGTACTAACCCCGCGAATGTTGTAGTTGGCTTGACCTAATTGCTGATTTTTATTAAAAATAAGCGAACTGGTAACACCATCCAGCCTGCTGAGTATATCAGGGCTTACACTCCGGTTTAACAATTTATTATCAATATAATCAAAGGCCCCGGTTGCCCTTTCCTGCGGCAACTGCTGATAACCCGTGCTGACCACTACTTCGCTCAGCTTGCTAGAAGCTTCCTTTAACGCAATATTCTGGAATGGCAAATTGCCCTTTACCGGAATAATAACAGGTCGATAGCCAACATAAGAAACGATTAACTGATCCCCGATCTCGGCCTTAATATTAAACTCCCCATTCTCATTCGTAATAACGGCCTTAGTCGTTCCTTTTATCATTACCGTAGCGCCAATCAACGGGGTTCCAATTGAATCCGTGATCTTGCCTGAAACCGTGACAGGTACCGGCGCCAATCCTTGCTGATCATTATTATGGGAGTTATTCGTCGCTTGCTCTTTTTCCTTAATCACCACACTGTTATTCTCAATCACAAAATCCAGCGCCTGATCATGAAAAATCTTTGTTAGCACATCGCTCAGTTCTTCATTTTTCACACTGATCGTTACCGGCTTCGCATTTTTCAGCGTCGTAGTGGTAAAAGCAAAATTGTAGCCGGTCTGCGCATTAATATCATTAAAGACATTCACCAAAGGCGCATTTTTCTCATCGAGAGTGACTTTTTGAGCCAGTGCATTCGCGCTGACCTGTAAGATAGCCGTGATCATTAATAGGGTAGTAAGTTTCATGACCAGCAGTAATTTCCGGATAGAACTGCCGTCAGACAGAAATACCCGTGATTTTTTGTAAAATGTGTACATTTGTTCAATGCTTGGGTTAAGCGTCGTGCTGTCATTTTCCAGATGCGAAGCACTTCGCGGTTCACAAATAATTTAAAAATTAGGTGCACCCGGGTCATCTGCCATTCGCCGCCAGCGAATGGCTTTTTTATGCTGCGGGTGATAGATCGAGTAATCATTTATGCAATACCAAAACCCTCCTTCCTTCGATCTTAAAGTGAACGCTGTTCGTTAATTCAAGTACCCGCAGCACCTGGCTGATATTCATCGAGCGGGAAATTTTAACGTAATAGCCCTCTTTGGAAGGCCGCCCCTGGTATTGTACCTCTATGTTGTACCACCTGGCCAGTTGCCGCATAATAGTTTGGATATCCTCGCCGTTAAAGCGGAAATAGCCATTCTTCCACGAAATCACCTGTTCTACATCGGCTTTAGCGATAGTTAAGCCGGTTGACGTAATAATTGCCTGCTGGCCTGGCACCAAATTCTTGTGATTGACTCTGACAGCCCCTTCCACTAAAGTGGTGCGGCTGCCCCCTTCGTCATCATAGGTATTGACATTGAACTCCGTACCAATATCTTCAATGATCTGGTCTTTAGCCTTAATCAGCAACGGCGCGGCGGCATTATGAGCGATTGCAAAATAAGCTTCACCCGCTATCAGTTGTACCTCGTTGTTCTTCTTCCGGAAATTTTCCGGAAACCGCAATGCGGAAGCGACATTGACAATAACCTGGCTACCATCGGCTAATTGCAGATAGTAGGGCTTGCCACCTGCCGGAACCTGTAGGGTATCGAAGATCGCCACGGATTCAGCAGTCGTATTATTGCTATATCGAAGTGCATAACCAGATGTGTGAATTTTCGTATTCGCGTATCTCGCCAATAAACCCTTTTGTGTGCTATCCAACTGCAATACTTTGCCATGACCCGTTTTAAGGATAGCCTGCTTGCTAAAAGGCGTTATATCGTTTTGTACTAGTTGTTGCTTAACTAGCTTACTATGCCAAACAAAATAACTACCAACGCCCAAGAACAGGACAATGGACGCTACAGCAGCGATACGCGGCCATACCGATACTTTGCGTTCTTCCTGTATCTGCGGCAACAATGCCGTATAAAGCGCCGCTTCCTTTTGATCCAGGTCAGGCAGGGCCGGATCGATTCTGGTAACTTCCTGCCGCAATGCTTTCCCAATCAGTCCGCGCAAATCCGCTTCGTTAGCCGCATCATTAAACTGCGCCAATAATTGTTCGATCTCTGCCGAAGTGCATTCGTTGCGGATAAATCGCTCCCATAAATCTTGTTGACTTTCGTCCATGTCTCAAGCTTTTATATGTGGAATACGCTGCTCGCCGAAAATCCAATGAATCAAAAAAGGGAGATTTTCGAATTATAATACAACGTACTGATAGTCAATGAATAAATTTTCCTAAAAGATTTGTGATTTATTTTCGCTAAAATTATTAGCACTTGAAAAGTAATTGATAAATGCTTACTTTAGTGCATCCATTAGATTGGCCGGGACAATGAAGCTATTTGAAGATACAGAATTACAGTACCTGCTGGAGCGGCTCCGCAAAGGGGATGAACGTGCCTTCAGCAGCCTGTATAAAACCTGCTTCCGGCCCATCTACCGCCGTATCTTCTCGCTTGTTAAGGATGAAACCATCACTGATGAACTGGTACAAGACTTGTTTCTGAAAGTATGGCAGAAACGGGAAGATATAGGTCCCACACAATCTTTTGAAGCTTATCTGTTCACTGTCGCACAAAATCTGGTTTATGATCATTTTCGTCGCATCGCTAAAGACAAGCGGCTTGCCGCCAAATTGCTGCTGAACGCGACCGATTACTACTTGCATTCCGACCTGCTGCTGGAAACCAAGGAAAGCCGTGAACTGCTGCAAAAAGCCATTGACCAGCTATCGCCGCAACGCCGGGAAGTGTTCACCCGCTGCAAGATCGAGGGCAAAAGCTACGAAGAAACCAGCCGTGAACTCGGCATATCGGTGCCTACCGTAAACAGCCACATGACACAATCGATGAAACTGGTGCGGGAGTATCTGTTGAAAAACCATGATATGGCGGTGATGCTGCTGTTGTTTTGCTCTACGGTTTCGCATACAATCTCGGATACGGGGAATTTGCTTCATGTGTTGCGGTGATACAGAGATTGAAAAATGTGACTGTTAACTATCTATTACTCTCTCATTTGTAAAATAAATATTTGAAATCAAGTATTTTATTTATTTTTATCTATCTAATATCTAAATACTTATCGTTATGATCCCAATAAGAGTAATCGAATACCACGCTGTTAAACGAGGTATCACATTTGAGGAGTCCCAAACTATATTTTGTCGCCTGGAAGCGTTTTTAAATAATGCGTCAGAATCCTTAAAATCAGTCCCCACGGTTGAAGTGGATGAAGCATGGCACGTATTTATTTTGCATACACGGCAATATCATGAATATTGCATAGAATCATTCGGTCGGTTTATACATCATAATCCTTATCCTGTAAAGCTTTCAGACACCTGTGATACGGGTGGGCAACAGCGTGCCAATTGCGACAAAGAAGAAGAAAAGTGCGAAGCTGGATTTATTAAAAATCTTTTCGCCGATTGTGATGATGGGGATAATGGTCGGTGTGATGCCCAACTGAATGAAATTTTGACGATTAATAATCAACATGTGTGATCAGATATATCACGAAATCACCAGTACGCTTATAACCATTTGTATTAGCGTCGTAGCGTCCATAATTACACTTGGGGTAGTATTGGTGTGGAATAGGATGATAATCCCATTTATTGAAACTCTTTTATATAAAGGAATTTACATTGGTGAAAAATGGACAATCGAAATGGCTGACGATAGAACCGCCGACCAGACCACTTTGAGCGCCACGCGTAACACAGTGCTAGAAATAAAGCAAAGGGCAAATAAACTCTCCGGGAAAGCAACATCTTCCCTTATCATGGATGATGAAACAAGCGACTGCATCTTTTATAACATAGAGGGTGAAATCAAGGATCGTTTTGTTACCCTTTTCCTCAAATGTAGCACCAAAAGCCGGATGGCATATTCCACCTTTTTACTTGAAATCGTTTCAGATGGTTCCTTAATGAAAGGATATAGAACGTTTTATGGATTAAAGAGAGAACGGATCAATGCAATCGCTTGCACTCTAAAAAAGTTGCCCAATTAATTGAAAAAGGATTTTTACTTAGTTGATTTAGTTGCATTACATTGACAACGTTTGCTCCGTATTATCATATTTAACGGGCGACTTAGATACATTGTTCTTCGGTTTTTCCGGTTCATCATCCGGCTGCTGATTTTTTAATTTGCGCAAAGCCGAACGATCCAACCGCCGCTGCCGCTTATCGAGGCGTTTCTGCTGTCTGCGGCTTAGCGGCCGGCCATCCGGCCCTTTAACAGGGATATTCGCATCCCCGGGCTTGGTATCATCTTCCTGCGGCTTTAATTCCGCCAACTCATTTTTCAGCAGTTCCGCAATATCAGCCTTGATCTGTTGGTAATTCTCTGTTACGGTTTCCTCGCTGACATATTCCACCACCGGGATAGGTTTATATCCGGCTTCCTCTTTGGCTATGGCCTCGTGGTCGTTCTGAATAGAACTATGAAACATCTTCAGTTCAATCTTTTGCTCCGGGTTGTCGGCTACGATACCCACGAACTCACCGGATGAAAGCGAAGCAATCTTTGAGGCCGGTATTGCATAATCCAGTTGGGTTGCTTTGGATATTGACGTGTCGCTGCTGTTGATGGTCATGCTGTTCTTGTCCTGCATGATCTTGCCGAAATTCTCGGACAGTTTCTTTGCCGTATCGCCGGTGACCTGGCCTGAAATAATATTACCGACAATACCTGTAATCACATCTGCCTGCTCCACGCCATAATCTTTTTTTAGCTGGCTGAAGTCCTGTACCGCCAAAGTGGTCGCAACCTTATTGCTGCGGGCCGTGGCGATCAGGCTGTCGGTATTATTAAAGAAGATGGTGGGGAATTCGTCAAAGATCAGGCTGCTTTTTAACCTGTCTTTTTGATTTACCAATTTGATCATGCGCGATATATACAGCGACAATACCGCCCCATAGATTTGCAGTTTTTGCGGGTTGTTGCCCACGCAGACGATCTTCGGCTCATCAGGGTTATTCAGATCCAGCGTAAAATCGTTACCCGACAGGACATAATATAATTGCGGTGAGGCCAGTCTTGCCAAACCGATCTTGGCGCTGGCTACCTGACCTTCGAGTTGTGCTTTGGCATTATTGTTATAGGCCGAAATAAATGGATTGATCAGCGCGATGATCTCCGGCTCTTTCAGCAGCACGGCAAAAAGCTTATCATAATCGGCTTGCATCAGTTCGATCACATGGGGTAGTGTGCAGTATTTACCGTTTTCGTATTTTCGTAAATACCAGATAATCGCCGTCAAAAAGTTGATCGGGCTTTCCACAAAGAAGTCACCCTGCTTGCGTATCCATTCCCGATTCAGGCCCATCATGATCGTCCGGCTGGCCTCGGTTGCGTCGGTAATATCGCGCATACTCTGCGGGTCAAGCGGGTTGCAGCGGTGCGTCCGGTTGAGATCGTCAAAATTAATGAGGTAGAATTTAGGCCAGATCTTATAGTTGTTTTGATATTGCAGTAATTTATTATAGGCAATTACGGAAAGATCATCGAACTTAAAATCGTACAGGAACATGGAAAAGCCTTTTTTCAAATGCTGGTCGATGATATGGCGGATCACGAAATAGGATTTACCCGCGCCCGGCGTACCGGCAACGAGCAAGCCGCGAAATGGATTGATGACGTTGATCCAGCTATCCCTGACCTTATTCTTTAAGTTGTATTTCGCGGGCAGGTTGACGGAGTACTCGTTTTCCAGTTTGCGTTCTTCCTGCGGAAAGGTTTCATTTTCGGTGTTAAAGATGTCCTTATGCAGTTTGTCTTTCAGCAATCGTGTTAACCAGGCCCCGCCGGTCATCATCAGCATGTAGCCAATAGCGGTCAATACCATGTATAATACAGCAATGGTACGTAAACTGACCGGCAGGTAAAATACCAGGACGGCTATCCAGTAAACCAATAACCCACTGACCAAGTAAGCCGTTATACTTTTCCAGTTGACCTTTTCATCCGGCTTGCCGCTTACGCCTAACATCGAAATTATTAAGGCGATCAGCGCCGCCAGTTTAGGTTTCCACCAACTATTAAATAAATGCGTCCGGGCGATATTGCCCACGATGCGGTCGGTGATCGTAGCTGTCCAATGCCAGTGCGCGAATGCCTGGTAACAGCCAATATAAAAATGAATAGCCAGAATAAAAATGCTGATCAGTCGGGTAAACTCGATGATCTTGCGTAAGCTTTGGGTGTCTTCTCCTGTTTGCATGGTTCAAATATTTAGTTCTTGGTCCTGGTCGAGGCCTTTCTTTTTCTTTTTGCGTGGCGCGGCTGGAGCAATGCCCGGTTGATATTGGGCCATTGCTAGCTTTAAATACTGGACGGGCTGCTCGGGCTTTAAATGCTCCTGGTGCTGCTGTTCTTTGGTTTTTGTGATCGTCGCCTGGACTTGTTTAATTCGGTCTGTCGTGCCGAAACGCGCTTGCAAACCCTTTGCACCATAGTTTTTACCTAAGTCACTGCCGTTGAACACGGTTTTGTGACGGTGATCGATAAACGTCGCGCCATAAATAAAGCCCTTATCATTGCTGCGGAACAGTACGCTGATATTCTGCTTTTGCATTTCAGCGACAAACGATTGCCGGGTTAAACTGCTGTAATGGCTGAAGACCTGTTCGATAGTCTTTTTTAGCGGCTCTTTGTATTGCTGGCGTTTTTCCAGGTTCCGGGCAAACTTCTTTTCGAGGTTAGCTAAGGTCGGTTTGATGTAAAAGGCGCTGGCTTTGATGGGTATGCCCACCTTATTACGCTGCTTATCCAATAAAGAATAGATAAGGCCCTTTTTCTGAAACATCAGGCTATCTTCCGCACCGCGTTCGGCTATGACGTTGAACTGTTTCAGTACAGCGTTGAATTCCGCCAGCGAGATATAATGATACTGGCTCATTACCGCGCTGATCACGTTGCTCATTGCCCGCTTGGTGGGCAAGTGGCCATATAAGGCTTTTTCCGGGTCGGCGCATTTGATGCCCGGCTGTTGCTTATAGGTCTTGCTTTCGGCTACGACCAGGTTAAACTCTTTTTCAATGGCTTTTCGCGCCGATTCGGATTTATCCTGGCCGATATAATTGAGATTGATGGCTTTACCGTCCCTTTGGATGCTGGTCGTGGCGATATGAATATGCTGGTGCGCCACATCATCGTGCCGGTAAACCAGGTAGGGCTGGTCGCCGAAGCCGATCTTGTCCATGTAAGCCATCGCGATCTGCTGTATTTTACTGTTGTCCAGCTTTTCACTGGCATCAAAATTTAGCGTGATATGTAAGGCATTGGTTTTGACGGTTGGCCGTAGGAGGTTGAGATTTTCAAACCTGGCCAGTTTCTGTTTAAAATTCACTCGCTCAATATCCGCCGCAAAGCCGCTGGCTAAAATGAGCTTAGCTTCGCCTGCCGCCACCTTATGCTCGTTGTAATGCAGGATACCGCGTATGCTTTTGCCTGTCACGATTTTTGCAACCATTGTTCCGCCAGTTGGGAGATGATCTGGATTAGGCGCTCTACTTTTTCGCCAACAGTCTGATATTGCTCCGCTACCTTTAATAAATAGAAAGCCCGGTGTGTGCCTGCTTTGTCCTGGTTAAAACTGCGGGTCAACTGATTAATGTTGATGCCGATGGCTTTGAGTTCCTTACGGATCAGCGCCATTTCTTCCATCGGGCCGTTCATCGAGATGTCTTTATAAAATAGCCTGACCTTGCGGTTGGATAGGATGCGCCGTGCCACTTCACCGATACTGTTGTAATGACTTTCTTTTCGTAACTCCTCCAGCCGGTTGAATACGGTTTCGGTGACCCGGATAATGATGGGATGGCTTAATACCTCTTCGGGATTGGCGGCTTTTTTTCGTGGCATAATGAATGGCTTCTCGGTGGTTCCAGACTTTGCGAGTTCCGAGCAAAGTCCCAGGCCGCAAGGACTGGCAAAGATGTTTCCGTATACGGAAATACATCTTTGCTGCACTCTGCCGAGTGCGCGGAACTGCGTTTCAACGGTGCTGCGCACCGGGGCTTTGCTAAGGATTTATTTTATTGTTTGACGGCTACGCCGATGGTCAATTCTGACCGGAATGCGTCGCATCCGTGGGTGCTTGTTCCAGTCGGTTGAGCGGCATGAATGACCTTAATAACTGCCGGATTTTTTGACGTGGTTCCTGTCTCACCCGCCTGATCTTCAAATGCAGTTTGCCCTTGAACGAACGGTCTTGCATATTGGGAGTATGTGCTTGCTTTTTCATTTGATTAGTTTGTAAGCAAAGGTGGAAAGCCGGAAAAGCGAAACTGTACAGGTGTACTTTTTTGTTGTGAAATTGGCGGAAGATTGTGACAAAAGAGTTGGTGAAATGGATAATAAAAGGAAAGTTACACCCGAAAAAGCTGTGGAGATTATGAGGAAATCCGGCTCTGAAATCACAATTGAAGAAGCGAAAATAATGTTGGATTTCTTATATAAATTCGCTAAATTAACGCTTGAAACAGTATTAAAACGATGAAAATAGCCGATTTATATATCCGTGTGAGTACCGATGAACAAGCAGATAAAGGCTACTCCCAACGTAACCAGGAGGAGGTTCTGAGAAGGTACTGTGCGTTTCATAGTATTCAAATACGAAAGGTGATTTTTGAGGATCATTCCGCCAAAACATTTAATCGTCCGGCCTGGACAAATCTGTTAGCTGATCTTAAAAAAACCAAAGGCAGGTTTTCAGACCTGGTGCTATTTACGAAATGGGACCGCTTTAGTCGCAATGCCGGTGACGCCTATCAAATGATAAGTACGCTAAAAAATTATGGTATCGAGCCGCAGGCGATAGAACAGCCATTGGATTTATCCATTCCTGAAAATAAGCTGATGCTGGCCATATATCTTTCGACGCCGGAAGTGGAGAACGACCGCCGGGCATTAAATGTATTACATGGTATGCGTCGTGCGCGGAAGGAAGGGCGATGGATGGCATCAGCACCTGTCGGCTATAAAAATATCACGACAGAGAACGGTAAAAAGATGATCGTACCGAAAGAGCCGGAAGCTTCTATCATCAAATTCTCTTTTGAAAAGATTGCCACCGGACAATTTTCTACCGAACAAATTTGGAAGGCTGCCCGTCAAAACGGCTTGGGGTGTGGTAAAAATAATTTTTTGCTGGCGATGCGAAATCCAGTGTATTGTGGCAAAATTACGGTGCCGAAATATAAGGACGAGGAAATGCACCTGGTACAGGGGTTACATCAGCCGTTAATTTCCGAGCATCTTTTCTACGAAGTGCAGGATGTTATGGATGGGCGTAAGCGTCAGCAGGGTACAAAATTCGTTTCTTTAGACGAATTACCGTTAAGAGGTTTCCTGTTGTGCTCGAAATGCAATAGGGTGCTTACAGGCAGCGCATCGAAAGGACGTAATCAATATTATTACTATTATCACTGTTCTTCCAAATGCGGCTGCCGCTATAAAGCAGAGGAAGTTAACGATATTTTCCTGAGCGAAATCAAACGCTATGCACCTAAAGAGGGTCTGGAAGAAGTCTGCAAAGAGGTCATCTTGGATGTCTATCAACAGGAATATGAGGCTAAGGGTGATGGCCGCAAAGAATTAATCGCTCGGATAGACGAATTAACAGCACGGCAGAAAAATGCAAGAGAATTATTATTAAAGGGCGACCTGGATGGTGTTGAGTACCGGGAGATAAAGTCTGAATGCGAAACAAAAATAAATGCCTTAGAAGCCAAAATCAGTGATCTTGCTATGGACAACCATAGCATAGATGATGATTTAGATAAAGCTATTATGGCTTTGTCGTCTATCAACGGATTGGTAAGTCTGGAAGATGGAAAATTGAACCGGGAACTGGTTGGTTCGATGTACCCCGAAAAATTCACGTTTGAAAATTTACTACATCGAACCGCTCGGGTCAACGAAGTTGCTAATGTTATGTGGCAGATTAACAGCAAGTTACAAGAGAAAAAAGAAAGGGCAAGCGATGAAAAAACATGCTTGCCCGCTTGGGTGCGCCCACCTGGGCTCGAACCAGGGACCAAAAGATTATGAGTCTTCTACTCTAACCGACTGAGCTATAGGCGCTGAAATTGTTTCTAAAAATTTCGGCTGCAATATTACGGAATCACAGCCGAATTTCAAAAACGTTTTTTAGTTATACTTATAAGGGGTTAATTGTTAGGGCTGTATAATTGGTTGTAGAGGTTGAAGTGGTTGTAAAAGTTATAAAGGTTAAAGAAGATAGAATTAAACCTTTTCAACCTCTACAACGTTTATAACTCTTTTAACCCTATTTCCCCACCTCAATCACATGAAATGTTCCCGGTACCATTTTAGGTCGTGGGTGCGCATTCTCTGCGGTTGGTGCTACGGGTTCCATTTTTGCTGTGGGCAGATACAGGTGGTGCGTTACCTGGTCGATACCAATGGTACGGGCGCCTGGCTCGGTGGTGATGTTTTCAATCAGTTCAAATTTATTGGCATTAATTTCCTTTACCGCTGTTATGGTACCTTCACCATTGGAGGCGTAGGCTATTTTCAAAGTCTGGTCGAATACTAATCCATCGCTCCGGCCAATTGGAAATTTCGCAACGGTTTTTCCGTTCGATGCATCCATCACTACCATGGTTTTGCTGTCACCACAGGCAATAAACAAACGGTTGGTTTTGCGGTCAATGTCTAGTCCGGAAGGTGAACTGCCGCCGTCAATTTTGTAAGTGGTGATTTTCTTCAGCGTGGTTGCATCAACTACATGTACCGTGCTATTATCTTCTCCATTTACAAATATTTTACCCTTTCCATCAGATACAGCCGTTTCCAACTTCTCGCCTAATTGTACCGTTCCTACAACTTTTTCGGTTGCCGGATCGATAAAACATAGATCGTGACTGCCGCCATCGCAGGTGATGATCTTCTTTGAAAACTCATCATAAAAAATAGCATCGGGATTTTTTACAGGTAAGGCTATTTCGCCTGTTGCAGTAAGTGTCTTCAGATCAAATACAGTAACCGAATTTCCTCTGCCATTACTGGTGAAGCCTTTATTAAGCGCATGCACTAACGCGATGCCATGTACCCCATTTGTTTTTGGAATATATCCTAATGAATCACCGGTAGTGCTTATGATGTTCACTTGCATGCCATGGGATACATACACGCGTTTATTAGCCCCGTCAGCTAAAATATAGTCCCATCCTCCCGGGCTTGATATTTTATAATCGTTCAATACTTTAAAGCCTGTTGTTTTTTGTGACCAGGATTTGAAAGGAACTGCAATTGCAACCGCGAAAAACAGTATAGGAGTAATTTTTTTCAGAGCGTTCATGTTGAGGTTTTTTATGCTATTTACACAGCGATTTTGTAATAAAATTGGAGAAAAATTATTGAAATTTTGAATTGCCCGATTTTAATTTAACAGACTAATTTGACATTTTTACCGCAAACAATCATCTCATGCAAAACATCAAAAATATCATCTTCGATTATGGCAATGTCATCTTCCTGCTCGATTTTCAAAAACTAAAAGAAGGCTGGAAAAGCCTGGCTATTGAAGATCCTGATAAGTTTTTCAGCCACGGTGTGCAGGAGCCCATTTTTGATAAGTTTGACCGCGGGTTAATTACAGAAACCGAATTCAGGGATTTTTTAAGGAATAAGATCGGTAACGCCGACCTGACTGACGAAGATATAGATGCAGCATGGAACAGCTTATTATTAGGCGTTGATGAAGGGACTCATGAGCTTTTAGCAGAGTTGAATAAAAAGTACCGTACCTTTTTACTGAGCAATATCAACCCAATTCATTACAACTATATCATGAACTATTTGAAAGATGAGTTCGGGTTTGAAAATAATGATCATTTATTTGAGAAGACATACTACTCTCACCTGATAGGTATTCGGAAACCAGATAAGGCCATATTCGAAAAAGTATTGAGTGAGAATGGTTTAGTTCCGGAGGAAACGCTATTTATTGATGATATAGCCGCCAACCTGGAACCGGCAAAACAGTTAGGCATTCAAACTTTTATGATGACCGCACGTGACACCATTCAGGATTTTATCAAACGCGAGGGTTTACTTTAATGAAAGAGCTATTACAGTCTCAATATGAATTAGTTAAAGGATCCAGAAGCGCCTTGTTTACCTATTGTTCGACCACAGGTGATGATTTCTTTAAATCGGTCCCGACCTTCAATGACAATTCAATAAGAGGCTTATTGGTTCATATTGCAAACACTTACATCAGTTGGCTGGATAATTTTGGTTTGGATGGCAGCCGCGCTTTTTATGGCAATGAAGAGGTGCAAACCCTTTATCAGATCAAAGCAATATTTGACGAGGTTGATCTGATTGTAAATGATTTTTTTGAGAAATACCAGAACGATTACCAATCTGCCATGACCAAGCACATTGCGCGGAAAGGCATCACTTTAACACTTTCACCACTGCAATTATTCACTCACGTAATCACGCACGAATTTCATCACAAAGGACAGATATTAACTATGAGCCGGCTTTTAGGTTATACACCTGTTGATACCGACATCATCAGATTTTAAGTCTCTCCGCCAGTTGGCGGAAGATTTAGAGGGGCTAAAGTTTCCTGCGTTTTCTTTCTTTGATGATCAGGCTAAGTTCACGGCTCATTTGTCCGGCGATTGCTGTGTTTTCCTGTGCACGACGGAAAAGGTATGGCAAAACGGCTTTCACCGGTCCATAGGGCACATATTTAGCTACGTTGTAACCTGCATCAGCCAGGTTAAAGCTCAGATTATCACTCATACCCAACAATTGCGAGAAATACACATGCGGGTGGTTATGCGATATCTGTTTTTCGTTCAGCAAATCTGCTAATAAGCGACAACTATTCTCATTATGCGTTCCGGCTACAAACGCTAAGCTGTTTAGGTTATCCATACAGAAGTGCAATGCGGCGTCATAATCCCGATCGGTTGATGCTTTGTCGGGCTGTATCAGGCATTCATAACCCATTTCGGCAGCACGTTTGCGTTCTTTTTCCATATAGGCGCCACGTACTAACTTTGCTCCAAGAATAAATCCTTCTTTAACGGCAACACTGTGATCATGCTTTAATGAAGCCAGTTTATTATGACGATAGATTTGATAAGTATTGTAAACAATAATCTTTTCCTTATTGAAATTACGCATCATATCCAACGCCAGCATATCAATGGTATCCTGTATCCAGGTTTCTTCTGCATCGATCATTACCGGTACACTGCTTTCATAAGCTTTGCTGCAAATAGCTAATACTCTTGCCTGTACTTTTTCCCATTCGGCAGTTTCCTGTGCTGATAACTGATCTTTTGCATCCAGTTTTTCCAGCAGACCAAATCGGCCTACACCGGTTACTTTAAATACGGTGATCGGCACAGCTTTATCGCCCGCAGCGCGTTTAATGGTTTTGATGATCTCATCACGTGTCGCATCAAAAATATGTTCTTCGTCTTCTCCCTCGACAGAATAATCCAGGATGGTTCCTACGCCACCTTTATAGAGTTTTTTGATGGTAGCATCACATTCTTCAATGGTTTCGCCGCCGCAAAAATGTTTAAATATGGTAGCTTTGATTAAGGATTTGATAGGCAAACCGATCTTCATGGCGAAGTTGGTTATCGGCGGCCCCATCTTAACAAAGAAATTGATATTGATCATCCTGAAAAGCCAGTAGGCACGTTTCAGGTCGGCGTTTGTAGAATTGCGAAAAGCTATTTCAGTATTTTCAAAAGACAGCCGCCCCTTGCCGGGATCAGCAACAGTTTCATTATTGAGCATGGCGCAAAATTAGAAAATGCAAACCAAATAACTCATTATCCTTTGAATAGTTTATTTTTGCTGCCCCATGATAACGTTTAAAGTAGAAGGCGACTACATCCCGATGATACAATTGCTGAAGGCCACCAACCTGGTTGAAACCGGCGGAGAGGCGCAAATTGTTGTTGCTGAAGGCGAAGTGCTGTACAATGGTGAGGTAGATTATCGCAAGAGATTAAAAGTAAAAAAGGGCGATCTGGTTGAATTTCGTGGGACGAAGATCAAGGTTATATAGGTTATGAAGACATTAAATAGCATCAGCTATCCGATTTTTTTTGAAGACACGCTGACCGAGCTGGTCAGTTTTATTAATAAAGGGAATTACTCACGCTTTTTTGTCCTGACCGACGAGAATACAGGCAAACATTGCCTGCCACTGATCAGGAAATATATTGACAACCTGGACAATTTTGATATCATCGAGATCAACGCAGGTGAAGAAAATAAGAATATCGATTTCTGCGTGGGCGTTTGGAAAATGCTGATCGATTTCAGTGCCGACCGTCAAAGCTTATTAATTAACCTTGGTGGTGGTGTAATCAGTGATCTGGGCGGGTTTGCAGCTTCGACTTATAAAAGAGGTATAGACTTTGTCCATGTACCTACTACCCTGCTTTCGCAGGTAGACGCCTCTGTGGGCGGAAAAACAGGCATCGACCTGGATAATATTAAGAACATCATCGGCACATTCACTCAGCCTAAAGCAGTTTTTATCGAGCCTTCATTCTTAAAAACACTTCCGGCGAGACAGATCCTTTCAGGTTTGGCAGAAATGTTGAAACATGGTTTGATATTCGATTCGGGTTATTGGAATGAGTTAAAGATCAGCAATTTACAAAACCCATCTGCAGAATTAGTTTACAAGTCGGTTGCGATCAAGAATAATGTAGTGATCGAAGATCCGCACGAGAAAGGTATCCGCAAGAGCCTCAACTTCGGCCATACCATTGGCCATGCTGTTGAAACTTATTCACTGATGCATGATGAAGACCCGCTTACTCATGGTGAAGCTATTGCTATCGGTATGATTTGTGAAGCCAAACTATCTAACATGAAAGTTGGATTGAGCGATGCTGACCTGGCTGAGATCGTTGAAGTAATTACTGGTTTGTATCCGCGTTATACAATTTCGGAATCCTGCTACAAAGAGCTGTACAGCATTATGCAGAAGGATAAAAAGAACCAATCGGGCAAGATCAACTGTACATTATTGACAAGCATCGGACAATGCCGTATTGACAATATCTGTACAGAAGACGAACTTTATGCTGGATTGAACTATTATTCCACATTGAACAATGTATTCTCTTGATAAACGAAGCGAAGCAGTAGCGGTCCTGGTGACCATGCTGGTAGTGCTTACGCTTGTCGAAATGGGGCTCAGCTATTGGGAAAACCGCAAATATTACGAGAAGCGCGACACTTTCACCAATATCTACCTGACGCTGCTGGCCTTCGTATTAAACCTGGCTGTAAAAACATCCACTTTCGTTATTCTGGATTATGCCTGGCGTTTCCGGCTGTTCGAGATAAAGAATGCTGTTGTCTATTGGGTGATATTAGTTGTAGTTCAGGACTTTTTATACTGGGTGCTGCATTACGTGGGGCATTATTGCAGGCTATTTTGGGCCATGCACGTTACGCATCATTCGTCCGAGCATTTTAATTTAACCACCGGTTTCCGGTCTACAGTATTTGAACCATTGTACCGTGTGTTCTTCTATGTACCGCTGGCGCTAATGGGTTTTAATGCTATTGACATCCTTTATGCTTACCTGATTACCCAGTTATACGGCAATATTGTCCACACGCAGTATCAAGTTAACCTGCCAAAATGGTATGGCTGGATATTTGTAACACCATCGCATCACCGCGTGCATCATGCATCGAACATTCCTTACCTGGATAAAAATATGGGTATGATGTTTATCATATGGGACCGTCTGTTTGGTACATTCCAGGAAGAAAACATCCCCGAGCCTATTAAATTTGGCTTGACTAAACAGCCGGAAGATATGGGACCTGTAAACATACTATTTCATGAGTGGAGAGCTTTATTCCGTGATATTAGAAAAGCGCCATCTCTAAAAGCCAAGCTGCAATACTTGTTCAATCCACCCGGATGGAGCCATGATGGCAGTACCCAAACGGCAAGAGTGATGCAAAGAGAATATCGAAAAATCCAATAATGTAATCTTATTAGAAAGTCAAAATAACTTAGGATATTAGTGATACCTTATATGAATGATCGCTATAATCTAAATCAATTTCATGGGAATTATTGGGGAGATGGATTTCCTCATGTAACTTTTGAATATTTAAGAGATAATTTCCTTGAGGTGGCAAGTTTAGACGCTATTTCAATTGCACTCGCATATCCTGAAAGAGCATCCCAAAAAACGAAAAACGAGATAGAAAACATTTGGTTTGATAATTTACCCAGACTACACCGGATAAAAAAACTTACAGTTCATCATCGCTTAAAGCAAGATTTTTTCGATCTGGTTTGCCAAATACCCAATTTAGAGCAGCTTTTCTTTTTTGGTTCGAGCGTTGAAGATATTTCAAACATTAAAAAACTTACAAATCTGCAGCGGTTAAATCTACACTCATTTACCCGGTTGACTGATATTTCACCACTTTCCAATCTAAAGAATCTAAAAATTCTATCAATCGAAAACTCCTTTAAAGTTGAGAACTATGAAATTATAGGTGAATTAACCGGTTTAGTTGGGCTTGAGCTTTGCGGAGATACATTTGCTCCCAAAAATCTCATGTTAAAGAGTTTAAAACCATATGTGAATTTAAAGCAATTAAGACACCTAGATATTTCAACGGCATCTATTATTGATAAGTCATATGAATGCATTTTGCAGATGCCTTCCTTGGAGAGACTCGATTTGCTTGCGAGAATGCCTGGTAGTCTTAGAGAGACCATTAAATCCACTCATAAAACCTTAAAAGCTGGCTTTTTTGTAGACTATGATTTCGATAATAAAAAATTTTACGATGGTAAAAACTGGGATTTGGAGTTTATACAATAATTTATTCAATCAATAAAACCATTATCATGCTTTATTCTGCATTAGTTTGCCGCCTCAAAACCCAGCACCTCGCCGTAGCCGAGATAGTAAAACATTTAGATGAACAACGCCTTAACCAACACCCAGAGCCCGGTAAATGGAGCATTAAGGACAACATCGCCCACCTCGTAAGTTATCAGCCCGTTTTCATTGGTCGTGTACATCAGATGCTAAAAGGCGATACACCTGTATTTAATGCTTACCGTGCTGATAATGAACCTGATTTTATAGAAGCTCGCGGCCATTCACTAAATGACCTGCTCAGCAAACTGAACGGCAACCGCCGCCAGATATTGGAGTTGATCACCAACCTACCCGATGATCAGCTTGAGCTAAAAGGCACTCATCCTAAATACGGCACACTGACCATTACTGAATGGACAGAGTTTTTCCTTTTGCATGAGGCGCATCATTTGTTTACAATGTTCAGGCTGGCGAAAGGGTAAAACTTCAACAGCGCTGGGATAAAACAAAAAAGTCAGGAAAGACTTCCTCTTCCTGATCAACAGATACTCAACTCAACCTATTATTGTTTATCCCACATCCCGATCAGGGAATTAGAATATTCTAAGCAGAGCTCTTTGGGGTTGATTGATTCAATAGCTCAATGGTTAGAGCAAAGTACATCTATGTTTTTCAACTTTTAACCTAACCCCCGGCATACAGCATCCGTTAAAGTATCTTAATTTTTACCAAATCATTATGCGTTTTCTTTTTAAAAGAAAATTTTTTAATTTCACCTTAGGCCTCAACTTAAATCCGATTCACATGAAATACCTTGTGGTACTGCTTGTTGCAGTGTTAACACTACCCAAAATCTCGTCAGCACAAAAGATTGAACTTATAAATTCCGGCGAATTGCTCAAACAGGGAGCTGTTGCTCATGATTCTGCACAATACAAAAAAGCTTTGTCGATCTATAACAAGATCACGCGTAGCGACACAAACTATGTAAGATCGTTATACGAGCGCGCCATGACGTGCGAAGCCGACAGTCAATATAAGCAGGCTATAAAATATTGTGAAGAAGCACTATCCTTACACGAACAAAGGGAATATCTTCCTGATGTGTATACTGTTTACGGCAATACATTGCACGACGATGGTCAGATTGAAAAAGCGATCAAAGTTTTTGATGCCGCCATAGCCAAATATCCTTCCAGTTCCCTGTTATACTTTAATAAAGCCATCGTTCTGATGGATCAAAAACGATATGCTGAAGCAGAAGCTTTATTTCAGAGGGCACTTCTGATCAACCCTTATATGTATAGCGCTCACTATCAAATGGGCCTTGCAGCTTTGAGACAGGGGAAAATCATACCTGCTTATCTTTCTTTTACAGGCTATCTGCTGGTAAACCCCGCAGGCAAATATTGGTCTAAATCAATTACTGCACTCAGCCAAATAGCAAGGGCTACTGACGAGGTCTTGGCTTTTAAAGAAAAAAGGACAACCGCTCCTGATGAAAATTACCAGGCGGTTGAGGATATCGTACTTTCAAAAATAGCCCTGGATAAAAACTATAAGCCTATCATTGCCATTGATGACGAAATATCCAGGCAAATGCAGGCCATCTTTGAAAAATTGGAATACAGTGATACGAATAACGATTTCTATATTCAATATTACTTCCCATATTACAAGAAGATATTTTCCGAAGGCAAATTTGAGTTGTTTGTTAATCATGCTTTTTCTAATGTGAATGTTCCTCAGGTCCAGGATTATAATAAAAAGTACAAGAAGGAACTCGACAATTTCGTTAACGGAGCAGGAGACTACTTTAACCTTATCAGGGCAACCCGCGAATTGAATTATAAGAAAAGAGATGTCGTAAACGACAGATATTATTTTGAGGATGGAAAACTGATAGGTAAAGGTGTATTGACCAATAATGGGAAAACACTCACCGGCCATTGGGAATTCTATTATCCGTCGGGTAATTTGAAAGGAATAGGAGAATACAACGCACAGGGTGATAGAGATGGAGATTGGAAGTTCTATTATGCTTCCGGCAGTCCAAAGTCAGTCGAGCCACACAAGAATAGCAAGCTGGAAGGAGATGTTGTTCAATATCATGAGAACGGTAACTTATCTGCCAGAGAGTCATATGTGGCCGGTAAGGAGGATGGCTTGTCCATTACTTATTATTATGCCGGAAACGTAAGGACAAAAACCAACTTTAAGCAGGGAAAAAAAGAAGGTGAATCAACAGAATATTATTCAAATGGCAATGTTTACCGCGTAACCAATTACATGGGGGATGTGCTTACCGGCACATCAAAAGAGTATTACAAAAACGGCGTGCTTAAAACAATAGAAGAGTACTTAAATGGTAAAGCAGACGGTGTTTATAAGAACTTTCATGACACAGGTACTCCATCAGTAGTGGGCCAAAACATAAAAGATAAAGGATATGGGGAATGGAAGTATTATTATGACGATGGCAAAATAAAAGAAAAGCGTAATTATGCGAATGACCAGGAGGAAGGCCTGCACGAAGAATATTTTGAAAATGGGCAGTTGCTGGGCAGTTACGTGCTAAAAAAGGGGAAGATCAATGGCGACGCTACTTTTTATTATGAGGATGGCAAGGTGCTTTCAAAATATGTGTATGATAATGGCGTAATCAAATCCGTAAAATTCTTTAATGAAGCAGGTGCACAGATTTACGCGTCGCAGATGAAGAACGATCTGATCGACATTGTAAGTTATAGTATAAAGGGACGGAAAAGAGAACGGATGACCTATAACAACAAAGGTGACCTTACCGGCCCTGATACCCTGTTTTATTCATCCGGGAAGGTCAGCGAGATTATTCAATATGATAAAGGTGAACAAAATGGAGCAACGGTATCCTACTACCTAAATGGAACAAAGAAATCAGAGACAAACTATACTGATGGCAAAGAAAACGGATATGCCACACATTACTATTCTAATGGTAAAATTGAATCAGAGGGTTGGGTAACAGATGGAAGCAATGAAGGCGAATGGGATTATTATGACGAAAAAGGACGGTTGACAGTTAAAGCGTATTACCGCGATGGCGACTTCAGCGGTTATAGAGAAGAATACCATAGCAATGGTAAAAAATACCTGGAACAAAAATATTATAACGGATGGCTGGAACGAATGACACAATATGATCCGGATGGAAAAGTTATGGCGGTAGATTCATTTCCGAAGGGAACCGGAAAATTTGTTCTCTATCATCCTAACGGAAAAGTAATGGCGGAGTCGAATTATATAAATGGCGATTTTGATGGATCTTACAAAACCTATTTTTTTAACGGCAAGCTGGCAACAAGTCTGCACTATAGCAAAGGTATCCAGGATAGCACTTATTTCAGCTTTTATTATGATGGCACAAAGAGTATAGAAGGCTTTTATAAAGGTGGTAACAGAACCGGTGTGTGGAAGTTTTATCAGGAGGATGGGAAATTGCACACAACAACAACCTATGCCAATGACCAAAGAAACGGAACGGAGGTGCGATTTTTCCGGGATGGTAATAAAGATCAAATATCCAATTACAAAGATGGTGACCTTGACGGTGTTTATGTGAAAAATAATTCCGACGGTAGTTTGGCTTATCAAATTAATTTTGAGGATGGTTTTGCCAGATCGTACACTTATCCGGGTAAAGACGGAAAATTAGTAACGCCTGTGATTTTGTCGCAGGTTAACGATACATTAAAGGCCTATTTTCAAAACGGAAAATTATCAAGGGTGTGTGCCTATTCCAATGGTTTAAAGAATGGAAAAGATATTATGTATTATTCTGACGGGAAAGTGTGGTCTGTGGATACAGCCGTTTACGGCATTTCGGAAGGACGTTATGCTGAATATTACCCGAACGGAAAATTAAAGTTTGAATACCCTTATGCGGTTGATAATGTAGACGGTGTTTGCAGGGAATATTACGAGACCGGAACATTGAAAAAGGAAGAACCGTATGACAATGGGTTATACGAGGGAATGGTTAAATATTTTGATTCTGGAGGCAAGCCTGTAAAAACATTGCAATACCTCTTTGGATCGCTTGTAACAGTAAAAGATGAGAAATAAAATAGCGCGATTGCTTGTTGGGGGATGTGTTTGCTTATGCTTATATAGCAATAGCGCCGGCGGGCAAACTTTTGAGTCTATTCGCAAACAGTTTCCTGATGAGAAAGCAGTGCTTTTGAACAGAGCACTAGAGTACAATATCAGCGTTAAAGACGATAAACCTTATGTAGAAAGCAAAGAGACGCAACAGATAGAATATCTTCTGGGTAGCGCAACGTCTTTTATGAGTGAGTATAGCTTTTTTCATAGTAGTTTTCAACAATTAGTGGCTTATGAAGCCTTTACCCGCACACCTGATGATAAAAAGCTAAAAGTAAACGAGTTTAAAACGAGCATCAATAAGGAAAGCTTTGTTTTTTATGATGATGTAAAACAAACGACCTTCAATTTTCCCGCCGTTGAACCAGGGGCTGTCGGTAATCTGCAGGTCTCCTGGCGCAATACCGATCCACACCTATTATCAGCCTACTACTTTTCTGGATATATGCCGGTTATCAATAGTCAGCTGAAGTTGACAGTAGCGGAAGGTATATCTTTGAAATACAAACTAATGGGGCAGGATACCGCTAATATCATCGTAACGGTAGATCACAAACATCATAGTAATATTTATACTTTCCTTTATAAGAACTGCCCTGCTGATAAGCGTTACGCTGATGCACCAGGTTTCGCGTGGTATTCTCCACATGTAATTTTCTACATCGAAAATTATAAAGATGATAAGGGCGCAACTATTCCGTACCTGTCAAACGCGGATGATCTCTATCGCCTAAATTATGGCTTTGTTAAATCCGTGAACACAACAGTAAATCCCGAACTGAAACATATCGTTGATACCTTAACCACTAATTTGTCTACGCCCGAAAGTAAAGCCCGCAGCATTTATTCGTGGGTGCAGCACCATATTAAATATGTAGCATTTGAAGACGGCATGGGCGGTTTCGTGCCCCGCGATGCAGGCCTGGTGTGCAGTCGCCGATTTGGTGATTGTAAAGACATGGCCAGTATATTAACTGAAATGCTGAATGCTGCAGGTGTACCAGCTTATTTTACCTGGATAGGAACGCGGGATATGCCATATGAATTCAGTAAAGAGCCTCTGCCGTTGGTTAGCAATCACATGATCTGCACAATTAATTTAAACGGTAAATTTATTTTCCTCGATGGCACAGATCCAACCTGCGTGTTTGGAATGCCGTCGTCGGCCATACAGGATAAAGAAGCGATGATTGGGATCAGCGAAAAAGAATATAAAATACTCAAGGTTCCGGTGATTGATAAAGACAGGAATATGGAAGTGGATACAACCTGGCTTGAACTGACACCTGATGGGCTAAAAGGAAGAATCAAAAAAGACCTTTCGGGCTATCTTTCCATGACTATGTATGGTAAGCTGATGTACTGGAACAATAAAAACCTGAAAGAAGATATGAAAGATGAGTTTGAACGTGGTTCCAATAAGTTTAAACTTGATACATTCCAGGTGTTTAAAAATCCGACAACTGACCGGATATCTGTGACCGCAGGTTTTAGCCTTCCTGATTACGCGAAGAAGATAGGAAACGAATATTACCTGAATCTCAACCTATTCAAATTTTTTGAGCACGAGGAAATAGATTACCCTCGCAGGAAAATGCCAATCGAATACAGCTTCAAATATGTTAAGAAGTATGTTACATTAATGAAGATACCCGATGGTTACAAACTAGGTTACCTGCCGCAGGGTAAATCCTTTCATAATAAAATCTGGGGCTTCGATTTCAAATATGAACAGCATGGAAACTGGATAGTTTTAACGCAGGTATTTGATAACGATAGCCTTATGCTTACCAGCGATCAGTTTGAAGCATGGAATAAGGTGCTGGAAAACTTATTTCCATTATATAAAGAAACGCTAAGCCTTACAAAAATTTAAAATTATATGATAAAACGAACCTTATCCTTATTGATGGTAACCTGGTTGTCATCACAATATTTGCACGCTCAGGCTCCTAAAATTGAACCGGAGAAATGGCTCGACAAACCTGTCATTACCAAAATAGACGAAAAGTATGGCAAGGAGTCTGCCGTGATCCTATTTGATAAACGGAAAATCGAATATGTCGACGAATCAAAACAGGACGTAGCGGAATATTATACGGAGCATAAGATTGTACATATTAATGATGACAGGGGTATTGAATATTTCAATAAAATATACCTGGGTATAACCGAAAATGCGGACATCGTGGAAATCAAGGGCCGGACGATTCTTCCCGGAGGCAAGATAATAGAACTCGATAAAAACAATATAAAGGATATTAAAGAGCAGGACGGCAATATGTACAAGATATTTGCTATGGATGGCCTTGAAAAAGGCTGTGAGATAGAGTATTATTATACCTTTAAAAGGCCGGTTTCATACTTTGGGCGGGAAATAGTACAAACGGTTGTACCTGAAATAAAAACGACATTCCAGATTGTTGCGCCCGACCGTCTCAGATTTGATATGAAGCCTTACAACTTTACCGTGGTGCCCACTGATACGGTGATCAGCAACAAGCGGATAACAGAATGTACCTTTAGTGAAACACGAGGAATGGAAGAAGAAAAATATGCCAATTATGAGGGAAATCTTCGCCGTTTGGAGTTCAAACTGTCTTATAATGATGTTACCCGAAAAGGTGAACGGCTGTTTACATGGAACGAAATGGCAAAACGTGCGTTTGCGATTTACACTGACTATGGAGATAAAGGCGCGAAAAAAGTAGCAGATATTGTTGCTGCTAATGGATGGTCGAAATTAACCGATGAGGTAGCTAAAATAACGGCGGTTGAGGACTATGTAAAAAGAACCTTTTCGTACAATGACGATCTGACAAGCGAGGAGGAAAACACGCTTGCGCCTATATTAGTAAGCAAAGTTGCCGGCAAAATAGGTACTTTAAGATTATATGGGTCGATCTTTGACTACCTGGGTGTAAACTTTCAGTTTGTACTGACAGGTGACAGGAGTAAATATATTATAGACAAGGGCTTTGAAAACTGGAACAATTGCGAGAATATATTAATCTATTTTCCAGCTGAGGGTAAGTTTATAGCTCCAACAAGGCCTGATTTTCGTTATCCATGGATAGTCCCTTTTTGGGGTGGATCAAACGGCCTTTTTTTAAAGCGCATGGCGCTTGGCAACTTCTCGACCGCAATAGCCGAAGTGAAAAATATTTCGCTGGAGGATTATACGAAATCTGTAAACAATATTGAGACTAAACTAGAGCTGAATCCAGCTCTTGATTCATTAACCATGGACGGCCGTCAGATATTTACAGGGTATGTTGCAACCGGGTATAGAGACGCATTTAATTATACCAATGACGAACAGCGGGCCAATATTATTAAAGAATTGGCTAAATCATTTGCCAGCACAGATCATATCCTTTCTAAAGAGATATTAAACCAGGAATTTGACAAAGCTACCAGCAATGAGCCTTTGGTGTTGCACATAAAAACCAAATCAAGCGAACTGGTAGAAAGAGCAGGCAACAAAATCCTTATCAAGATAGGCATGGCTATTGGGCCGCAGGTTGAAATGTACCAGGAGAAACCAAGGCAGGAGCCGGTAGATATTGAATTTGGGCATGTGGAAGAACGCAAGATAGACATGGTGATACCAGATGGGTATATGATAAGTAATCTCAACGACCTTAATATTGACCAGACTTACAAGGATAACGGCGAACTCACAATGGGTTTTGTTTCTAAATATGAAGTGAAAGGCAACGTACTTTCTGTACATATTATGGAAGAGTACCGTAATTTGCTTTATCCGATTACCCAATTTGATAGTTTCAGAAAGGTAATCAATGCTTCATCTGACTTCAATAAAGTGGTATTGGTACTGGAGAAAAAGTAGTAAAAAAATTGAGCGCTTAAACAAAAAAATCAGGAAGGGCTCCCCCTTCCTGATCAACAAATACTCAACTCAACCAATTATTGTTTATCCCACCATATCCTGGTCAGGAAATCGTCGGGGCCTTGCCGGGCTATTGCGGCATTATAGGACGCGGCGTTAAGATTTTGTTCGCTTATAGGATACAACAGCCTACGGAAAATTTTACCTCCTGTAGCATTACCTGTGTAATTATTAGGCACCAGTGCAGGATATCCTGTGCGCCTGTAGCTGGAGAAAGCTTCCTCAGCGTCAGGGAATATGGCAGCCCAGAACTGGGTGTATATCAGGTCCATTTGCTGGTCGAGCGTACCGGCCGCATTATATGGATGATTCGCGATATAAACATTGATCTGGTTATCGGTTATCGTGCCCGGCGCGCCGCCAATAATAGCCCATTGGCGCATAGCAGCGGCAATTCCGTTCGTATAGGCTACAGTAGCTGTTGATCCATTATACCAACCGCGTGCAGCGGCTTCGGCCAATAGGAAATAGCTTTCGGCAGCAGTGAATACAAGGCGTGGGGAGCTTAATAACAGTACAGTTTTTGGATTAGGCTCAGATAACGATCCAAAATTAACTGGTTTTGTATTCAGCATAGCCGACATTCCTTGTTGCAGTGCAAATGAAGTATCGGCAACTCCATTGTTATACACGATAGATATTACACCTAAACGCGGGTCTTTATTGGTTTTAAGATAGTTGATAAATACATCCTGGTATTTGCCACCTTCTGTATTTGTAACACCGTCCTGTGCTATGTAATCGCTGTTCCAAAGGTCATTTGCAAGCGGATTTTTATTGATATCCTGGCCAGAACCAACATAAGGTACTTTGGCTATATCAGCGTCTTCTAAAATAACCCCGCCTGCAATGGCTTTCGTAGCCCAGGTCTGTGCCGCATTAATATCAACCTTGGTCATGCGCATAGCATACCTCAACATCAGTGAATAGGCAAATTTCCTCCATTGGTCTGTTTTGCCACCGTATATCAGGTCCGCATCGCCGAAGGTAGCTTTTGAAGCATCAAGGCTGGTTGCTGCCTCGTCAAGCTCTTTAAGCATATCGGCATAAATGTCCTTTTGCGCGTCATAAGCAGGTTTATAAATCCCGCTGTTATAGCCCTGGCCAGCCTGTGAGTAAGGGATATCGCCATAAAGATCAGTAAGCCTGCCAAAGCAATATGCCCGCCAGATACGCGCCTCGGCAACGAGGTTGATTTGCGATGGGTCGCCGGTTGTTGCTTTAAGCACTTCTACCAACTCGTTTATCTGGTTGGGATAAGAGCTGGTAAATGCTGCTGCCGACGACTGGGCCTGGGCCAATATGTATTTTGATCCAAAACCTGCCACATCGTTAAAGCTGGTTGTATATTGCATGGTGCCAAGCAAAAGGTCCGGCATGCTCGAAACGCCATCATATTCCGCCTTGGTGAATATATACCCCGGAACCGGTTTAGGCGAGCTATTCGGATCTGTGTTATCCTTCACAAAGTCTTTCGTGCATGATTGTACTGTAATAATGCCGAGTATCATCAGCATACAATAAGTATATTTTTTCATCGTGCTCATTTTTAAATATTAGAATTTAACAGCTAGGTTTACGCCGATTGAACGTGTACGTGGCAGACCAATTGATTCAAATCCCTGGTCATTGCTATTAGTAAAGCTTTGTTCGGGATCGAAATTATCCGTCTTTTTATATAATATCCACAGGTTACGCGATACCAATGAAATAGTAGCTGACTGAATATGCACTGCTTTCAGATCAAGCGGAGGCAGGTTGTAAGATAGGATAACCTGGCGCAGCTTAACAAAGCTTCCGTCGTGTAAAAACAAATCTGAATAGATCTTATAGTTATCATAGTATGTACGCAAACCACTCACTGGAACGGTATGGGTATATGGGGCGCCGTTTTGGTCAACACCGTTTAATACCAACCCGTTGTCACGACCGGGCAGGGTCATCTTTGTCAAACCAAGGCGAGTGGCATATACCTCCATTTCAGAAAATACCTTGTTGCCAAATTTTCCGTCCAGTAAGAAGCTAAGCGAGAACCGTTTGTATTTGAATTCGTTCGTTAAGCCCATTGTAACCGGGGCAACGCTTTTTCCGACTGGAACATAAGGCGTAGCAACAGGCAAATTTGTGGTAGAGTTGAACACCACTTGCCCGCTGGCATTCTTCAGCATCCCTGTGGTGTATATGGTACCAAATGACATGCCTTCGGTGTTATTTAGCAAGCCATAGTTGTTTACCGTAGCGGCAAGCTGTATGGATGATAAACCAGGTGCAAGTCTTACAACTTTATTATCATTATAAGCTATGTTGTAATTAACATTCCATGTGAATTTAGAGGATTTAATAGGCACACCATTCAGCTGCACCTCAATACCTTTATTATCCACCTCGCCAACATTTAGGATCACATTGTTATAGCCTGATGTTGATGATATAGCTGTGTTTACAATATCGTTAGTGGTTTTACGGTCATACACGGCGAAATCCAAACCTAACCTGTTCTTTAACATTTGTAATTCGATACCTGCTTCCGTTGTTGTGGACGTGTAAGGTTTAAGATGACTGTTGGTGATATCATTGCTGGCAACGTTTTGCAGTGGTTGCCCGGCGCTTGGAACGCTTTTATAGGCAAGGTTAATTACATACGGATCCGGCGCGCCACCACCAACCTGGGCCCATGAAGCCCTTAGCTTGGCGAAGCTGAAAAATTCAGGCAGTTTAACCGCATCAGATAGTATAAAACTACCGCCTACGCCCGGATAGAAAATGCTGTTGTTTTCCGGGCTAAGCGTTGAAAACCAATCTTTACGGCCTGTAAATGATAGGAAGACCAGGCTTTTGTAATCAAGATCAGCCGATCCGAAAACTGAATTAGTAACTATTTTAGCATAATATGGCGTATTGGATATGGTTGCCAGATTTGTAGTGCTATAGAAATAAGGTATAACAAACTGAGAACCATCAGTGGTTAGCTGATCGGTAATATGCTGACGGCCATTAACCCCGGCTAAAACACTAAAGTTTATGTTTTTTACAATTGTGTTTTTGTAGCTGCCGGTAACCAGCTCATTGGTTTCAGAGACATCTGCCTTTATTGCCTGGTATTGACCGTTTAAGACATACAAGGTACCCGTTGGCAATATGTTTGAATAAGTATAATTATAAAAGTCGCGGCTTAAAGTAGCCTTGAAAACCAGGTCTTTTATTGGGGTATATAAAACAGAGCCTTGCCCGATAAAACGGTCTTTAACGTCATCTTCTTTAAATTTATTGATAACGAAGTAGCCGTTTGAAGCGATGGAGGCATCATTCCAAACTATTTCCTTGCCACTGGCATCGTACCCAGGTTTCAACCAGCGTACATCTACTGTATTAGCAACTTCCAGCGGTGTCCAGTTGGGATTACCTAATGCATCGCCTGCACCGGTACGGTTATGACCGGTTTCAATATTATACTGGGCAAGGGCCTCTACAGATATTTTACTGTTTAATTTGGCATTTAAAGCAAGATTAAAGGTTTTACGATCATAAGTAGTTCCCGGTAAAATACCTTTGCTGGAAAGATCTGCTAATGAAAAACGGTAATTAATACCCTCGCTGCCGCCTACAAATGCCAGGCTGTTGGTATAAGTACTGCCTGTTTGATAGTAATTTTCTAAATTATTTTTCTGAGCGACATAAGGGTGTGTCTTACCATCAACGGCCACGTAATCGGTTGAACCATCAATTTTCGAGCCCCATGACCGTCTGCCTGTTGCTTGCGCTTCAGCCAGGGTAGTAGGTTTCACACCACCGTCTCCCTGACCATACTCATACTGGTAATCAGGGAAAACGGCAATGTTATCATAGGTTGCTGTAGAGTTGAGTTCAATTCCTATACCTTTTTGGGCGCGGCCTTTTTTGGTGGTGATCAATATTACACCGTTTGCTGCTCGAGAACCATATAAGGCAGCCGCGGTACCTCCTTTCAGTACGCTGATCGATTCTATATCATCAGGGTTTATAGCAGCAATACCATCGCCACGGTCAACATTATTGGTTGATCCGTTTGTAGTTGGCGGACCTCCAGGTACGCTATTATCAATAGGCATACCGTTTACCACGTATAATGGCTGGTTGTCGCCGGCCAGACCGCCATTACCCCTGATAACTATACGGCTAGAACCACCAGGTCCGGTTGACAGACCTGCAGCATTAACACCCGCAACTTTACCTGATAAGCCGTTCGCTACGTTATTTTCACGGGCCTCGGTAAATTCGCTTCCTTTTAACTCTGTTACAGCATAGCCAAGCGACTTTTTTTGCTTACTGATACCGAGGGCAGTTACCACAACCTCGTTAAGCGAGCTGGAAGCTGATTTTAGTCTTACAATTATCGCAGCATCAGTGTTGGTTACCAGCACCTCTTCTCTGTTATAACCGATAAAGCCTACAATAATAGTAAACGCCTTGCCTTTGTACCTGTCCGGAACAGACAGCTTGAATGCCCCATTAGCATCAGTGACAGTTCCGACACCCGGGTCATCTTTTAACGTTATGGACGCACCTGGAACCGGGGCAGAGCTTTCATCTAAAACTTTACCGGTTAGCTGGCCGGCGATGTATCCCGAGGGTCTGTCCTGGATAGTACTAACCTCAGCAGGCTTACTTTTAATGGTGCTTTTTTCAAAAATGATGATCTTCTTTTCAAATTGCTTAAAATCGAGGTCGGTATTGTCAAGGATCAACTTTAACGTTTTTTCGACTGTCCTGGTGTCGGTTTCCAGCGAGATATTTTTGTACTGGATTATTTTTTCGGAAGGGTAGGCCATTTGGAACCCCGAGAGCTTTTCGATCTTTTTAAGGGTTTTCTTCAGCGGTTCATTTTTTGCACCAATAGTGATTGTTTCGTCCTTAATGCTTTGTGAGTTGCTCGTCTTTGCCAGCAACAGTTGGACGGTAATAAGAAGTATGGTACAACAGCAAATACTTAATCTCATTAGAAATCGGAATCCGGTATGAGTGCATAATTGCGTGGCACAAAGCCGCCACTTTGCAAAAGCGGTAATTTTTTGCATTCTTTGTATGTTTAAAAGTTTTCACTAAATTTTTTAACTACAAACTCCCATTGCTTCCCGGCGGGGAGTTTGTTTTTTTACGCCCTCTGCATGGCAAAAGGCGCACATTGCGATAAGCGCTATTTGATCAGGTTAAATTTCTTCATACTCGTCTTAGTTTAGTTGTTTTAGGGTTGTTTGTTTAGTTATTGTTTAGTTAGTTGCATCCATTGCCATCAATGGTAACTTTTTGTTGGTTTTCAAATTTGTAAGTCGTACCGCGCGCAGTACATAGTATTTCCAGAATATCTTTTAATGATTCAGTGCCGTTAAATGAAGCAGTAATCGGACAGTTTTCAAGCGCAGGGTTTTTAAACTGAATATCCACGTTGTAGCGTTTGCCAAGGGAAGTTGCTATCGATTTAAATGGCATACCGTCAAAAACCATATCGCTGCTGGCCCAGGTAAGTGTTTTTGCGGCTTCAACAGTGTTTTTCTGGCCCACATCGGTTGGATTGTTATAAACCACCTGCTCATTTGGAGTAAGTATAACAGAAGCCTTATGGTCATTATCAACTCTTACACGACCACGTGTAACAGTAACCACCACCTTTTTTTGCGACGGATAGGCCGAGATATCAAATGCAGTACCCAAAACCGTTGTCTTTACAGCACCTGTATGAATGATAAAGGGCTTTTTGTTATCATGATGAATATCAAAATAAGCCTCACCGATCAGTTCGACCTCGCGTGTATTTCCTGCAAATGAGGCTGGATAATTAAGTTTACTTCCGTGGCGCAGCACCACTTTACTTCCGTCCGACAGGGTAATGAACTGGTTTTCATTTGCACTTGCCGGTTTGATTGATGTAATTTGCTCAGATACTGATCCATTCCGGTTCATTAAATAATACCCACCGGCTAGCAGGCAGAACCCTGTTAATACCGCTGCAGCACGCATCATCCATTTCCTGGAATTTAACGATCGAACTTTATCCCTGGTTTGGGATTTAAATTCATCATACATATCATCAGCCAACTGCTGATGGCCGGTTAATTGTGACAGGTTTTGAAACTCCTGATCGTCAAATTGAATATGGTGATACCAATCATTAAGTTCCTGCTCTTCATTGGGAGTACAGAGTCCTTTATGATATTGGTCAAGTAAATAGCGGAGTCGTTGAGGTTCCATTTTAAGTGTTTACACATTATATAACACTTAACCGGAATGTTACCGTTACTTTAACTTATTATTTTTTTATTTTTTAATAAGTTTTCCATCTTTTCTAAAAAATAAGTGGAATTTGAGGTAGTTTGTTAATTTTTTTGAGTCGAATTATACTAAGTATTAATTATTTTTTACTAATATCGTCGTCATAACATGCTTACTATGTGAAACATTTACAGCATGATATACCAACTAATTGTTAACCACTTTATTTTAGACAGCTATTAACCCCCTTAGTCAACATACCGATTCAGAATTAGTCGAACTCTGGCAAGAGGGGAACGAGTATGCCTTTGAAACCCTTTATAAAAGGTATGTGGTAAAGCTGTTATCAATTGCTTCTAAAAAAGTTGATGATTACGAAACTGCGCGTGAGTTTGTGCAGGATGTGTTCATTAGCTTATTCAAGCTCAGGGATTCTTTAAACCCTGAAATTTCAGTGCTGGCCTATTTACATGTTGCCTTAAAGAATCGTGTGCTGAATCATTACCGGCATCAAAATGTTCATAAACGATATGAGCAGTACATTGCACAGCAAGAAATGCAACTAAGTGACAACACAGCCGCGCATTTACACAGCAAAGAGCTGGAGACACATCTGAAAGAAGAAATCAGAAAACTGCCCCAACAGTGCCGTACCGTTTTCTTATTAAGCCGCGAAGAAGGCCTTCCTCACAAAGAAATAGCAAATCACCTCAATATATCCGTCAATACGGTTGAACAACATATGCGCAAAGCGCTGCGCATACTCAGAACATCAATGGGGAATTACCTGCATTTGCTGATCCTATACTTTTTTATCAAGATGTGATATAAGCCGGCATTCGGTATTACCTATCCTCTTGTACTTCTACCCAATTAATCTTTATTTTATTGAACCGTTATTAACCTGGCTCAATGAATCAACTTCTGAATCGCCTATCCGTGCCGTACCGTTACCGCGTGCTGGTATTGCTTTGCTCGCTTACCACATTAACGTATATGGATCGCATCTGTATTTCCATTGTTGGTGTGCGCATCAAAGCTGATCTGCACCTCAGCAACGAAAAATTTGGATGGGCGCTGGCTGCTTTCGCACTGGCTTATGCCATTTTCGAAATTCCTTCGGGTATGCTTGGCGACCGCATTAGGCCTAAAAAAGTCTTTATTCGTATCGTGATAGCATGGTCGATATTTACCGCTTTGACGGGCTTGGTGAACGGGCTGATAAGTTTGCTTGTAATCCGCTTTTTATTTGGTGTTGGCGAATCGGGCACTTACCCAAACGCCATATTAACGGTATCCCGATGGTTCCCGGTAAGCGAAACGGGCAAGGCATTATCATGGGTTGGAATTGGCTCACAAATAGGCGCCGCGCTGGCCCCACTCATCATTGTGCCATTGGCGGTGGCATACGGATGGCGAATGCCTTTCTTCGCCGTTGGCGCGATTGGTTTATTATGGGCGAGTATATGCTACGCTTGGTTCCGCGATTTTCCTTCAGAAATGAAAGGGATGCCTGATAGCGAAAAAGAACTCATCAAATCACAATGCCGTCATAAACAAGGCCAACACTTAGTTCCGTGGAAACTCATCTTCCGCAATAGCACTTTATGGCCGTTGATGCTGATGTACTTTTGCTGCCAGTGGGCCAATTACTTTTTTATTGCCTGGATGCCGGTTTATTTGCAGGAAGGTCGAGACTTTTCAGAGAACGGCATGAAACAAGTTACCTCCCTGCTTTTTGTGGTGGGTATAGTTGGCTTTTTAACAGGCGGAGCAGCCGGCGACTGGTTCCTGAAATATAAAGGGCTCAAAATAGGCCGCCGACTTACCGGCATGCTTGGCCTTGGCTGCTGCGGGGTATTACTGTTTATAGCCGGATTTTCTCCTAATAACCTTCTGACGGCATGCTGCCTCATCGGTGCAAATTTTGCCTTCTCATTCGGGGTGATGGTATCCTACGCAGTATGCGCCGACATTGGCCGTAATAATGCCGGTACAGTCACGGGCGCTATGAACTTTTTCGGGCAGATGGGCGCTTTCTTTCTTGCCCTTATTTTTGGGCAGATCGTACAGGCCACGCATCGTTTTGACTATCCGGTGTATGTAGTAGGTGCTGTACTAATAGTGGGCTGTCTGCTCTGGTTGGCCATCGATGCTGAAAAACAGTTGCCCGAAATTGGTGATATTAGCTAACAGGTATTCTAATTACGATTATTAACTGTCGCAAAATACCCCCTCGATTGGCATTTTTACCCCTCATTTGTAGAGGTATTTCTACTATAACTTTATAGGGTTATAACACCATTTCCCTTTAATCATGATTCATTCAACCAATTTAACAAAAGCATTCGCCAAAGGTCTGTGTATCCTTTTTGTGCCCATATTATCCGTTTTGAGTTTGTTATTGCCCTCAACCGCTTTTTGCCAGGAAACAGCAGCTACGAAACTTGAGAAATGGCCGCCTGACCTGGAGCGCGATTTTGCATTAAGCGCACTCCCTCCGCATTTGCGAAAGGAAGCAACGGTTTATTTGTTAGACCCGGCAAAAGGCTATTACGTTGCAAAGAAGGGCACAAACGGCTTCGTTTGTTACATCGAAAGAACATCATGGGAATGGGGAGAGTTCAGGAAAGACGTCGCCGCACCAATTAGTTATGATGCAGAGGGGGCCAGGACGATTTTTACCGTAGTGATGGATGTGGCGGCTATGCGTGCATCCGGAAAATACACCGCGAAACAGATCCAGGGTATTGTAATAGACAGGATCAAGAAAGGCATTTATAAAGCGCCGTCAAGGTCAGGGATATCTTATATGCTCGCTCCACTTATGCGTGTATACCCGGGCCTGCCACCTAACAATCAAATAATGACGATGAATATGCCGCATTACATGTTTTACGCCCCGTACATAAATAATGCTGACATCGGCGGGGATACGACAAATGGCCCTTTTGTAAACAACCCAAGCAATTCGGTTTTAGGGGGCAGGAAAGGACCATACGGTTTTATTATTATGCCTGCAGGTTCAGCCGAAGCTGCAAAAATAGTAAACGAGAATAGTAACCTGGTAAAACGACTTGAGGCCTACAAAGCTTATTTTAAAGTTAAGCATTCATAAATGAAGTTTTTTGGCATGATGAATTAAAAGCCGAGTGAAACTTATAATCTTTTTGGCCCCGGCTCGAGCCAAGGTGGGCGCATGGGTGGTTTTGGTAACTCACTAAAGCCATCTTTTCTTTCCGGATTTTTCTTAAAAGCGGTGCATTGAGGTAAATGATAATCAGTAAAATAATGTACCTTCAAGCTTGTAATGCACCGCTCACACCTTTTTCGCAATCTCTTTACGCTGGCTTTAATAATAGCCAGTTATCTTGCTTTTGGGCAAAACAAATCCGGAAATAACATTACATCTACTTATACCGTCTCCAAAAGATTGATTTCCATTGAAGATGGCCTGGCTTCGCACGAAGTATTTTGCGGACTGCAGGACAAAGCTGGCTTTATGTGGTTCGGTACGCGTAATGGACTGAACCGTTATGATGGTAAGAATTGTTTGCTTTTTACCCGCAATCGTAATCATTTGCAGGACAACAAGGTAGTTCAGCTGGCAAAAGATGATGCCAATAATTTGTTTATTGAGTATGGCAGCACTGGCTTTCAACTCACTACAAATGGCAAAGTAGATATAATGAATGCGGCAACGCAGGAAGTCAAGACACTCACCGCTGCTTTTCCCAATTTGCCTTTTAAGGAGGAGGATGTTTATTGGGTATCAAATGATGGCACTGACCAGGTTAGCTTTCTTACAGCACATCCTTTCAGGCTTTGGAAATATTCAACCAAAAGCGGATTTAAGTTACGGTACCAGATCAGGGACTGGAACGAAAAATTGGACGCCAATTCCGTTGATGACTATAAAAGAACCGGGGCGCTTTGTCTTTTTGCAAGAGGAAAGGCGTTGATCAGGTCAACTAATCAATCTACTCAATATTTAATTTCTAACGATACTGTTATCGCATTTAAACCAGGCGATGCTTTAAGGTGGTTTCCTATCGGATTCACCAGGCAGAACGACCTTTTGATTACTTACAATACTGCAACTCGCCTCAATACGTTTGATGTCGGAATAGTCAGAAATAAGGGGGGCAATTCATTTCCGGTCGATGCAAGACAATATAATATAGACAGTATCAAAGTGAAATACTGGTACCAGGGAGCATGTTCTACAGATGGCCTATCAAGCGTATTGTATATTGGAACCGACGGACTTTATCTCTGGAATGAAAGTACATTCATTAAAATCGCCGAAAAATCAGAAATAAAGACTTTTGAAAACCTATTTCTTTACAAACTTTTTCCGGACAATTTCGGGAATATGTGGCTTTGCACTTCATGGGGCGTGTTGCAGTTGAAAATAGAAAAGAACCGCTTTAAACCATACTTTACTACTAAACAGCAATCGGTCGAAACCAATAATCAGGTCCGGGGAATATATGCAGATGAAAAAGGAAGGGTCGTAGCTAACCTATGGTACCACACCTTTCAGCAACAGGGCGATAAAATACAAAGTGCCAGGGACGAGCAGTATAAATATGCGCTCACAATGCATCATGGAATTTTGTATGGTGGAGGTTATAGTTTGTTTAGCTATGATGTTGATAAAAATACGCTGACCAACTACCCCGATAAGCGAAGCGATGAAATATGGTCGATGCTTTCTGTGAATGATAGCCTGCTTTTGCTGGGACGAACGAACGGGTTTACAATGTTCAACTCCAACAGTAAAAAGTTTGATTCGCTTCGATATGAATCCAAAAAGCAACCGAAAGCTAAGTTTGTATACAGGTTTTTTAAGGATAGGGAAGGAGCGATATGGGCAGTTGCAGAAAATGGCTTGTTCAAGATTAGGAATGATAAGACCGGGCACTGGTCCGTTACGAATGATCAGTCGCCGTTGATTGCTCAGTTAAGTTTGCAGGATGCTTACGTAGATAGTGATGGTATTCTTTGGCTGGCGACCAATGGTGAAGGTTTATACCAATGGGACAAAAAAGCAAACACTTTTCAGCAATTTAATATTGCAAGCGGTTTACCTTCGGATGTGCTGTACAGGATAGAGCCGGATGAATATAACAACCTTTGGATTAGCTCTGATTATGGCCTGATCCGTTTTAATAAAAAAACATTCGCTGTAAATACCTATACCACTGCAGATGGCATTACAAACAACGAGTTTAACAGAACCTCATCCTTTAAAGCCAAGGATGGGCGGCTCTTTTTTGGTGGGTTGGACGGCATTATTGAATTCAACCCTAAGGACTTTATCGCAGATTCACACTCATTTAAGGTACCGCTGCGCATCATTGCATTTAACCAGTTTATCGGTTCGCAAAATCAACTGGTGAATAAGACCAATGAGTTGCTAAGCACTTCACAAATTATCCTTGCGCCAACCGATCGCTTTTTTACGCTCGAATTCCAGTTACTGGATTTTGCAAAAGATGAAGCCTATCACTATGCCTATAAGATCGACGGCGTGGATAAAGATTGGAATTATATCAATGAAAATTCAATCCGTATCAGCGGTTTGCCTTATGGAAAATTCACACTCCACGTCAAAGCGCAAAACCGGGAAGGGGCCTGGAGCAGGAGCGAATTAACTATTCCATTGCTGGTTTTAAAGCCATTCTATCTTAAATGGTGGTTTATTGCATTGCTTGTCATTGTATTAATAGCTACTGTTTATTGGATAATAAAATGGCGGACGAAACAATTGGCTATTGAAAAAAATAGGTTAGAGATAACAGTAAACGAGAGAACAAGCCAGTTAAAGCAATCATTATCTGAGCAGGCCGGATTGCTTTCGGAGAAAGATATATTGATGAAGGAAATTCATCATCGGGTAAAGAACAATTTGCAGGTTATTTCTGGTTTGCTTGAATTACAAAGCAAAACGGTAAATGATGATGCTGCGAAAGATGCATTAATGGAAGGCCGCAATCGTGTAAGAAGTATTGCTTTGATACACCAGAATCTTTATCAATTTGAAAACCTCAGTAGCATTGAGTTGAGACGTTTTGTAAATGACCTGTGCCGGCAGGTGGAAAGTGTATATAAAAAACAAAACAAGATTGCGATGAATATTGACGTCCCTGTGCTGTACCTTGATATTGACTCCGCTGTGCCGCTTGGCTTGATTATGAATGAATTGCTATCCAATTCATTCAAATATGCATTTGAAGATGTTGTTGCCGGAAAAATTGATATTGAAATTCGGGTGGTTGAAGAAGGTAAATATGAATTGATCTATTCAGATAATGGTCCGGGCTTGCCTTTAAATTTTGACCTAAATAACACAATCACCCTGGGTATGCAACTAATACACGATCTTAGCCGGCAAATTGGAGGAAGGGTAAGGTATGAGTATAAAAACGGCGCTTCATTTATCATTAATTTTACCAACCGAAACTTACGCAAACAAGAAGATTAAACCCCATGAGCGTTTTAAAAATAGGCATAGTAGAAGATGAACTGGTAATAGCCAGAACCATTTTAAATACGCTTAATGAACTGGGTTATGCTCATTGCGGACCCGCAATAAACTATACCGAGGCAATAGAAATGCTGGAGCAGGATAGGCCTGACTTATTATTGTTGGACATTCAGTTATCGGGCAAAAAGGACGGCATAGATGTCGCCGAAAAGCTGAATGAGCTATATCCCATCCCTTTTATTTTTTTAACTGCCAACAGTGATGGGGAAACCATTGACCGGGCAAAAAAAGTACGTCCGCATGCTTATATAGTTAAGCCATTTACCAAAGAAGAATTGTTTGCCGCTATTGAGATAGCATTCAGTAATTTTACAGGCAATCGCGATAAAACAGAACCAAAAATTACCGACTCTTTCCCGGCAAAGGATTACATGTTTGTAAGAGATGGCTATATTTTTAGAAAGATATTTTTTAATGACCTGTTATATCTTGAGAGCGACGCCAATTACATTACCCTGCACCTCAAGTCGCAGAAAAAAGTGATGGTGCGATCTACGCTTAATGATTTTATTGAGCAACTGGATGCCGGAAAGTTCATACGAATCCATCGCAGTTATTCAGTAAATATTAACCTTATTGACGACGTTTTTCCTACTGAAGTTTCTGTTGAGGGGACTAAAATTCCTATTGGTAAATCATACCGCGATGATCTCTTTAAAGCTTTGGGAATAAAGGAAGTTTAGATCCTGGTTTTATCTCTTCACTAATCTTCACTCATTCATCCCTAACGAGAGGTGTTCATCCCTTTTATTTCAGATTTTTTCGAATCGGGTACAACTTTACGCTCGTTATGGCATTGCTCGATTTAGATAAGATCATTATTAAAAGAACGGTTATCGGGATACGCTGTACAGCGTGTGGAGGTAACCTGGTCGATTATAAAAAAAAAGTTTTTTAAAAAGCTTTATAAGGCTGATCTCATTCGGAACCATAAAGCCAAAGGTTTACGAATGTGAGAATTGCAAAAAGAAACACATCTTATTATAACCAGATATTCTATTTCACCATTATCATCAACAATTAAAAACTAAACGTCATGAGCATTAGATTAGGCGACATCGCACCAGATTTTCAAGCCGAAACAACAAAAGGTACCATCAATTTTCACGATTGGATCGGTAACGGTTGGGCTATCCTGTTTTCGCACCCAAAAGATTTTACTCCAGTTTGTACCACCGAACTGGGCTATATGGCAAAAATGACCCCTGAGTTTGCTAAAAGGAACTGCAAAGTTATCGGTCTTAGCGTAGACCCGGTAGAAAGCCATTTAAGATGGGAAAAAGATATTGAAGAAACCCAGGGTACAGAAGTAACTTACCCAATGATCGGCGATCCAACACTTGCTATTGCAAAATTATATGACATGCTTCCTGCAGATGAGCCAGGTACATCAGAAGGCAGAACACCGGTGACCAACCAGACAGTACGCACTGTGTTTATCATTAATCCTGATAAAAAAGTAATGCTGCATTTAACCTATCCAATGTCAACCGGCCGCAATTTCCATGAAATTATGCGCGTGCTTGATTCCATGCAGCTTACCGCAGCACACAAAGTTTCTACTCCGGTAAACTGGAACCCTGGAGATGATGTAATTATTCCGGCTGCATTACCTGAGGCAGAAGCAAGGGAGAAATATCCAGTTGGTTTGAAGATTGTAAAGCCTTACCTGCGTTACGTTCCTCAGCCAGGGCAATAACTAATCTTAGAAGATATTTAAATTTTACACTTATTATAAAATATGTTATTTCGAACGAACATGGGCTGGATTGAGCTTAGAGTGAGGAGAAAACTTATACGACACGAAAAGTGCGTTATGCAAATCGTATAAGTTTTCTCACCCGTGTCACAGCACAGGCTCACTCAACGGGTTCGAAATGGCATTTTTTATTTTAAATCAAAACATAGCAGCATGAAACTACGTGTCGTGGTGTTAGGCGCAGGTTTTGGAGGATTGGAGCTTACTTCAATCCTCTCTGAATCCATTGGCGATAACCTTGATCTAACTCTGATAGATCAGAATGATACTTTCTTCTTCGGATTCTCGAAGCTGGATGTGATGTTTGGTCATAAAAAAGCTGATGCCGTCAAAATACCTTATAGTAGCATTGTCAAACCAGGTGTGAAATTTCGTAAAGAAACCATTCTGGCTATTGATCCGGAATCAAAAGTTGTTACTACACAAAACGGAACCTATGAAGCCGATGTATTGGTGGTGGCGCTAGGTGCTAATTATGACATGGCGGCAACGCCCGGCCTTGCTGAATATGGTAATGAATACTATTCCTTTGAAGGCGCTCTAAAACTCAGGGATGTGATACCGAACTTTAAAAAAGGTCATGCAATTGTAGGCGTATGCGGTGCGCCATTTAAATGCCCGCCTGCACCAAGTGAAGGCGCGTTGATGCTGCATGATTACCTGGTTAGCGCAGGCGTGCGCGAGGCTTGTAAAATAAGTCTCGTAATTCCTTACGGTTCTCCTATTCCTCCATCGCCGGATTCCTCTAAAGCATTAATTAAGGCCTTTGAAGAAAGAAGCATCCGGTTTATACCACAGCATAAAATTGCCTCATTGCGTCCCAATACAGCTGTCCTGGATGATGGCACCGAATTGCCTTTTGACCTATTCCTCGGCATTCCAAAGCACGTTACTCCAGATGTAGTGCTTCAAAGTGGTTTGGCTGTTGAAGGATGGATCCCGGTTAGCCGCCAAAACCTGATGACCCGGTTTGATAATGTTTACGCCATCGGCGATGTAACCAGCGTAGGCACGCCAAAGGCAGGTGTATTTGCCGAAGGCGCTGCAAAAGTTGCTGCTGCATCTATTATATCAAACTATAAGGGCAAAGAAAATGATGCAGCTTACACAGGGGCAGGGTCTTGTTATATCGAGTTCGGCAAAGGCGAAGTTGCACGTGTAGATGTTGATTTCTTCTCAGGTCCAAAACCGTTTGGAATTCACCATGACGCATCCGAAGCACTGGTAATTGATAAAGAACATTTCGGCTCAAGCAGAAAAGCCCGTTGGTTTGGGCTATAGGAATTTAACTGTTCATCAAATTAAACTTAAAGAAAATGACAACTTATTTAATCGAAATACCACATTCAGAAAACACCGTAGAGTGCCAGCATGTGATCAAATTGTTTGTAGAATCTGGTTCGCATCTGCTTTCACATGCGTTTTGGGGCTGCAAATCCGGTGTTCACAAATCTTATTTCATCAGTGAGTTTGAAAATAAAGAAGAAGCCCTTCGGGTTGTTCCGCCATTTTTAAGGCACTGTGCAAATATCATCGAACTGGTAACATTCAATAAAGAAGATATCCGGCAGTTTGCTGCGCAGCAGGGAATGGTATCATAATACCTGTTATTTCATTGGCCCAATCGGAATACCAGGCATCCGGATAATCCGATGGCTATATTTAGCATCATCTTCTGAATGGGTAACCATAATGATGGTTGTTCCTTCTTTATTTAGTTCGTTTAGCAGGTCCATTACTTCTTTGCCATTGTCATGATCCAGGTTGGCTGTGGGCTCATCGGCAAGTATCAGTTTTGGCCGGTTCACCACTGCTCTTGCAAGCGCAACACGCTGTTGCTGACCGCCAGACAATTGCTGAGGATAAGATTTTCGCCGCTCGGTAACATGCATTCTGTCAAGTATATCATCAGTCCGTTTTGCACGCACCGACATGGGTAAACCCGTATAGATCATCGGAAGTTCTACATTTTCAAACACCGTCAGATCATCGATCAGGTTGAAGTTTTGGAATAAAAACCCAACATTATTTTTGCGCAGATCGGCGCGTTTACGTTCATTCAGATGGCTTACTTCCACGCCATTGAAAACATAGCTGCCTTTGTCAGCATCATCAAGAAAACCTAAAATATTGAGTAAGGTTGACTTTCCGCAGCCCGACGGGCCCATGATGGCCACAAATTCACCTTCTTCTACTTCGATAGATACTTTGTCTAAGGCGGTAATTTCCAGTTCTTCCGTATGGTAGAACTTTTCGATGTCTGAAATCCGGATCATATGCTTTAAGATTTTAGAGAAAAAATCGTTAGAAAGCTGATATACGTAGATTTTGTCTTTTTAAAAAGATGTATTAAGGTAAGTATTTTATTGTGAATTTAATATTATGAGGTATAAAAATCCCCCATTAAGGGTGATGGAAAAATTTCGGTTTGATGATCACTTCAATGTGTATTTAAAAAGAAAAATTCCAGGGTTTTACGCCTGGAATTTGACAATGAATCAGTTAATATAATTGCCGGATATTAGTTTCTCGATGGGTAAGTTCCGATAAGGCAAATGATGTAATTTACTACCAGTGATGGTTGCCTGTTTTCATGTGGTGAGCTGCCACCTGTTGGATTTAGTGTCACCGTAGATAAGTGTGGACCATCTACATTGGTTACTGCAATCGTACTTGCATCCAATGCCACCGGTGTTCCTGAAGCGGCATATAAACTCACATTTTGAACAGCATCATTACCAAGTATATTGCCACCCGGGGATAACTGTCCGGCCTGTCCGTTTGACCCATTCAGTACAATTTGCCCGCTGCCGCCTGTACCTGCAGTAACGGTAGCGATGTGATTGTGCTGAGGCAGGTTGCCTGATATTAATGTTACACTTTCTGTACCTGTCAGCAGGCCGTTTGTATAAGGCGAAAGCCCATTGCCCTGGCCAGTACCCACTATGGCCCTGCCACGCAGATCGGGCAGGCCAAAAGTTGTTTGACCATTGCCGCCATATTGCGTTCCCAATATTGAAAATAATGCTGTGTTTGATGCTATTGATAAAATTTGTCCCTGGCACAATGCCCAGTTCATGGGTGCAAAGTTGGCGGCAAATCCTCTTATTTCTCCTATAGTTCCTTCCATGTCAGTAAGTTTTTTAATGTTATTTTTAGGTGACTATAATCTTTAATCGCGTGATGGGAAAATTCCCTGAACGCAAATGATGTAATTTATTGCGCATACCGGTTGAATATTGGAGTGCGGTAGGGAACTGCCTGCCATGTTTACGGTCACGGTAGGTACCGAGCTTGTAAAGCTGTTTAGCGTTACAGATCCCGCATTCATGGGGGAAATAGTTAAGCCACTAGGGGCATATATCGTTTTGCCTCCGCTATCCTGGGCAAGAACGTTGTTTTGCGGGTCGGGTTTTCCTCCCGTTGCATTGATGCCGTTCAATGTAAATGTTGCGCTGGACGGTGTGTTATCTGTTTGAGAAGTCACCGTATGATTATGTGAAGGCATTTCGTTTATATTTAGTGTATGCCCTTCTTCGCCTAATGTTTGTCCGGCATCATAATTAGGTAACCCAATACCCTGGCCTGTCCCAATCACAACCCGGCTTTGCAGGTTCGGTAGTTGAAACGTTGTTTGACCATTGCCGCCATAGATTGTGCCGATAATAGCAAAAAGTGTTGTATATGCAGAAATTGACAATGTTTGTCCCTGACAAAGCTGCCAGTTCAAGGGCGCAAAAGTGCCCGCAAATGCGCGTATTTCGCCTATTGTTCCGTCCATTTTCTTTAGTTTTTAGTTTAGTTTCTTGATGGGAAAATTCCTTGTAAACAAATAATATAATTCATGGCAATAGATGGCATAATGTTATTATGCGGCTGAGTATTGCCTGTATTGCTTATTCCTGAAACCGTCGGAGATGGCACGGTAAGACTGTTATAGGTTATAGCATTACCTACCATTGGAACCGGTGTACCCGTAGGGTGTGAATAAGGTTTAGCCCCGCCTGTTGTATCCGTGCCCAGGTAATTGCCTCCGGGTTGTGTTTGGCCGCCGGCATCATTAATGCCATTCAGTTTTGCACTGCCTGTACCTTTTGTACTACTTTGCGTTATGACAGTAGTATGGGGGTGCGATGCCATCGTCGGTATATTTAACGTAACGGTATTTACACCCAGCACTTCACCTAAAACGTAGCTGGATAAACCTGGCCCCTGGCCCGTACTGACGATAGTTCTGCCTCTCAGGTCGGGAAGCATAAAAGTGGTAACCCCATTGCCGCCATAGGTGGTACCGATTAATGCAAACAGAGCCTGGTTACTCTGAATTGCCAACGTTTGCCCCTGGCAAAATGCCCAGGTGCGGGGCGCAAATGTGCCCGCAAAGAGCCGGATTTCGGACATTGTTCCTTCCATAGTATTTAATTTAAATTAGTGAATTTTTCTCCTGATTTAATACCCATACCGAACAACTTGCTTCCCGAAAAATACCCGTCTGCAGTATGGACCACATTGATCTTTAAAAATTGCCCCTGGCGGCAAGCCACTATCAATCCGTAAAGGGCATCAGCATATACAATTGTACCCGGATCTGCCTTAAAACCATTTTCTGTTTTTATATCAGCCGGAGATGTTTCCAATATTCTTAATTCCGTATTCCCTAGAAAAGTGGAGGCGCCGCCATATTTTGGATTGGCAGCATTAACCAGGCACTCTATCTCATCTGCCGATTGCTCTTGCCAACGAATGGTCAGTGCTTTGTTACCCGGCTTTTTAAAAAAGGGAGCATCGCCTGGTTGCTGCTCCCGTTCGTTCAGTCTATTGTTGAGATAATCATTTACTAATGGTTCGGCTAATTCTGCAGCCAGGTAACCTAACCGGCGGCAAAATAATCCGTAATTCTCGCCCTTCATTATCGGTAATTCCCGTTTCATTATGATAGGCCCGGCATCAATAGAAGCAGTCATTTTGTGAATGACAAGGCTGGCTTGACCATCGCCATTTTTTAATTGCCAGAATATCGGATCAGCACCTTTATATTGCGGTATGTTTCCAAAATGAAAGTTCAGGAATCCGCCCGGAGGAACACTCAATAAATTTTCCGGTATGCGCCATGGAAACCCAAATACCCATACCATATCAGGGTTTAAGCTGCTTAGCCAATTCTGCATTACTGTCTGCCAGTTCTCCTTTTCCAGCAGTAAAATATTTTGCTGAGGTATACCTGTACTAATCAGAGGTTGATATAGCATATTAGCGTTACGAGCCAGTATAGCCACTCCTGCGATCCATCCACGATTTAGCAATGCGCCAATTGTTGGAAAGGCAAGTGAATCAGAATTGCAGATGATCGCCATTTTCATAATCAAATACTCAAATAGGGGTTAAACCAGCCCGAAGATGGCTGACTGTTAATTTCTTCCACCACTTCACTGTCAATACCTATTGTTTCTACCTCACCAACCAGTTGTGTGGCTACCTCTTCTTTGTCACCTGCATAGGTATTTTTTATCACAAATACTTTACTGTTGTTACCTGTGGTGCGTGATGAGATATCGAGTTTGCCGCGCACATCGTTTACTTCTGTATCAGCCAATGCTTTTTGCAATGAGCCGTTTAAAGAGCTTTTTACTGCATTTTTAATTACTAAACCGGTTTCGATACCAAACTGCCGGAAGGGGTTCAAAGAAATGCGACCCAATTGTTCTGCATCCGCGTCCGAAATGCCCCGGTAAGCGGATATCGTAGTATAGATATCTACCGATTCACCACCACCGTCAAAAGCTTCTAACAGGAAAGGCAATCCTAAAAGTGGTATTCTTTTGTGCAGACCATGCTTTACATATTCCGAAAGAAACATAGTTGCTTCTTCACCGCAAAACGTGGCAAAAACAAAATCAGGATTTTTCTCAATCAATTGAGGGATAACCGAAGTTACATCTGCTAAACCTTTATACTGTCTTACAGGCGCTATTGCGAAAGGCAAAGTAGCATCATCTGTTGCTGCTTCCATCCCTTTCCGCAGCATGATAGGGAAGGAGTACCCCGAATCATAAAGCCCGGATACCAGCATACCCTTTTTTCCAAAAGTTTGCACTGCCCATTTGCCTATTGACCATACCTGTTGCCAGCTATGCATGGAGTTCAGAAATACATAATCATTTGATGCACCAGGGTTTGGCAGATGCTCGCCTATATTATTGATAATGATAGGGCGTTTGTATTTCGCAAATTTCTCTGCCAATTCTGCGCTGACTGAATTGGAAATAATACCAGTAATGATATTTGAATCGTTAAACCCGATCAATTTATTAACAGCGCTTTCAACCTGTGCAGTTGAGCCCTGACCGATGAATTCGGGAACAATCTCCACCTCGATATCATTTTCTAAACTCAGCCCGTTCAGCCCATGCTTAAGTCCCGAATTAAAATTCGCAGCCATAGGTAAAATGGTCGAGTTCGCCAATAACACACCTATTGTTAATTTTTTTGACATTTTTTTATTTCGATATTAATTGGCCCACATGCGCAGCAGATTGCTGTACTGCTGTTGTAAAAGGCTTAGTTCTTCTGTAGCTGTGTTCTTAGCGTATAAACTTTCAGTTACCTGCGATAGCCCGAAAAGTATATCGCGTTTTTCCAATGTTTGTACAAGGGATTGTATCCAGGTTACGGCCACATGACGGCATCCTTCTGTAACCTCATTTACCCGGTGCACATAGCAACAGGGGTAGCAAATGGCATCTCCCGCGTTGAGCTTGAATTTTGCCGGACCTAAAGCTGTCTGTAACTCCAACTCGCCACCTTCATATCCGTCTGGGCCATTCAGAAAGATGGTCATAGCGATATCTGTTCTCAGCATATCACCCATTATGGGGCTATCAACATGCCATCCATAATTCATGCCCCGGGGGTATTTGCTTATTAAAAAAGGATAGACTTGTTTAGGTAATATGGCATTTCTGAATAAGGCATTACAATTCAGGCTTTGCAGTATAATTTGTTGTATAGAAATATAAGCCTGATCCCTGTTACTAAGCTGAAGATTATTCTTAGCATCCCGGGCAGCATCAGAAGCGGTCAGTTTACCGTTTTCGTAAACCGCCTGCCCGCTCAGATTGGCGATGTCTCCAAGTTCATTAGCATTAAGTAAACCAGGTATATGTAAATAGGTAGTGTGCGTTTTCATATACCCTGTTCCTGGGAAAATTTCATAAGAGATAGATAAAGTTAAGTAAGTCGCGTAAGAGCCTTACAGGCATCTTTTAATAGCTTAGTAAAGCTACAATATAATTTTTGAAAAAAACAAATCCTGTGTTCTATTAATTAATCCACAGTTTCCTAATAAATATATTACTTTAGTAATGGGAAACATGTCAGTTAATATTCTTTACATTAAGTTCTTATTTGTTTAATGATTAATTGATATGTAAACCAATATTTAACATAAAATTGCCTGACTTTGTCGAATGAGTACCTGCATTATAGGAACCGGATTATCACATGATGGTTCAACCTGTCTATTGAAAGATGGAGAAATTATTATAGCCATTGAGAAGGAACGTTTAACCCGTATAAAACATGACGGCGGTAACGATTTCCTTACTGTAAAATATTGTCTCGATTATGCCGGTATTGAATTGAAAGATGTTTCGCTGATTGTGCAAGCTTCGAATTTTGAAAACAAGATAAAGCCCGATCAATACCAGGGAAAACGCTATTTTGATGCTGATATAGCTATTCCGGTTATAACAATATCACATCATTTGGCACATGCATGGGGCGCCGCTGCAACATCTCCCTTTTCAGAATGTAATGTGATGGTGATAGATGGTGCCGGAAGTCCTTATGAGCAATGTATAGATATTGATCAGTCAGAAATACCAGGACATGGAATGTTTTGTGAGAAAGATAGCTTTTATTATTTCGACGGAAAAACATTAAAACCTATTTATAAGGATTTTTCGGAAGTCAGACTTTTTGAAGATAAACACAGGTTAAAACTGCCGACAAATTATCATTCGATAGGCGGTTTATATAGCGCTGCCAGTTTTTATATGTTTGGCAATATGGATGATGCCGGTAAATTAATGGGACTGGCGCCTTATGGACGATTAAATGGAAAACCTTCGTTATTTAACTTAGAAAACGGTAAGATTGAAGTAAATTATGATTCGATAAATGCCCACTTCATAAATCCTTCCGTTGGTTATGATTATTTCAAGAAGGATTTTCTCCATTATGCCGATATGGCCCGGTGGGTGCAGCATGAGACAGAAAAGGCTGTTCTTTATTTATTTAAAGAGCGTCTTGCTTTGAACCCTCATCCAAATATGGTTTATACAGGAGGTGTAGCATTAAATGCGGTGACTAACCATCTGCTGTTGAAATCCGGGCTGATGGAGAATCTGTTTGTACAACCCTCAGCAGGGGACAATGGGTTGACTATCGGTTGTGCCTATTATGGATGGTATGAAGTATTAAAGAATACTAAACAAACGAATGGCTCATTATCTCCATTTTCAGGGCGCTCATATACAGTATCAGAAATAGAAAGGGCTATATCCTTATACGAGGCAGATCACAACATTAAGCTTTGCGTTAAGCAAACCGATGATGTGGTAGAAGAAGCGGCAAGCCTGCTGGCTGATGGTAAAGTAATAGGCTGGTTTAATGGCGGAGCAGAATTCGGTCCGCGAGCATTGGGGCATCGCAGTATACTGGCCGATCCCCGGATTGCAGGTGTAAAGGAGCATATCAATAGCAATATTAAATTCAGGGAAGATTTCAGGCCGTTTGCGCCTGCAGTTAGGCTGGAAGATGTTAACGAGTATTTTGTCTACGGATGGGAGAGCCCTTATATGATCCTTGTGGATAAAATTAAGTCCGAATGGAAGCAACAACTTGCAGGTGTTGTTCACCAGGATAAGACCAGCAGGGTGCAAACAGTTACACCTGAATGGAACCAGGCTTTTTACGACTTGATAACTAAATTCAAAGAAAAGACAAGCATCGGCGTTCTGCTTAATACCTCTCTCAATAAAAGAGGCATGCCAATAGTAGAGACACCCTTACAAGCAATTGAGCTCTTTTTTTCCGGTGCAATGGATGTGTTGGTCATTGATAATTTTATGATAAGGAAATAGTCATGATATGTTATGCTAAACTCGGTATTAAAGTTCCTGTAAAACAATTACAGGAGGAAATCGGGCGGTTACTGGAGTCTGATGAATGGCGGCCTCATTATAATCAGAAACATTATGATGGCGACTGGAATGTGCTGCCATTACGAACTCCGAGTGGTGATCTAAATAAACCTTTTGCTGAGCTAATGAGCGATAACTCATTTATGGATACGAAGTTTATGGAATTATTGCCATCAATCGGAAAGCTGCTTGAAGAGTTGCATTGTGAAAAATTATCAGTAAGGTTACTTAATCTTAAGGCCGGGGCAATTATCAAAGAACACCGGGATTATGAGCTGGCTTTTGAACATGGTGAGGCAAGATTACATATTCCGATTTTCACTAACGACCAGGTTGAATTTTATGTAGACGGCGATCCTGTTACCATGAAAGAAGGTGAATGCTGGTATATCAATGCCAATCTTCCTCATCGGGTGACAAATAAAGGCGCCAGTGATCGCATACACCTCGTGATAGATTGCAAAGTAAACGATTGGCTAAAAGAAACGCTGCAAGACTCTGACAAAAAATGCCGGGATGAGGTTCTAAATAAGGACTTACAAAAAAACATTATCCAAACCTTAAGAACGCACGGTACGGAGGCTTCAAACATTTTGGCAGATAAAATGGAAAGGGAATTGAATGAGTAATAAAATAATGGAACGGATGCTCAACTTTATAAAGGAAATTGGCCTGGAGTATCATTTTGAAACTATTGAAGCTAAAACATTTCTTCCCGGACTTGATTTTAGAGAAGGAGCGCTAATCATCGATCCTGATAAACTGCTTTACCAGGGTGATATATTGCATGAAGCAGGTCACCTCGCTTGTATGCCACCGGATATCCGAAAAACAATGACCGGCGATCTGGAAAACAATAGCCTGAACCAGGGCGGAGAAATGATGGCCATAGCCTGGTCTTATGCAGCATGTTTACATCTTGGAATTGAGCCGGAAGTAGTGTTTCACGAAAATGGGTACAAAGGAAGCGGCAGCAACATTGTTGATAATTTTAACGACGGGAACTATTTTGGTGTGCCCTTACTTGAATGGTGCGGCATGTGCTATGATCTGAAAACGGCTGAACGATTGAATGCCGAACCTTTCCCAAAAATGATTAGATGGAGCTGCGAAAAAAATATGTACGCATGATTTACCACTTACTTTCAAGATGGTCATTCAGAATATCAATATCTTTTTCAACAGGAACAGTAAGTGAGCGTATAGATTTCCAGGTTCGTACGTTGGCTTCCCAAATGTGTTTGTTTTGAATGGTCCAATTAAAATTTCGGGGCATTTCACCCTGGCCCATCATGATTACATCAAAGCCAACCAGTCCGAATATATTGTCCTTAATTGAAGAATTGATCGAATGGAGAACGCTGTTATTGGCATAACTCAAAGGCCCTGTTTCATAATAAAGATCTACCATGTCCTGTAAACCACTAACGTCGGTGTATTCACGGCAATCCTTCCAGAATTTTGTGTCAAACTTCTTATTGAATTTATAGTGGATCGATAGAAAATAGCGCAGGTAATCCCAGTTATCATTTATGTGGGCATTAATCTTTCTTTTAAGTGCAGGCGATTTTTTAAGTTGTCTGAAATTGTAGGCCAGCGCCTTAGCCTCCGTAATAATCATATGTATTCCGGTAGATTCCAGCGGCTCAACAAATGCAAAGGAGTTGCCTATAGCAAATACATTGCCTACGCATATCTCCTGGTGACGGCCCGTCCTGAATTTTACGATACCGGTAGTTTTAATACCAGGGTTTTTTTTAAGCAATTCTTGCGTTGCCTCCTCAACAGAACAGTAGGAAGAGGAAAAAACATATCCGCGATGGTCTTCTCCCCGCATAGGGATATTCCAGCACCAGCCATGATTCATGGATTCAGCGAAGGTGTACGTTTTTATTTTTTTTACATCAGGAATAATGCCTGTTACTGCTGTATCGGTAAACAAACTTTTATCATAGGGCATGAAATTCGATTTTAATGTCTTTTCTAATAAAAGTGAGCGGAAACCGCTGCAATCCACGTAAAAGTCATATTCATAACGCGTACCGTTTTCTCCTATCACCGTTTGCAGTTCATCTGAGCCTTGTTTTCGTTCGGCATCAACTATCAGGTCGTCAACATACAATATGCCCCGTTCCTGTGCCTTTGTTTTTAGATAATTGATAAAGGACATGTTATCCAAATGCAGTGCATAGAACAGATCATCAGATAGTGTTGAATATTGCTCTTCACCGTGCAGGCCCTTGGTACCAACCACGAATGAGGAGTCCTGATCCATCAAAGTTGAAGTGAGGGAGCTGATATTGATATTGCCATCTGCGCAATAAGCGCTTTTTATATCAGGCCAGCCAAAAGGATAATTGAAATAATAATCGCCGGGCAAGCCCCAAAAAAATTTTATACCCAGCTTCCATGTAGGTTTTACCTTCTGATAAAACTCAAGCGCCGGAAATTTTAAGATTCCAAATAAAAAGTGCCGTATTTCAGGAGATGTAGCTTCTCCAACACCGATCACCGGTACTTTTGAAGATTCGATCAGTGTTACCGGCAGGTGAGGGTATTCAGCCTTAAGCAATAGTGCGGTTAGATATCCCGCTGTTCCACCACCAATAATTGCAACATTCCTGTATTCATCCTCTTTGCTATTTTCTGTTACCTGGTCAGAGAAAAAATGCTCTTTTATTTGTGATACTGAACATTCAAATTTTCCATGCAATATTTTATAGTCTTTGGAGCTGTGAAAACTTGCCTGACTGTCACTATCAAAGATCGGATAGATATATCTTGTATTATTTTTTATCTGTTGCTTACCCAATTGAAACAGCAAGACATTGTCGACAAACTTTAGTTTCTGATCGGGCTTGTCTTCGTGAATAATTTTAAGCTCATTGATAATATCAGCAAAAGCACTGTAAAACAAGCCTGCATTTTGTTGAAAATCATCTGAACTGATTTGGCCTGTAAAGTAATCATCTGCTTTAGTTGTATCCTTATATTCCTGTCGCAGAATAACAAATGCAGAATCCATGCCCGCACTTTTTAGTGGAAAATGGGTTGGTCCTGTTATTAATATTTTATTCCAGAAAGAAACAGAAACAGAAGGCTTTTGTCGTGTTCTTAAAAAAGCACAGTGGTTTAATATTTCATTTAGAGTATTATTTTCAAAAACATTGAGATAGAGGTCAGCATCCCCGGTCTTATTCAAATCAACAAAGCTTACGCATGAACAATCTATCCAATCTATTCCATTCAACTGAGTTAATAGGAAATTACACAAGACAGAATCTGCGTGTTTTGCTGTAAGAATAATCCTCATGGATAGCTGCTATTTAAGTCGTTCTATTTTTAAAAAACCAGCTTCAATCAACCGGCGCGCTATGTCAAGACGTCCCTGGTCAGTAACCAGGCCCTTTATCTGCCCGATACGGAATGGCTGATCCTGCATAAATATATCCTTCTCCACAAAAGCCGGAATCTTTACCTTTTGTTCCCCAAACCGAATTACCCATGCGTTTTGAACATTTTCCTCAATTGTAGTAAATCCATTAAGCCGTGAAACCACCGTTTCAGAAGTAATGTTTTCCAGCTGAAGGGAATTGATTAGCCTGCCTTGAAAATTCAGTAATTGATCCTTTGCAAAATCGTTCTTTTGTTTTTCCAGTAATTGCTCGGGTTTAATCGTGGCAATCAGTTCGCTTAACTTTTCTTTAAACTGGTTCAGATAGCCTTTTTCGTCTTCCTCATTTTGAAAACCATGAGGGATAGTTTGCCTGAAAAATTTCTCGTTATCGGCAGCAATACGGGCAAGTTCCCCGATCAGGTGAAATCCGTATACTGGTTTTAATGAAAAATTAACATGAACAGTTGATGAATCTGACGAATAAGCCTCATGAGGTGTGCCTCGTGGTATATAAAGGAAATCACCTGAATGTATATCGAATTTTGAGATCAGTTTTGGCTCTTCCCGGAAGGCACGATAGGTTATGGGCAATTCTTCACTCGAATCATAGATCAGCCAGGTTTTAGGACCTTTTAATTGCATTAAAAAAATATCATGAGGATCATAATGTAAAGCAAAACCCTGCGAACCCGGTGGAGTAATATAAATGTTAGCTTGTACTCTGAATTTTAATTCCTGTTCAATACTGCGGCATACATCAGCCAGGCGTGGTATCGATCTTTCTGCAGAATTGATGATAATGGTAGTCCCTTTATTAAAAAGGTCGAATAGTTTCTTTGGGTCAACCACAATACGTATGGTACCATTTAATAAAGTATCTGACCTGGTCCATTTTTCAGAAGGAATATTTATTCCTTTATCCATCAGTTTGATACCTTCCGGAATCAGGTTTTGCTGGCTCAGCAAAGCATCTATATCTGCTATTGTTAATACCTTATCAAAATAGGCGGGGTTGTTATGACTATTAAGCACAAATCCCTTTTCCCAGTACCGGTGAAAAAAATCTTCGATAGTAAGCGGAGCAATCAGCTCATGAAAACTGAAAATGTCCATACGTTTATAGCTCTGCGTTTAACCGGTTTAGTTGCTTAAAATCTTCCAATATCGCTTCACACTGAAGATAAACAAGTTCCACATTGTGCCCAAAATGGAGGTGTTGTACAGGTATTTTTATTGCTATTTGTGCCAATGCATTAAATTCCTGTTTCTGTAAATCCGGAGTGATTATGTAACTGACGAAAGTATTGCTGTGCAGATGAATGATCCGCTCTGCCGAAATAGTCGTTACAAAAGGCCGGTCGTTTGGCCCTTCCGTTTCACCAAGTACATATATGGCACCGAGTGGCAAGCATGTATCCCAGAAACTGTCGTTCAGGTCAGAGTATCTGCTGTCGCGATGTGAATACACTGATACAAAGTTGTAGTTATTGTCAGGATAAAAAAGCTTAAGCGGTTTGGGCCTTAAGCGTACTTTAGCATAACCGGGTTCTACAAAAAACTCTTCGCCAATCATGCTGATTACGGCGATATCATCGCTCAAAACTTTAAAACCTAATTTTGAGAAAGCCGAAGCTGTTGTTGATTTTCCACTTTTCTTTTTCCCGATCAGCACCACAGCCTGTCCATCGATATTGATTACTGAGCCATGAAAACATAGTATGCCTTTAAGCCTGAGCACACAACCAAGGATTGAACCTACAAAGAAAGAGTTCATGTGCGACTGAGGTATTCTTTCGTTATGAAATATCCACAGGTTTTTTTTAGCAGGGTCGAGTATAGCGGCCAGTTGACCAAATTCCGTTTTAAAACATATCTTGACATATTCGCCTTCAGCAGTTCGGGATCTGAAAAATGAGATACGATTTTTGGTTTGAAGTTGACGTGTGGTTAACTGCTCCCATTCCGACGTCGGTTCAGACGCATTTTCTGTATCAAAAATCCAGTCAACTGATAGATCAATGTCGCACTCAGGTTGCTCATATAGCAGATCAATCTCCCTTGAGCTTTTAATTTTCAGACCGTAAATTTTGTAGTAATGGCTCATGCTTATTATAGTCTGTATTCGGGAAAACGTCTTAAAAAATGAATGAGGTAAATGCCTTCGGGTACAACGTCCAGCGCTATATTCCCCGGCAGGTCACCCGGGCGTAACGATATATCAGTCCAGGCCTTTAATTTGTCAATATCTACAATTTGCCTTACCGGATCGTTAGGCAAAATATCGTTTAGAAAAGATCTGACCTCCGGCAGTTGCGCCCTGTATCTGGCATCGTAATCAGGCGAAAAAGGTCCTTTAGTATTTCGCCATTGTATTTCGTGCGGAAGCAAGCCGTTAAGACCGGCCCTTACTGTGTATCGCTTGTAGCCATTTTTTATTTTAAACTCAAGAGGGATGGCAAGGCAAAACTCCAATAATTCCTTATCGAGAAGAGGGTTGATTGGATCAACTGTGCCGAAATCAACTTTTCCACGTGTTTTTTTCTGAACAAGCCTGATCAGGTTTGCATGATTGACACGATGTGATGAGGAGACATCTGATAAGTGTTTTGCCAATTCATGTTTTCGCGGTTCCAAATGCATTCTGATATCTTCCGCTAAATCATCTCTTAAACAACTTAATCGTTTTTTGCCGGTTCCGATAACGTTTTTCTTTAAAAAATTTACAGGAAGCAGCGGTCTTATAACATTTGAATACATACCCCTCAAAAATGGCTCTCCTGTCAACTGCTTTCGGCATTTTAATTCATAACCAAGTGTGCGCCATTGCATCCTTTTAAAAAGCTCGGCATATCCGCCTGTACCATAAAATGATACTCCCGTTTCGCCGCCCCCGCCATTCAATAATACTCTTGATCCTATAGATTGTGCGGCTTTAATAAATGCGGTGGATAAATAATGACGTGAAATAAGATTAGGCGAATAAACATCTGTTTTTAATGTTTCCAAATCGCTAAAAAAACCCTTACCAGGCGCTGTGATGTAGTTAATTTTGACGTTGGGGAAGCTCTTAAACAGATCGATATAATAGCGTTCATCAGTCAGCGACGGGTCAGAATTGTCCGGTAATACGGCTGAAAAAACTTCCAGCCCACGATTCTGTTCCTCGAGTATTTTTGCGGCAACGCTAACTACAGCTGACGAGTCCAGGCCACCGCTTAATGATGCTGTAACCGGAAAGTTGCTGCGCATCCGGTTGCCAATAGCCCTGAATAACACATCTTTAAAAGAATCTTCAAAATCATTTATGCTTTTAAAATTCAATTCTTTGGTATCATCAGGCTCCCAGTATTTTTGTTTCCTTATCCCATCAGTGCTAACGGTCATAACCGTTGCAGCCGGCATTGGAAATATATTTTTAAACCAGCTCTCAGACCAAAATAATTGACTGGCATAAGGATAGGCTATGGTAGAAAGCTTGTTCAGGTTTATAGTATGCGGCACTTCACTGTGTTGAAGTATAGGATTGGGAGTAGAGGCAAATATGAATTTTTTGCCATTGAAATAATAAAATATGCCCCGTGAACCCAAATGGTCAGTGCAACAAATCAATTTTCGTTGCTTGTTATCCCATATCACAAAAGCAAAGTCGCCTGTAAGATGTTCTGCAACAGATTTTCCCCATTTTTTATAGGCAGAAAGAACAATGGAAGCATCACCACAAGTGTTAATCCCCGGAAGTTCTAATTGTTTGCATAGTTCAACCCGGTTGTCCAAACGGATATCGCCGGCAATGGTGAGTTCATTATCAGGTTCGTAAAGAGGTAGTGTTTCATGGAAAGATTCAGGAGTATTAAATACTGTTAATTGCCCCAGGGCAATGATATTAGAACCCCATGTTGTACGGATGCTTGCGGGATCGTCGCCTGTAAATGCCAATATGTTTTCCACTTCAGCAATGGAAACGTTTTCATCAAGGCTGAATACACCGCAAAATGTTGTCATCAATCATATTGGGAATAGGCCCCGTTTCTTGTTGATTATATTTAGAGATAAGGAAGGCAATCAATGACCGGCTGATTAAATAATTGCAGGTCATTAACCTGATGTGCAATCAACCCACCTCACTTCACCATCAGCTCCGCGATGCGGATTATTTTGCACTAATTCTGCTAAACCACCATAATGATGAAGTTTTGGTGTATGATAAGGTTTTTTCTGCCCGGTAGTATTGCCTTCATCCTGCAAACTATCGATCCTGTCGTTGGTTTCCATAAAAAATTTAATTATCTATTCAAGGATAAAGTTAATTAATAATTATAATATAACTACAAAATAGCTTCCGCAAAAGTTATATATTTTTGAATCATGCCGTCATCGGGATTAACCGGATATCCATCCCGTTCCAGCCAGGCATGCGAACGCAGTTTTTTGCCGTCTTTTAATATCCCGAATCTAAGAATTGTGTCTATACCTCTTCTTTGTAACATTAGTCTAAAAGCCAGGGAAGAAGACAAACAATTGATAACCGGCCAGAATTTATAAGAAAGCCTGATCATGATACGATACATTTTAAATTCACCCGCTGTAATTACCGGACCGGCTGTATCGTCATAAGGTTTCTCAAATCTTTTCAAATACCTGACCACAGCTTTAAAACTGAACAGCTTTAATAATAAACGCAAAGTAAGGGCAAGCAAAATAGTTCGCCAAAAAAGCCATTTATCAGCATATTTGAAACTTCGGGGCGGAATATTGAACCAATTAGTTTTCAACTGATATCAGTTTTACGTTTCCAAGTTCCGTGATCAGGTTAAACAGATCCTGGCGCAGGGTCTTTTCATCAATATCATATTCGGCAAGCAGCAGCGTAAGTGCTTTTCCTGTATCGCCATCCTCTGAAAGTAGCTGCCACATGCGCGCACCTATATCGTCCAGGCCATAGTATTGCTCACTGTCCATATCCAGCAGTACGCACTCATTGTTAATGTGCTGAAACAGTACATTGTTTGAAATTTTTACGGTTTTAGGTAAGATAAGATTTTCCATAATAGGTAAAGTTTGGTTGTTTGTCTAACAATTTATTTGCCTTATTTCCTTAGGGTATTGCAATTTTATTGATACTTAAGCAAAACCTCTTCTTTGAAAGTATCTATTACCAGTTTTGCTATTCCATCGAATTTTTTTAGTGTTAAAACATGAATTTTATAATATCTGATGGCTTTGGCGATGCTGATCATCCGGGTTGGGTAATCAGGGATTTGAGTTGGTAAAAGTAACGGAATTTCATCAGGTAGTGGATCTATGTTTTCTTTAACATAAACTACTGATAAACTTACCCTGGGTTGAGTTTCCTTAGTCGATGTTGCGCCCCAATGCACCACATCGCCTTCCCATCCCAACATACTGCCGGCCGGTACAGGGAGCGCTTTTGTATTATGCAAAAGCGCTCTGACTTCCTGGCATGTTAAATCGTTCGCATGTACAAACTTCTGAATTAAAGCAGCCGGTATTCTGTTTTTTGCAACAACATACATGCAGCCATTATCAAGTGTGGAATCACTGATCGGGAACCAAACTGTAAACCTATCATCCCTGTCTGAAAAATCAATATGCGGGTTCCACCCTGCACCTGTTTCCGGATGAACGTAATGAACGACCACATGGGGCAGGGCCATATATTTATTGCCCAGGTGGCCAGATAACAGTCTATGCATAGATGGTGTCCTGGTAACTTGCCAAAATTCGTCGTATACAAATGCCCATACTTCGTGCCAGCCTGCGTTTCTTAGATTCTCGACAGCAAGAAGCATCCTGGAAGTAATTTCATCACTGATCAGGGAATGCCCGGATGAAAAATATCCTTCATATTTAAGTTGATGAAGCAACTTGTCTGTATCTTCCTGTGAAAAAGGGTTTTCCTCGAAATTATCAAAATTTAGTCCTTCGCAAATATTTAGCTGCGGATTTAGTTTACGCCAATAATCAGGTGAACTGGCATTTTTAAAGCGCAGGGCGACTTCATCATCTGAAAACCCCTCTTTTTCAAGCATGGCTTTAAACAATGCTTTACCGGCTTCAACTTTTCCTGTTTTCATTTATCAATAAGGTTTCAAATGCATTGATGCAAAAGTGGTAAAATCGGGCTGTGAGCGGAACCAACCCACGCCAACTGTGCGCCTGCCGTTCTCGAGGGTGGTAAGCCTGTGTTCCAGGTCAGGTGATATTTTAAATATAATGGCATCGCCAGCGTTTAACTGACCAAATTCTTTTATTATATGTTCGTCGCCAGTCTTTCTGATCTGAAATTTGCCGCCCGTATAATCATCGGTTCCCAAACAAAGTGTTATTGCCAGCAAACGGTTATCTGAGTTGTCTGAATGCCAACCGATAGCGTGATCGCCGCCTTCTTCACTGCGATGTATCCTTCCTGTAAAATTCCCGATATGATCGCATTGTGCAATATCCTGCAGCATCGAAAAAAGGTCTGGGTTATTAAGCAGCAATTGGAACGTAAATACCACAGGGGCGTTTACCGGAACAAATAGCACTTTGCCAAACTTATTCATCTCATTCATCTCAAATTTGGTTTGAAATGGAGCCAGGTTCAGCTTTTTCAAAATACTTTCTAAAACATTCCCCGATAAAAAACCCGGCACCAAAATGCAATTGGTCGATGCAAATTCTTCCCTGTAATGCTGTATTAAAGCTTCATCGATAAAAGTACCGGTTGCGATCATCGTATCAGATGGGTAAAACAATAAGGTTTGCGATACAGTTAATATTCTATTTAAAGATTAGTAAATTTAGGAAGTTTAAATTACTTAATAGCAATAATGATCAACTAACTTATTTATTATTTATGTCGATTTGGGAAATTGTTATTATTCTGATTTTAATCGTATGGTTAGTGGCAAATGTCTGCTATTCGTTAATGAATAAAAGAATAGCACATTATACTTTTCGAATTGACTTATTCAGGTGGTTGTCTGCTTTTCAGCTTTTTTCAAGGAATATCGAATCATTTCAATTATCCTATCGGGACATGTTAGCCGATCAATCAATTACACAATGGGAGTTAGTAATTCTTAATCAGCAATGGCGATCATACCATGCTATTTGGTTTCCGGGCCGTGCTATAGATGACTGTGCTAAATCGATGATGACTGACCTGGTACACATAATCAGAAAAGATCATTCAGGTTTTGGGCGGAAAAAAATAAAGGAGCGGTTTATTTATCATGCACTATCTCATTTTTTGAAACGATACCCGCAAAATGAAGGCTCTTTGGGAAGGCAGTTTAGAATTCAGGATAAAGAAAATAATGAGGTTTTTATTTCTGATTTCTACAACGAATGAATTTACAACTATCACTTGCTCAAACGCTGGGGTTAATTAACCTTTTCCTGGTTATTTATATACTGATTGATTCCTTTGAGAAAATTTCTATTTACAAAGAATATTTAACAGGGGGCTTATTTAGCTGGAGCCTGTTACGTAAAAACTCATTTTTTACTTCCAGGTCAGAGTCTTTCAGAAATTTTATTGATGTTATTTTCCCTGCCCGCCCCTGGTTTTTTCTGATAGCACTAAGAATAGTTTGTTGCCTGAGTTTACTTGTTTTGCCAACCGCGTCACCACTGCTGGTGTGTTCATATGCAGTATTATTCATCATCGGTTCACTTATGAATTTGCGCAATCTGGCTTATGGTGCAGAGAGTGAAAACAGATTTTCGCTTATAATTATAGGAGCACTTTTACTCCGGAGCCTGGTACCAACGGATATGGTAACTTTGGCAGCGCTGTGGTTTATTGCCTTACAAACTTGTCTTTCATATCTTACAGCCGGGATTTCCAAACTAATGAATGTTAATTGGCGCAATGGAAACGGCTTTAAACGCATTGCAACATCTTATGAATACACATCAATAAAAAAGGTAAATATTTTTTTTGAAGAGCATAAAACCCTTACGAGGTCGATTAATTGGCTGATTATTGTTTTTGAATGTGCATTTCCGGTAGTGCTTTTTGCCGGACGGGGTGTGCTTTGGTGCTTTGTCATTGGTGGAATAATTTTACATGTTACCATTGCCATTGGTCTTAGGTTGGGGAAATTCTTTTGGATATGGGTGGCAACTTACCCTGCACTAATTTATATTACTCAGCGATAAATAATACAATTAAGATAAATGAGCATTCCTATCATTCTCTTTTTGATTGTCTGCATTTTGCTTTTATGGGTAACTATTGCAGGGAAAGAGCTTTATCCTTTTTCTTACTATCCTATGTACTCAGCTCCGCATGACCTGAAAAATATCAGCGTTTTCCGGATCGCAATTGAAAAGAAAGATGGTGGTATAGTATGGTGGCAATCTGAATTTTACAGGTATCCGGAATATTCAGGCAGAAAATTACAACAACTCTGGGCAGCGAGGATCAACAATCAGCAGCAGGAGATATTTCTTCAATTGGAACAGTATCGTTTGTTGATTTCAGTTTTACAAATAATGGAAAAGGAGAACATCAATACACATGAATATAGTGCCTTTCATATTATAGAACGAACCATAAATGCTAACCTGAAACCTGTGAATAAGACAATTGAGATTATCCCATTAAATCGTCTAAAAAGATGATACTGCCCGATTTGTTCAATACAAACACACCCGATAATAGCACCGCTATGTTCGCCAGGTTGTTTTGTGCGGCAGTGGTGCTATTGGTATCTTTTAATTTCGTTCAGCAGTATCGCTATTTTCTTACCCAACCGTCAAAATTATATGGAAAAGGTCCGAAGCTGCTCGGGTTAATATCATTACCTGTTTTAAACCGGTACCAATTTCTAACTAGTGGAGTATGCTTTATTTTATGCTTATCGCTTGTTGTGTTAAACGTTTACCCGTATGCAACGATTGCAATCGCCCTTATCTGTTATTTTTTGTACTTCAGCCAGATCATTTCTTTAGCCTATGTGCAGCGTAAGGCTAATCTTATTCCTATTGTTTTATTGATCCTGTTATTTTCCCCGTCGTTAGACAAGCCATTATCCTTTGCGTCTGCCATCTGGGAGCTTGTCTTGATTAAAATAGTACTCATCCAGGTTTACTTTTCCGCAGGGGTACAAAAAATAAGGCACTCAGGCCTGGGCTGGCTTAATGGTAAATATTTGCAAGCCTATTTGCTAGAAAATTATCTGTGGACAGATAGGAATACAGCTGTGCTGGTAGCCTCTAATAGAGTGTTATGTGCCATATTAAGCGTACTTGTGTTAACCTTCGAATTGACATTTGGTATTGTTTTATTTCTGCCGCAGCTTACTTTTATTTACGTTGGTTTTGCGTTGCTTTTCCACATGGGAACGCTGATAACTATGAGGATAAATTACCTGAAGTACATGGGCCCCATTTATCTTGTATTTTTTACTGATCTGGCTTTCAGGCTAAAAACAATTATTGGAATATGACCGGCGTGATCACAAATGAGGTATTTTTCGGGGAACTAAAGTCTGGCAAGAGGTATATTCCTGTATCAATTGATGTGCAGGAGAATAAAATGAAATGGCTTGATTTTGAGCAGTATCACTTTTACGAAGGCTTTTTTCATAAATCCATCAACCTGTTTTCTGCATTGAAAAAAGAACAGGTTCATTATGTTGTTACTGATCTGGATATTCTGTTTGACGATAGGATTAGGGAAGGCTGTTTATATCCTGCAGGTTTTATTTTTCATGCAAGCCGTTCGGGTTCTACATTGCTGGCCAAGGTATTGGCGCGCTCAGCTGAAAATCATGTGATTAGCGAAGCCGAGCCATTAAACAGCATCTGGAAATACTTTGCAGAGGAAAAACTTAACGATAACGACAAACAGAAAATATTCACAAATCTGGTGCTGGCATTTGGCCGGCCGGGAAGTGTGCATCAAAACTATTTTATCAAGTTCACTTCCTTTAACATCCTGTTTTTTGAATTTATACATCCCGCTTTCCCTGATGTGCCTGCGATATTCATGAGAAGGGATATTGAAGATATATTGAAATCTTTTAACAAAAAATTACCGGGCTGGCTTCAGTCTGGTAATTCAGTATATTTAAAAGAAATCGCCGGAATTGATACCGATGATCCGCGAGCTATCACCCAATGCTTTTTTGAAGAAGCCGGCAAATATCCGCCTGAAATACTTATGCCTGTTGAATATAAAGCTCTTAATGCCGATCTGTTACCAACTATACTGCATCATTTTAATGTGAAAGCAAACGAAAGCCAGTTGAGCCTGATGCAAAAACAATTTTTATTCGATTCAAAAGTAGAGCTCAATCAAAAGAAATTCGGTCATAAATAGCTACTGTTTTTTGTGCGTCGGTCTGATCCGCTCGAATAATAACCTGAACGGTCTAAAAATAAACAAGACTGGATAGAAAATCGCCGGAAGACGAAAAGTATTGATATCGATATGTGACGGGATAAAAATATAAAGGAAGCAGGTTGTAAGTAGTCTGAACTTGTTTTTGAAATTATCCTGTAATGCCAGCGACCGCTTCATGTATGCCGGATTGTCAAATTGAAACTTCCGTATACCAATAGGGCATGCTAATGGTACGCCAAGGTCTTCGCGAGTAAGTTGCCATTGGTAGCTATCCGGAATATTTATACCGATCAGGTCTTTAACTGCAGATAAGCCTTTTTTTAGTTTCTTTTCAAAACCGTACTCTTTTGCGGTATCTAATATTACAGGGTCATTCAATAAATCAGGGTATTTGGACAGTATGCAGGCGATATCGATGTGACATTTAAATTTTGTGCCCATATCTTTAACGAAGTGATTGGAAACTATCGCCAGAAAATCATAAGCAGGGGAGAGTATGGTAAAATCTCCATATTTTGTATGATATGGCATGGTATGCTGTTTGAAAAATGCATACGATGGATACCTGCCCGCGAACCTGTTTAAAAGTGCCCAGTGAATTTCAACGCAGAAATTATAGGCCGGTATGCGGTAAGCTATATCTCTGAAAAATGGAAGATATAACTTCAAATAGCTTCTTGGAACGGTTTCTTTTGCCAGGTATCCGCACGAAATAAAGTAATCTTCAATTTTTCCGACATCGTTTTGATCCCCAATAAAATCAATATCCACGCTTTCGCGCATGGCCATGTTCTCATAATATTGTGATGTCAGCAACGGGCCTTTATAGCTGATAACACTAACTCCAAGCTCCTTCAAATCTTTGGTAATCTTTGCTGCAACCACCGCTTCTATCATATTTTTTTTAAGCGCCAGCTGGCTATCATCTTTGAGGCTTGATTTAAAATTGATGGGTACATTTAATTTGTGTTGCTCGATAACATGATATACGAAAGGCCGGATACTATGAGTCCTGGCTATTTTTTTAACTGATTTCCAGTCAATGTCATGTGTCGCAATAAAATCGTTTAGTTCATCGGCTGACGAAATTGAAAAATATACCCTGCTTATCAGTAACAGAAATAATTGCTCATTTGAATAAATATCAGCTATTTCATTTAATGTGATCATCAGGTATAAGTCCTCTTAAAAAGAAGCTGTTAAAACTAGCAAAGTTTGTGTAAACTTTTGGTTAAAGGGTTATATAATTTCAATCAGTATATTCGTGTAAACTTAAAATTCCTTTAAGATGGCTGAAGTTCCGTTTTCAAAAGCTGATATGGATAAAGTGGTCCAAATGGGGGATATGGATCAATTAGCTGGTCTCCTTAAAAACTATCCTGATAAAGAACAGTTGACGAATTGGTATAAAGATGCTGGTTATCTTGCTAATGCCAGTCCTGGGGAAAATGCCCGCCAGATCATTCGTCATATACATTGTTTTAATTCCTGGGCAGAGTATGAGCACTTTCAAATAGCGATTCAAGATACAAATTCAGCTTTATGGCAGTTTGAGCAGGTTGCTGATGCAATAGCATCAGGCGACTATGATACGATTAAAAGCCTATTGCATAAAAATCCCGACCTAATACACATGCGTTCGGTCCGTAATCATCATTCCACCCTTTTAAATTATATAGGTGCAAATGGGTTTGAGGGTTTTCGTCAGAAAACACCTAAGAATGCCTCAGCAATAGCACGATTACTTCTGGAATCGGGCGCTGAAGTGGATGCCTGGGGGGATATGTACCGAGGAACTTCGACATTAGGTTTGGTAGCTACGAGTGTACATCCTGTTATTACAGGTGTTCAGCAGGAAATAATGGAGGTATTGATCGAATATGGCGCAGATCCAAATCATGCAGTCGCTCCGGATTATACGGATGGTATACTGATACTGGCCTGTTTGCATAACGGTCGCTGTGAGCCGATTAAATATCTTGCAGAAAAAGGTGCGTATGTTGATTTAGAAGCCGCGGGGGGAGTGGATGACCTGGAAAAAGTGAAGTCGTATTTTAATACCGATGGACGTCTGTCGGATGATACTCTTAAGAGCAAACTGGATGCGTGTTTCATCTGGGCTTGCGATTGTGGCAATATGAATATTATAGAATACCTGCTCGAAAAAAGAATAGATGTAAACACCCGCTCAAATGGCATGACCGCTCTGCATTCGGCTGCTTTTGGTGGACATCCTGAAATTGTAAAACTTCTGCTCGACCGGAAAGCGGATATGGAAGCAATTAATGCCTATGGCGGAACGGTGCTGAGTCAAACACTTTGGTGCCTTTATAATCATAAAAAACTTAAGCATTCCGAAATTATGGAGATGCTGATATCAGCCGGTGCTCACATTAAAGAAGAGTGGCAACGTTACATAGACGATCAAAGGCACAGCATCAATTGAAATTATTCCTGAAGTGCACAGCTCCCGCTATTTGATTTTTTGATAAACCAGCAGCCTGAATCCCGGTTATATCAGTAATTAAAACTATTAATTATGGAACTTTTTGTTAAAGACCCCTCAACCGGTGCCTTGTTACGTTTTGAAGCAAGACCGGAAAGGTTGGGTAGCGATCATGGTTTCCATATTATTAATGCTATGGGAAACAAGTTCTTTATTGCCAACCGGTCCGGCGTATGGCGGGTAGTTGATGGCCATCACGTAGAGCCGGAACTGCTCACGAATATCGGCCTTGCGCTTGAGGGAAGGCCACTTAAAGAGCAACTACCTTAAACACGATTCCTTTTTTCTTAAATAGTCAATTGGTTTCATGTAATTTGTTTGAGACCCTTAACTTTTGTTTGATTTTTATTAGCTATAAACGCATAAATTTTCTGAACTTTATATTAACAATAGATACAGTTCAAACCAATACATAACTTATGATTACCGTCACAGTAAACGGGCAGCGGCACGATATAGACGCCGACCCCAATATGCCCCTGTTATGGGCCATCAGGGATATACTTGGTCTTACAGGTACAAAATATGGTTGCGGGGCAGCACAATGCGGTGCCTGCACGATACACCTTAATGGCGAGTCCATACGTTCCTGCTGTACTAAATTAAGCCGTGCGGCCGGTCAGCAGATTGTTACGATTGAAGGGCTTTCTGCTAACAACAACCACCCTTTACAACTGGCATGGAACGAGATGAACGTGCCGCAATGCGGTTATTGCCAATCCGGGCAATTGATGTCTGCAGCGGTGCTGTTGCGTGAAAACCCCAATCCGACCGATCAGGATATTGACGATGCAATGTCAGGCAATATCTGTCGTTGCGGTACCTATCAGCGTATCAGGGCAGCTATTCACAGGGCTGCGGATTTGGCAAAGGAGGGAGCCAAGTCATGAAGAAACTGATCTTTTTGAGCATAATACTGGCGATCACAAGCGTCGTAGCATTATCCTTCAAGACAGAACCTGCAAGGAAAAAGAACAATATGATAGGGATGAAAGATAGCGTAGGCTCTGTGAAGGCATTTATGGCTGTTTATAAAGTGCTGATGAGTCCGCGATGCATGAACTGCCATCCGGCAGGTGATCAGCCTTTACAGGGTGACGACAGTCATATCCATACCATGAATGTAAAAAGGGGAGTTGATGGACATGGCGTTTATTCAATGCGCTGCAGTAATTGCCACCAGGCTGAAAATGATCCGGGTGTGCATTTACCCCCGGGGAACCCTAAATGGGCGCTCCCTCCACCAACTATGCGGATGGTGTTCCAGGGACGTACCCCGCGTCAACTGGCAATACAACTGCTTGACCCTAAACAGAATGGTGGCCGCACTAAAGCACAGATACTTGATCATATAACTAATGACGGCCTGGTGGGTTGGGCATGGCATCCCGGCGAGGGACGTACCTTGCCACCAATGACAAGGGCCGCCCTGGTAACACAAACGCGTTTATGGATTGCGAAGGGTGCTTATGTGCCAAGTGCTAAAGTGAAATAAAAGGATATAAGAAATTGCTTGAGAACCGGGATTGACCTCCCACAAATAGCTTCGAAAAATGGAAACTAACGCAATATCAAGAAGAAATTTTCTCAGGGTTTCCGGTCTGGCCGGAACTGCGCTTTGTTTAGGTTTTTATTCTTCAGCAAGTGCCAAAGAAGATCAGCTTATTCATGCGGCGGATGCAGAAAAGTCGGGAATCCAGATGAATGCATGGATCAATATCGATACCGACGGCAAAGTGACCATTACTGATCATCGGGCCGAGATGGGGCAGGGATCATATCAGTCAGTACCCCAGATTATTGCTGAGGAGCTGGAGGTGGATATGAAAGACATCAACATCATTTTTGCCCAGGGCGATAATAAAAAATACGGAAGCCAGATTACAGGCGGAAGCTCTACTATACGCGGCTCATACAAAAAGTTATTACAGCTTAGTGCGACAGCGCGCGAGATGCTTATTGCTGCTGCTGCTGCCAAATGGGGCGTTCCGGCATCGGAATGTTACGCAGAATCTGGTAATGTGATCCACAAACCATCAGGTAAAAAATTTCATTATGGCGAACTCGTTACTGACGCATCAAAATTGGAAGCACCCAAAGATGTTCAGCTTAAAAAAGTATCAGAATATAAATTGATCCGCAAACCGCTGAACCGCAAGGATACACCATTAAAAACTAATGGTACAGCCATATTCGGTTTAGATAAGAAGTTGCCCGGAATGCTTTATGCTGCAGTTGAAAGAAGTCCAAGGCAGCGCGGCAAAATAAAGAGCTTTGATGATACAGCTGCGAAGAAGGTTCCTGGCGTACAAAAAGTCTTTAAAGTGCAGATGGCGGTTTTTAATACCGCTCGCGAAGGTGTTGCAGTGGTGGCCAATTCTACATGGGCAGCTATAGAAGGAAAGAAAGCATTGAAAGTAGAATGGGACGATAGCGGTTTTGAGCATGTGAATACGTCTGATATCTATAAAAAGCATGAAGAATTACTTAAAACCAGCGAAGGATTGTTCGCGAAAAAACAAGGTGACCCCGATGCGGCCTTGAAGCAGAGTACAAAGACACTTGATGCGATCTATCAGACACCCTACCAGGCACATGCTGCAATGGAGCCTTTAAATTGCGTTGCACATTACCAGGGAGATAAGGTAGAGATATGGGGGCCTATACAAGCGCCAGATTGGATACAGGCAGACATCAGCGGCAGGCTCAAGATTCCGCAGGAAAATGTGATCGTCAATATGACCTTTCTCGGTGGTGGTTTTGGCAGGAAAGCTTTTATGGATTACCCACATGAAGCTGTAATGATCTCAAAAGAGATCGGTGCACCCGTGCAGGTAGTTTGGACCCGCGAGGATGATATGACCCAGGGGCCTTATCGTGCAGGGATATCTTATCGCGGACAAGGCGCTATTGAAAATGGACAGGTCACCGCTTTGAAATTTAAAATGGCCGGGCAGAATATCGGTCATTGGCAAAGCGACAAACGGGATAAAGCAAATGACAGCGCCTCTGAAGGTTTTTTAAAGCCTTATTTTGATAGTATTAAGAATATCAGCTTTGCTGATGTGCCTTATGAAATGCCGTTGCCTAACATGTGGTGGCGCTCGGTTTATGCCTCTACCAATGGGTTTGCTTATGAAAGTTTTATGAACGAAATGGCCGCATTGGCAGGAAAGGATCAGCTTGATTTTCGCCGTGAATATTTAAAAGATGAACGCTGTCAGCGCCTGATCGATAAGATGGAAGAGGTATCCGGATGGAAAAACCGTGGTAAAAACGAAGGGTATGGTGTGGCAATTACTGAGTGCTTTAGCAGCACCGTAGGCCAGGTAGTGAAAGTTTCAAGAAAAAGTAACGGAGGTATTAAGATCGATCATGTATGGGCAGTGATGGATTGTGGCTGGTATGTTAATCCTGATATTATCAAGGCGCAGGTAGAAGGCTCGGTGGTAATGGCTTTGGGGGCCGCAACAACGCATGAGATCACCTTTAAAGATGGCTTAGCTGAACAGAGAAATTTTTACGCCTACCAGATGCCGCGGATGAGTGATGTGCCTGTAGTGGATGTATATGTGATGGATAATAATGAAGATGCCGGGGGCGTTGGAGAACCGGGGCTTCCGCCATTCACTCCGGCGCTGACTGACGCTATTTTTGACCTGACCGGAAAGCGTATCCGCAAACTGCCATTTAATATGAATGCGGTTTAGCTTATTTCATTATTTATCTTGAACTTGCGCTTCATCAATCTATAAAAACCGAATGAACATAAAATTCTTTTGTCCGCGCTGGGGAAGTACGGGATTGTCTTGGGATGATTTTCTCTCAAAAGTAAAAGATGCCGGATATGATGGCATCGAATACGGAATAGCTAATAGTACACCCGCAAGCGAGCTCGAAATGGTATGCAGAAAGGCTGAACAAGCAGGTTTATTGGTCATTGCCCAGCACTATGAGACAAGTGATCTCGATATCGATGTTCATGCTGATAATTTCGCTGCGTGGTTCAGGAAAATCGAACCCTTTAACTGGATAAAGATCAACTCACAAACCGGCAAAGATTTTTTCACCTTTGAACAAAATAAGAAACTGATCGATGTAGCTGCTGCCTATGCCGATAGGACAGGCATACCTGTGTACCATGAAACTCACAGGGCAAAGTTTACTTTCGCTGCTCACATAACTAAAGAATACCTGCAAAAACTGCCTAACTTAAAATTGACTCTCGACATATCTCATTGGGTGAATGTGGCCGAATCATTTCTTGAAAATCAACCCGAAGCTGTTGAACTGGCATTGGAAAGAGCGGGACATTTGCATGCCCGTGTAGGATATCCTGAAGGTCCGCAGGTAGCAGATCCCCGCGTACCGGAATGGCAGGAAGCATTGAACCATCATTTGCAGTGGTGGGATAAGGTTGTCCACAGAATCAGTAACCAGGAAGGAGATAATTTGGTAACGATTTCGCCTGAATTCGGGCCGCATCCGTACATGGTTCATTTGCCCGTAACGGGTGAGCCGATTGCCAATCAATGGGATATAAATGTATTTATGATGCAACTGCTAAAGGAGCGTTATTCGTGAGAAAACAGGTTTATATTGCAGCTGTTTTTAGCTGTTAACCTGTTAATTATCTCATTTTCAAATACTTGAATTGATGGAAATGTAACTTTCTTATAACTCCCTCACGTATAAGGGATTGTGAAAGATCTGCATCCAAAACTTATTGTTCAAAAACTCAGGGAATCGTTCAAAGCGGTTTTTGGAGGGGATGCTACGAATGAACAATTCATAGAAGTTTTTATAACGATCTTATTCTTTTCCCTGCTTATAGTCTCATTTTTCGTATTCAACAGATATTGAAAGATTAGCTTTAATGAAATTTTCTATCTCCTTCTGTTTCAATAATCTTTCTTTTAAAGATTATAATTATCTTTAAACCATCTTTACTTCCTATGTGGCCAATTGAGGGGATGGTTATTCCCGGGCAGTTTTTTAACCGGCAATAGCAGAATAATAGTTGTTTTTCGGAGAGCGGTGGCCTTCCGGATGGAATTTTAGTCGAAGCAAATGGATAAACTTATACTTGGATTATACACTATATCACCAAAAAGCAAAGTCACAGGGAAAGAAAACCGAACGGTAATTGCTTGTAAGAGTGAGATTAATCGCCTGTGGGCAAAGACTTTTTTGGTGATATTGGTCTTCGCATCATTGATGGTGTCAGCCACGAATGTTTTTGCGCAGACAGATGCTACCTTATCCAATCTCACGATTACCCCGGGCTCACTGAATGAAACCTTTAATAGTGGTTTAAACAGTTATACAGCGAATGTAGGTTTTACGACCAATAGTATTACAGTAACTCCAACCACCAATGATGTAAATGCAACGGTAACTGTAAACGGCTTAAGCCCATCAACGCCGGTTAGCCTAAATGTTGGCTCCAATACGATCAATATTTTAGTAACAGCCCAGGATGGTGTAACTACAGATCCTTACACTATTACCGTAACACGAGCGGCGGCATCGACAGATGCTTCTTTATCCAACCTGACCACCAGTGCCGGGGCATTGACACCAGGATTTACAAGCGGCAATCAGACCTATGCAGCAAGCGTAGGTAATGGGACAACAAGCATTACCGTAACCCCGACGACAACAGATGGGAACGCAACCGTAACTGTCAATGGTTCACCTGCGACAAGCGGAAACCCATTCACAGTTAGTGGTTTGATAGTGGGTGTAAACCCGGTCACCATAGTAGTAACAGCACAGGACGGGACAACCCAAATCAGTTACACGATAAATGTAACTCAAGCAGCATCAACAGTATCGTCCTTATCGAACCTGACGACCAGCGCCGGGGCATTAACGCCCGGATTTACGAGCGGCAACCTCACTTATGCAGCCAGTGTAGGCAATGCAACAACCAGCATCACCGTCACTCCAACAGTGACGGATGGAACTGCAACTGTAACCGTGAATGGCTCGCCGGCAACAAGCGGAAACCCGTCTACAATCAGTGGCTTGACAGTAGGTGTGAACCCGGTCATTATAGTAGTTACCGCACAGGATGGAACCACTCAGACTACTTATACGCTCAATGTAACCCGTGCAGCATCAACAGTATCATCCTTATCGAACCTGACCACCAGCGCCGGTGCATTAACACCCGGTTTTACGAGTGCTAACCAGACTTATGCAGCAAGTGTTGGCAATGCAACAACAAGTATTACCGTCACCCCAACAGTGACGGATGGAACTGCAAGCGTAACCGTGAATGGAGCACCAGCCATAAGCGGAAACCCGTCTACAGTCAGTGGTTTGACAGTAGGTGTGAACCCGGTTACTATAGTAGTAACAGCACAGGATGGTACAACTCAAACCACCTACACGCTAAATGTAACCCGTGCAGGATCTGCAGTAGCAACTTTAAGTAACCTGACGACCAGTGCCGGTGCATTGACACCAGGGTTTACGAGCGGGAACCAGACCTATGCAGCCAGTGTGGGCAATGCGACAACCAGCATCACCGTAACACCGACAACGGCGGATGTTAATGCCAGCGTGACCGTAAATGGCTCACCGGCAACAAGCGGAAACCCGTCCACAATTAGTGGTTTGACGGTAGGTGTGAACCCGGTGACGATAGTGGTTACCGCTCAGGATGGAACAACTCAAACTACTTATACGCTCAATGTAACCCGCGCGGGATCAGCAGTAGCAACCTTAAGTAACTTAACAACCAGTGCAGGGGCATTGACACCAGGCTTTACAAGCGGAAACCAGACTTACGCAGCTAGTGTGGGGAACGCAACAACCAGCATTACCGTCACCCCGACAACGACTGATGTTAATGCAAGCGTGACTGTGAATGGATCACCTGCGACAAGCGGAAACCCGTCCACCGTTAGTGGTTTGACGGTAGGTGTGAACCCGGTTACCATCGTAGTCACCGCTCAGGATGGTACAACTCAAACTACCTATACGCTAAATGTAACCCGTGCGGGATCAGCAGTAGCAACATTATCGAACCTGACTACCAGTGCCGGAGCATTAACACCCGGATTTACGAGTGGCAACCAGACATATGCAGCCAGTATAGGCAATGCAACAACAAGCATCACTGTCACCCCGACAACAACGGATGTGAATGCAAGTGTGACCGTAAATGGCTCACCTGCGACAAGCGGAAACCCGTCCACCGTTAGTGGTTTGACGGTAGGTGTGAACCCGGTTACCATCGTAGTAACCGCGCAAGATGGTACGACTCAAACTACCTATACGCTCAATGTAACCAGGGCAGCATCAGCAGTAGCAACATTATCGAACCTGACGACCAGCGCCGGTGCATTAACACCCGGGTTTACGAGTGGCAACCAGATATATGCAGCCAGTATAGGCAATGCAACAACAAGTATTACGGTCACCCCGACAACGACGGATGTGAATGCCAGCGTGACCGTGAATGGCTCACCTGCGACAAGCGGAAATCCGTCTACAGTTAGTGGTTTGACGGTAGGTGTGAACCCGGTTACAATAGTAGTCACTGCTCAGGATGGAACAACTCAAACTACCTATACACTCAATGTAACCAGGGCAGCATCAGCAGTAGCAACATTATCGAACCTGACTACCAGTGCCGGAGCATTAACACCCGGATTTACGAGTGGCAACCAGACATATGCAGCCAGTATAGGCAATGCAACAACAAGCATCACTGTCACCCCGACGACAACGGATGTAAATGCCAGTGTGACTGTGAATGGATCACCTGCAACAAGCGGAAACCCGTCCACCGTCAGTGGTTTGACGGTAGGTGTGAATCCGGTCACCATTGTAGTGACCGCTCAGGACGGGACCACTCAAACCACCTATACGCTCACTGTAACCCGTGCGGGATCGTCAGTAGCGACGTTATCTAATCTTGCTTTAAGTACCGGAACATTGACTCCTGCATTTGACAGTGCAACCAACAACTACACAGCTTCTGTAAGTAATGCGACAACAAGCATCACCGTAACCCCAACTACATCAGATGTTAATTCGACAGTAACGGTGAATGGTACGGCGGTAACCAGCGGTAATGCATCAGGCCCTATCACTCTAAATGTCGGCGCGAATACGATCACAACAGTGGTCACTGCACAGGATGGAACTACGACAAATACCTATACAACTGTAGTAACCCGTGCTGGTTCATCAGATGCGACATTGAGTAACCTGACCATTAGCGCAGGAACGCTAACACCTGCTTTTTCAAGTACAGTTACCTCTTACACAGACAATGTGGCTAATCTCATTGCCTCAATTACTGTATCACCTACTGCTAATGACCCGAATGCTACAATAACAGTAAACGGGGTTGCGGTAGCCTCTGGAGGAACATCGTTACCTTTGATTTTGCTTGTCGGCCCGATATCTCTTGGTCAGAATATAGTTACCATCGTAGTTACTGCACAGGACGGAACGACTAATACTTATACAATTAATGTAGGGCGTGCTTCTTCGACCGTAGCGACATTATCGAACCTGACTTTGAGTTCAGGAACATTAAACCCTGCATTCGACAGCGCGACCAACAATTACACCGCTTCAGTAGCCAACGCGACAACAAGTATTACAGTAACCCCGACTACAACTGATCCCACCTCGACAGTCACCGTAAATGGTACTGCGGTTACAAGCGGAAACGCGTCAGGACCGATCACCTTAAATGTTGGTCCGAATACAATAACAACAGTAGTCACTGCACAGGATGGAACGACGACCAATACTTATACGGTAGTTGTCACACGCGCACCGTCATCGGATGCGACATTGTCTAACCTGGTGCTAAGTTCAGGCACGCTGACTCCGGCTTTCGCCAGCGGAACGATCAGTTATACAGCGAGTGTAACTAATGGAACAACAACTATCACGGTTACGCCTACAACTAATGATCCGACATCAACAGTCACCGTTAACGGTACAGCGGTGGCAAGCGGAAATGCTTCAGGACTGATCAGCCTGAACGTTGGTGCGAATACCATCACAGTGGTAGTAACCGCGCAGGATGGCACGACAACAGGCACTTATACAGTCGTAGTAACCCGTGCGCCATCATCTGATGCAACGTTATCTAATCTGACCATCAGCTCAGGAACTTTAACACCAGGATTTGCAAGTGGAACGATCAGCTATACTGCCAGCGTAGGCAATGCGATTACAAGTATTACAGTAACGCCAACTGTGAATGATCCAACATCGACAGTAACAGTAAATGGTACAGCTGTAACAAGCGGAACAGCTTCGGGGGCAATTACTTTAAATGTCGGAGCCAATACAATTACAACTGTAGTAACCGCGCAGGATGGTACAACCACAACTACTTATACCATTGTAGTAACCCGTGCTGCCTCATCGGATGCGACATTGTCTAATTTGACTATTAGTGCCGGAACACTGGCGCCTGCATTTGCCAGTGGAACTGTTAGTTACGCTGCCAGCGTTGCCAACACAACAACCAGTATTACGGTAACACCGACAGCTAATGATCCTACCTCGACCATAACGGTTAATGGTACGGCGGTGGCATCAGGTAGTGCATCAGGATCAATAGCTTTAAATGTTGGCACAAACACAATCACTGTTGTGGTTACCGCACAAGACGGAACGACAACTGATACCTATACTATTTCTGTATCAAGGGCGCCTTCGTCTATAGTCACCTTAAGCAATTTAACAATTAGTTCCGGTACACTTACACCTGCATTTAGCAGTTCGACATTGAGCTACGTGGCCAGCGTTACGAATGCAACGACAAGTATAACCGTTACTCCAACTACAACAGACCCCACAGCAACTGTTACAGTAAATGGGGTGCCGGTTACATCGGGAAGCGCATCCGGGCCGATCCCATTGAATGTCGGGCCTAATACGATCAATGTATTAGTCACCGCCCAGGATGGGTTAACAACAACAACCTATTCAATAAATGTTACCCGCGGACCGTCTGCTGATGCCACATTATCAAACCTGACAATTAGCAGCGGAACATTGCTTCCTATTTTCTTGAGCGGTATTACCAATTATACAGCCATCGTACCCAATGCGACTACGAGTATCACAGTTACACCAACTACCAATAATCCGAATGCCACGGTAACTGTAAATGGAGTGCTCGTAACAAGCGGTACTGCATCAGGTGCCATAGGATTAAACGTGGGGACGAATACAATTACCACAATTGTAACCGCCCAGGATGGAACAACGACTGATACTTATACTATTGTAGTTACCCGTGCGCCTTCGTCTTCAGCGACGTTATCCAACCTGATCTTAAGCTCAGGAACCCTTAATCCAACGTTTGCAAGCGGCACCAATATCTATACAGCGATAGTTCCTAACTCGGTATCGAGTATTACTTTAACGCCAACTGCTACCGATCCGACCTCAACAATATTGGTGAATGGTACCCCGGTTCCTTCAGGAACCGCATCTGGGTCGATACCATTGATCGTTGGTCCAAACTTAATAACCGTTTTGGTTACTGCTCAGGATGGGATTACAACGGATACTTACCTGGTAACAGTCAACCGTTCGCAATCATCAACGGCTACTTTATCTAATCTGACCCTCAGTTCAGGAACCCTAACACCAACTTTTAACGGTGCAGTTACTGCCTACACAGCAGATGTCACTAACGCAACAACAAGTATTACCGTAACGCCTACAACAACCGATCCGACAGCTGCGGTGACAGTGAACGGAACCCCGGTTGTAAGCGGGACCGCATCGGGTTCGATACCGTTAGTTATAGGCCCAAACACGATTACTGTAATAGTTACTGCCCAGGATGGTGTTACTTCAAGCGTATATACGGTTACTGTTAACCGGGCTGCGTCATCAATAGCCACATTGAGTGATCTGACCATAAGTTCGGGGACACTGGTTCCGGCCTTTACCAGCGGCACCACCAGTTACGTTACGGATGTTGACAATACGGTTACCAGCATTACCGTTACCCCAACCACAACGGATGCCACAGCAACGGTAACCGTTAATGGTACTGCAGTGACAAGCGGAACGGCCTCGAACGCTATCAATCTTAATGTTGGCGCCAATACTATTACAACAGTTGTTACCGCACAGGATGGAACAACAACGGATACCTATACTATAATTGTTAACCGGGCGCCATCATCCATAGCATCACTCAGCAATTTAGATTTAAGCTCAGGGTCGCTTACACCTGTGTTTGCAAGCGGTACTTTAAGCTATGTAGCAGGGGTAAGCAATGCTACTACGAGTATTACAGTAACACCAACAACCACCGATCCGACATCAACAGTGACCGTCAATGGCGTAGCTGTAGCAAGTGGCTCAGCATCAGGAAGCATACCTTTGGTAATCGGTCCGAATACGGTTACCGTAGTAGTAACTGCGCAGGATGGCGTTACAAAAACAACCTACATAGTAGTAGTTACCCGCACGGCATCATCTACAGCTACATTAAGTAACCTGACCATCAGCTCGGGGACACTTGCGCCTAATTTTAACACGTCTGTTACCAGTTATGCAGTGAGCGTCGCAAATGCAGTTAGCAGCGTTACGGTAACCCCGACGACTACTGATCCTACCTCCACCATTACTGTAAACGGAACTGCTGTAGCATCAGGAAGTGCCTCAGGCTCTATTCCACTACAAGTAGGTAGTAATATAATCAATGTTATAGTAACCGCGCAGGATGGCACTACGGTTACTTACACAATCACTGTATCGCGCACGCCCGCAACGTCGGTAGTATTGGCTAACCTGACGATCAGTTCAGGCTCATTGGCTCCTGATTTTTCGAGCACTGTCTTTGGTTATGCATCTGCGGTAGCAAACGCAACAACCAGCCTGACAGTAACAGCTACAACAAGCGATCCTACAAATACCATTACTATAAATGGTGTGCAAACAGGATCGGGTACGCCTTCTGCACCAATATCGTTAAATGTCGGGGCCAATGTTATTACAGTAATTGTTTCCGCTCCGGGTGGCGCATCAACAACTTATACTATTACAGTTGCGAGGGCAGGAACAACCGTTGCAACTTTGAGTAATCTTACCTTAAGCCAGGGAACGCTCAAACCGGTATTTGCAAGCAGTACATTGAGCTACACCGCCAGTGTGGATTATAGCGTAAGTTCCATCACTGTAACGCCAACTACCAGCGATGCAAATGCTACCATAAAAGTAGATGGCGTAGTAGCATTCAGCGGCCAGCCAAGCCGGGTGATCGATTTAGATCCGGGCGATAATACAATTACAGTGGATGTTCTGGCGCAGGATGGTATCACTACGGTATCCTACACAGTCGTAGTTACCAGGAATGTACCGCAAAATGACGTGATCGCAAATAATCTGCTGACTCCTAACGGGGATGGCAAGAATGATACCTGGTTTATCAAGAATATTGATCTGTTCCCTAATAATACAGTTACGGTGTTTGACCATTCGGGCAAGATAATGTATACCAAAAAGGGATACAGCAATGATTGGGATGGAAACTACAATGGCCAGCCGCTGAAAGAGGATACCTATTATTATGTAATCGACCTGGGGCCGGGTGATAAAAAGATCAAAGGATACATCACAGTACTTAAAAGACGATAATTAGGTACGACAAAACCTTGAATGACAAAATGCTGAATCAAAATATAACAAAGAATAAAAATAGGGCGATTGCACTGATGAGAAGATTGACCGGTTGTGCCGCTATAATTCTGTTCTGCGGAAATTATGCGCATGCACAATTGACTAACATACAATCGATCTATTTTCAGAATCAATACCTGGCAAACCCGGCCCTGGCGGGTATGGAACCGCAGCTAAACCTGAATATGGATTACCATCAACAGTGGATAGGGGTGCCCGGCAGTCCAACATTGACAACTTTTACGGCTGATTATAATTCCGGAAACAAAGTTGGGCTGGGTTTAAATGTTTATGGCGATAATGCAGGATTGATCAGCAGGACGCGGATAATGGGGACTTATGCTTATCACATCCCTTTAAATGATAAGGGGTCTAAATTAAGCCTGGGTTTATCAATTGGTTTTAGCGATGCACATGTCAATGAGGGGGATGTTGTAGGCGATCAGGGCGATTTAGCAGTATCCCAGTTTAACGCCCATGGGGTATATGCTGATGGGGATATAGGTGTCGCATACACCAGCCCAAAGTTTAATGCACAATTTTCATTACCTAATCTTAAAAGAGCATTTTTTCAAACCCAGGCGGATGCGGTAGATGTGGAGGCATCGACATTTTATGCAGCAATGAGCTATAAAATACAATTAAATTATGCTAACAACTACAGTATTTATAGTATTGAACCAAAGGTGGCTTATCGTGGCATAATGGGCTACAGTAACGTTTTTGATGTAGGCTTTAATTTTTACAGAACAACTTTTGAAGATAATTACCAATTGAACCTGCAGGGAATTTATCATAGCGACAATAGCCTTTCATGGGGCTTTGGCATAGACTATCATACGCTGGGGTTATTATTTACTTATACCTACAATACCGGTCAGCTGAGCAGTTATGCCAACAATACTTTTGAGTTGGGTATTAGCCTGAAATTGCTTAAAAAGACTACTTTATAAATCAATCAGTCAATAACTGCCTGCATGAACGGAAATCTTTTGGAGATACACCGTTCTTCTTTTTGAATAGTTTGGAGAAATAGAAGATCGACTCAAACCCGGTGTGGTAGGCGATCTCATTTACGCTAAGTGAAGTTGAGGTGAGTAATTCTTTAGCCTTGTTTAATCTGATATCCAGATAATACTGGTTAGGGGAGAGGCCTGTTGCTTTTTTAAATACCTGCCTGAACTTGGAATAGCTCATGGGGATTTCTTCAAGCAATTGATCGATACCAATCGGATTTTCAATCGACTCATTCATCCGGAACTTTGCCCGGGTAATTGATCTGCCCGTAATATCATTTCCTGAATCTTTATTTAAGGTGATACTATTTATCAGCCCTAAAATTTCCATCGTAATACCACTCACAATTTGCTGGTACCCGGGGTTGGATGATTTTACACTATCGAGCAACCTATGAAACAACTTTTGTATCTCTTCATTCAGGCCGATATCGATAAATGGTTTTCCTTTCTCAAAAAAGCCTTGCTTCATTAAATGTTCGGGATACAATCCTTTAAAACCTATCCAATATTCTTCCCAACCCGATTGCAGGTCGGGCTTGTACCTGTGCCATACTCCAGGAAACAAGAAAAAGCAAGTTCCTGTCGTAACTATGCGTGAGTCTGTTTCAGACGACTCAAAAGTGCCCCGGCCTTTAGAAATGTAAACCAAATAATAATCATCAAGTATTCTGCCCTTGTTCCAGGTAAATGCATGGGTGGCGGGGTGCTCCTTATTGTTAGGGTACGCCTGATGACTGTCTATCTTGCAATAGCCAACGGTTGTGATGGAAAATCCCCACTTTTCATCGGCCGCAGAAGGCGTAAGATATTTATTAAAGTTGTGCATTTACCTAACAAGACATTAAAAATAAGTAATTAGTTACAAGTAAAAATGTCAAAAAGTATAAAAACATTCCCGCTTTAGATAACCTATGCGCTTTTTGAGAGGGTATTTTTGATAAGGAATCTAAATTTTATCGAGTGCTCGCCAACCGGTAGCTGGTAACTCCGGTTGGCAATTTTTTAAAATCAGGCCCCTACATCAACAAATACTATAACCTATGAATCACAGTGTGACTGAGGATCAGATTAATTTTTTTCGGCAGAATGGTTTTATCGTTATTGAGGATTTCCTCTCGCCTGATGAACTGGAACATTGGCGAGCAACGGTAATGAATGCTGTGAAAAAAAGGAATGGTCAGAAAATGCCCGGTAAAGAGGTAAAAACCGGAGAGGAAGACGGCATTAATGAAGATGCGGCTTATTTTGGAAAAGTGTTTGACCAGTTGCTCAATCTCTGGCAAACGGATGAAGGTGTAAAGGAATTGATGACAGATGAGCGCATCGGCAAAATGGCTGCCGATCTTGCCGGGGTGGATGGCATTCGTATCTGGCATGATCAGGCTTTGTTCAAAGCACCGTGGGCCAATCCTACTTCATGGCATTTGGATACGCCGTTCTGGTCATTTTCAGACCGGAAGGCACTTTCCATCTGGATAGCGCTGGACGATGCCACATTGGAAAACGGCTGTCTGTATTTTATAAAAGGTTCGCATACCGAAACCTCTTTTGAAAACGCAGGTATCGGTAAAAATATGGATGGCATTTTCCAGGTTTATCCGAATCTGGCCAAATCACAATCCGTTGCAGCACCAATGAAGGCCGGCAGTTGCTCGTTTCATAATGGATTAACCATTCATGGCGCCAATGCTAATATGACCAGCGGATACCGCAGGGCGATGACCTGTGCTTATATGCCTGAAGGAAATGTGTATAACGGCACACCAAATATTTTACCTGATGATTACCTGCAAACCATCAAAGTAGGGGATGCATTGAATGATGATGCACAAAATCCCCTGATATATCATCGTAATAAACGTAAACTATAATTCATTTTTGCCGGGACAAGTATGAACTACAAATACCTGATTCTGTTTTTATTTTCCGTTATCTCTCTAAATGCTTTCGCTCAAAAAGATACACCAACCGGCTTGCTATGCGACCTGCTTCCGCATCCCGAACTGGCCATGATCACCAATAAAACACCTGATTTTGGATGGATTGTAAATGCGGGTGTTAAAGATGATTATCAGACCGCTTATCAAGTTCAGGTAGCGACCAGTGCTGTACTTCTGCAGCAAAATCATCCTGACCTATGGGATTCAGGAAAGATCAGTTCAAGTCAATCTATTAATATAAAATATAATGGTAAAGCACTCCAGCCCCGCCAAAAATATTACTGGCGCGTTTGCACCTGGGGCAGAATAGGTAAGCAATCAGGCTGGAGTGCTATACAACGGTTTAATACTTCAGATTTTGACCTTGCAAGAAAATGGCCGGGAGAAAGCAGGTGGATCGACCTGCGTGATGAAGGCGGCAAAATAGCATGGACCTTTGAAAACCGTGAACCGGTAAATTTTCATGATGTTCCCCCAATCAAATCGGTTGTTCAAAAGAATGGTAATTTCTTTTATGATTTCAAGAAAGATGCTTTTGCTTACCTGGAACTGAATCTAACCTGGGATGAAGAGAAATATAGCGCCGACTCATTGATAGTTGCTATAGGCGAAAAGGGGGTAGGAGACTCTATTGATACCAAACCAGGCGGTGGCATATTGTATGGCATCTACAAGATCAAGCTTAAAAAGGGCATGCATGATTATATATTGGAATTGCCACGTTTTGTGCCCCAGTTTCCGCATAGCCAGGTAATGCCGATGCAGATGCCGGAAGTGATTCCTTTTCGATATGCCGAAATTAAGGCGATACCCGGACTGAAGATAAATAAGGTTATTCAAAAAGCATTATATGTAGAGTTTAACCCAAATGCATCTTCATTCTCCTGTTCGGACGATCGTTTAAATCAGATCTATGAGATGTGCAAATATTCCACCATTGCTAATACATTTAATGGTGATTATGCCAACAGCGAGCGTGAACGGATGATGTATGAGGCAGATTGCTACATTCAGCAAATGAGCCATTATGCCATCGACCGTGATTTTGCAACCGCACGATACAGTACAGAAAACCTGATCTATCATGCAAGCTGGCCCACCGAATGGATCAATCACAGCGTGTTTATGGCTTGGTCTGATTACCTGTATACCGGGAATAAGGAACTGATCGAGGGTTATTATAACGATTTAAAAGCCAAGACTTTAATGGCTTTGGAGACACCGGAAGGTTTAATCAGCACACGGACAGGTTTGCAAACTAAAAGCTTCCTGGAATCCATACATTATAATGGAGATATGCTTCATGATATTGACGACTGGCCGGATGCCGACCAGGGAATATATCCTAATGGCGAGACCGATAACTACGAGCGCAAGGATTATAATACGGTTGTTAATGCTTTCTATTACAGAGCGTTAGTGTTGATGTCCAAAATCGCATGGGCTACGAATCATCCAGAGGACGCTTCAATGTTTGAAACCAAGGCTGAAAAGGTGAAGAAGAAGTTTAATGAAGACTTTTTCGACAAGACAAGCAAAATTTATTTTGATGGTATCGGCAGCAGGCATGCCTCCATACAAGCCAATTTGTTTCCGCTTGCTTTTGGTTTGGTGCCGGATCAGTATAAGGAAAGCGTAGTGAATTATGTAAAATCAAAATGGATGGCCTGCGGTGTTTATGCCGCCAATTACCTGATGGAAGGTTTATACAATGCAGAACAGGGCAATTACGCACTTGAGTTGATGACAAATGACTCCGACCGGGGATGGCTGAACATGATCCGAATGGGAGCTACTATGACTACCGAGGCCTGGGATTTAAAATACGATCCGCAGGATTTGAGCTGGAGCCATGCCTGGAGCGCATCGCCGGCACATATTATTCCGCGTAGAATTATGGGAATACAGCCTGCTGAGCCTGGGTTTGGCAAGATCATCATCAAACCACAACCCGGCGATCTGAAATGGGCAAAAATGAAGCTGCCCAGCATTCATGGTGAGATTTTGGTTGATCTAACTAAGGATGAAGGTGCCTTTTTTAATCTAAATACAACTATTCCGGCTAATACAACCGCGCAGGTATATCTGCCAAAATTATCGGATAATTACACCTTGCTGGTAGATGGAAAAAGTGCAAAGCCCGACTCTACCGAAGGTAATTGGATCATAGTAGATAGTCCATCAGGCAGCCACACATTCAGGATAAAGAAAAACTGATAGTTTATAAATTATCCATGTGATACTTATTCAGCAGATTAAGCAATACGCCGTTTGTCCAGCCGAAACCGTCCTGCAAAGGATATTCGCCGCCACCGGCTTTTGCATCAGTATCCAATACATTATATTTTTCCATCAGCTTACCGGTTGAGTTGAATACACGGATATTTGTACTGATCCACGTTTCGGCAACCGAACGGGCAAGACCGGAATAATTGTATTTATTCAAACCATCAATAGCCATATACTGCAACGGCGCCCAGGCATTCGGGCTGTCCCATTGCTGACCGGAACGCTTAAATGTAGTAACCAGTCCACCTGATTTTAGGAATTTAGATTTTAATTCAGAAGCTATTTTCGCCGCCTGTTTAGCGTCAGCTATTTTAAATTCAAGCGGGAAAGTTCCTGCCAGGGTCTGATGAGGCGTCTTTTGGCGGGTTTTCCAGTTGTAATCCATAAACCAGCCAAGCTGTTCGTTCCAACTATATTTCAGTATGGCTTTTTTGCGTAGTAAGGCTTTGGTTGTGTATTCTCTATACTTTAATCCATTACCCTGCAAATGATAAGAGTTTGCAATAGAAAGCTCAAGATGATAAAGCAAACAATTAAGATCGACAGGCACAATAAAGGTGGTTTGAATAGTTTCCAGTTTACCTGTGGTATCCATCCATCTGGTACTAAAATCCCATCCTGACTCTGCCGCCGCACGAATATTCCGGTAAAAATCGCTTAGCTTTTGCTTAGTTAATTTTCCTGCATCCACATCTTTTTTATAGGATTCTTCGCGCGGTTGATCTGAATCGTCCCAGTAACGGTTAAGGAGTTCGCCATCCTTCATTCGCACCACCATACGGTAAGCCTCACCGGGTTTTACTTTATCCGCGCCATTCATCCAGAAATTATATTCCTTTATCAGTTCAGGTTGATATTTTACAAATACACCATCGCCCTCATCTTTGGCCAACAGATCAAGCATCATTGAAAAGAACGGCGGTTGCGAACGGGTGAGGTAATAAGTTCGTGTTCCGTTAGGGATGAAGCCATATTTATCAAGCATATAAGCAAAGTTGCCAATCATGTTTTGTATGATCTGCGTTTGATGGCTTTCCTGTAAACCAAGCATTGTAAAGTAAGAGTCCCAATAGTAAGTCTCACGGAAACGCCCGCCTGGTACCACAAAATCATTCGGCAGAGGTATCAGGGACGACCATTTGGAAACCGTATCATGCCTGCGGTAAAGCACATGCCATAGCGTATCAATATGTTTGCGTATGCCCAGAGAAACGTCGGTCTTAAAAACGTTGGAGTTTGGCCCGGGCACTACAAAGTTCTCAGTTACAAACTGTTTCAGATCAAATCCAGGTTTGTCTTTTTTATCATTATAATCCTTCATGATCAGTTCAGGATCCCGACGTGGGGTAGCATCAACAAAGGTTTTATTATCGGGGAAAATATCAGATAGCTGCACAGCTTCAAATAAACCTGGAAATAATTGTCGTGGGGTATGTATCTGGGCATATGAAACGCCAAAAACAACAAACAGAAATAATGTTAATAATAGTTTTTTCATGCTTATAACAGGTGTTAGGTTATTACAGGTCAGAAATTGGTAAGATATTAATAATAAGCAAGGTATAAAGAATTTCTATTTAAGAGTTTAGTGCCAATTTTTTATAAAAAAAATATGAATGAAAATGACCTTCCTAATGCGCTATCAATGTTTTTGATTGATAAAATTTAAAATTGTTTTTATCATTTTTAAGCAGAAACTCATTTTTTAAGTATAGATTTAGGCATCTAAAACCCCTGGTTGAGACATGAGAATATTTTTATTAACCCTGTTCTTGTCATTTCTTGGATACTCAGCATACTCATCTGCAAAAACAGATAGCCTTTTGTCACAATTAAAAGTTGAATTATCAAAGATCAGGATGTATGACAGCCAAAAGGAATTCAGGATTAAAAGGCTAAAAGCCAGGTTAGACGCAGCCCCAAAGACCGATTATAATACCCAGTATAGTATTTGCACCCAATTGTATGAAGAATATAAATCATACCAGTTTGAAACCGCTTATACCTATACCCAAAAATTAATGAACATAAGTAAGGCATCGCATAACCTTACCTGGGAAAATGATACGAAGATCAGGGTCGCTTTTCTTTTAATGTCTGCGGGAATGTTCAAAGAAACTTTCGAAAGTCTTGAGCACATCAATACCCGATTGCTCAATGATAGCTCCAAACTGGAATATTATTCCATAAGAGAGCGCACTTATTCTGATCTTTCAGATTATAATAACGATAAATTCTTTGCGCCTTTTGATAAGGTGCAATCGCTTAAATATTTGGATTCGGCCATTGCCTTATCCAAACCTAATTCATTTGAGTTGCTGCGTCATTTGGGTGACCGGCAAATACGATTGGGCCAGTCGCAGTTACCATCCAGATATTATATTGATCTTTTAGACCATTATCCGCTTACAGCACATCAAAGGGCAATGTCGGCAACCGCACTGAGTTCTTTCTATCCCGGACCGGAACACGCGGAAGACAGGATAGGATTATTGGCTGTAGGTGCAATAAATGATATCCGTTCGTCAACTAAGGAAACGCTGGCCATTTTTAAGTTGGGCCAGGAGCTGTTTAAGCAAGGTAATGTAAACCAGGCCTATGATTTTATAAAACAGGCAGACAAGGATGCGCAATTTTATGGTGCAAGGTTGCGTAAAATTGAAATAGGAGCTGTTTTACCCATTGTTGCAGCACAAAAGATCATTATCACAGAGAATGAAAAGAATAAATTCCTGATCTACCTGCTGTCTATCACAGTTGTGGCGATCATAATATCCCTGGTATCATTTATCGTGTTTATTCAACTGAAAAGGCTGAAGGTAAAGGAGCGTATAATTGAAGAAAAAAATGTGCTGCTCGAAAAGATCAACCAGAAGTTGATAGAGGATACTCATATCAAAGAAGAATATATCGGCTATTTCTTCAACGTTATATCCGGATATATATTAAAGCTTGAAAAGCTGAAAAGAAATGTTGAGCGGAAGATCACTATAAAGAAATATGATGATGTGTTAGTTTCTGTAAATGAGATCAATATTAAAAAGGAAAGGGAGACTCTTTTTTATACTTTTGATCATATCTTCCTCAAAATCTTCCCTAACTTCATAAGCACCTTCAACTCCCTTTTTAAAAAAGAAGACCAGATATGGCCAAAAGACAATGAAGTATTAAATACGGATTTGCGAATTTTTGCTCTGATGCGGCTCGGTATCAGCGATGTGGAAACTATAGCTAATATCCTGGAGTATTCCGTGAATACCATCTATGTTTACAAAATGCGTATCAAGGCCAAAGCCTTAGTTCCAAGTGACGAATTTGACCACCGTATTATGGATATAAAGGCCATTGAAGTGCTAAGTAAAACGCAGGATTAAATCATCCTTTAAAAAGAATTACTGCAAAGTACAACGCTTTTTACAACGCGTAAAAAGCGGTTTTCCCAAACATCTGCAATTGATTATTCTGTTAAATTAATACTCAAAAGGGTTAAATAAGTACCTTATTTCCCTAAATAACGTTTATATTTTTTAAAGCATATTTTTTTGTAAGTATCTTAAAATGAGATATTTAAATTTAAAAAATTCATTATTTTCTTATATTCTACATAAACAAATAGGTAATTTTGCTGTGTATTTATTACTTTGCTTTAAATAGGATATGATGTAACGAAAAAGTTGCTTGTAATTTTAAAAAGTAGTAACTTAGATTACATCGGATTTTCCCTAATAACCAATTAACCAAATAAAATAATTTACCGGCACACAAAAGTGTAATTACTTAGTTCATTAATTGTATTTACAATTTTTGTTTTAAGGTTTCAAGTAACTGAATAGTTTAGGTTATGCGAGATGCTGTATTATTTTATAACCGATTTGTAAACCAATAACTAAATGAAAAAAAGAAAGGATACCAACATTCCCCCTTAGCCAAACAGCCGAGTGTAAACTAGTTATATCAGAATATTTACATCTCAAAATATTTATAACAAATAGGTTTACTATTGCTAAAACTAACTAACTAATCAATAAACCGTTCAACCCAAATTTTATGCATTTTAAAAATTTACTCAAAGTAAGTTGCTGCTTTATCTTGCTATGTTTATTTGCGCTGCCTGCTTTGGCCCAAAACGTAGTAGTTACAGGTAAAGTAACAGACTCAAAAGATGGTTCGCCCATTCCGGGAGTATCCATTGTAGCTAAAGGATCAACCGCAGGTACGGTTACCGATGTGAATGGTAACTTCAAACTCTCAGTACCTTCTTCGGTTACCGCAATCTCCGTTTCTTTTGTTGGTTACAACAAAAAGGACGTGCCATTAACCGGTGCGCCATTAAACATTACATTAGACGCCGCCAGCACTGCTCTTAACGAAGTGTTGGTAGTAGGTTACGGTACCGTACGCAAGAAAGACGCTACGGGTGCTGTTGTAAAAGTATCTTCAAGCGATTTCGTACAAGGTGTTACTACTAACCCATTACAACAATTACAGGGTAAAGCCGCAGGCGTGGTTATCAATACCTCAAGCGGTGACCCGAATGATAACCCAACCGTACGTATCCGTGGTACTGTATCATTATCAGGTGGTAACGACCCGTTATACGTTATCGACGGTGTTGTTGGCGCTGATATAAGAAGTATATCGCCAAACGACATCGAATCTTATGACATTTTGAAAGATGCGTCAGGTGCAGCCATCTACGGTTCACGTGCTGCAGGTGGTGTTATCCTGATCACTACCAAATCAGGTAAAGCAGGCAGAATGCGTGTTGAATTTAACTCTTACATAGCTTCAGAATCACCAGAAAAGCTGCCTGATTTTATGAACAGGACTCAATACCTTTCTGCTTATCAATCGTTTTATGGACATCCGATGAAAGCGTTTGTACCGGATACTCCGTCAACTACTGCAGATCAGGGAGCTAATACCAACTGGTTTAAACAAATTACAAGAAGCACCTTTACACACAATGAAAATCTTGCTTTATCTGGTGGTACAGAAAAAGGACATTACCGTGCTTCTGCAACTTATACAGACCAACCAGGTATCTTATTAGGTTCGGATAGAAAAGATTTGCAGGGACGTTTTAACTTCGATCAGAAAGCGTTGGATGATAAATTATTGATCACTATCAGCGCATCAGGTACGCATACTAATGGGGACATAGCTGATAAAAACGCGGTGCTTAATGCGGCGGCCGTGCCATCGGTAATTTCGGTGACGGATCCTAATCATCCAAATTATTACCAGTTTATCAATAATACGCAGGAAGCGAACCCTGTGCCCCAATTAGTTTACATACAGAACAAACGTGTTGCTGACGTGCTTAATGGAAGAATTCAATTGGATTATACTCTGGCAAAAGGACTGACCATTAGCCCTTACGCTAACGTTGCTCATGGAGTATCAACCTATTTTACCTATTATCCTCCAACAAGCGCAACAAGTTTCCTGCCTACTCAGGGTCTATTAAGCGCAGTAACTGATCCGCTTAATTACACACCTACCTTAACCGGCCATGGTGATGTGGACAAAGGTGAGCTGGATTATACCAACGCAACTTACGGTGGTACTATTAACTATAAAGCGACGTTCGGCAAGAGCAGGATCAATGTGTTAGGTGGTGCTGAGCATTACACCGAAGCATACTCGCAATTCCGTGTGGGTGCCCACGACTTCAATGATATTAATCAGCCAAATGAAGCGATCGGTTCTGCCAACAGCATATCAACTGCTGATATAGGTTCAAATAATGCACAATATATACTTAAGTCATTATTTGGTAGGTTGGAATATAATCTTGCTGATAAATATAATTTTACCGCAAACATCAGGTATGATAATTCTAATAAGCTGGGTTTGAACAATCAATCCGGTGTTTTCCCTTCTTTTGGTGCATCATGGACCATCAGCCAGGAAGATTTTATGAAAGGCGTGCAATGGATTAACTCATTGAAATTAAGGGCCAGTTATGGTTCTGTGGGCGACCAGGGAGCTATCGGCGATTACACCTCTCAATTCCTGTTCGGTCCTAATGGACAGAAGTATTATGATGGTACATCAGGATTATTTTTGCCTGCAGCGTTTGCAGTACAAAATGCAAACTCTTCATTAAGATGGGAAGTGGTAACCAGCACCGACATTGCTACTGATTTCAGCCTGTTCAACGGCAGATTAAATGGTACTTTTGACTGGTATTCTAAAAAAACCAACCACTTATTATATCCGTATACTGTACCAACAGGAAGTACGTATTTTGTATCTACAATTCTTGCTAACATAGGCAGCATGAGCAATAAAGGTTTTGAGTTCAGCCTGAATTATAAAGCCGTAAGCAATTCCGACTTCTCATGGACTCCGGGTATCAACTTCGGTCTTAACCGTAACAAGATCCTGAACCTTTCAGGTTCTTTGAATGGTACTACCTTCAATGTTACACAAGCCAATGTGGGTAGCACATCAGGTTTGGGTATCAGCGGTAGTATATCAAATATTGCATACCTGAAAGTTGGTTATCCTGTAGGTACATTGTTATTGCCAACATATGCAGGCATAACTGCTGACGGACAACAGGAATTCTGGAAATATAATGCCGACGGTTCAAGGACGGCTACTACAGATGTAAGTACGCTTAATTATTCTGATGACGGCAGTACCCAGGACCGCAAGTTCTATACTACCGATCCTAAATTCACCTATTCGATCAACAACTCGTTTACTTACAAACAGTTCGATTTGAATATCTTCCTTCGCGGCCAATACGGCAGCCATGCCTTTAATGAAGCTGCGATGGACTATACCAGTTTGGCTAAGTTAGGTACTTATGGAGTATTGGCCGATGCCACACAATATGGTATTAAGAGTGCATCAGAACCATCATCATTCTGGTGGCAGGGCACATCGTTCCTGAAAGTTCAGAGCTTGAACCTGGGTTACAGCTTTAAGATAAATGACAACAAGTACATTGATAAACTGCATATATATGTAGCAGGTAACAACCTGTATACCTTTACCAAATATAAAGGTGTAGATCCGGAAGTAAATAATGCATTCGCTTTAACGGGCAGCTCGCAAGGTATTGATATCAGAGCGATTTATCCGCGTCCAAGAGAGTTATCATTTGGTGTTAACATGGTATTGAAATAATTATAAATCATATTATAATGAAAAAGAAACATTTAGTAATCGTAGCGGCTCTCTTGGTTGTTGCAGGAGTTTATTCCTGTAAAAAAGAGCTAAATCCAACCAAGGATTCCGTTACGCAGACTGCAGCTGCCGGAAGCGCTGCATATCTTAAATCGATCGTATTGGGTACCTATACGCAATTACAAAGCATTACCGGTAATACCAATATCATTCTAACCTCCGAGGAAACCACTGATGCGCTGATCATCCCGACGCGTGTGGGGGGGGACTGGTCAGACGGTGGCGAATGGTCTACATTATGGCTGCACACTTATGAGCCGGGACATGCCAACGTTTCAAGCTCCTGGGACAACTGTTATAACGCTTTGGGCCAAATAAACATCACCATCTCGTTATTACAGGGACTGCCGGCTACACCAAATACTGCTTACTCAGTTAATGAGTTGAGAACGTTGCGTGCATACTACTATTATCTTCTGGTAAAAAACTTTGGCCCCGTGCCACTGCTGAAATCAGCGAGTCAGGATGCATCAACGGTGTCACAAAGCACTCCGACAGATGTGTACAATTTCTGCGTATCAGAGCTACAGGCAACAGCACCTACGCTGAGTGCCAAAACGCCGGCTCAAGATCCAAGCCAGTATGGCAGACTTAACAAATGGGGAGCTTATTTTTTGCTTGCAAAATTATACCTTAATCAGAACGTAATCACCGGCTCAAGTGGTACTGATGGTTACACAAAATGTTCAGCCTTGTGCGATTCTTTATTGGGAGCTGGGTATGCTTTAATGCCGAATTTCCTTGATAACTTTTCAAGCAATAATACGGGCTCAACTGAAAATATTTTCGTAATACCTTACGATCATATCTATGCCCAAGGTTTGCAAATACAAATGATGACCTTCCACTATAACCAGGTTAACAAATATAACTGGGGATCTACCGGTGGGCCTTGGAATGGTTTCTGCGCTAATGCTGATTATTACGGCAAATTCAACAGCGCTGATACGCGCAGGAACGGATGGCAGGTAGGGCAGCAATACGATGCAGATGGAGTTACCCCATTGACAACGCGTGCGAGTGATGGTTCACGACCTTTGGATTTTGAACCAACGGTTACCAGCCTTAGCAATGCGCACGAAGCTGAAGGCGTACGTCAGCAAAAATGGCAGATCACTCCGGGTTTCCAGAGCCAGGACGCCGATTTTGCATTATTCCGCTATTCAGATGTATACCTGATGAAAGCAGAGTGTATAATGCGCCTAACAGGAGATGCAGCACAAGCTTTAACTTACGTTGGACCTGTAAGGGAAAGAGCAGGCTTATCAAACTTTACTACAGCAGCGTTTAACCTCGACAGTTTATTATCTGAAAGAGGCCGCGAATTTGTTTGGGAAGGCTGGAGAAGAGAAGACTTGCTTCGCTATGGTCACTTTGGTGATGCAAAACAGTTTAAGACCCCTGATGCTGATCAGCATTCATGGATATTCCCAATTCCGCAGGAAGCACTTCAGAAAAATAAAAACCTGAAACAAAATCCTGGTTATACTCAATAAGAATATTCAACAGAATAAATCCTAAATGGAGCGGCAATAACATTACCGCTCCATTTTAGTTCTGTATATTCGCTTACCAACTAATGATGAGAAAATATTATTCCCCGCTACTGTTTTTTGCAGTTCCATTATTTTTAATCTCCTGCAAGCATACCGATGCACCTAAATCAGAAGATGCTTTGTTCCAATTGCAGCCATCTTCCCAAACAGGTATAACCTTTGATAACAAGGTGGTTGACGATGGCGAGTTTAACGTATTTAATTACCGAAATTTTTATAACGGGGGCGGAGTAGCCATTGGTGATGTGAATAATGATGGGAAGCCAGATATTTTCTTTACTTCTAACCAGGGCGAAAACAAACTTTACCTTAACAAGGGGAATTGGAAGTTTGAGGATGTAACCGCAAAAGCCGGAGTAAAAGGATATCACAGATGGCATACGGGCGTAACGATGGTAGATATTAATGGCGATGGATGGTTGGATATTTATGTTTCAAACAGCGGGGGAATGAAAGATGCCGACAGGGCAAATGAGCTATATATTAATCAGAAAGACGGCACTTTTAAGGAGGAAGCAGCAAAATATGGGTTGGCAGATAAAGGATTATCTACCCAGGCCATATTTTTTGACTTTGACCATGACGGTGACCTGGATTGTTTTGTATTGAACAATAGCTACAGGGCAATAGGCAGCTTTGGTTATGACCGCGATTTGCGTAATGTACGCGACCCACAGAATGGCGACCGTTTTTACAGGAATGATAACGGAAAGTTTGTAGACATAAGTGCCGAGGCTGGCATATATGGTAGTGAAATTGGTTTTGGTTTGGGTGTAACCGCCGGTGACCTGTTCAATGATGGGTGGACAGATATGTACATCTCCAACGATTTTTTTGAGCACGATTATCTATATAAAAATCTGCATAATGGTAAATTCAGCGAGGTAAGCAATGAGGCTATCCGGCATATGAGTTTATCGTCTATGGGGTCGGATATGGCAGATTTCAATAACGATGGAAACCTGGATGTTTTTACCACAGACATGCTGCCTGAAGGCGATTATCGTCTTAAAACAACTACGAAATTTGATGAATACGACATTTACAATGCCAAGCTGAAGAACAGTTTTCATCACCAATTCACCCAAAACTGTTTGCAACTGAACAATGGCGACGGAACTTTTAGTGAAATAGCAGATTTAGCAGGAGTAAATGCTACAGATTGGAGCTGGGGTGCACTGGCATTTGATTTTAATAATGATGGCTGGAAAGATATTTTTGTAAGCAACGGTATCAGCCGTGATTTAACAAATCAGGACTTTTTGACCTACTTCAGCAGTGACGAAGTAATGCAGCAAATCAGAAATGGCGGTTTTAAGGCTAAGAAACTGCTCGATAAAATGCCGAAAACGCCAATTACCAGTTATGGCTTTGTCAATCAAAAGAACCTCCAATTTAAAAACGAAAGTATTCCGCTCGGGTTTTCTACACCAAGCTTTAGCAATGGTTCAGCCTATGGCGATCTTGATGGAGATGGTGACCTCGATTTGGTGGTGAATAATGAAAACGGCGAGGCTTTCATCTACAGGAATATGACTTCCGAACGCACACATGCGCATTACCTTAAAATAAACCTGAAAGGTGAGGGCATGAATACTTTCGGTGTCGGTTCCAGGGTTACTATTTATACCAAGGGCATGCAACAGGTGCTCGAACAAATGCCTACCCGGGGATTTGAAAGCAGTGTTGAACCCGTATTAAATTTTGGTACAGGTACTTATAAAACTATTGATAGTTTAAAAATTGTTTGGCCAAATATGAAAATGCAGATATTGAAGAATATCAATACCAATACTACAATTACTTTGAAACAGTCGGATGCGAAGTTGAATTTTGCACCCGCGGTTCAAACAGCTAAACCATTTTATAAGAATATTACTGCTACCAGTTTTAAAGGTGACATTTATCATAAAGAGAATGATTATAAAGATTTTGATGATCAAAGGCTGATACCTAAAATGCTTTCAACCGAAGGGCCAAAACTGGCTGTTGCCGATGTGAATGGCGATGGTTTGGAAGACTTTTTTGTCGGAAATGCAACAGGCGATACGGCAAAACTTTTTATCCAGCAGCCAAACGGCACTTTTGTTAGAAAACGCGAGTCTGCATTTGAACAGGATAAAAACAGCGAGGATATCGGTGCTTTATTTGTTGATGTCGATCACGATGGCGATATGGACCTGGTGGTGGTATCAGGCGGTAACCTGGAAAAGGAAGGCTCACTAAATCTGTTTGCCCGGTTGTACATAAATGATGGCAAAGGAAACTTTACCCGTAAGCTAAGCGGCTGGCCTATTGTTCCTATCAATGCCTCTTGTGTGCGCCTGAACAGCAATAACGGTGATCTGTTTATCGGAGGAAGATGCGTGCCGGGTACATATGGAGTTATACCATCGAGTAAACTTTTGCGAAATGACGGGCATGGGAATTTTACTGATGTAACAGCCAGCATTGCACCAGAATTGCAAAAACTGGGCATGGTAACCGATGCGCAATGGGTGGATATTGATGGTTCTGGCAAAAAAGCACTGGTTGTAGTTGGTGATTGGATGCCGGTAACTATTCTTAAATATGTAAATGGCAAACTACAAAAAACAGGAGAACTGGAAAATTCATCCGGCTGGTGGAATTGTTTGACAGTTGCTGATCTCGACGGTGATGGCAAACCAGACCTGATTGCGGGTAATAATGGGCTGAATTCAAAAATAAAAGCAGATGCTGATCATCCGGCTAAATTGTATGTGTCTGATTTTGATAACAATGGACAGGTAGAATGTATCCCGGTTTATTATAAAACAGATGGTAAAGCATACCCAATCAACCTGCATGATGATATCATCAGACAGCTGCCTGCTATGAAAAAGAAATTTTTGCGGTATGACGCCTATGCAGGTAAAAGCATTGATGAGATATTCACCGAAGAGCAACTAAAAAATGCATTGGTCTTAACCGTAAATCAAACCCAGACATGCGTTTTTTATAACAGGGGTAAAGGATCATTTGATATGAAACCATTGCCGATTAGAGCTCAGTTTTCGCCGGTATTCAGCATTTTGGTAACGGACATTAACCACGATGGTATAAATGATCTGTTTTTAGGTGGTAATTTTTATGGATTGAAACCGGAAATCGGAAGATACGATGCAAATTATGGGGTAACCTACCTGGGCAACAAAAAACATGGATTTGATTATTTACCTCCTGTACAAAGCGGCTTATTTGTATTGGGCGAAGTGAGGGATGCATCTCTGATCAATACTAAAGGCGGCAAAGAAATTATTGTGGCCCGTAATAATGATGCACTGCAATTATTTAAAGGGAATTGAGAAGTAATAATTCAGCCCGGAAGTTGTACGATCCGGGCTGAATTATTTATAACCGCTAAAAAAAACCGCTGAAGTTCACCTGAATATTTACTTTATCAGTATCCGATGCCGGGAGTCTGTCATCAAGATAGGTTTCAAAAGGCAAAATAGCAGACTGGTAATAGTGATCAGTATAGTATTGACGAAGGGCTATATATGCTTTAGATCGCTGATTAAATTTCCCGTTGTATTTCACGGAGTAAAGCGGACCGCCTTTAGGCATTCGGGCAAAAATAATATCACCTTTTTCGACGGCCGTTTCCTTATCAATATAGAAACCTACATTCACCTGGGTAGAATCGGTACCGGTAGGTAAAAATTGTGCTATTAGTGGTTGCGTTTTTTTCAATCCATGCGTTTCAAGGTAGTGTTGTAATGTTGCATGCATTTTTGAAGCCTCAGTAAATTGATCTTTGGTCAATACTTTTCTTTTTATTTCAAGCATATAGCTGCCTGCAACGCCATTCCGGAAAACTTTAAAGCCATACAGGAGGCTGTCTGTTTCCATAAATTGTTTCAGATCGTCAATATGAGTGTAGGCAAGCGGCTTCGATTTTAACTTTGATAGCAGGTAGCCAATCAAAGTGGTTTTATCAGATACAATGACCGAAGTTTTTTTTAAATCCTTTTGGGGAACGACAGTGTAAGTGTAGGTCCTTTTGCTATTCCAGCCATCTGTAACATTAAATACGTTTTCATTAAAACTTACATTTAACGCTCTATCTTGATATCGGATAGCAAATGAAGAATTCTCTTTTTTGATGTCAATTTTGGACGAATCAGCGGCAAAATCTTTACGTAGATCAGTTCTCCATTTGGCCCAGTTTGTTGGTAAGATCAGTTCGCGATAGACACTAATGAACGACCATTTTATAGAGACAGTTTTTTGCAGGGTAATAGGTATAAAACAAGCAGCGACGATCAGTATGAGCAACGACAGAATAATAATTTTCTTCTTCATTTAAGTTTAGTAGCAGAACAAATCCGAAAGTATAGAAAAAAAACCTTTTCTGAGTATAACAGGGCAATATTTGACCGAAATTTTTTAACAGTTTTGTTCCGCCGCAAACTTGGTTTCATTGCTATTAATTAATACTTTTATCGCTTTAACCGCCTAAAAATTTACACCAATGAGACCGAGAAGTTATTCTGAAAACGACATTGTTATTACTTCCTGTTTGTTTCGGTTTCTTCAAAAATAGAGGTATAATAAATGACCATAAGCTTTGTTTGTGTGAGCCATAGATGGAAGGTTTTTTATTTGTTACCTGTCCTTATTTTAATTGCGCTGATAATTTCTTCGTGCCAGAAAAAAGAAACAGAGCAACCGCTGTTCGAATTACTGCCGTCATCACAAACCAATGTCCATTTTGTAAATAAACTGAGTGATGAAGATGCCCCCGGAATTTTAAAATATTTATATTTTTATAATGGTGGTGGCGTTGCCGTAGGAGATATTAATAATGATGGCTTACCTGACATTTATTTTACCTCAAATAAAAAAGGTGGCAATAAACTCTACCTGAATAAGGGCAATTATCAGTTTGAAGATATCACAAATAAAGCTGGTGTTGACGGTACCGCCGATTGGTGTACAGGCGTTACGATGGCCGATGTAAATAATGACGGTTATCTTGATATCTACGTTTGTGCAGTTGCAGGAAAGCTTGATTTGAAAGGCCATAACCTGCTCTATATCAATAATCATGATGGTACGTTTACGGAACGTTCTGCCGAATACGGCCTCGACTTCTCAGGCTATTCAACCCAAGCTGCCTTTTTTGATTATAACCACGATGGTAAGCTGGATTGTTTTCTGCTCAATCAATCTAACCACTCTGTCGAGACCTATGGGGATACTAGTCTGCGCAGGAAAGTAAATAACCAGGCAGGCAGTAAATTGTACCTGAACCAAAACGGGCATTTTGTTGATGTTACGCTTAAATCGGGTATCTACAGCAGTGCATTAGGCTACGGTTTAGGTGTGGCTGTTGGCGATTTGAATAATGACGGTTGGGAAGATATTTACGTAGGTAACGATTTTCACGAGAACGATTATTATTACATCAATAATCACAACGGCACATTTACCGAGGCAGGCGCAAAGCACTTTAACCATTACAGCCGTTTCAGCATGGGTAATGATATGGCAGACTTTAATAATGATGGCCAACTGGATATTGTGACTGCTGACATGCTGCCCGGCGATGAGAAAATACTGAAGACCTATGTCGGTGACGAATCATACGATCAGTATAAAGTGAAAATACTGAATGGTGGCTTTCAATATCAATATTCACGAAATTGCCTGCAAAAAAATCTTGGGAATGGAGAGGCCTTCAGTGAAGTTGGTTTGATGGATGGCGTCGATGCGACTGATTGGAGCTGGAGCCCATTACTGGCTGATTTCGATAATGATGGAATAAAGGACCTGTTCATAGCCAACGGAATTAAGCGCAGGCCCACAGATATGGATTATGTAAGCTTTATTTCCAATTTCTCGGTACAGGCCATACTCAATTCATCGCACCAGTTGGATCACACTGTAATTGATAAAATGCCGGGCGGGGAATCTCATAGCTATATTTTTAAAGGTACATCCAGCGAGAAATTTATTGATAAAAGTCTGCTGTGGGGAGTTAAAGATGCAATGATCTCAAACGGCGCTGCCTATGCCGACCTCAATAATGATGGTCATCTCGATTTAGTGACCAACAACATGAATCATGAGGCCTGTATCTACAAAAATCAATCAAAAGGCACACATTACATTAGCTTGAAATTTAATGGTAAAGAAGATAATCGATTTGGAATAGGAGCTAAAGCCTATGCATTCTCAGGCGGGCACATGCAATACGAACAACTAATGCTAACCCGCGGTTTCCAATCATCTGTAGAACCAAAATTGCATTTTGGCTTGGGCAATACTCCAAAAGTAGATAGTTTACTGATTATTTGGCCTGATCAGACCTACCAGGTTATCAGAAATGTAAAATCAGATCAGACTTTGACGGCCGACCAGAAAAATGCTGCCGGTCATTTTAATTATAGCAAATTCTTTCCGCCTAAGGCGCCCATGTTTACTAATATCACTAAACAGGTGGGTATCAAATGGCAACACCAGGAAGACAACTTTGTCGATTTCAATTTGCAACCGTTAATACCGCATATGCAATCGCAGGAAGGGCCAAGAATGGCTGTTGCAGATGTGAATGGCGATGGATTGGACGACTTTTATATCTGCGGTGCAAAAGGCCAGCCAGGAGCATTATTTATTCAGCAATCGGATGGCAGGTTCAAACAATCTCAGCAGCCAGCATTTGTAAACGATGCCTTGAGTGAAGGTGTTGATGCTGTTTTCCTGGATGCAAATCACGATGGTTTTCCTGACTTGTATGTAGTCAGCGGTGGCAGTGAGTTACCCGATGGAGAAGCGGCTCTGGCTGATCATTTATATATTAACGATGGTAAAGGAAATTTTAAGGAATCAAATGATATCCCTGTAATTAGATTGAATAAGTCGGCGGTAGCGGTTGCTGATATCAACCATGATGGATATCCTGATATTTTCGTTGCAGGTGCTCCCCCTGTGTTGGGTTATGGAACAATACCCGAATCTTATCTTTTGATGAATGATGGTCATGGACATTATCAAAAAGCGCAGATACCGGATGAATTGAAATATGCCGGACTTATTCGATCTGCCGGCTTCGCGGATATGAACGGAGATGGCTGGCCCGATTTGGTTGTAGCTGGTGAATGGATGCCTGTAAAAATATTCATGAATCACAAAGGAAAACTTGTGCAACAGCATGATGATGAACTGGATAAACTCTCAGGGTGGTGGCAACGTATTGCCTTGGCTGATGTGGATGGTGATGGTAAAACAGACATCATAGCCGGTAACTATGGCTGGAATTCAAAATTAAAACCGACAGCTGAAGATCCTGTAAAACTATTTTTAACTGACCTGGACAAAAATGGTACTATCGACCCAATGCTCACTTACAGTATCGACAAAAAGGACTATACCTTTTTAGGCAAAGGAGATATTGAAAAACAAGTGCCTATTCTTAAAAAGAAGTACTTGTACTACCACGATTTTGCCGGGAAAACGGTGCAGGAAATATTTGGAGATTCACTGAGCAATAAGCCTTGGATAGCCAATTCATTTACGTCAGGCATATTCTACAATAAGGGACACGGTAATTTTCAATTTAAGGCTTTGCCATCCAATATGCAGGTGGCGCCGCTGTTTGGGCTGGCTGCATTACCGGGTATGGGAATAATAACAGGAGGAAATTACTCCGGCGTAGTGCCTTTTGAGGGGCGTTACGATGCAGATTATGGCGATGTTTTGCTGATAGATAAAACAAGAAATTATAAATTTATTTCACCTATAGCGTCAGAGTTTTTAGTAAGGGGGGAAGTGCGTGATATTAAGGCCATCCGTACAGCCAAAGGGACGATCTATGCGGTGGCGATAAATAACAGACCAATTGAATTTTTCAAACCAAACTAACAGAAATGAATAAAATATACAGGTTATTGGTAGGTATAGCTGTTTTGTACAGTTCGGTTGTGCATGCACAAGATGAGTGGGTGATAAAGGCAGACAAGATCGATCCGTCAGACTATTATGGCGTTACAGTTGCTAATGGTATGATCGGCATCGTATCGTCACCAGAGCCATTTAAAGTGAAAAATGTGGTGCTGGCTGGTGCGTATGATCTTTATGGGAGGGGCAGGGTGAGTAATTTCCTGAATAGCTTTAACCTGCTCAATATGTATTTGGAGATCAATGGCCACAGGGTTGAGGCAAAGAATATCCACAATTTTAAACAGGAACTGGATATGCAGCATGCTGCTTTCACCACCACATTTGATTATAGTGACGAGGCCTCTATCAAATACACCTACTATTCTCTGCGCCATCTGCCTTTTACTGTCTTAATGGATATTTCCATCACCGCTAAAAAGCCTATCAACATCACTACTGCCAGCATTATGGAAGCGCCGGATGCTTTAAAGGATGTACAGAATTATTATAATGAGATTGATCGTCCACATGTGACCATCAGTCTGCTCACTTCAACTGCAAAAAGTCCTACCGGCAAATTGCTGTTGTGTGCATCAAATACTTTCCTGTTTAATGAAGCTCATGGACAGGAACCCCGTGTGATCCACGAAATGTGGGACAATAACATGCACCTGATGAAGTTCAGCAAAAAGATCGATGCTGGCCAAACCTATAAATATGCCGTTGCCGGATCATCCATTACTTCTGCACATGATGCTGACCCGCTGAACCAGGCTGAACGTTTAACCATGTTCGCCAAACTGGAAGGTCGCGACCGTTTGGTGCAATACCACGAAAAAGCCTGGGATGAACTCTGGAAAAGCGATATCAAAGTTGAAGGCGATCCTCAATCGCAGCAAGATATACATAGCATGTTATATCACCTGTATTCATTCTCGCGTGCGGGAACTGCTTATTCGCCTTCGCCAATGGGTTTATCGGGTTTAGGCTACAATGGGCATGTGTTTTGGGATGCCGATTTGTGGATGTATCCTGCCTTATTGGTGTTACATCCTGAGATAGCCAAATCATTGGTTGAATACCGTTATCAACGTTTGGTTGTTGCTAAGCAAAACGCTTTTTCTCACGGCTATAAAGGCGCTATGTTCCCATGGGAGAGTGCCGACAGCGGGGTAGAAGAAACGCCTGTGTGGGCATTGAGCGGGCCTTTTGAACATCACATCACAGCCTGTGTTGCCTTTGCTGCCTGGAATTACTATTGTGTAACCCAGGATAAGCAATGGCTGCAGGAAAAAGGCTGGCCAATATTATCCGCCACTGCCGATTTTTGGGCAAGCAGGGTAGAACGGAATGGCCCCGGGCATTATGATATCAAAGACGTAGTTGCAGCCGATGAATGGGCTGAAAATATAGACAACGATGCCTTTACCAATGCTGCTGCCATTGCCAACTTACGCAATGCTGCCGAAGCAGCTAAAATATTAGGTCTTAAAGCTGACCCGGATTGGGAAGTGGTGGCTCAAAATATTCCAATCCTGAAAATGGATAATGGAGTAACCAAAGAATTTGCATCTTATAAAGGCGAAGGTATTAAACAAGCCGATGTTAACCTGCTTGCTTATCCACTGAAAACCATTACCGACCAGGCGCAAATAAAGAAAGACCTGGAATACTACGAAACACGTGTGCCAAATGAAGGTACGCCGGCAATGACACAGGGCATATTCGCGTTATTATATTCAAGGCTCGGTAATGGGGATAAAGCATTACATTTTTTTAAAGATGCTTATGAGCCAAATCTTAATCCACCGTTCAGGGTGATTGCTGAGACTAAAGGCGGTACCAATCCTTATTTTGCAACCGGAGCCGGAGGCATAGTTCAAAGCTTGTTGATGGGTTTCGGCGGACTGGATATAACACCTCAGGGAATTGTTCAGGTGAAGAGCACCCTGCCAGCTAAATGGAAATCGGTAACAATAACCGGTGTTGGGGTGGACAAGAAGACCTATACCATCAAATGACCAATTTAAACTATTAATATTTATGAGACGTTTTTTATTTTTTGTGCTGATCGCCACTGTGTTTTTTACCTCGTGTAAAAAGCCAGACTATGAGAAGATACTGCATGACCCAACCCTGTACAGCCGGACCGTTCATGATCTTAATGCCGTAGTAATGGGTAATAACTTTTCACCGGTGGTAGCTTCCCGCAACTATGCCTATGCTGCTATTGCAGGCTATGAAGTAATTGCTGCAGGTCACCCCGATAAATATAATTCGTTAGTAGGGCAGGTTAACGGATTGACCAAAGTAGCTAAGCCAGCTGCGGGTGAAAAGATAGATTACGAATACGCATCCATCCTGGCGTTTTGTAAAGTAGGCGAGGCGGTAACCTTTCCAGAAGGCAGTATGAAGGATTATACCGACAGCCTGCACCAGGTCGCAGTTACTCATGGCATGCCTTCAGAAATGATCACCAATTCCGAAAATTATGCCAATGCAGTTGCTGCTTCTATTATGGCGTGGAGCAAAAAGGATAATTATGCCAAAACCAGGAGCGCTCCTAAGTTTGCTGTAAACGACTCCGCATGGAGATGGGTTCCAACCCCTCCTGCTTATTCGGAAGCCATTGAACCGCATTGGGGTGAGATCAGGACGATGGTAATGCACGATGCGAAGGAGTATAGCTGTCCGCCGCCACCGACCTTCAATGTTACCGATCCTAAAAGCCAGTACTACAAGGAGGTGATTTATATAAAAAATACAGTCGATAGCCTGAGCCCTGAGCAGGCGCACATCGCTGATTTTTGGGATGATAATCCAGGCAAATTAAATGTATCGGGCCATGTGATGTTTGTGACTAAGAAATTCTCACCCCCGGGGCATTGGATGAGCATTGTAGGTATTGGGGCTCAAAAAGTTAATGCTGATTTTAATACTACAGTATGTGCATATGCAAAAACCGCTATCGCTTTGTTTGATGCCTTTATTGAGTCGTGGACGGCCAAGTACGTTTATAAGACAGCACGTCCTGAAACCATTATCAATAAGTTTTTTGATAAGAATTGGCGACCGCATTTACAAACACCACCATTCCCGGAATACACGTGTGGCCACTGTACTATATCAGCAGCAGCAGCGGAGGCGCTTACCAGTGTATTAGGAGATCATATTGCTTACACTGATACATCCGAACTGGAGTTCGGGATAAAAAATCGCTCCTATAAATCATTCAAAGATGCAGCGGAAGAAAATGTCCTGGCGCGGTTTTACGGCGGTATACACTTTCATAATTCCTGTATAGTGTCACATGGTTTCGGTACGGTTGTAGGCGACTCTGTTGTTAAGAAACTGATGATGAAAAAGTAAAGTTTTGATATTAAGATTTGTGAAAGGCAGCTGAATAAATGGCTGCCTTTTTTTATTTTGGTAAACCAATTTAACCAGCCCTATGATGCGCTATATCTTACCTTTTATTCTTAGCTGTTTAATTATTTGTGGCTGCAGCAATAATCAGTCTCAATCAGACCAAGCTTCACAATCAACAACGAAAACTGATTCAATACCCGATTGGGCATTGCTTCCATTTAAAAAGCTGGACAGCGTGAACCCAATTTTACAGCCAGGTACTGCAAGCTTTACCGATCCGATACGCAAAACCAAAGTTCTATGGGAAGAAAAGGATGTGTTTAATCCGGCGATAGTTCAGAAGGGTGGTAAAGTATATATGCTTTATCGCGCCCAGGATAAAATAGGAAAGCCAGGTGGTACATCACGAATTGGTTTAGCAGTGAGTACAGACGCCGTTCACTTTACCCGCATGCCCGCACCTGTACTGTACCCGGATAATGACCAGTATAAAAAACTGGAATGGGAGGGCGGTTGTGAAGATCCGCGTGTGGTTGAAGATAGCCTAGGTACTTATTATATGACTTATACAGCATATGACGGCCAAACTGCACGATTACTGGAAGCCACCTCAAAAGACCTGCAACACTGGGCAAAACACGGCAGTGTATTTGCAAAAGCTTATAGTGGCAAATATGCGAAGTTGTGGAGTAAATCCGGTTCTATTGTCTCGGTTTATAAAGATGGTCAGCCAGTGGCTGTCAAAATCAATGGTAAATACTGGATGTATTGGGGCGATACACAAATATGGTGTGCTTATTCAGATAATCTGCTTGACTGGACGCCGGTAGAAATGAAGGCGGGTGAGCATCCGCCGGTAAAACTAAGATCGCAAGCCTTAACCATGCCAGATCTGAAAGTAGTATTACCAACCCGTGAAGGCAAGTTTGATAGCGACCTGGTTGAATCAGGACCTCCGGCAATGCTAACCGATAAAGGGATACGGCTTATCTACAATAGCAGAAATATGAGAGAGTACGGTGATAAATCATTACCCGATGGTACTTATGCTGCTGCTCAGGTATTATTTGATAAGAACGACCCAACGAAGATCATCAGGCGTATGGATACCTGGTTTATACGTCCTGAAAAACCTTATGAAATAACCGGGCAGGTGAACCAGGTTTGTTTCCTGGAGGGATTAACTGAGTTTAAAAACGTATGGTATTTATACTATGGTACAGCTGATTCGAAAATTGCGGTGGCCGCCAGTAAATAACATCAGGCAATTTCTGTTGCCAACATACTTATTCCCTGGACCTGTAAAGTATAACCAGCTCTGAAAATATCAATGGCCTCATTCACAGCTCTTTTTTGTTCTAAAAGTATGTGCAGTTGTTCTACCGTTGGGATGTGGTTAAAAAGGTAGGCATTGTATTTCCTGGCAGCATTAAGTTCATTTTTCAATATTGTGCTGACCATAGCCTGATCGCTTTTTGACTGAGCTACACTTTTTACAAGCTTAACCAATAATGGCTTGATCTTATTTAATGCATTACGATCTTTCCTGCTTTTGTCCCGAAAGCCTTCTTTAAGTGTGATCGCAAATTCAGTACGTTCAGAAGCCAGTTTGTCGGCAATTTCCTTTAATTCTGACAGGTCAGATTGACTGGCCAGCTTTTTATAATTTTCTGCGCAGGTATGCAGAGATGCAATCAGGTCATTTAAATATTTTGGATGATCTGATCGCTTGTTTTTAAGCGCAGCCAGGTTATCAGCATTGATTTTGATCACTTTTTCCATATACTCCACAGTAATGAACACCGTAGCATAACATTACAAGCGCAATATAGTTTTTTTAATTAAAAATAAAAAGACCACTCTTTTAAGGAAAGTGGTCTTTCATATGTCTGCACATTACCTGATTATCTCGACGCATTGCGCGGATCCAGCTTGGATTTTAGCTGATACTCCTGTGGTGGAGTTCCTCCTAGTAAGTTCTTTACGAAATAATCCCAGCGGCGACGCATCATGTATGGCGAAAAGCCCCCGTAGCCATGTGCGGCATTTGGGAAAACGACTAAGTCGTAATCCTTGTTCGCTTTTTCCAGTGCTTCAACCACCAATAAAGTATTTTGTGGTGGAACATTATCATCCATTAAACCATGTGCGAGCATTAATTTGCCTTTCAAGTTTTTAGCATAGTTCTCATTAGCCTGTGCATCGTAGTTAGAGTTATTTACCAAGCCATCATATCTTTCGCCCCAATCATCCTCATAATTACGGTTATCGTGGTTGCCGGATTCTGAGATACCAACTTTAAAGAAATCAGGGTAACGAAACATGGCAGTCGCTGTAGCAAAACCACCGCCCGAGTGGCCCCAGATACCTACACGGGTAGTATCCAAATAGCCATACTTTTCTGCCAGTTGTTTAATGCCCGCTATCTGGTCTGGCAGAGTATTTTCGGCCATGTTGCCATAGCTCATATCATGGAAGCTCTTTGAACGCAATGGATTACTTGTGCCTTCTATTGCTACAACTATAAAACCTAATTCAGCCAAAGCCTGGTTATCGCCCCTTGAAGCAGAGAACGACCAACTGCCAACACTTCCGCCTTGCGGGCCCGGGTAGATGTAATCTATTACCGGGTATTTTTTATTCTGATCAATTTTGGTTGGCGTAAACATTAAACCATAAATATCGGTTTTGCCATCATGTGCAATCAGTTTAACCGGAGTTGGCGCATGCCAGCCGGTAGCTTCAAGCCTTGATATGTCTGTTTTTTCGAGGTCGGTGATTATTTTACCATTCAGGTCTCTTAAAACAGTTACAGGAGGCACATTCGGTTGTGAATAGCTGTCGATAAAATAGTTCTCAGAAGGCGAGAAGGTTACCTGGTGATTGCCAACTTCAGGAGTAAGCACAGCGAAATGTTTACCATCGAAGCCTACTTTACATAGCTGGCTGAAATAAGGGTTTTCAGCCTCGCGTCCGTCGGCGATGAAGTATACTACACGGTTTTTCTCGTCTAATTTTAATAATTGTGTAACTACCCAATTGCCTTTAGTGATCTGGTTTTTTACTTTTCCGGTAGTTGCATCATATAGATACAAATGTCCCCAATTGTCGCGTTCTGAAAACCAGATGATCTCCTTAGTTTTAGACAGATAACGCCAGTTGATAGTACCCCAGCCGGATTCATACTGAGTCGGTACTGATTCTTCAAACACCTCTCTGACTTTTCCGGTAGCTGCATCAGCTATGCGCATTTTCTCCACTTTATGATCGCGAGAGGTAGAAACGAAAGCCAGCTGACTTGCGTCCGGACTCCAATCCACATCATCGAAAGTGCCGCTGCTTGAAATATCATCACTTAAGGTTGCCCTGTGCGGATCAGGAGCTACATCCAAATTGATCACTTTAGGTTCATCAACATTAATAATAACACGGTGGATCATCGCAATTTCCTTATCGCCTGGTAATGGATATTTCCATTCTTTTAGTTTTGGTTTGCCTACATTGGTCGAAACCAGGTACATATCGCTTGCATTGCGTTGATCTTGTTTGAAAGTCGCAATCTTTTTTGAATCAGGCGACCAGCGCAGAATGGCTGCATCGCTGTGTTTCCAGCCAGCATTATCGGTAGCATATCCAAAGTCTTTTATACCATCGGTGGTTAATTGGATTTCCTTATGGCTTACTTCATCACGTACCCACAGGTTATAATCTTTTATGTAAGCAACCTTTTTACCATCCGGCGATGTAACTTCTATTTCAGCTCTTCTTCGTCCACGACTTCTTTCTTTGCCTGTTTTTGTATGCGAGTCATCAGGCTGACAAGCATAGGTTTGCAGGTTGCAGCTCCATTGTTTCCCATCGGCCTCAAAAATTACTGCTTTACCATCAGCTGAAAAGCTGATAGAGTTGAATGGCAGCATATCGGCTTCGTATTGTTTACCGGTAGCTTTTGATAAAGAAGCTGCTAATTTTTGCTGATCAAATGCTGCCGCGCGTGTTTTTTTAGCGGGGTCAACCAATATAAACTCACTGCCTTTTGCAGTTAGTACACGATACCAGAATTTATCACCGTCAAACCATACCGCATTTACGTTTTCATGGTCGATGAGCGGGGCGGTGTTATAATTTAGAAATTTTTCGGCGTGTTCGTAATCTTTTGCGGTTAACTGAGGCCCTTGCTGGGCATTAACCGTTGCCGCCAACGCCAGGAGTGGTATAGCGAGGAGTAATTTGTTCATGATGATCAGTTAAAAATTATCGGATGCAAATTAATGTTTTTTATACTTAATTGGCATGTGTAATAAGTTTGTGGCAAAATAAAAATGAGGCATAATCAGGAAGCATCAAACTGAATATCCCATATGATGATGCGTTTATCATCGCTTACAGAAATGAGGTGATTTCCGTCCCATGCAAGTTTATTTATAGATAATACATGGCCCGGATAGCCTTTTTCACGACTGATGATCTTGTATAATTTGAAATCATCAGCACCCCATATTTTGATGCTTTTATCCATACTTGCTGTCGCGAAGTAGGGTAATGATGGATGAAACGCGATATGATTTACAGCAAACATATGAGCAGGAATGTTTTTGACAAGCTCGAAGTTTAGTGCATCCCATATTTTGATTTGTGCATCACGCGAACCGGATACTAAATAGCTGCCATCCGGCGCATATTGAACAGCGAATACTGCCATGGTATGACCATGAAGACTTTTAATAAGAGAATAGTCCTCTACGTCATACATCTTAATGGAGTTATCCCTGCAACCAAAAACCACTTGTTTTTCATCCGGAGAAACACTGATACTGCGAATAGTATCCTGGGAAACCGGAATGGTATAAATTTTTTGCAGGTCTTTCAGGTTCCATACTGACACAGTACCATCTTCGGAAGCTACCAGCAATTCGCTTTTTCGTTGAACTGATTTAATGTCGAAGATAGGCGCCTGATGGCCGTGTAAAACGTGAGTGATCTTTTGTTCGATAAAGTTGAAAACCAACACATGGCCGCTTCGTAATCCTGCGAAAAGGAGAGGATAACCTTGCGGACAGTAAATTGCATAAACAGATGCCTTCACCGGGAACATTACCTTAATAAAGGCATTATCCTTCAGGCTCCATTCCACCAACCCTTTATCATTTCCGCCGGTGAATAATATGCCCGGCTTTTGAGATAGCTCCAGTGAAAATATCGGGTTACCGTGGCCGGTGAGTTCTGCTATTTTAGTTGTGGTGATCATTTTGTCAGTTTGCAGTTTGCAGTGGGTAGTTTGCAGTTAAACTTACTGCCCACTGCAAACAGGCAACTGCCAACTTATTTATGCCTGCTTTCCAAATTCTTAGCAATAGTCTCCAGGCTAAGGCCTTTTTCGCGTAGCAGAACAATCAAATGGAAAACCAGGTCAGATGCTTCGTTGATCATATCTGTTTCTGTTTCCGCCAACGCAGCTATTACAGTTTCTACGCCTTCTTCACCTACTTTTTGGGCTATTTTATTCAGGCCTTTTTCACGTAGTTTATTTACATACGAGCCTTCCTGCGGATTCTCATAGCGGTCGTTAACAATCTGCTCTAGTTGCAGAATGAAATTCTGATTGTATTCCGTATTAAAGCAGCTTCTTGCCCCGGTATGGCAGGTAGGGCCGTCGGCTTTTACTTTTATTAATAAAGTATCATTGTCGCAATCCTGCGCTATGCTTTTTACATGGAGGAAATTGTTACTTGTTTCGCCTTTTGTCCACAAACGATTTTTTGAGCGCGAGAAGAAGGTAACAATATTTTCCTTAACAGTTTTATCATAGGCTTCCTGGTTCATATAGCCAAGCATCAACACTTCAAGAGTGTGCTCATCCTGTATGATCACCGGAACTAAACCGTCGCTTTTGTTAAAATCAATAGCCATTTTATGTTTTTATTATAGGTTTCTCTCTGAAGAGGCTAGGAGAGGTTTCTTATCTCAATATGATTTTGCTTTAATATCTCTTTCAGATCAGGGATCAATATTTCGCCATAGTGGAACACAGAAGCTGCTAATGCGGCATCCACATTAGCCTTTTCAAATACATCCACAAAGTGCTGCACTTTACCCGCACCGCCTGATGCAATTACCGGTATATGAACAGCGTCGTTCACCTGCTTCAAAAACTGGTTATCAAAACCGCCTTTTGTTCCGTCATGATCCATCGAGGTGAGCAATATTTCGCCCGCACCACGATCTTCTGCTTCCAGTATCCAGTCAAACGTTTCTTTTTCAGTAGGTATTCTACCGCCATTCAGGTGAACAATGTTTTTACCATCAACATGACGTGTATCAACGGCCACTACAACAAATTGAACGCCGAATGCTTTTGCTAATTCATCTATCAATGCCGGGTGGCGCACCGCTGCCGAATTGATGGATATTTTATCGGCACCTGCGTTTAAAAGAGCATCTGCATCAGCAATTTCATTAATGCCCCCACCTATAGTGAAAGGGATGTTGATCTGGCGTGCTACTGCTTTTACCAATTCCACCATCGTCTTCCGACGCTCATGTGTTGCTGTAATGTCCAGGAACACCAATTCATCAGCTCCTTGATTAGAATAGTTCCAGGCCAATTCAACCGGGTCACCTGCATCGCGCAAGTCTACAAAGTTCACACCTTTTACTGTGCGCCCATCTTTAACGTCCAGACAGGGAATAATCCGTTTTGCGAGGCTCATATTGAAATTAGTGATTTCAAATTCCAATTCTTGATCTCGTCTATATTGATTCGCCCTTCGTAAATCGCCTTGCCGACTACCACTGATTCCACTTTTATTTTACTCAGTTCTTCAATATCTTTCATTGAGCTAATACCGCCTGATGCGATCAGTTTGATAAATGGCGAGCGGTCAAGCAGTTTTTGATATAATTCGATACCTGCACCGGCCAGTTTTCCATCCTTATTGATATCGGTGCATAAAAAGCGGAAAAACCCCAACTGCAAACATCGGTTAACGTAGTCCATCAGTTTGATAGGGGAGCTTTCCATCCAGCCTGAGTATTTGATCACTTCGTCCAGAACATCTATCGCTACGATCACCTGGTCTGAACACTTCTCCTTTCCGCAGATTTCTTTGCTTAGATCTGGCAAAAAGCTTGGATTAGTGATTGCTTGCGTGCCAACGATTACACGGTGTACACCAGCATCGATCAGTTCTTTAACCTTATCTATGCTACGTATGCCGCCACCATATTGCACCTTCATGTCCGTTTTGCGGATCACATCAAACAAGTACTGCTGATTACTGAAGTCGTTTTTTGCACCGTTCAGGTCGATGATATGAATGAAATCGGTACCATGCGACTTGTACTTTTCGATCATTTCTTCGAGGGTAACATCATATTCGGTTACCTGCTCGTAATCACCTTCACGCAGCCTTACGACACGTTTATTTAAAATATCTATCGCCGGAATTATATACATCGTTTTATAAGTTTGAAAAGTTAGTTAGTAATGTTTCGCCAAATTTGCCCGACTTTTCGGGGTGAAACTGAACTCCAAAGAAGTTATCTCTCCAAATTGATGCCGAAAATTTTAAACTATAATTAGTTGAGGCCAACGTATATGCCGGGTTGAACTCAATAAAATATGAATGTACAAAGTAAAAATGTGATCCGATTGGAATATTTTTAAACAGCGGGCTCTCTTTTTCGCTGTAGACCTGGTTCCAGCCGGTGTGCGGAACTTTGTATTCGGCACTGTCCGTAAACCGTTTGGTTTTTATCGGAAAGATATTCAGCATGTTAGCATCACCTTCTTCTGAATGAGCGGTAAGCAGTTGCATACCGACACAAATCCCAAGCGTAGGTTTCTGTATAGCCTTTATTTTTTCAACCATACCACTTTGCTGCAACTTATTCATGGCAGCGCCGGCATGTCCTACACCGGGTATGATATAGCGGTCAAATTGTTCAAAATCTGCTTCACTATGAACCATACCATATTTTATGCCTAACCTGTCCAAAGCGGCAGTTAGTGAGAAAATATTTCCGGCACCGTATCGTATTATTCCAATCATTCAGTTTGCAGTTATTAGTTTGCAGTTGGCACATTGGTTTTGAGTCTACATCATGCAAACTGCAAACCGGCAACTGCCAACTCTTTAAAGTACTCCTTTAGTGGAAGGTAACACCATGTTATTCACATCTCGTTTAACGGCCATTTTTATTGCTTTGGCAAAAGCTTTAAAGATGGCTTCTATTTTGTGATGCTCGTTTTGTCCTTCGGCTTTGATATTTAGGTTACATTTTGCAGCGTCTGAAAATGACTTAAAGAAATGATAAAACATTTCCGTAGGCATTTCGCCGATCTTCTCACGTTTGAATTCGGCATCCCATACCAGCCAGTTTCTTCCGCCAAAGTCAATGGCTACTTGCGCAAGGCAATCATCCATTGGTAGACAGAAGCCATAACGTTCAATTCCTCTTTTATCACCTAATGCGGTGGCAAACACTTCACCTAATGCGATACCTGTATCTTCAATGGTGTGATGCTCATCGATATGCAGATCACCTTTAGCTTCAATTTCCAGATCAATATTGCCATGACGGGCGATCTGATCCAGCATGTGATCAAAGAAATGAACGCCGGTAGATACTTTGGCTGTGCCTTTGCCGTCAAGATTAAGTTTGATATAAATATCAGTTTCTTTGGTAGTGCGGCGATGTTCGGCAACACGTTCACCTACTTTCAAAAACTCGTAAACTTTTTGCCAGTCGGTTGTTTCAAGAGCGATAACATCCTCCAGAGCATCGTGTTGCTCCTGCGTAAACTCAGCACCGCCCAGGTTCGAGCCATTGTTTAACCAGATGGCTTTTGCGCCTATATTTTTAGCCAGTAAAATATCGTTTTTGCGGTCACCGATAGTAAATGAACCTTTTAGGTCATATTGATCATTACCAATATATTGGGTAAGCAATACTGTACCTGGCTTACGGGTAGGAGCGTTCTCATGCGGAAAAGTTCTGTCGATAGCAAAATGCGAAAACTTTACGCCTTCATTTTCAAATGCTTTCACAACGAAGTTCTGTATTGGCCAGAAAGTATCTTCAGGATACGACGATGTGCCTAAACCATCCTGGTTGGTCACCATCACTAGTTCAAAATCCAGTTCCTTTGCAATTTTGGATAGCCACGGTAAAGCACCCGGGTAGAATTCAAGTTTTGCAAACGAGTCGATTTGCTCGTCTGCTGTTTCCAATATCAGCGTACCATCGCGGTCTATAAATAATACTTTTTTTGGTGCGCTCATTTATAGTTTTTTAAAGCTTGTAATAAGATGTTGTTTTCGTCAGATGTTCCAACTGTCACCCGCAAACAGCCTTCGCAAAGAGTCACTTTTGAACGGTCGCGAACAATGATACCTTGTTCCACGAGGTAAGTATAAATGCCCCGTGGATCAGTTGTTTTCACCAGTATAAAATTAGCATCCGAAGGATAAATATCGACCACGAAATCGTAATCTTTTAATTCAAGTACCAATTTATCGCGCTGTACCAAAGTTTCTTTGATCCAACCATTTACCTGGTCGACGTTTTCTAACGCTTTCAAAGCAAGCTGCTGTGATGCATCATTGATGTTATAAGGAGGTTTTACCTTATTCATTATCTCAATGATCTCTTCGCTGGCAAAAGCCATGCCTACACGCAAACCCGCCAGACCCCATGCCTTTGAAAGAGTTTGCAAAACTACCAGGTTGGCATATTCTGTTAGTTCCTGAATAAAGGTTTTCTGTCTGCTGAAGTTGATGTAAGCCTCATCAACCACTACAATTCCATTGAAGTTTGCAAGGAGCGTTTCGACATCGTCGCGGTTCATCGAATTGCCCGTCGGATTGTTCGGTGAGCAAACGAAGATGATTTTGGTGTGATTGTCGATTGCCTCTGCAATACCTTCCAGGTTTAATTGGAATTCTTCTGTAAGCGGTACTTTCTTTATTTTGATGTCATTGATATTGGCCGATACCTCATACATGCCATAAGTTGGCGGCACGAGAATTACATTGTCAACACCCGGATTGCAGAATGCTCTTACCAAAATATCTATCGCCTCATCACTGCCATTACCTAAAAAGATATTTCGAGGTGGAACACCTTTGATCTCACTCAAACGCTTTTTTACCTCGTACTGTAAAGGATCAGGGTAGCGATTATAATTCTGCTCTAGTGGAGAACCGAATGCATTTTCATTAGCATCCAGGTAAACGCTGGCCTCACCCTGGAACTCATCACGTGCGGATGAATAGGGGGTTAGGTTTTTAATATTTTCTCTTAATATATTGTTGATGTCAAACATTGTCTTATTTCATTTTGAACACGATTGAACGATTTTATTGATTTTTAAGATTGATCCTGGTCATCTATTTAATCCTTTAATCGTGTTCTTACACTTATTGCATTCTTGTGCGCCTGTAAACCTTCCAATTCAGCCAAAACCTCTACTGTGCGGCCTATGCTTTGTATCCCTTCAGGACTGATGTGCTGAAACGTAATCTTCTTAACAAAAGAATCAACCGATACACCCGAGTAAGCCCGCGCATAAGCACTTGTCGGCAAGGTGTGATTGGTCCCTGAGGCATAATCACCCGCACTTTCCGGCGTTAAATTTCCTAAGAATACAGAGCCTGCATTGATGATCTTCCCTGTTATTTGCTGCCATTGATCGGTAGCCAATATCAAATGTTCCGGTGCATATTCATTGCTGAATTGCATGGCTTCATTTAAGTCATTTGCTACAACGATATAGGAGTTATCAATCGCCTTTCCTGCTATTATAGCACGTGGTAATACTGGTAATTGCTTATTGAGTTCTTCAACTGTTTTTTCTGCAAACTGATGTGAAGTAGTAACCAATACTGATTGACTATCAACTCCATGTTCAGCTTGTGCTAGTAAGTCGGCAGCTACATAGGAAGGTATGGCGCTTTCATCAGCTATTACCAAAACTTCCGATGGCCCGGCGGGCATATCGATAGCGGTATTGGTAGTAGATTGAATAATCGTTTTTGCTTTGGTAACATATTGATTACCTGGGCCAAATATCTTGTCAACTTTAGGGATACTTTCAGTGCCATATGCCATAGCTGCAACCGCTTGTGCGCCACCTGTGAGGTATACCTTTTCTACTCCCAGTAACTGAGCTACATAAGCGATGTAAGCATTGATTTTACCATCTTTTTGAGGTGGAGAGCATACCACGATCTCATGACAGCCTGCAATTCGGGCAGGTATTCCCAACATTAAGAAAGTACTTGGTAAAACAGCCGTTCCACCCGGGATATAAAGACCAACTCTTTCAATAGGCCTCAACTCGCGCCAGCAGGTTACACCGGGCATGGTTTCTACCTTTGATTCGGTGTGAAGCTGCGTTTCGTGAAACTTCTTGATATTGTTGTAAGCAGTATCAAGTGCATTCTTTTGCTCCGGCTGCAGTTCAGAAGCGAGTTGAGCCAACTCATCTTTTCCAATAAACAAACTTTTCAGTTCAACCTTATCAAATTTAGCAGCATAATCCAGTAAAGCAGCATCGCCATGGATGCGGACATTGTTGATAATGTCTTCAACCACATTGCGTATTTCATCTGCCGGATCAACATTGCGCTGAACCAATTTTTGAATATCCTGTTTGCTTAAATCTGAATAGTTGTATGTCCTCATTGTTCAGTTTGCAGTGTGCAGTGTGCAGTTGGCAGTTAAAAAAGCAAACTGCAAACTGGTAACTGCCAACTTTCTAAAATATGATTTTCTCAATCGGCATTACCGTAATGCCTTGTGCGCCGGCTTGTCTCAGTTGGTTGATCCTGTCCCAAAAATCGTCTTCAGGTATTACTGTGTGTACGGCAACCCAGCCTTCATCGGCCAGTGGAACAACTGATGGACTTTTTATACCTGGAAGTAACGCGATTGCCTTATCCAGGTTATCTCTATGAATATTCAATACAACATACTTAGTTTCTTTAGCTCTTAATACCGATTGAACGCGTTGCAAAAGTTCTTGCACATGTTCGTGATCTCCTATACCTGGTTTGCCTATCAGAATGGCTTCTGATGACATCACATTGCAAAACGGTTTAAGTCCATTGCTTTTTAGCGTACCACCTGTAGAAACCAAATCACAGATAGCATCACTTAATCCCAAGCCGGGAGAAATCTCAACAGAACCCGATATGGTGCGTATTTCAGCATTAATATTTTTTTCTTTCAGGTATTTACCCAGTATCACAGGGTAGGTGGTGGCGATTGATTTACCGCTTAATTCAGCAACATCATTTATATCAACTGAATTTGGTATAGCGATCTTTAACGAGCATTTGCCAAAGCCCAAACGCTGCAGATAAGCCACCTCAACCTCAGTTTCCTGTATCACGTTTTCGCCAACGATGCCCAAGTCGGCAATGCCATCCTGAACATACTCAGGAATGTCATCATCGCGCAGGAAAAGGATCTCCAGCGGGAAATTTGATACGCCTGAAATGAGCGAACTTTTGTAATTATCGAAGTCTAAACCGCAATTTTTTAGTAACTCAACGGATTTTTCGTTGAGCCTTCCGGATTTCTGGATGGCTATTTTAAGTGTTTTCACAAATTAAATTTAAAGGTATTACAAATAAACAGGGGGCTATATTTCTTTCAGAAACAGACATTATCTGGTCGCCAAATGATGGCGATGATGCATATTGTGACGATGTATGTTGAACCCGTTCATTTTTGTATAGTAAAGCTATAGATGAAGTGTTGCAAATATATATTTTATTTAATAAAATCAAGGTTAAGTTTCGGGTCTAATACGGCAAACCTTAACAAATTGTTCATAACAATTTGTTAATAAGCACTTTCTGTTTAAGGGTGATATTTAAAGATTCACTCATATACAGCAGGGAGAAATTCTTATTTCGCGTTCTCGTCGTAATAATAAATCTCACCTTCCTTGGCGCTGCCAATTTTTACCAGTTTTTTATGGGCCATAATATCCTGCAGACTGATCAACTCAGAGTTGTACAGGTTATCAAACCAGATCAGGTAAAAACGTTTCTCAGCATACATTTTTTGTACCAGGTTAGTTTGCAGTTTATGAGGTATCAGTGTGGATGACATACCTGTAAACAAATAAACGGCTTCATCAGCATCACTATAAATAGGTATCCCCGGTTTAAACATGTGCTGGTGCTTTCTCAGATATTGTACAAATTCCGATTTGTTCCAGCTATCGTCGCTGTATCCCGGTACACCGTAATCATTTTCATCATCATAACGCTGATAGTCCACCAGTACGGTTGAATACTCAAAAGCCAGCATAAGTAAAATGGCGACTCCTGATAAGGCATATTTTGCAACCTTGTTTTTGATAAACCGCAATACATCCGGCACCCAACTGGTACAAGAGATCAGTAGGGGAATAAACATTGGCGCTATGAGCCTGCTGTTGATGCGTTCATACCGGGATATACTGGCTGAAACAACGATGAATAAGCCGTAGACTAATGCAAAGGCAATCACTATATTTTCAACGGTATCAATCTTACGTTTGTAGGTCTTCCAGGCCAAAATGCCTGCAAGTGCTAAAAGGATAAAAGCGGTAATAAAAGCAGCGTACGGATCAGCCTTATCGGTTCGTAATGCAGCCCAATCCCATATCACTGTACCGAAGTAATGCAGGTTATCAACAAAAGGAGTAATCGAAGGCTCACGTGTACCTGTGCTTAAACCGGTATTGATGCGGTTCATGATCAGGTTCCCGACTAGTAATGAAATCGACACCAAACCATAGACAAGTATATGTTTTATCTTTTTCTTAATCGGTAGCTCTGTATCCAGCAAAAGCATCAAACCACCTGTGCCGACTATGGTGATACCTGCATAACGGGTAATACAAATAATGGCGGTAATAAAAGCGGCTATCAATAAGGCTTTTGTAGTATGTGACTGCAGATAATGCCTGTATGCTATAATAAACAGGAGGGACTCGAATATAAATAAGGTCTCAGACCACAGAAAGCTGTATATCTCCAATAACCCAGGACTTAATATGATAGCTATTAATATCAACCACTTGTAAATTCTTGCATGCGAAGTGAAGTTTTCCAAGATCCATCCGGTCGTGAAAACCACGGCAGCAAACAAGCAGCTGTTAATGGTTGCTCCGGCAGTGATGGGATCAACCCGGGTTATAAACTGTATAATACCCAAAAACACAGGGTAAAACACAGGGAAAAATACCAGTGGGCCTTTATTAAATGTTAAGATTGACCCATGCGCCTGCAAATTGGTTGCCGTGCTGGCATACATGATGGAATCGGGTGAGAGGCCTACGCCACTGTAAGAAGTGAACAGGTAGATGGCATAGTACCCTATAATAGCAGCAATAAGTGAATCAAGATTTTTAAGATAAAGGTTCAACTTCATGTCGGTTAAATTGGTTGTAGTAGTTGTAGTAGTTGTAATAGTTGTATTAGTTGTCAGGATCTATGTAAATTTAAGTAACGTTTTTTGGCCATTTTAACTTCTTGATCTTTGTTTGTTGTAAAGTTGAATTAATTGCATATGGTTTTGTGCGATTTCGTAACCTTTTCAACTAATACAACTGCTACAACCAATACAACCTCTCATAACATTACTCAATCAAATCTAATACATCACTGATAGGCTGATCACTGTTTATCAATATTCCCCTTACACCTGCTGCAGTGCCTGCTTCTACATCACGTTCACGGTCGCCTATGAAGTAAGACTTGGCTGGATCGATATTGTATTTTTCTATTCCACGCAGCAATAAACCTGGCTTTGGCTTACGGCAGTCACATTCGCCTGTGAAATTGGGATGGTGCGGGCAATAAAATATATCGGTAAATTCAACACCATGTTCCTTGTATATAGCTCTCAACTTTTCATGCATTTTACCGAGCTCTTCTTCAGTATACCAGCCTTTGGCAAGGCCACCCTGGTTGGTTGCCACTATTAATAAGTAGCCCTTGTCTTGTAAAGTTTTTAAAGGTTCAATGTTTTGCTCCAGCACATGGAAATCTTCCAGTCGGCATACATAGTCACCCATTTCCTGGTTCAGTACCCCGTCGCGGTCAAGGAACACGGCTTTAGTTTTAGCAGGTGTATTCATTGCCGCAAAGGTAACAATTCTTAAAAACTCCTGTTTTTGTAATATAACGCGGAGAACTTACATGCTCTGGGTTAGGTATGAAAAGTAATACAATGTCAAAATATAAGCCCGGATTTTATCAATTTTATAATTCATAGCCCTAAAATCTTCTCATTTTGCAACATTTTGTTCGGAATAGGGGAAATTTTATTGTTATGCAGGCATATTAAATGTTAATGTGCTATTATGAAAATGTTATAATGAAACTCAAATTATTAACGAAAATTGAATTTTTATATGATTTAGGTAATATTTTTTAACATAATCTGAAAAATTACTAACTATATTACAAAAAAGATTATTAATTTGTAATTTCGTAATTACCGACCTAAGTGAAATACTTATAAAACTGAGAGATTGAAGATGGATCAAACTGATAACCCCCAGCAGGGCCTTTACAGGCCGGAATTTGAACACGACTCGTGCGGAACCGGGTTTATAGCCAATATACATGGCCATAAATCCAACCAGATTATAGATGATGCCCTTACTATGCTGGAGAATATGGAACACCGCGGTGCTTGCGGCTGTGATCCTGAGACCGGTGACGGTGCGGGTATTTTGATACAATTGCCCCATGAATTTTTGATGGATGAATGCTCTAACCTGGAGATCAGCCTGCCTGAGCCGGGAGAGTATGGTGTAGGGATGATATTTTTCCCTAAAGACTCATCATTAAAAAAGGCCTGCCGCATGGTAATTGCCAATGCGCTTGAGAAACTGGGTCTACAAAAACTAGGTTACCGTAAGCTAGCTGTCGATTCATCCGTAATAGGAGAGACCGCTCATCTTGCTGAGCCGGATGTGGAGCAACTATTTGTTTTGCGCCCGCATCATATCACCAATGTAAATGACTTTGAACGTAAACTATACGTTTTAAGAAGATATATCAATAAAACCATTACCGAAACCATTCCTGGTGCAGGTGAGCATTTTTATTTTACCTCATTTTCCTGCAAAACCATTATTTACAAAGGTCAGCTAACTACTTACCAACTGCGTAAATATTTTGCAGACTTAAGAGACCCGCGTATTGCATCTGGCCTGGCCATGATTCACTCGCGTTTCTCAACCAATACTTTCCCGTCATGGAAGCTGGCTCAGCCATTCAGACTGATCGCCCATAATGGTGAGATCAATACCTTAACAGGTAATCTAAACTGGTTCTATTCAGGCTTAAAATCATACGTTTCATCTTATTTCACCAGTGAAGAGATGGAAATGTTATTGCCGGTGATCGACAATAACCAGTCAGACTCAGCTTGTTTGGATAATATTATTGAAGTTTTACTTCACACAGGTCGTTCATTACCACACGTAATGATGATGCTGATTCCAGAAGCATGGGATGGTAACGAACAGATGGATCCTATCAAGAAAGCATTCTACGAATACCATGCTACTTTGATGGAACCATGGGACGGTCCGGCAGCTATTACGTTTACTGATGGTAAGCTGGTCGGCGCGTTATTGGATAGAAATGGCTTGCGCCCATTGCGTTTTGTCGTTACCAGCGACGGCCGTGTTATTGCAGCTTCTGAAGCCGGTGTATTGACTATCGATGATAAAACTGTTTTACGCAAAGGCCGTTTACAGCCAGGTAAAATGCTGCTGATCGATACCGATAAAGGTAAGATCATCACTGATGAAGAAATAAAGAAACAAATAGCCTCACGCCAGCCTTACGGGCAATGGCTTGAGAACTATAAAATACGCATGGAAGACCTGGCCGAGCCTCGTTTGGCTTTCGCGCCGTTATCGCCAAGTGCTGTGTTCCGTTATCAGCAGGTGTTTGGTTACACCCGTGAGGATATCGAAACCATCATCAAACCAATGGCTGTTGATGGTAAAGAGCCTGTAGGTTCAATGGGTACCGACGTGCCTTTGGCCATATTGTCAGATAAACCACAGCATTTATCAAGCTACTTTAAGCAATTCTTTGCACAGGTAACCAACCCGCCGATAGACCCGATTCGTGAACGTTTGGTGATGAGTCTGGCTACCTTCATCGGTAACAATGGCAACCTGCTTGACGAAGATAAAATGCACTGCCATTGTGTGGCTTTAAAGCACCCGATCCTTGTTGATCATGACCTGGAAAAGCTGAGAAGTATCGATACCGGTATGTTCCACGCCAAAACACTGCAATGCTATTTTGTAGCCGATGGTATGCCGGGATCAATTGAAAAAGGTCTTGCAAGACTTTGTCGTTATGCGGAAGATGCTGTTGATGAAGGATTTGAAGTATTGATCCTTTCAGACCGTGCTATCGATTCAGAACATGCTCCGATTCCGTCATTGTTAGCTGTGTCTGCGGTTCACCATCATTTGGTGCGCAAAGGTCGTCGCGGGGCAGTAGGTCTGGTGGTTGAAGCGGGCGATGCATGGGAAGTACATCATTTTGCTACTTTGCTGGCATTCGGTGCTACTGCCATTAACCCATACCTTGCGCTTTCCACCATCAATACGATTAAAGAAAATGGCAGCCTGGAAACCAGCCTGGATGTTAAAACACTCACTAAGAACTATGTAAAAGCCATCTGCGATGGTTTATTAAAGATATTCTCTAAAATGGGTATCTCAACGCTGCAGTCTTATCATGGCTCGCAGATATTCGAGATATTGGGCATTAACAAAACTGTAGTCGATCGTTATTTTGCAGGCGGCGTAACCCGTATAGGTGGTTTAGGTCTTGACGAAATCGCACGTGAATCGCTTTGCAAACACAAGATCGGTTTCGGCAGCAGTAAAAACGAGAACCTTTTATTGCCTGAAGGCGGTATCTACCAGTGGAAACGCAGAGGGGAAGAGCACTTATTCAATCCAACCACAGTGCATTTGTTGCAGCATGCAACCCGTATGAACGATTACTCGATCTACAAGAGCTATGCGAAACAGATCAACGAACAGGGAGAGAAACATTTTACTATACGTGGCCTGCTTGACTTTGCTCATCACCGTGAATCAGTTAAGCTGGAAGAGGTTGAACCTGCGGAGAGCATTATGAAGCGTTTTGCGACAGGTGCAATGTCATTTGGTTCGATCTCTCACGAGGCACACAGCACTTTGGCTATCGCTATGAACCGTATCGGCGGTAAGAGCAATACCGGAGAAGGCGGTGAAGACGAAATGCGTTACGAGTTATTGTCAAATGGCGACTCGATGCGTTCGGCTATCAAACAAGTTGCTTCAGCTCGTTTCGGTGTAACCTCAAATTACCTGAGCAATGCGGATGAGCTGCAAATAAAAATGGCTCAGGGTGCAAAACCGGGCGAAGGTGGTCAGCTGCCGGGTCATAAAGTGGATGATTGGATCGCTAAAGTGCGTCACTCAACTCCTGGAGTAGGGTTGATCTCTCCGCCGCCGCACCACGATATTTACTCTATCGAGGATTTGGCTCAATTAATATTCGATTTAAAAAATGCCAACCGCGCGGCACGTATCAATGTGAAATTGGTATCAAAAGCAGGCGTAGGCACAATTGCTGCGGGTGTTGCAAAAGCGCACGCCGACGTGATCCTGATCGCAGGATACGACGGTGGTACAGGTGCATCCCCAATCAGCTCTATAAAACATGCTGGCTTGCCTTGGGAACTTGGTTTGGCCGAAGCTCATCAAACACTGGTTCGCAACAAACTGCGCAGTCGTGTGGTGTTGCAAACAGACGGTCAGCTAAAAACTGGTCGCGATTTGGCTATTGCAGCCCTAATGGGTGCCGAAGAGTGGGGCGTAGCTACTGCAGCCCTTGTTGCAGGTGGATGTATCATGATGCGTAAATGCCATCTGAATACCTGCCCTGTAGGTGTGGCTACACAAGATCCGGAATTAAGGAAGTTATTTACCGGTAAGCCTGAACACGTAGTAAACCTGTTCCGCTTTATGGCTGAGGAACTTCGTGAGATCATGGCTGAGCTGGGTTTCCGAACCATTAACGAAATGGTTGGCCGTGTACAATTCCTGAAAGTGAAAGACGGACTGAAAAACTGGAAAGTAAATCATATCGATCTGTCTGGTATACTGCACCCGGTTAACAATCCGAAAGGTATGACGCTGTATAACAGCGAGAAGCAAGATCACGGTATCGATACTATACTTGACTGGCAGTTATTAGAGAGCGCTAAAGCAGCCTTAGAAGATAAAACCCCGGTATTTGCATCATTCGATGTAAAAAATACAGATCGTACCATCGGGACAATGTTATCCAATGAGATTTCAAAAAAATATGGTTCAGCCGGATTGCCGGATAATACCATCAACTATAAATTTAAAGGCTCTGCCGGACAAAGCTTTGGTGCATTCAACACAAAAGGTATCTCTTTTGAACTGGAAGGCGAAGCAAATGACTATGTAGGTAAAGGTCTTTCAGGAGCACAACTAGCGATTTATCCTTCTGCTGATGCGAAGTTTACACCTGAAGAAAATATCATCATCGGCAACGTGGCTCTATACGGTGCAACATCGGGAGAGGTGTTCATCCGGGGTATGGCTGGTGAGCGTTTTGCTGTACGTAATTCGGGGGCAACAGCAGTTGTTGAAGGCATAGGCGATCACGGTTGTGAGTACATGACCGGCGGACGTGCCCTGATATTGGGTAGCACCGGACGCAATTTTGCTGCAGGTATGAGCGGCGGTATAGCATGGGTTTATGATCCTGAAAATACGTTTGCCGACAACTGCAACAGGGAGATGGTCGACCTTGATCCGCTGACTGAAAAAGATTCAGAGCAGATCACAATCTTATTAAAGAAACACGTAAGCCTGACCGGAAGTAAAGTGGCGCAAAACCTGTTGAAAAACTGGAACGAAGCTTCAACCAAATTTGTGAAGGTGTTTCCGAAAGACTATAAAGCGGTTTTATTAAAAGCAGAATATCAAACTATCAGCTAATATTTTATGGGAAAAGCAACAGGATTTAAAGAGTATAGCAGGGAACTTCCCGATAAAGTATCACCGGCTGAGCGTGTAAAGAACTACAAAGAGTTCGAGGGACTGTATTCGGAGCAAAAGCTGAATGAGCAATCTGCACGCTGTATGAATTGCGGTATTCCATTCTGCCATTCAGGCTGTCCGCTGGGCAATATTATTCCTGAATTTAATGATGCAGTGTATCGTAAAAACTGGGAAGAAGCTTACCAGATATTATCATCGACAAATAATTTTCCTGAGTTTACAGGAAGGATTTGCCCTGCACCATGCGAGTCAGCATGTGTGTTGGGTATCAATAAACCGCCCGTAGCTATCGAGGAGATAGAAAAACATATCATAGAGATCGCTTACGAAAAGAACCTTGTGAAGCATACTGCACCACTTGTTAAAACAGGTAAGAGGGTTGCCGTAGTGGGTTCTGGACCTGCGGGTTTGGCTGCAGCTGCGCAATTGGCTAAAGCCGGTCATGCCGTAACGGTTTATGAGCGCGATGACAAACCGGGAGGCTTGCTGCGTTATGGTATACCTGATTTCAAATTGGAAAAATGGGTAGTTGAACGTCGTGTCCAAGTTATGGAAGAAGATGGTGTTGTTTTCAAATGTAACGTTGAAGTTGGTAAAGATATAGCTGCTGATGAACTGGTACGTGGTAATGACGCGGTGGTATTGGCTGGCGGATCAACTATCCCCCGTAATTTGCCAATTCCGGGCCGTGAGCTTAAAGGTATCCATTTTGCAATGGATTTCCTGAAACAGCAAAACAAACGTGTAAGTGATATCGGCTTTGATGCCGACGATATATTGGCAACAGGTAAAGATGTGGTGGTGATAGGTGGTGGCGATACCGGTTCTGACTGTGTAGGTACCTCAAATCGTCAGGGGGCAAAATCTATCCATCAATTTGAGGTGATGATGAAGCCACCTGTTGACCGTACCCACAGCATGCCGTGGCCTTCATATCCAATGGTGTTGAAAACAACTTCAAGCCACGAGGAAGGTTGCCAAAGATACTGGGGTATCAATACAAAAGAGTTTTTAGGTGATGCCGATGGCAATCTGAGAGCTCTAAAAGTAACCGACGTAACCTGGGAAACCGATATCATGGGAAGGCCGATCAAGTTTGTTGAGGTAGAAGGTTCTGAGCGCGAGATAGAATGCCAGCGCGTATTCCTGGCGATGGGCTTTGTGCATCCGCAACATGAAGGAATGATCAATAGCCTTAACGTTCACCTGGATGAGCGTAAAAATGTAAAAGCTAAAGAAGGCAATTATCGTACAAATGTAGGCAAAGTATTTACAGCAGGCGATATGCGCCGCGGACAATCATTGGTGGTTTGGGCCATCTCTGAAGGCCGCGAATGCGCCCGCAAAGTTGACGAATTTTTGATGGGACACTCCATACTGGAAAGCAAAGATGCCGTAAACCAGTTTGAACAAGTGTTTTGAGGATAATGGATTAGTGATTGAAGATTAGTGAATTAGTTATAAAAGTGCATTTCTAATACAATCAGTTAATAAACCCAAGTTAGGCCGTGCAAGCAAGTATGCTTGCCGGCTTTTTTGTTATTTCTCAGACGGATTCTTCTTTCCAGCCTCTAATTTCTCGACCATTTTAGTCAGCCTTTCCTCCCTGGTCTTTTCCTGTTTAGCCGTCAATATCCAAAGCACATATTCTTTGCGGTTAGACCAGGAAAGTTTCTCATAATTGGCTAATCCCTGCGGATTTTGCTCGAGTATTTGTTTAATATCTTCGCGAAGGATAATGACTTTTTTATCTACATCGATCCATTTCCCGTACTCATTTTGCTTGATCTCATCAGCGCCAACATTGGATGCTTTTACTTGGCCGACAGGCCGGAAACGTAATGCTGTCCATGTTTCGTCAACCGCAGCAGATGCTACAGGCTCCAGGCCGTGATCAGAAGGCGCGGTCCAACTGCCCATCATAGCCAGATCAGTTTCAATGCCTGAATTTTTCTTTGGGTAGATGACCCAGAATATAGTGTCAGGCTTTAGTGTAGGTACCACTATTTTCAAACTTTCGATAAGCTCTGAGCTGTTCTTCACGAATAACTGCACACCATCAAAAGTGCCTTTAGCTTCATATGAAACCGTCACTCCTTCAGGCAATAGTTCAAGCAAGGTTAAATAATTAGCTGGAGCATTAAAAAGCAACCAGTGCTTGCTAGGTTTTACCTGTAATTTCTTTGCGAGCGGGCTAATGGTGACTTCGTTGGTCATGGTGATAAAAATAGAATCTAATTTAATAATAGATTTATTACTGCCACAAATATTACTTAACAGAGCGAAAACCAGTTATTGAAAATTGCTATTTTTTTAAAAAAAGGATAGGATAGGAGAAAGATCAGTTATCAACCAACTTGGTAAAAAAGTCCCATAAAACTATACCTGCAGATACAACTATATTAAAAGAATGCTTAGTGCCAAACTGGGGAATCTCGATACATGCATCTATCACTTTCATCACCTCGTCGCTTACGCCATTTACCTCATTGCCGAATATCAGAGCATATTTTTCGTTTTCAACTGCCTCAAATTGATTAAGCATTATGCTTTTCTCGGCTTGCTCTATAGCTATTATTTTATAACCTTCTTTTCGCAATTGTTCTACAGCTTGCAAAGGTTCAGCGTAGTAACTCCAGTTAACCGATTGCGTAGCACCCAGGGCAGTTTTCTCTATTTCGCGGTGTGGTGGCTGTCCGGTTATGCCACAAAGGCAAACTTGTTCCACTGCAAAGCCATCGCAAGTGCGGAATATGGAGCCCACATTATGCATGCTGCGCACATTATCCAGCACCACCGCAATAGGCAGTTTTTGCTGTGATTTGAATTCCTCAACGGAGGCACGGTTTAATTCTTCTAATTTTAATTTACGCAAGTGGAGAGTTTAGTTGATCAGAGATTAGAGATTAGTTGGCGCAAAGTTAATGATCTTCTAAATATTAGGATTTAGATATTAGTGTTTAGAATTTCTTTCAATAATCCCACACCATCTCCAATCAATGAGCTATAAACTGAAGGTGCATAACCAATTTTCTTGGTATAGTATTCAGATACCTCTTTGCTGTAAGTATCGAAAGCACTTTCTTTTACCAATGCAATAGCACACCCGCCAAAACCGGCGCCTGTCATGCGTGCACCTGCTACATTAGGATTAGTTTGACTGTATTCCACAACTGCATCCAATTCTTTACCACTTACTTCGTATTGGTTCTTTAAAGAATCGTGAGAAGCATACATTAATTGGCCAAACAATTGTAAGTCGCCGGCAGCTAATGCTTTGGCGGCCAATTTTACACGGTCATTTTCTTCAATAACGTGTTTTGCGCGTTTTAAAACGATGCTATCTGTGATCAGGTGTTGATGCTTCTCAAAAGTATCGCTATCGATATCACATAAATGCTGTATATTTAATTCCTGTTGCAAAGCTTTTAGCGCTGTCTGGCATTCCTGTACACGTTCGTTGTATTTTGATTCAGCCAGTTTGCGGGGCTTGTTTGTGTTGATGATCGCTAATACATATTCACCCAAATTGGTATTTACCGCTTGGTATTCCAGCGTATCACAGTTCAGCATTAACGCTTTGTCTTTCTCACCAAAGGCAACGGCAAATTGATCCATAATGCCGCAGTTTACGCCGATAAATACGTTTTCTACCTGTTTGCCCAACTGTACCAACTGAAGCTTAGTATATCCGGAGTTGAATAAATCGTTCAGCATAAAAGCTGTTACCACCTCGATAGACGCTGATGATGATAAACCAGAACTGATAGGAATATCACCATAATACAACATATCCAATCCCTGCAATTGGTGACCATCATTTAAAAAATAATCGATGATACCCAGCGGATAGTTAAACCAGGTTTCGCCTGTTTTTTTATAGCCTTTCTGGAGCGGAATATCTAATTTATCATCAAAATTCAAACTTCTAAACCTGAATACATTATCATTATTAGGGGCTACTGCTACATAAGTACCAAAGGTAATAGCGCAGGGCATAACTAAGCCACCGTTGTAATCAATATGTTCGCCGATCAGGTTGACGCGACCGGGAGAGAAATATATTTTTTCTGCTTCTTTATTAAATGTATTTTGAAATTCGGGGTAAAGATTATTCTTCATCTTTCAGGTGCAGTTATTGGCAGAACAAATATATGTAAATTATACAGTTATTTTTTATTTTGACTAAAAAGCTATTTCGAGGTTAATAAGAGTCTTAAATTTGGCAGTGAAATTATTAAAATAAATCAAACTAAAATGAAGCAGTACCTGGTAACAGCTTATGATTATACACATGAGGATGCTTTGCAAAATCGCATGAACACACGTCCGCATCACCTTGTTGGTGCAAAGGAATTAAAAGAAACAGGCAATTTTATTATAGGCGGAGCTATGCTGAACGATGATGGCAAGATGATCGGCTCAGTAATGATATTACAATTCGAAACTGACGAAGAACTGGAGGCATGGAAGAAAAGTGAACCTTATATCACCCAAAAAGTTTGGGAAACGGTAGATATAAAGCCCTTTAAAGTGGCCGATGTATAAAAGAAAAGCCGGTAGTAAATACTACCGGCTTAAAATAAATATTTAATAAGGGGATTCTTAACGGCGGACTCTCCAGCCGGTTGTTAAATTAATGGTATATGAAGCACCACCAGACCATGCTAAAGTTGCTGTACCATCGCCATTAAATGTAATAGTACCGCTAAAGCTAAATGAATTTCCTTTCGGGCCTGTTCCGGTGATAGTAATGGTAGCAGTACCGCTTAATATTTTACGGCCAGGTTTTGACAAAGTAATGTTTGTACCTACAATGCTTACATGGCTGTTACCGGAAGCTTTATTACCTACTTTAGATTGGAATGAACCATCGCGGGTATACTGACCATTAACTACAAAGTCGGTTGCGCTTGGTGATAAACCGGCAATAGTCACCTTTGCGTTGCCTGAGTTTGATGAACTTAATCTTGGGCCGTCGAAGCTCCCTTTGTAATTCAGGGTATCGATCACATTATCAGGTACATTACTTGAATTACAATTTAAAGTGTGAGCATACTTAAAGAAATAATTAACAGTAACCGAGTCAACAGTAATATTACGGGTTACACTATCGGTTAAGGTGGTACCACATTCCTGGTGAACAGATGCTGTTGCCTGGGTAGAATTTACGGTCAGATTACTGCCTGTTGAATTGATACCTTGTGCATTTACCGCAATATCATCGGTTACAGTAGTAAAGCCATTAGAGTTTTCAGCTAATGAACCTGCTGCAATATCAGCCGCCTGGTCTGTTGTCACACTGTTGCCGGATGATGTGCTGTTATCCTTTTTACACGAAAAAGCACCGAGCATTAATAGCACAATTAGGGATAATTTAATACTTTTCATAACGTAAGGGGGTTGTTTTTTGGGGTTGTAAAAATTATTTCAGTTTTGTTTTGTTTCTGTGTATGACTTGGCGATGACAAAAAGGTTTAATATGTTCAAATTTTTTTTTGATAAATATTTATCCTCGAGATAGTTAGGCAGATACTAAGCAAAAAACCCCCGCTTATAGCGAGGGCATAATTTACATTAACCTAACACCTAAACTTAACTAAACTATTCACAACTCATTTTACGTAACTGATTGATTTTAAGTTGCAATTATTGTTAAACCTGATGAAAGGAATTATCAATTTTTTATTACCATTATTGAGGTGATATGCTATCAAGCACATAAGTATCACCGCTGGATAGTTCCAACTCTGCCGATTTCATATTTTCTTCCAGGTGCTCAACGCTTGATGTGCCGGGTATTAATAATATATTATCCGAATGATGTAATAACCAGCTCAGTGCCACCTGGTGAACCGTTGCATTACGTTTTTCCGCAATCTGGTTAATTTTATCAGACGCCTCCACATTGCCTGCATTTAGTGGAAACCATGGAATAAATGCAATATTATTAGCCTGGCAGTATTCCAATACCGGTTCCCATTTACGGTTATCAACGCTGTACATGTTTTGTACCGATACCACTTCAAAGTATTGCTGCGCTTTTTTGATATCGTTTACACTTACTTCGGATAAGCCTATGTGTTTTACTTTGCCTTCCTCCTGTACTTTTTTCAAAAACTCAAAGCTTTCTTCGGCAGGTACTTTTGGGTCGATACGGTGTAATTGATAAAGATCGATCCGATCAACCTTTAGGCGTTTCAAACTGCCTTCCAACGCTTCTTTCAGATGATCCGGATGCGCATTTACCGGCCATTGATCTGGTCCGGTACGCGTTAAACCACCTTTGGTTGCTATAACCAGGCCCGTTGGATAAGGGTATAGGGCCTCTGCTATCAATTCTTCCGAAACATATGGGCCATAACTATCGGCCGTGTCAATAAAATTAACGCCGAGCTCAACCGCTCTTTTTAAAACCCTTATAGATTCATTATGATCTTTAGGCGGCCCCCAGATACCTTTTCCGGTGATCCGCATTGCTCCGTAACCCAGGCGATTAACTGTTAGATCGCCTCCGATGGTAAATTCCTTGCTGAATGTTGCTGTATCTGACATAATTAAATGGTTTTATAAAATTTTTAACACCTCGTCTACACAAATGTTCGGAGAAGCAGGCGGAAATTTGTCATAGCTGATTCATTAGTTGATATGGCATAAAAAGATTACATAAACAATTAAAGCAAAGAAACCTGGTTAATCAACCGGGTTTCTTTGCTTTTAGCTTTTTAATACAGGCCTTCTTTTGCTGGTATCAGGCTTGGGAGGCTGTTGCTGGCGATTCCTTGGTGCATTCGGGTTGAAACCGGGTATCGCATTTTGATTCGCCGGCCGCTGGTTCAAATTCTGCCCAGGTTGTGGTCCATTAGGCTGAGAGTTCGGTCTTGGATTAGGGTTCTGGCTCTCAGGCCTGTTAAACTGCGAACGATTTTGCTGCGGTCGTGGATTGCCAGGCTGCTGACCGGGTTGTGGGTTCTGGTTACTATTTCCTCTGTTAAACTTTGGATCCTGCTGCTGAATGCCAGGTTGCTGGTTTAGCTGAGGATTCTGATTACCATTACCTCTGTTAAACCTTGGATCCTGCTGAGGATTGCCAGGCTGCTGGCCTGGTTGAGGGTTCTGATTACCATTTCCTCTGTTAAACCTTTGATCCTGTTGAGGATTGCTCGGTTGTTGGTTTGGTTGTGGGCTCTGATTACCGTTACCTCTGTTAAACCGTTGATCCTGTTGAGGGTTGCCAGGTTGCTGATTTGGCTGAGGATTCTGATTTCCATTACCTCTGTTAAACCTTTGATCTTGTTGAGGGTTGCCAGGTTGCTGGTTTTGCTGTGGGTTCTGGTTTCCATTACCTCTGTTAAACCTTTGATCCTGCTGCGGATTGCCAGGTTGCTGGTTTGGCTGAGGGTTCTGGTTGCCATTACTTCTATTAAACCTTTGATCCGGTTGTGGATTATTCGGTTGTTGATTCTGACCTTGCTGAGGATTTTGATCCCTGTTTGGCCTGTTAAAGGGCTGGTTTTGATTAGACCTGTTCGGATTATTTCCTGACCTGTAAGCTTGCACCTGTCTTGGGGCAGGTCTGTTATTATTTCCCTGCGCAGGCATTTGTTGAATAGCCGGACGATAAACCGAAAGCTGATTGTTCGACAAAACCTGTGCACCCGGCCTTGAATTATTGATTACTCTTACCGGTTGTATACTGGTATGTGCCACATTTTGAACCACGCCTACTTGCGGTCCACGGTTATATCTATAGCCTCCATGACTATTGACCCCGCGGTCATTATCGGCATTGTAAGTATTTACATTATTAACAATGGTAATATTGTTGACGATGGTGGTATTATGCTGGATATAATTATTCACGTTTACCTGGGTCATGTGCCTTCCCGAAACTACATTCCAGCTATTTGCATCAGGCATCCACTGGCCGCTTGCTACCACGTTCATATTGACATGCGGTGCAATAGGGGCCCAGCAGAAATTATCATTATAGCTACCCCAGGTAACCCATGCGGGCGCCCATTCCTGGCCCGGTAACCATGCCCAGCCATAGTAGTCGTCATAAAACCAGCGACCGTAGTGGAATGGCGCCCAGCCCCATATATAGTTTGATACCCAGGTCCAGCCGTAATCGCTGTATACCCAGTAACCATTGGTAGCGTACGGCCTGAAATCTGGGCCTGCATCAGGAACCCATACATAGCCATAATCAGGGTAATTTACCCAGGTACCGTAAGGAGCAAGCTCATCATAAAATACCTGGTCGGTTTGATAGTTGGTATTATCAAAATTGTCGGTGTATACCGGCTGCGGCTGGGGCGAGTAGGCAGTGGTTTGCACCATTGCCGAACACCCTGCAAGTGATATGGCAGCCGGTAATACGATGTATAAAATCTTTTTCATGATTGCGTTTGTTAAAATATAATTTAGAAATTTATAAGTATGACGGTTGCTGATTCAATAAGTTTAAGCTATATATCAACAATATTAAAAAGATATTTTAATATATGATCGGAGCTTAGCTGTTAAAGAGAAGAAAATAAAAAAGCTGAACAGCTACCCAGCTATTCAGCTTCATAAATATCAATTACATACAATTTTGTTTTATCTCCAGGCTCCGATAATAAGCCCCATTAGCGTTAATGAAACCACGCTATAGCCGCCATTTATAAAGATATGCCGCCAGCTTTTAAGTTCGAATAAGCTATGGATTGCAATGGCACAAAAAGTCCATACACCAGCAAGAAAGCCTGCTGTAGCGCCCCATGACGCAGTAGTTGTAGGTGTAGCAAGGAAAGCTGCCAGATTAGCAGCCATCACCAATGAAAAAAGAGCAGTAAAGCCAAATATTTTGCCTTTTTTGCCTTGTTTTATTTGTTCCTCGGTTAGGTGACTGTCTGCCATCCAGGCATTACCGAAAAGTGGGCGCGAATACCAGATTCCGCCGACTGCAAAAGCGGAGAGGCCGGCAACTATCACTGCCAGCCAGTTGATAAAAGAAGGATTCATTGTTTAAAGGTTTAATCTACGTTTAAATAAATCTAAGAAAAATATTTAAACTATTGAACCTTATAACGATACACATAACGACCGATATTGCCATCCTTATCTATACCCTCAATCACAGCCTTGTAAGTACCTGTGCCATCTGAATTGAAGAACTCAAATGAAGCATTGCCGGTTTTGTCTGTTAATATAAGAGGGTTCCAATATATGGTACTGCGAAAATCTGACTCTGACCTATTGCCTGATGCATTTTCATACTTTGGAGAATAGAAAGTACGTGCTGTACTATAGCCGCCCGGTATAAATTCCACTTCATAGTTTTTGGGCAACATATTAAGTAATTCTTCTTTTGATATCTTTTCGCCTTTAGGTGGTTTTTTGGTAATAATTGATACTACGCCATTTGTTCCTGTGGTTCGGTTGATGCTGCTAAACCCGTCATTGTTGAAGATTTCCACCGTTTCAACCATTTTAGTATCAACATTATATAAATAATTATAATCCACAGACATACCATTGACATAGTAAGCAACTGGTATTCTTTTGCCTGAGGTGTAGTCCCTGGTGATATAAAAGTTGTTATTGTCATAGGTCAAACCCAATCCGGCGCCCACAAGACAGTCAGCAAAGGAATTGCAATCTTTAAAGCGTTCGCCAGGTATTGTATGATCAGCAATCATACTCAATCCGCTCAGCGTGCCATAATCGGTATGATCCGGTTTTTTAATATTCGGTTTGGCTTTTATCACTACACCTTCCAGTGTGTGTGGCATGTTAAATTGCCTTTTAGTATTCTGTAAATAGGGCCGCAGCGCGCTATCGATATTGGCAACTTCCCCGGTAGGATTAATATATAACGATGATGGCGGTCCAACCAATGGATTAATTGAAAGCATCAGGTTATTGCTGTTTGCATTATCCCGTGCGCTGATCTTTATTTTTGAACTATCCGAAACCAGCACATTCGGAAATTTAAATACACCGTTTGCGTCAGTAGTAGTAGTTGTAGAATAAGCCTTATCCGGTATAAACAACCGGATGTTCCCTTTAGCTATAGGTAAGCCCGTATTGTTTCTAAGTATTCCTGATATAGCTATACCTTGCTCCGGTAAAAAAGCCAAAGGTGGAATTTTGTCAGCCAGGATATTCCTGTAAGAGAAACGGCGATAACCCTGTGTTAACATTAATACATCAAGATCGGTTATACTTTTTTCATCGTTATGATTAAAATAATACCCCGGTTTTTCTATATAACCCCGCAGATCTGATGTCAACAGGAGATAACTTAAGATATTCGGAGCCTCGTCGTCATCATAGGGCACTACGGATTCATTAACTACAGCTACTGAAAAATTGCCTTCAGCCGGTAACCCTTTGCTTTTAGCAGCAACCAACAGTCGCATTTTTTGCCGGCGCGAATAGGTTGACTGATCAGTTTTCATCGTCACATTCATCTGATCATTGTTCTGGATAAAAACCAAACGCTCGCTCAATGGCGTTCCCTTTGATGAGAAAACAGTGACCTGCAGGATACCCGTCGGAAATTTACTTTTTGGAATAGCTGCAGTATAAGTAGTATTCTTCAAAACTGTTTGGGCTGCGTAGCACACAATACCGTTGCTTTGCGCCATCACATAAAAGGTTTTGTTTTGGTTCTTCTGAAAGTAGCCATCGTTTGTAGTGATCTTTATGCTTAAACTATCCTTTTGGTTGTTATTTACAGATAAATTAATGCCTTCAGTCCTCACATTAGGTAAATCAAAGCTACTTTGCGAGCCATCAGCAAAAGTGAAATTGGCTTTGTAGGTTTTACCATTCTCAGGAGTTAGGACAAACACTCCCATGCCGAGGTGCTGTGACTCGAAATTTGCCACAACGGTGCCGTTGTTATCAACGACAGTTCCTTTCGAATCAATACCCAGGCCATTGGGTTTTATAGCTTTAAACGCTACTCTCGACCGAATGCCGGTAATAAGGTAACCGCCTTCAGGGAAAAACTGCGCATCAATAGCAGGTTGCGATAATTGAATTGGAAAAACTTTGGTTACCGTCTTTTTTTCTTCGGTTTCCAGGTCGGCGCTAATGGTGCTTGTGCTTAGCTCTTCAGGCTTGTCACTTATAAAGCTAATATTCACCACGCCATTCTGATCAGTTTCTCCTTTTCCTTTGCTTATTGTACGATCATCATTTACCGCCTTCCAGCTTACTTTCTTACCGGCATAAGGTGCGCCATTCTCATCTTTGTAGACTATTTGTGCACTTATTTTACCTGACTTTTCTGATATAGCGTTTTTATAAGTAATATGAGGCAACACAAGTCCGCTTGTATTACTGCCGACAGTTATAGTTTTATTGAAGAAATAAGCCTGATCAGCATTGCGCATCCACTGGGTATAAGCCCTCACATGGAAATTTCCCCGCTTGGCAAAATCAGGTGTCAGTATAAGGCTGCCAATTGCAGTTCCGTTTACCATCTGCAATTTTAATTCCTTTGTCAGTTGGCCCTCATTGATAAAATCAATATATAATATCTTGCTTAACGAAGTAAGCTGATGCAAATCAATGGTAACATAAGCTTTGAACCAGATGGTGTCGTTTACTGCATAGTAAGGTTTGTCAAAATGAATATAAACCTTTTCTGTAGGGTGATCGTTGGTTAGCTTTTGAGTTTTAGCAATGATGGTAGTTAGTGGAATACTATCGCGCTGAGCATAGGCCGAAAAATGCGTGATAGTAAGAGAAGTTAGCAGAACAAGTAAAAATTTTCTTAAATTCATCAAATTTGGTATATCAAAGATGCCGGCTAAATATAGTTATTTCAGGCAAGAGGCCATGAATTAAGACCCGGGTTTAACATTTTTTTACAATAAAATACTGAAAACAGTACGCTAAATGTAACGTATACTATAAATATAAAGTGTAGATGTAGTAGAGATGTTACGTTGTGCATTTCGATCAAATGAAGAAGAAAAAAGAGAAAATATATTTCAATGATCAGTGGGATGAAATGACCATCCACCTTAAGAATTTTATAGAAACCGGCCAGCAGGAGGAGTTGCATCAGTTTCGCGTCCAGGTAAAAAAACTGCGGGCAATGCTCGAACTTTTGGATACGAATTCAGCAAAACATCCGCTTCAAAAGGATTTTAAACCCGTACGGAAAATATTTAAGCGTTGCGGAGAGATACGGGAAGCCTTTATCCACCTGCAATACGGTCAACGTTTCCATTTTAAGAATGAAGATTTTTTTATGAATCATTTGTATGAAATAGAAAAAGGTACAAATGAGGTGAAAGAGCTTGGGAAGCAATATCTGAAGACAATAAAGTCAGCACATGATGATATTGGCGGCGATTTACAACATGTAGGTAATAAAGATATAGTAGAGTTTTATAAAGCCAGGCTATACAATATTGGTTCCTTCCTTGAAAACCTTCAATTTAATGACGAATTGCACGCTGCCCGCAAGCAAATAAAAACATTGATGTATAACCGGAAGATAGCTCAAAATGCATTGGATGGCAAATTACAGATCAGCAACGATTACCTTGATAAACTGCAAACGCTGATAGGCGATTGGCACGATAATGTGCTGGCGTTGGAATTATTTTCATCCGCAGGATTTAATTCAAAACCCATCATCACCAAAATCAAAAGCCAGAATACTAGGTTAAAAAGATCGATCACCGCCCTGGCGCATGATTTTGAACGAAAAGCAATCGTAACACAACAATTAAGCGTGCATTAAACAATGGAAGTTGAGATAGAACGCAAATTTTTGGTTGATCATGCCAAATGGGATAAGGTAGAAAAGCCTGTTGGTATACCCTACAGGCAGGGCTATATGCTGCGTGATGAAAAGCAAACTATACGGATAAGGGTGTCGGATAAAAAGGCGCATTTGAATTTAAAAAGCAAGGTTTCCGGGATTAGCAGAAAAGAATATGAATATGAAATACCATTGGAGGATGGTTTGGAAATTCTGGATGCTTTCACCACAAACGGTACCGAGAAAATGCGCTATGTAATTCCGTTCAAAGGGAAAAACTGGGAGGTAGATGTTTTTTCGGGCGATAATGACGGATTAATTGTCGCAGAAATTGAACTGAAAAGCGAAGATGAAGAATTTGAAAAACCTGATTGGGTGACCACCGAAGTTACCCATGACGGGCGCTATACTAATGCCAGTTTATCGGTACACCCATACAAGGATTGGCGTATGTAATAATTTGGTTATTTGCAATAGAATCACTACCCGATTTATTATCTTCATTGCATTAACCAATTACCTTTAAAATGAGAACTATTTTATTTTTTATCCTGCTTTTTGTTTGCGGCTACGCATCTGCGCAGGATATTCCCGCCCGATGGGATGAACTGACTGCAACCGATTTCCCGGCCGCTTTAGACAAATCATCACAAACATGTATTCTGCCCTTTGGCATATTGGAGAAACACGGGCCGCATTCGCCGATCGGTACCGACCTGATCCATGTTCGCGAATGGGCTGCAAGGGCAACCAAACAGGAATATGCCGTAGTATTCCCTGATTATTTTTACGGGCAGATCAACGAGGCTAAACAGCAGTTCGGAACTTTTGCCCTGCCAAGCCACGTAATTTACGAGCTGCTGGAAGCAACCTGTGACGAAATTGCCCGCAATGGATTTAAAAAGATCGTGATATTGAACGGTCACGGCGGTAACCCTGAATTTATCCGCTTTTTTATGCAATCGTTCCTGAACAAAAGGCATAATTATGTGATCTATTTCTATACACCTGACCGGGATGACCAGGATTATGCAAAGCAATACCGCCAGATGCATAAATCTGATATGAAAACCGATCAGCATGCCGGCGAAAGTGAGACATCAGTATTACTTTATTATCGCCCTGATTTAATGCGTATGGATAGGGCTGCATCGCAATCCGGAGCAGACCAGAAACGATTGAATTTGCCAAATCTTTATACTCCTATTTGGTGGTATGCATCATATCCAAACCACTATGCCGGTGAAGGGGATAAGGCAACCAGTGAATTTGGCAAGTTTATTACCGATCATGAAATTGCTTCATTTATAAAAGCTTTAAAGGAAGTAAAAGCTGATCAAACCACATTAAAACTTCAAAATGAGTATTACGACAGGGTAGATAACCTTGTAAAATAAGTGGCTAATGAGACTTACGAAGTTTTAAAACTTCGTAAGTCTTAAAAATCCTTGAATTTCTTAACCCCAAAGCAACCTTTTTTCGTATCAATGCGTGATGACTGTATACACTAATACAGAAAACACATTTTTATGAAAACCAGAATCATTTCGTTAGCCTTACTAATAGCATGCGGGTTATTTGTGCTGACTAGCTGCGGTAAGAGTTCAAACAACTCGACAAACCCTACATCTTCAGGAAATACGCCGGTAGCGGCAGCCTCTGTAAGCATAGTGAATTTTGCATTTTCGCCTGCAGTGGTTCATGTTAAGGTTGGCGGTACGGTTACGTGGACAAACAAGGACACTACCCCGCACACAGCTACCGACCTGAATGGAAGTTTTGATAGTGGTAGCCTGGCTACAGATAAAACCTATACCAAGACTTTTGCAACAGCAGGAACTTATACTTATCATTGCACTATTCACTCGATGATGCCAAATGCAACAGTTGTAGTAGGAAATTAAGAAAAGACCACACACAAATAAGCCCTGCATCCGTCCTGGTTGCAGGGCCTATTTATTTTTACCAAAGCATCACAGATGCCAGCGGTATGGCGGGATTAATCACCAGCCGGTGCCTTTTTTAGCATTTCCATTCTTAATGTGTCCTTCAGCAGTAGCTTTACTCATGATAGCTGACATTTTATTGCCTGCGCTATCTTTACCGCTTGCAATGTATCTGCCTGATTTAACATCAATAACCGGATCGATCATCGGAACATTTTTAGTCTTGGTTTTTACTGAATACGCGGTTATTCCGCTCCCTGTTGTTGCCATGATAAGTTGTTTTAATTTTTTTATGTTAACCTTATTTAAGTAGAATTGTTTACCAATAAACGTATTTTTTATTATTAGCGTGATTTTAGTTATCCACTTTCACGCTGTTTTCAACAAATGTTTTTTTATTTCTAGGAAATTGGCTTAATGTAAAGGCAAATATATTGCTGTAAATCACCTGTATATTTTGTTACTCTTCCCAAAGGCTTATAAGTAACATTTGCGCGTCAAAATTGTTATTATTGTATAGCCAAAACTCCTGTTATGAATAAAAGAGACTCAAGTATTGCCTACCTGCTGTTAGGTATATACGCTTTAATGGTAAACTGGTATTACAACCATAATATTATTTTGCTGATCCTTGCTTATATTTTCTGGCCTTTGTACCTTATTTATGAGCTCCTGACCGGGAATCTTTCGCATGGCATGTGGAAGGAGATCCCGCTGTCGTACTTTAAATAATTGTTATGGCAAAATTTTATGAAAGCATTCTCGATCAGCACAAGGAGTTTATAGCTAAACAAAAAATGTTTTTTGTAGCTAGCGCCCCGCTTAGCCAGGATGGTCACGTTAATCTGTCGCCCAAAGGCAGCGATTGTTTCAGAGTATTATCAGACTACCAGGTTGCCTATATGGATATTATTGGGAGCGGCAATGAAACATCGGCTCACCTGTTGGAGAATGGCCGCATTACTTTTATGTTCTGCGCTTTTGAAGGACCTCCCAATATTTTGAGACTATATGGGCATGGTCGTACCATTTTGCCCGGTAATGACGAATGGGAGAACCTGGCACAGCATTTTCATCTACGAGTTGTTACACGGCAAATCATCATTGCTGAGATCGATAAAGTACAAACTTCATGCGGTTTCAGCGTGCCTTTATATGAATATCTTGGTGAACGCGATCATGCTGACAAATGGGCATTGAACAAAGGCGCTGATGGTCTTGAAGCCTACAAAGCCGAAAAAAACCGCATCAGCCTGGATGGTTTGCCGACGGCTTTATTTTAAAAATCAATTCTCTTCTTTAAATTTAGGCGTCTTCTTTTCATCTAAATAAACCTATAATGAAGAACCGCCTTTTATTACTCTTTTTATTTTTTGTATCTATTTCTTCCTGGACTTATGCCCAAACGCCCGATCAAACGAATAAACCCAGTCGCTGGAATGCGCAGTGGATAACTGTTCCCGGTGGCACAGGTGTTGATTATGAGATTTGCCTGTTCAGGAAAACGATCAGTTTAACAACCAAGCCATCAAGCTATCTGGTACATGTGTCAGCAGATAATAGGTACAAATTATATGTCAATGGTACATTGGTATCTATAGGCCCTGCACGCGGCGATTTCTATTACTGGAATTATGAAACGGTAGACCTGGCACCATACCTGAAAGAAGGAAAAAACGTGATTAGCGCGATTGCTTTTAATGAGGGTCTTATCCGGCCAACCGCGCAGATGACTTTCCATACAGGATTCATTTTACAAGGGCATACACAAGCTCAGGACTCGATTAATACCAATTCGACCTGGAAATGCTACCGCGACTCGTCATATGTTCCGATACCAGTAGTGCTCGTTTATAGTTATTATGCTGCCGGCCCTGGTGAGCAGATCACCATGAAATTACATCCTAAAAACTGGCAGCAAGCTGATTTTGATGATTCTAAATGGAGCGCGGCAAAAAAGGTATCTGACGGTACACCTAAAGGTGAGTTTACATTTATTGAAGGCTGGATGCTGGTGCCATCGCCCATACCTGCCCGAGACCTGGTGATGCAGCGACTACAGAAAATGCGCAGGGCGGATGGCGTTACTCTGCCTTCAACATTTCCGGCGGAAAAAGGGCCTGTTACCATACCCGCTCATACCAAAGCAACCATATTACTCGACCAAACTTATCTAACCAATGCTTATCCAACTATTATTTTCAGCAAAGGGAAGGATGCCGGTATCTTATTAAGTTATGCTGAAGGCATGTACAAAATAGAAACCGAAGGTAAAAACGCTAAAGATTGGAAAGCCCAAACCGTTAAAGGTAACCGTGATTCAATAGAAGGTAAGCGCTTTGTTGGTCGTAAAGATAGCCTGATCAGCGATGGTAGCGATGAACAGCAGTTTACTCCGCTTAACTGGAGAACTTTCCGATATATCCAACTAACCGTTCAGACTAAAGATAAGCCTTTAGTAATCGATGATCTTTACAGCATGTTTACCGGTTATCCGTTTAAGTACAATGCCAAGCTGGAAACAAAAGATGATACGCTTACTAAAATATTGGAAATAGGCTGGCGCACGGCCCGCTTATGCGCATGGGAAACCTATATGGATTGCCCGTATTATGAGCAGTTACAATATGTAGGTGATACGCGCATACAGGCATTAGTATCCTATTATAATAGTGGTGATGACAGACTTGCTCGTAATGCTATCACATTGCTGGATCATTCCCGTCTTTCAGAAGGGATAACGCAAAGCCGTTATCCTACAGCCGTAATGCAGCAAATACCCACTTTCTCTTTATGGTGGATAGGTATGCTGCACGATTATTACTTGTACCGGGATGACAACGGTTTTGTGAAAGATAAACTACAAGGCACTAGAGACGTACTTACGTTCTTTAATCGATATCAACAGGCCGACGGCTCCTTGAATAACCCACCTTATTGGGAATTTACCGATTGGGCCAACGGCAAAACTCCAAAGCCGAAAAGTAATTGGAATGCAGGTGTAGGGCCTATAGGAGAGAATGGTAATTCATCAATTCTTGATCTGCAATTACTATGGGCCTATCAGCTTGCCGCCGAACTCGAAAGCAAATTAGGCAGCAAGGAATATGCTGCAACCTATGAACAGCGCGCTGCACAGTTAAAACAAACCATTCGCACAAAATATTGGGTAGCGGAACGAAATGAGTTTGCCGATAGATCGGAAAAGGATGTGTTCTCTCAACATGCCAATTCGCTGGCTATTCTTACTGGGATGACTACTCCTGTAGAGACCCCCAAAGTGGCTCATCAGTTATTGTCGGATACAACGCTTGTTCCGGCATCTATCTACTTTAAATATTATTTGCATCAGGCACTTATTAAAGCTGGCTTAGGTAACGATTATATCAACTGGCTCGACATTTGGCGCGACAATATTAAAATGGGTATGACCACCTGGGCCGAAATGTCGGATATTGCTGCCTCACGTTCCGATTGCCATGCCTGGGGTTCGAGCCCGAATATTGAACTATATCGTACGGTATTAGGGATTGAGAGCGATGCGCCGGGATTTAGTAAGGTTAGAATCGAACCCCATCTTGGCACGATCACACAGATCGGTGGTGAAATACCTCATCCAAAAGGGACTGTGAGTGTAAAATATGCCCTGCAAAACAATAAGTGGCATATGAATATTACTTTACCTGAAGGAGTACCCGGAAGGTTGGTATGGAAAGGGAAGGATTATGTATTGAAACCCGGCGAAAATAATTTAACGCTTTAGTATCATCATCATAAATAATGAACTGGGAATTGCTGATCGACATAGGGTATATCCTGCTGATCATTGGCATATGTCTGCACATTGTTTATAATACCCCTTCCAATGATAAAGCACTGGCTTACGTGCTGGTCACCATATTTGTACCGCTGGCCGGTATAGCCATCTACTTTGCTTTTGGTACTAACAGGCGGAAGAATAAGCTGTATAGTAAAAAGATAGTCCGCAATAAAACTACACTGGCTGATCTCAGGGAACGTATCACACTTGAATCAGAAAAGGCGTTGGATACCCAGGAACAAGCTATTAAAAAGCATAGAAAGCTGGCTCTGTATCTTTTAAATGATGGTATGAGCCCATTGACAGGAGGTAACCGTGTAAAGCTGCTCATCAACGGCGAAAATAAATTCCCTGAAGTACTGGAGGCACTTCAGAATGCCAAACATCACATCCATATTCAATACTACATTTTTGAAGACGGTGAGATTGCTGAAGAGATAAAAAATGTACTCATCCAAAAGGCACAGGAAGGGGTTGCTGTACGGTTTATCTACGATGACTTTGGCAGTCGTTCTATTCGCCGTTCCTTTGTTGACGAAATGAAAGCTGCAGGAATTGAAGCTTATCCTTTTTATAAAATCCATTTTATTTTGCTTGCCAACCGGGTGAATTACCGTAATCACCGTAAAATAATTGTGGTGGATGGCTGCATTGGATTTGTAGGCGGTATTAATGTTAGCGATCGTTATATAAATAAGCCCGGCCAATTATTCTGGCGGGATACCCACGTGAAAATCAACGGTCCTGGAGTTTACTATCTACAATATTTATTTATATCTGATTGGAACTTTTGCGCAGGTAAACGCCTGAAACTGGAAAGAGATTTCTTCTGCACCAAACCTACTGAACACGGCAAAGCTACCGTACAAATAGCCGCAAGCGGACCTGACTCTGATGCACCAACAATCATGTTCTCAATGGTGCAAACAATAGGACTGGCAGAGAAAGAATTACTGATCACCACACCCTATTTCATCCCTGGCCAGGCGGTTATGGACGCCTTAGAAGTGGCGGCTATGAGTGGTGTAAACATCAAGATTCTGGTGCCCGACAAATCAGACTCTGCTTTTGTAAATGCTGCTGCACGCTCTTATTATGCAGATTTACTGGCTGTGGGTGTTGAAATTTATATGTACCAAAAGGGATTTGTTCATGCTAAAACTTTAGTCTCAGATGGCCAAATGGCAATCATCGGCACAGCCAATATGGATCACCGGAGCTATGACCTGAATTTTGAGGTGAATAGCATGATCTACGATATTACTACTGCCAAACAATTAAGGGACGTTTTTTTCGAGGATATCAAACATGCTAAAAAGATAAGCCCTAATACCTGGAAAAAACGCCCCTATTATAAACAACTGCCTGAGAAATTAGCACGATTAATGTCTCCCTTGCTGTGATTATATAGTAGTTGGTGTGAATGTTTAATTAATTGAATATGAAATAATTAAATACCGTGATTGTACTTATAAAAAAAGGTGAAAATACTCAACGAATACAGGTGTTTTACCTCTGTTTACCAGACCTCTGATTATTGAAATTTGATAGGACAAACCTAATTTCAATAAATCAGCCATGACAACTTCACTATTGCAGGGAGAGGTACGCAAAAGACCCCCTCACAAAAAATCGCAGGCATTTACGGGTATCCAGCCCATATCAAAATTTGGCACCCAACGTTTTCAACCGCTGCCACCGCCAATTGGTGAACCACCTTATCATATTGATCTTGAATCGGTAATTCCGGGGATTAATGCAAAAGCATCAAAGGACGGGAAAATTGTTTTTCATACAGTTGGTGACACAGGGGGCATTAAGCATCCGGAATATCAAACAGATGTAGCTAAACAAATGAAAACTGATCTAACAACGGGCGGGGTTATGCCATCTTTCTTTTATCACCTGGGGGACGTAGTTTATTATAATGGCGAAAGAAGCAAATACTATGACCAGTTTTATGAGCCTTATGATCATTACTCTCCGCCGATTATTTCTATTCCGGGTAACCATGATGGTGACCCGTTGCCTGACTCAGACCAGGTATCATTAGATGGATGGGTAGATTATTTTATGCAAAAAGTGCCTCATATCGATCCTGTATCCCAGGATGCACCACGAGTTACCTTATCGTTACCCAATGTTTATTTCACCTTGCTAACCCCGTACGCCACCATGGTGGGAATGTATACCAATGTACCTGAACATGGTTCTGTCGACTCCGATCAGCAACAATGGCTTACTAATGAACTGCATACTGCCCCAAAAGATAAAGCGCTGATTGTAAGCTTACACCACCCGGTTTATTCTTTTGACGATCATCACTCCGGAAGCCCTAAAATGGCTGATGTGTTACAGCATGCCATTAATGAGTCGAGACGTGTCCCTAATATCGTTTTAACGGCACATGTACATAATTATCAAAGGATACATAAAGAGATTATAAAAGGAAAACCAACCCCGTTCCTGGTTGCCGGATTAGGAGGGTACTATCATTTGCATAATTTAACAGCAGAAACAGGTACTGTTGACTCTGATACCGGCGCAAAAATTATGTATGGTGATGACAAAAACCACGGTTATATAACACTTACTGTTGATAAAAATAATGTCTCGGGTGAATTAACACTCATTGATAAAAACGGAGATGTCACTAAAAAGGCAGATACATTTAAATATACTGCTGAAGCACTCTTTTTAGGAGAAAATGATGTTGTGAGTTTATAAAGAGCACTTATTATCTTATTGCAAAGGGCCTCCTATTGATGTTTGGTCAGTATGGGGCCCTTCTATAGAATTTTGTTATACTTTTTCAACCACAACAGCGGTTCCGTAAGCCAGCACTTCGGTTACGCCCTGCATAATCTCGTTGGCGTCATAACGCATAGCAATGATGGCATTGGCTCCCATAACCTGTGCGTGCTGTATCAATAATTGGTAGGCTTCTTCACGGGCATTTTCGCAAAGCTCAACATAAATAGAAAGTTGTCCGCCAAAAAGCGACTGAAAGCCCCCGGCGATATTTCCCAACACACTTCGACTACGCACGGTAACACCGCGTACCATGCCAAGGTGTTTTACTATTTTATAGCCTTCCAATTCGTTACTGGTAGTTACTAATGAATGATCCATTTTATTTGTTTTTAGGTGATTTTTAATTGATAAATATAATTGATATTGAGATGTAGGGCACATCTGTTTGTTACAAAAAGTTATTGTTATAATTGTTAACCGATGTAACCGGCATCGCTTTCACCTATGAAAAAAATAGTCTTCATTCTAATATGCCTTTTGCAGCTTAATGTGAGTTTCGGTCAAGCATCAAAGCACGATCTGAATTTTGATACGCTTGCAAAACAGTGGGATGAGGCAATACCATTAGGAAATGGAATGCTTGGCGCATTGGTTTGGCAGAAGGGAGATAATCTAAGATTTTCTTTAGACAGGGCCGATCTTTGGGATATGCGCCCGATGAAAGGCCTGCATCGAAAAGAATTCAAGTATCAGTGGGTGATCGATCATGTGAAATCAAAAGACTATGCCCCTGTGCAAAAGTATTTTGATGAACCATACGACAAGGAACCTGCGCCTACCCGTATACCAGGTGGCGCATTAGAGCTTAATATTAAAGACTGGGGAAAGGTACAATCCGTTCATTTATACATCAATGATGCATTATGCGAAGTAAAATGGGCTAATGGGATCACACTAAAAACGTTTGTGCATGCAACAGAGCCTGTTGGTTGGTTCAAATTCGAGAACCTAAAGGCAGATTTTGAACCACAACTGATAATGCCGCGGTACCAGGGCGCAGTGAAAACGTCGGGTGATCCTGTCGGCGGTGATGATCTGTCGAGATTGGGATACGCGCAAGGAACAGTAAAACGTAATGGTAATAGTATCACCTACAAACAGCAGGGTTGGGGCGGGTTTACTTATGAAATTAATGTAAGATGGCGTAAGGTTAGTCCCGGTGTAGTGGAAGGTGTTTGGAGTATATCCTCGCAATATCCTGGTAAGAAGATTAATACTCCCGCGTCGACCGTAACTCAAACAGCTTTGCAAAAGTATTACTCTAACACCTATGCTTCACATATCCAGTGGTGGCGTAACTTCTGGAGCAAGTCAGCCATTCGTGTGCCCGATACTTTAATAGAGAAACAATATTACCTGGAACAATACAAGTTTGGTTCCTCATCAAGGCAAGGCGCTCCGCCAATTTCACTTCAGGCAGTATGGACAGCAGATAATGGCCGCATACCACCCTGGAAAGGAGATTATCACCATGACCTTAATACACAGTTAAGTTATTGGCCTTGTTATAGTGCTAACCATCTGCAGGAAGGCATGTCTTATCTCGACCATTTGGATGCCAACAAAGCCAACTATAAACGTTACACTAAGATGTATTTCGGAAAAGATGGTCTGGCGGTACCCGGAGTGACCACATTAGATGGTACCGAAATGGGTGGCTGGATCCAGTATTCTTTGTCGCCCACAGTATCTTCTTGGCTTGCTCAGCATTATTATCTGCAATGGCGTTATAGCATGGATCGGAATTTTCTTAAAAACAGAGCTTATCCATGGATAAAGGACGTGGCTGTTTTTCTTGAAAACCTGACTTTTAAGGGCGATGATGGGTTCCGCAAATTGCCGATCAGCTCGAGCCCTGAAATAAATGATAATGACTTAACCGCATGGTTCCCGCAGAATACTAACTATGATCTGGCGTTAATGAAGTCGACATTTAAAATGGCAGCAGAGCTGGCAGATGAATTGGGCTTAAAGAATGAAGCAGCACATTGGAAAAAGATACTTTCAGAGTTTGGTGATTTTGCAGTAACTCCTAATTATGAACTGAAGTTTGCGCCGACAATGGCTTATAACCAGTCGCATAGGCATTTTTCCCATATGATGGCTATTCATCCGCTTGGATTAATAAAATGGGAGGACGGAGCGCAATCGCAGCGCATCATAAAGAATAGTATCCACCTTTTAGATAGCATTGGTCCGGATGAATGGTGTGGTTATTCCTATTCGTGGTTGGCCAATATGAAGGCGAGGGCAAAAGACGGTGATGGCGCTGCAAAGGATCTGCGGATATTTGCAAAAGCTTTTTGTTCGATTAACAGCTTCCATTTAAATGGCGATCAAACCAAATCAGGCTATTCAAAATTTCAATATCGTCCGTTTACACTTGAGGGAAACTTCGCATTTGCGGCAGGTTTGCAGGAGATGCTGATACAAAGCTATGCTGGTTTTATAGAGGTTATGCCGGCGGTACCATCTAACTGGAAGGATATCAGCTTCGAGAATCTTCGTACCGAAGGGGCTTTCCTCGTAAGTGCCTCAAAGAAAAACGGAATCACTGCCTTTGTCAAAATCAGAAGTGAAAAAGGAGGAAAGTGTATCATTAAAACTGATATTCCCGTAAAGGAATTAAAAGTGCAAAGCATATCATCACCTAAAATTACTCAGGGAGAGAACGGTAAAACATTAGTCGAGATTGAGTCAAAACCCGGTGATATTATTTCCATCACTAATAGTCAGGACTAATTCAGTATGCCAAATATATTTATTGAAACGCCTCGTCTTACAATACGCCAGTGGGAAGAAAAAGACCATGAACCATATGTGAGTCTGAATGCTGACCCCGAGGTGATGAAGTATTTTCCATCTATCAAAACGCCGGGTGAAACGTTGGCTCAGATCAAAAGGATAGCTGATTATATCGATCAGCACGGTTATGGCTTTTGGGCTGTTGAGCGAAAGGATAATCATCAATTTATCGGCTTTACCGGGATATGCGAGCCAGGATTCGAGGCAGATTTTACACCCTGTATCGAGATCGGCTGGAGGTTGAGTAAGGAAAACTGGGGGCATGGCTTTGCTACCGAGGCTGCATTGGCATGCCTTAATTTTGGATTTGAGAAACTTGATCTTAAAGAGATATATGCATTTACCGCTATACCTAACAATCGCTCAGAAAAAGTAATGCAGCGAATCGGCATGGAGAGGGCTGGAGAGTTTGATCACCCTTTAATAGCTGACGGACATTGGTTGAAAAAGCATGTGGTATATAAAATTTCTGCTGTCAAATAACACTCCGAAATTATAATGATAATCTAATTTACCTTTTTGTGATTTGAGTTATAAAAACCTCAACTTTGCAGCCTGTTTGCAAATCGTTTACTATTGATAGAATTATTTCGTTATTTCGCCCTTTATAGCATTTTATGCAGCCTCTGCCGAAATGTTAAATAGTGTAAAATAATGGTTACTGCAATAATTAAAGAATAGAAAACCCGTTATCTGCGTAAATAAAAAAATATGAATAAACTTAGACTCTTCACTTTTCTTCTGTTAGCCGGACTGCTTATGATCGAAAGTTGTAAAAAGGATACCATCGTTGGTACCGCTTATACAACCAAACCTTTCCAGGCTAATATCAACGGTTCTGTATGGGCGCCTGATACGATAAGTAATACCATTACTTATAATTCAACCAATAAAACCAAAACTTTTGTTCTGGAGGGCACAGAAGCTCAGAAGCAGGTTATTATGACAGTAATACTTAATAATGCATCTAATACACCTGGCTTTGCTATCGGAACTTATAATGTAGATGCTTCTTCGGTTCTGATCAACTATAATACACAGGTTCTGCAGAACGGGCAATATGTTTTTTTACCTCATGGTACTGTTTCTGCCGGCAGCGGGGTCATTATTGTTAGTTCGGTTGACTCGGTAGCGAAAAAAATCACAGGTACATTTAATTTTTACTCCCGTTCCTCAGATCCGAATGGCGACGTCACAGTTGACAATATTTTGGGCGGAGAATTTACCAACCTACCATACACGTTCACCAGCAACTGATCCTGAAACTTTAAACACGCATCACATGTATTCAAATAACATAAAGAAAATATTTACAACAATATCCATTGCATTTCTTGCTTTCGTTGCCACAAACGTACATGCACAGGATGAGAACCCGGTGAAAAGTTATTTTGGTTTTTTTGGCGGTGTATCTAACCCGATGGGCGATTTCAAAAGCACCGATTACTATAACAACAAATCAGGTTTTGGAAAAAGAGGCTTAACTTATGGTTTGGATGGTGCCTTTTATTTCCATAAAAACTGGGCTATTGGGGCTTCAATTACTTACCAGGATAACGGCGAATTGAACCAGGCCAATGCCGATAGTCTTGCAGCCGGCTATACCAATTCTTACAATGCCGACCAGGCCACTGTTACCGCTACCAAACGTTATCAAACAGTAAACATTTTGCTTGGACCACAATATACTTTTCAAAAAGGTAAGTTTTTATTGGATTTGAGGGCGTCAGCAGGTATTATTAAAGTATTCTCTACTCCCGAAACCAATACACTATTAAGTGATGTTCCTCAGCAAACCGCTCTTTTCTATCAAAGAAGCGCTAGTGCTACTGTATTGGGTTATAGCGGTACTGCCGCCTTACGTTATAGATTGAGCGAGAATGTATTCCTGACACTGCGTGGAGCATATCTGTATTCTCCTGGCCCATCAATCACCAATCAATACCGTGATATAAGCCTTGGCAGATTAGTTACAAAACAACCATTTAATACGATCAATACAACGATAGGTCTTAATTTCGGGTTATAATAACTCCGGATCATTCCTGAAAACCTGCTTAGTTAATTCGAAGCAGGTTTTTTTGTTTAACGAAGTAAACTGATCGCCAATGTGATGATAAGAATAACGGCTAATGGGCGCCAAACGCTTTTGTATTTATAATGATCAGCAGGAAAGTATTTTTTATAGAAGTACTCAGCCAGGATTCCACCTCCTATAATTTGAGCCACCAGGCTATAAATATCATATTGCGTGTTTTGAACTATTGTAAGAGCAGTAGCATTTTGAGGAATATTAGAGACGCTAAACACCACCAGGGCCGATACGAAAACATAAGCGATAGAAAATAATAATATCCCTGTTGCCTGTCTTTTAAATCCTATGGAGCGCAGGTTAATCATAAGCAAAATGCCACCAAATAATGGTGAAAAAAATATGGAGAAAGCCAAAATGGCCCATTTTGAATAAATTGCTATGTCCTGTTGTTCTGGCTTTTGTTCGTTTGTCTCATCAAAATTCATACGCAAAGATAAAACGAATTTCGGCCTCAATAAGAAAAAATGGCCGGTACATTCTACCGGCCATTTTGGATTTATATTAAGACAGTCAGCAAATCACCTGATTAGTGATTTGGAGGCGTTGTCGGGTTGGTTGGTGTGGTAGGGCTGGGGCTTGGATTGCTTGGTGGGGTTGTAGGTGTTGTTGGCGTGGTAGGATTAGGGTTTGTAGGCGAATTGGGACTAGGGTTTGGTGGATTTGGACTCGGACTAGGAGTCGGGTTGGGATTTGGCGCAGGCGGATTTGGATTGGGGTTAGGATTTGGATTTGGTGCAGGAGTCGGCTGACTTGGGTCAGTCTTTTTCTTCTTTTTAGATGGAATAGTATCCTGAACGGCTGTTGTGTGATCAGTAATCACTGCGGTGCCGTTTGTATAATGTTCACTTTTTGCTGTCGCGACCTCAAGCACCCCGGCTAGAATGGCTGCTATAACGAATGCACTTAACTTTCTCATAATATTTGTTATTAAATTAAATGTTAATCAATAAAAACAACATTGTCGACTTTGTTAGGTTTTAATTAAATTAATTTAGTTAAAAGTTAATATTTTGAAACTGCTGTAATCAAGAGTTGTTTATATATAAAAACAAATTATCATGAAAAACATAAGCAAGATTATTTTGATGATGATTACAGTAGTTTCTTTTGCTGCCTGTATCAATCACTCTGATGATCATCCGATGAGAGACACTGTAGGTAACCGTTATGGTGTTGATACGGCAAAAGTTGAAAAAATGAATAAAGACACTGCCGCAATAACTGATAAAACAGGCGATGCTTCAAGCATAGATAACAGCGGATCAGGTGGTACCAAAATAGCTAAGTATACTGCCACAACGGATACTGCTAAAAAGAAATAACGCCATGGCTGTAAAAACAAAAAAGAAAACCAGGAAATGGTCGGCAAAAGTGACAAAGGAAAGCAATGCGCTTTCTCTGGAACAAGATATATTTAAATCAAAAGACCCGGATAAGATCGCAGCATCTTTAAAAAGCTCAGCCGAGCATAGCGATAGGCGCAAGGCATCGCCATTTCAAAGTGCTATGTCAATGCTGAATTTTTATGAGAACCGTGCGGGACGAAACTTATCCAAGCGGCAACGGGCGCCTTTAGAAAAGGCAAAGAATAAGCTCAGGAAATTGTTTGGACGAGAAGAAAAGTAATAAGAAAAAAGGATGCAGGCTAACCCGCATCCTTCTTTCATTAGGATGTTTTGGATTTAATCAAGTATTCGATAGTATTTCCTTACAGCCTCATAATCTTTAAGATTAACATGATTATTCAGACCAATATTCACGCTGCCAGGTATAATAACATACCGATATTGGATTAAGGTTGATAATGATACACCGGCAGAGTCGTCTGCAGTAAATCGTGTGATAATGAAGCGACCTATCATAGGGAGATAACTAATTGTGCTTTCCTTGCCACCTGCATCACTGGTATAAGGCATTGGAAATACCCCAGCTCCAAAATTTAAATACATTTGAATTGATGCGTTACTCAGCATTGATGACGTGATTGAAGGAGCAGACAGATCAGCAATCACTAAACTGGATTCATCAATAGTTGTATCCCTGATATTTGTTGCAAAATTCCAGCCAGAGTATTGCACATTAGCTGTGCCTGCCGGTCCTTGCAATGATACCGCAGGCCCCCAGCCTGTAATTGTTTTAGGTCCATATAGTAAATAGTTTGTTTTATCAAGATAATAATCCCCATTGTTGCCCAATGACGCAGATGGAATGCCACTGCCGTTTAATATCTGGCTACCCGCTGCTCCTGTTGCTCCGGTTGAGCCTGTTGCGCCGGTTGGGCCTTTCAGAGAAAACCCTGTTCCCCAGCCAGAAGCTGTTTTGGGGCCATATAATAAACCAGTTGTGGTGTTCAGGTAAAAGTCGCCAACTACGCCAAGTGAAGCGGCGGGTATGGTTGTGCCACTATAAATAACACTTCCGTTTTTGCCATTGGCTCCTGTGGGGCCTGCCGGACCAACAGCCCCTGTTAAACCTTGTGCACCGGCGGTTCCCTGTGCACCTGTAACCCCCCGTGGCCCGGTTTGACCTTGTGGACCTGTTGCGCCATCCTTACCGCATGATGTCACAAAAAACAATGCAGCAACCAGTAAAACTGATAAGTAATTGATCTTTTTCATTTTTCAGGATTTAATTTTTCTAATAGGGTTAATGATATAAAAGGCGTCTGTAGCCTTTAATTACCCAAAATTGAAAAAGTGCAACCGAATGATTGTTAGTGTATGCACGCAATGTAAAGCGTTATTTTACCTGATATGAAAGCGTAGTTTTACTCAGGCGAAATTTATTTGCCGGAATGTTTGCAATCAGTGATTAGGGAATACGATCCATAGCCTGCACCTGTGCCACATATGCAGGAGGAAGGATAGCGTTTTTCAGTATGTTTTGAAGATTAACGAGCCTGAAAAGTTTATAAATAAATACAATGGGCGATAACCAATGAATTTTGCCCAGACGAAGCAATTTCTTGGCCTGTTGAGGAACCAGTAATAATTGCGCCTGCTTCAATATCCAATAGCGCACAAACCCCAAATGCTTTCGGTATTTACGATAAAGATCGAAAGTGAAATCGCTGCAAATCAAGTCTGTTGATAATTGCTCTTCGCGTTTGATCAGCCAATCCTGGTAGCTTACAGGCAAACCGACAAGGCCCATGCGCTTACCTACACGATAAAATACTTCAAACACTTCTGCCTTTTCAGCCTCGGAAAGTTGGCGTTCCAGTAATTCGTAAGAACGGATAGAATAATCTATCAACAGGTATAAAACGTCCAGGTAAGCCTCATCGGGGATTTGCATACCCCGATCTGCCTCGACATTTTTGTGAATAGCAGTGATCTGATCTATTGCACGTAATGCCGCATCATATTCTGAAAACAGGATTCGCCGGGCGTAAGCAACCGTGCTGAATAAGCGTCCAAGAGGGTCGGAGGGGAGACGCCCGGTAAAATATAACCAATCGACCGATTTATTTAAGGCAAACTCAGCCGATGCACCGGCAAAAATAAAAAGTATGGTATCGGCTTTTCCCCATATCTGCCGGACAATAGAATTTTTATCTACAAAATAGCTGCTCATCTATATTCCCTCTCTCAATTAAAACTCAATTTCCGGCCAATTCGTATTTTTTCGATAATCAGCACAAGCAGTATCCCAAGTGTATAACACAGTAAATCGCTGAATGAAAAGCTGTTTCCCAGGATCAATAGAGCTATCCGGGAATGTTGTAAACTTAAAAGTTTTACTAAATGAAAATACTGCGATAACTCAACAGCATAGGCAAATACCAATACTCCGATTGCAGTCTTCGTAACGGAAGCGTCCATAAAGCTTTTAATGAAACAGTACAATAATATCACCACCAGGAAATCGCCGCCATATGGCCGGATGAATGCATCATGCATATAAATGCCGATCATCAATTCAACGACCAGCAACACAATAAAAAAGAGGAAATAATTTAAATTAGCTCTCATAAAAAGTACTTTGTTATGCAAAGTAAAATATAATTATCAACATTTTCAAATGATTTCTTCCTTCACTAAAGAAAAGTTCAATAAATAGCCAAGTCAGATTTTTAAACCAAATATCATCTAAGTTAATTCCATATGTGAATTCGCAATTTCTTATTGGTTAAAAATTGCGCCATTGCGTTATGAATAACCCGATACATTCTGAACTATACTTCTATATGTTTAGTTTAATTGATTTTGTGGACAATATTTTGCTTTTGTGGAAAACATTATTTAACCAATAGGTAACTGTTGCAACATGGTTTACCGTAGAAGAGGGCCTAATTAATTTAAATATTATTATGTCCACCAAAAACAAATTATGTTCAATGGCGGCTACGATAGGTGTAGCCGCTTTATTATCAGCAACTTTATCATCATGTCAGAAGGACCAGCAGGCTGCACCGGTCGAAAAAGCAGTAGTTGCGTCTAACTCGATAGCAGTTGTGAATACCACAAGCTCGTTGGCTACAACTTACACAACTGCGGCTCCTATTGCTTATTACAGTAAAAGTAATATCACTATCAGCGGGCTTTCCATAAGCGGTGGCACCAACTGTATTGCTTTGTATAACTGTAATAATGTGCATATTACCAATTGCAGGCTAGCCAATGCTTCAGTGTACGGTATTATGCTGAACAACTGCACAAATATTACCGTTGATAATTGCTTTATTACCAATGTAAAATCAGGTGTTCATGTTTACCAGGGATCAACGATAAAGGTAAACAGCAATCAGTTCCTTAACATGCTCGGTCCATTTCCCGACGGTTGTTTTGTTCAATTTGCAGGCGTAAGTGGCGGTGGCAACCAGATCAATAATAACAAGTGCGAGGATATACCAGGCGTAGGACATCCGCAGGATGGTTTGAGCTTGTATCAGTCTAACGGTTTGCCTGGTGACTCTATACAGGTTATGGGTAACTGGATCAGAGGCGGACAGATTCAGCATGATTCAGGTGGTGCAGCAGGCATCGTTTTGGGTGATGTGGGTGGTTCATACCAGGTTGCGCGCTGGAATAAACTGGTCAATCCGGGTTATGTAGGCGCACAGGTGCAGGGTGGAAGCCATATCAAAATGGATCATAATGTGATCTATGGTGCTAGCACGCCGTACTCTAATGCAGGGATGTGCTATGCTAACTATTCGGGCGCACCAAGTACGGATGTGAATATGAGCTATAATTGGGTTAAATATTATCAAACCTCTGGCGCCGAATGGGATGTTTGGGTAGATAAGAGCGTGTCGGCACCGGCTGGTTGGAGTACCAATTATCTGAAAGCAGGTATATCAGCTACGATACTTCCTACAACCATTATCACAATGCAATAAGACGATTATTGCGACAGCCCTCTGTGAGTAATTGCAGGGGGCTTTTTTGTTTAATGTGAATTACAAGCATGGTTGTAACCGATTAGCTGGTCTGTTTTTCAAAACAATTATATTCAACCCAACGTTTTTATGAAAATCCCAATCACCATGTGGCAGGAAAAAGACAATAAACTTTATAAAGCTTTCACTTTTAAAGACTTCTCAGATGCTTTTTCATTCATGTGCCGGGTAGCTTTACTGGCCGAAAAAAGCAATCATCACCCTACATGGACAAACACATGGAACAAGGTAGAGATCTGGCTCAATACCCACGATGCCGGAGATATCGTAACCGATAAAGACCATAAGCTGGCTGAGGGAATAGATAAGCTGGTTTAAGATTGATTTCGGATTTTCGATTTCGGAATTTTAATATTTCGCAGGTTGAATTTTACATTTAGGATTTAGGGCTTAGAATTTAGAATTTTTGCTTGACGCTTAGGATTTAGATTTTAAGATTTAATTTCTTATCTTTCAGGCTACAAAGACTTTATCATGAAGCCATTGCTCGTTTTACTTATAGCTTCAGTGGTTATTTTACTGATCACGCATGCCATCTCGGGCGGTTGGGATTACATTATCGCCGGTAACCTGGGTATGGCCGCCATGCTGGTTTTTACAGCAATAGGACATTTTATTTATTCGCAGGGTATGATGCTGATGATGCCCAGCTTTATTCCGGGCAAGAGGGCGCTGGTGTATGTCACGGGTGTAGTAGAAGCCTTATTTGCTATCGGATTGTGCATGCCATCAACCAGGCGCCTTTCGGCTGATTTGCTGATACTCTTCTTTTTGCTCATATTACCTGCCAATATCAATGCTGCTTATAAAAGCGTTGACTACCAGACCGCTACTTACGAAGGCAGGGGGATTAACTATTTATGGTTGCGCATCCCCATGCAAGTATTCTTTATAGTATGGGCGGCATACTTTGGATTAATCGTCGAGCAGAATTATTAACTACTTTTTGCAATAACTAACACTACCCCGAATTTTCAACAAATACGGCAATCACAGGCCAATAAATTAACTTTAGCCCTTTAATAAAAAGGACAGACTATTGGCAAAAGATTCGGGCAAAGAGACGCCGTTGATGCAGCAGTATAACCAGATCAAGGGGAAATATCCGGGTGCGTTATTGCTGTTCCGTGTGGGGGATTTTTATGAGACATTTGGCGAGGACGCAGTTAAGGCAGCCGGTATACTGGGCATTGTATTGACCAAACGAGCCAATGGAGCCGCCACTCATATCGAGTTGGCCGGTTTTCCGCATCACTCATTAGAAACTTATCTTCCCAAACTGGTAAGAGCCGGGCAACGTGTGGCTATCTGCGACCAGTTGGAAGATCCGAAAGCTACCAAAACTATTGTCCGCCGCGGGGTAACGGAACTGGTTACGCCGGGAGTAGCTATAAGCGATAATATCCTTCAGCAAAAAAGTAACAACTATCTCGCCTCATTATATTTTGAGAAGAACAGCATAGGTATAGCCCTGATCGATATTTCGACAGGCGAATTTCATACGGCGCAGGGTAATGGTGCTTATATCGATAAATTGCTTCAAAGCTTTAGTCCGAGTGAAGTGATCTTTCCAAAAAGCCGTTACCACGAATTCAAAGAATTGTATGGCGACCGCTTTTACACCTACATGCTGGATGAATGGCCCTACAGCGGTGATTATGCGCAGGAAACATTACTAAAGCATTTTGGTGTAAAATCGTTAAAAGGTTTTGGTATTGATAAATTGAATCTGGGCATTATAGCTGCAGGTGTTGCTCTCCATTATTTGAATGAGACCGAACACCGCAACTTGCAGCATATTTCGGCTGTCAGCAGGATAGAGGAAGATCGTTACTTATGGCTTGACCGTTACAGCGTCCGCAACCTGGAATTGGTGGGCTCATCCAATGAGAATGCGCATACACTGGTAGAGGTGCTGGATCAAACCTGCTCCCCAATGGGAGCAAGGTTATTGAGGCGATGGATAGTAATGCCGTTGAAGGAAATTAAACCAATTAACGACCGCTTGGGTGTTGTTGAATATTTAGTTGCTCAGGATGAACTGCGGGATGAATTGCAGCAACATATCCGCCAGATCGGTGACCTGGAAAGACTGATCTCTAAAATTGGTTTGCAAAAAGCTAATCCGCGTGAAGTTTGTCAGCTTAAGAAAGCTTTGAGAGCTATTGAGGCTATCAAAAAGCAATGCGAAGCAACAGATAATCAGCCATTGAAAGCCATTGCTGAACAGCTGAACCCCTGTACGCTGATGAGCGAAAAGATTGAGAAGGAGCTTCATCCTGAGCCACCGGTTGCAGTTATCAAAGGCTCAGTGATCAATACCGGAGTAAGTGAGGAACTGGACAGGTTACGCAAAATTGCTTTTGGTGGAAAAGGCTATTTATTAGAAATACAAAAACGGGAAGCAGAGCAAACTGGAATACCATCACTTAAAGTAGCCTTTAATAATGTGTTTGGTTATTATTTGGAGGTAACGCATGCTCATAGAGATAAAGTGCCTTCCGATTGGATACGCAAGCAAACTTTAGTGAATGCTGAACGATATATTACTCCAGAGCTTAAAGAATACGAAGAGCAGATTTTAGGCGCAGAAGAAAAAATATTTGCGCTTGAATCTCAGCTGTATAATGATCTGCTGTATTCACTTATCGAATACATTAAGCCAATACAACTCAATGCGCAATTGATAGCCAAGTTGGATGTACTGCTCAACTTTGCAACAATCTCTATAAAGAACTACTATACAAAGCCAGATATCAACGAAGGGCGGCTTATTGATATCAAAGGCGGTCGTCACCCGGTAATTGAAAAGCATTTGCCGTTGGGTGAAGAATACATAACCAACGATGTTTACCTTGACAGCGAATCACAGCAAATCGTCATTATTACCGGTCCGAATATGGCGGGTAAATCGGCTTTGCTCAGACAAACAGGATTGATCGTGCTGATGGCGCAAATGGGCTGCTTTGTGCCGGCCAAGCAAGTGTCGATCGGTTTGGTTGATAAGATATTTACAAGGGTAGGGGCATCTGATAATCTTTCATCGGGCGAATCAACGTTTATGGTGGAGATGAATGAGACGGCAAGTATATTGAACAATTTGTCGGACCGTAGTTTAATTCTGTTGGATGAGATCGGTCGTGGTACGTCAACATATGATGGTATCTCCATTGCATGGGCTATTGCTGAATATTTGCACAACAACCCTACAGCACGGGCTAAAACCTTATTTGCTACGCATTATCACGAATTGAACGAGTTAAGCAACTCTCACCCGCGGATTAAAAACTTCAATGTCACAGTAAAAGAAGTCGGCCATCAAGTGATCTTCCTGCGGAAACTGGTTCCGGGAGGAAGTGAGCATAGTTTTGGTATCCATGTGGCCAAGCTGGCAGGTATGCCACCGAAAGTACTGGCGCGCGCTAACGAAATATTAAAGAAACTGGAAAACGAACGCACAGGAGGTGAGCACATTAAAGAAAGCATTCGTAAAGTGCAGAAGCAGGCTGTGCAGATGCAGATGTTCAGCATTGATGACCCGGTATTAGTAAAAATTCGCGATACGCTGAATAACCTCGATGTTAATACTCTTACCCCGGTTGAAGCTTTAATGAAATTAGACGAAATACAGCGATTGATCAAAAGCTGATTTGGATTTCAATGTTGATATGTTAAAAATCTAAGCAGTTAACTTTTAAGCAATGTCTGTACTTTTAATTCATGATCAAAAAATACAACCTGATTATCCTTTTCGCAGCAACCATAATTCTATCCGCCTGTCATTCGCGCCGTGCTGTGATGAAAGGCGAACCGGGTGAAGTTGTGGCTCCACAGCCTAATATTGCTGAAAAATATTCGGCTATACTGGGGGTGGATGTCAACTCGATACAGAACGGGCGCCTGTATGCATTTATTGATCAATGGATGGGGACACCGTACCGTTTTGGTGGTTTGGATCATGACGGGATCGATTGCTCCGGGTTATCCTTTCTTTTGGAACAGCAGGTGTATGGCATCAATATCCCTCGTACTACCGGTCAGCAGGTGCAGATCATCAAAAGGAAATATGAAGAAGAGCTACAAGAAGGCGATTTGGTGTTTTTTGATTATGACGGCAAAAAATTCAGTCATGTAGGAGTCTATCTTCAAAATGGATATTATGTTCATGCCAGCTCTACCCGGGGTGTTACGATAACCAAACTGCACGATCCGTATACCTACAAGTACTTTTCGCGATGTGGGACTGTAGCGGTTACAGATGATACCGTTAATGCATCAGATAGTAAGTAATTCAAAATTCCGTAACTTTGCGACACTATGCCGGAAGAAAAGGAACGCTACAATTTTTGGACTAAATATAAACGCTTCGCCACTACGGAGATCTTACTTTATGTGATTATGATAGTAGGCATCATCCTGGGCATCATTATTTTTGGCTGATCACTTTTTAATGAGCACTACGTTATATTCATCAGCGTCTACTGCTGTTTGGAAGAAATCAACCAGTTCCTGGTAGGTGTCTTTGCTATAATTTCCGTCCTTAAGCTGCAATACCCTATGATAAACCAGTTTATCGTCTTCAAGGCTCATGGTCATTGTAAAGTTCCCGAAAGGCCTGGTAAGATGTTTTTTTATAGGTTCAGATTCCAACTTGTAGCCTTTGGGCAGGGTATAAGTAATATCATCCTCCTCTGTATACCCCCGTTGAATACATACCGGATTAGTGCGATTTATAGTCTGTCGGAGTGTTCGGGCACGGTTTACAGAATTAAGCGAAAAATATATTTTCCCATTATTCATGGCGGCATATTCTTTGGCTGATAATTCTATCTCTTCTGTGGTGCAGGGAGTAAGGCTTTTATCCTGTTTGTAAGTCAGTTTTTTTATCTCCATATTATTTATGGGATAATATCTTTTTACATCCTTGATGCGTTCAGACTGAGCATCCTCTATAATATTATACCGATCATCATAATCCGTCCCCTTTAATACGGTTTCCATGCTGCCTGATAAAACACCTTCATCATTCAGCACAAAGTCAGCTTTGCGTTTTTCAATATTTTCCTCCGCCGTATACTTTGGGGTATGCATTAATTTGCCACCATCGGGTGTGCAGGCCAGCACAGTACGGTCGTCGGTAAAGTCACTCAAAAATCCAAAAGGGATCTGCTGACTTGTACATTCCAGCCAGGTAGTATCATTTTTAAATGGAAGGCACAAGATTACGTGATTGCCTTGCATACTCGCGAAATCAGGTAGCATGCTGATCTTATCATTACGATTGCCATAAACAATACAATAATACGATTCGATACCAGCTACATTAAGCAAAGCCCTGGTATAATTGCACAATGCTTTACAATCGCCATAACCATCTTTGTCTACCTCAGTGGCTGAAAAGGGTTGATAACCGCCAATGCCGATCTGTATGCTCACATAATGCGTTTTATGCTGCATGTACTCATATATTTTCTGTGCTTTGAGCTTCGGATCACTAATGTTATTAGTTAATTCCTTAATATAAGCAGCTGTTTCGGGCGGGACATCCTGTCTGTTCGCCAATAGTTTATCGTACTGCCATTTACCAAGTTGCTGCCAATTGGTATAAGAACCCTGTATGCCATAATAACTGAACTTTTCGGGCGCAACCATTACACGTGTGAAATAGGTATGCCAATCCGGACTATAAGGCTCATTTTTTATAGCCTTTACATCTTTTATTTGCCATGAGTAGGTTTTTAGCCCATCTTTTGTAGAACCGATCTCTGCCTTTTGAGGAACATTGATCTCCTTGTAGCGGAGGTTGAAATCAGGTTTGGCAATGATCTTGTATGAACTTTGTTCAACAGCCATATTAGTTTCATTGACCGGCTCCCAGCTCTCAATATTTAATGTCTGCTTATATTTCAGTTCATATTCGTACTCAATGGTGTAAGGATATTGAGTAATGGAAGGGATATAATGTTTTACCCGGTAATCCTGGAACAGATTGCCGCCGCCACCGGTGGCTTCATCAGCAAAATCGCGCTCACTAAACTTGCTTATTTGCTTTCCGTACTCATCATAGGCCACGCCTTTAATATTTTTTATGCTAACGCTTTTGTTATAAAAGATCGCCATATGGGCTATGTCGTCGCCATTTTTGTTAAGTACAGTGACCGCCTTTTTTAAATGGTAGGATACATTATCCAGATCCTTTATTTCAACGGTTATCTCCTCATTACGAACAACAGCACTCGCGTATGGTAGTAAACTTTTGGGTATAAGGCTTGCTGCGTAATTGCTCTGGGCTTTAGCTACTACACAGCACAACAGCATGCAGGGTAACAGGAATATTCTTTTTATCATTTTTTCTTAAACACAAATTCGTTTTTCTGAGCCAGGATGATCTTGTTATAAAGCTCTTTCAAATATGGATATTCCTCGGGACTATAAATAGACTTATTAAAGCGCGTATCATATGAGAAACTGAAATTTTGAGTATCACCATCAAACGCGGTGAAGAAATTGCCGCCTTTATTAGGCATGGCTATTGACATTGCCTGTGGCGGATTTTCCAGAACATATTGCTGCGGAAGATGAACATTAACAATATAACGTTCATCAGAAGGCATCCCCCAGTCGACAGGGAAATCACGTTCAGCTAGTTTAAATGGATTAGTGGTAATCTGATTTAACAGAAAAGGACTAAACGAAAGTTGATCGTGGTTCATACTATCATATATGTTCATCTCTACATCGTAAGTTTCGCCCAGGGGTTTATCCAAACTATCTATGTTGACAAAATCAGATTTGACGATTTTTGTCTTCCGCAACTTTTCACCAATGCTTTCCACATATTCATTTATCGAGTTGAATTTTTTTATTTCAATACGTCTCAAATATCCACTGTAGCCGGATGAATAACGGGTAATGCTGCCCTTCATTTTACCATCATCCTGTAAAGTAAGATCCAATGCGTAGGTTATATTTTCCCGTTGGTTGGTATTCAGATCGATCCAATAAGAAGGCTTATCAAGACTGAAAACACGCCCCTGATCGTTAAGGCAACGCATAGGCAGCATGCCAAAAGGCAGCAGTGGCTCTGTTGCATCCAATAGATAACTTTTATCACCAATGTTGGCCTTAGCTACCACATAGTTAAAATCACCAATACTTGGATATAGTTTATTGATGTTACCATGTTCCCGGGTAGACAATAATATTGCCTCTGTAGGTATACCTCCGGCATTTAAGGCAGTTACCAGGGCCAGGTTAATATCACCGGCATTGCCGCTATGACTTGTCAGTGCCTGCCGGATACCATCGTCGCTCCCAAAATCCTCATCTTCATTCCATTTTATAGTACTTTTAATGTAATTATAAATGGCCTGGGCCTTTTCCATCTGATCGGTTTTACCGGCGATTACGGGCGCAATACGGTCCTTCATTAACCCACCACGTTTAAGCTGTCCGCCAAACCATCTCTCTGTTTTCAGGTTATAGTCTATATCTTTCCATTCTTTGGCGTATTTTGTTTTTGCACCGTTCTGCAGATCCGTCTCTTCCTCCAGTTCAAAATACACCGCCGATTTGTAGTTTTTTTCGGCAGTCATATAATCCTCTGGTTTAAAAGCAGGAATATCGCTCATGCCGTACACAATGTTTGAACAATCTGCCGAACCGCTTCCAAACGTAAAGCACTTGCTTTCAACTTTTGCAGTGTTTTTGGTAAGCTTTAAGTAACCACGCATTGAGGCGTTGAAATTCCACAGACCCGGTATATGTACTTCATATTCAGAATATATTTTAGGAATATAATCCTGGAAATACCATGGATGAAACAGCCGAAAATAAGGCGATATCAGGTGGTAGGTTACTTCGATAATACAACCGCTTCGCAAAGCAGGCATTGTAAACTTTATTAATGAATAGTGTTTGTCTCTTTTTTCCGTTATAACTTTTTTGGGATTCAGCTCTGCCTGTTGGACATTCCCGTTATCATCTTTATAAAAAGTTATACCTTTAACCTTCTCAACCTCTTCATATGCCATAGCATCACCGCTATAAACCGGTATAACAAATGTGCCTTCTCTCTCAAATTCCTTACTATCAAAAAACTTTATTTTGGTGTGATATTCAAAAGTTAGCCTTACCTGGTAGTCATTTGTCAGATTTATTCTTGATGTTCCGTATTCATTCAAAACAACAGCATGTGCCGAAGTATCTTTATCATATTTTTTCAGGTTCAATGCGGCATTATCTACCTCACCATAAGGAAAATCCTGACCAAATGCGCATACTGAACTAAAAATAACTATAAAGAGGAGTAAAATTTTTTTCATAATTGTTACAAAATTTAGGTGGCATTAAATTATGACTTTTAACGCATATTTTAAAAGGAAAGATTACTGCTTCTTTTTAAATAATAGGTTTTCTTTTTCCGCAAGAATTACCTTATTGAAAAACTCTTTTAAAGAAGTATATTCACCGGCAGGATAGATCGTATTGTTGACCTTGATCAGGCTTGAAAATGTATAAGTATTATTGTTTTCATCAAACTTTATAGCAAAAAAAGCATCATTATCAGCTAATGATAATGACTGGTTTTTCGGTGCAGATTCAATTCCGTACTTATCGGGCATGTGAAGAACTAAAACATAACGCTCTTCATAGGGCATTCCCATGTCGACAGGATAGTTGCGATTGGTTAGCTTAAATGGGTTGACATCTCTTTTGTCAAAGAAGTATGGATTAAAACCATAATGATCCTTAACAAAGCTGTTTCTTGTATCTATTTCAATATCAAGGTCTTCGTTAATAGGCGCATCCAAACTGTCAATATTGGTAATATTTGATTTCAGGACTTTTATATGGCGCCACCGCCCCTCAAGGCTTTCTATATATTCATCTATTGAATTAAATTTCTTTATCTCTTTTCTTCTGACATAAGCATCAAATCCCTGTGTATAGTGATTGAGTTTGCCTTTTAGTTTACCATCGTCCTGCAGCGTCAGATCAAGCGTAATTGTGCTTATCTTGCGTTGTTTGGTATCCATGTCAACCCAATAGGATGGCTTATCCAGGCTGAATGCACGACCCTGGTCGTTCAGGCATTTTATTTGCAGCATACCAAAAGGTAAAACCGGATCAGTGGCATCTAAAAAATAAGATTTACCACCTATAGGGACCCGGGCAACTACATAATTAAAATCACCTATCACGGGATATAGTTTATTAACTAAACCATGCTCGCGTGTTGATAACAAAACAGCTTCTGCAGTAATTCCTGCAATGTTTAAAGCGTTAACCAACGTCAGGTTAATCTCCGCATCGCTTCCTGTGTGTGCTTCTATGGCTTTCTTCAAGCCATCATGGCTGTAAATACCGTTAAAATTATTCCACTTAAACCAGCTTTGTGCCCACCTGTATATGGCTTTTGCCCGCTCAGTAGTGTCGTTGATAGTTAAAATTGCTGGTGGGACATGGTCTTTTACTACATTTTTCTTTTTGAGCAGGCTACCAAACTCAGGATTATCCTTCAGAATATTATCTACATCCTTCCATTCTTTGGTTACTTTCTTTTTTTGACCGGTGTATGGATTGGTAAATTCGATCAGATCGAAATTCAACGCCGCCATATAGTTTTTGGGCGAAGTCATATACTCTTCAAATACAAATGCCGGCACATCGTCCATCGCATAGCTAAGCAACAGGCAGCCACTTTTAGAATTTCCCGCTGAAAAGCAATCGTTTTGAACATCCGACTTACTTTTTGATAACTTTAGCGAACCTCTTAAGGCTACATTGTAGTTCCAGAATCCCGGTATTTTAGCTTCATATGCTGAATGCACCTTGGGAAGAATAGACTGAAAAGCCCAGCTGTGCAAATGATCAAAAAACGGAGATATTAAGATATACCGGTATTCTATTACACAACCGGCACGCACATCCGGCATTGCAAACTTCCAGGTGCTTTCAAATTTGTTTACTTTGGTTTTATAGATGTTTTTGGTATCCAGTTCTGCTACCTGTGTTATACCATTATCGTCTTTATAAGATGTTATGCCGCTGATATTATTAATTTCATCTCCAGCGGTGTTGTCTTCATTGTTAAACAAAGGCAATACTACCGTTCCACTAAAAAAACCCCTTGAGTCGAGAATCTTTATCTTAACATGGTATTCGTAAGTCAACCGAATATTGTTGTCAAAAGACATTCCGATCTCCGCTTTGCCATATTCATTCAATATTACGGCGTGTGCTGAAGTATCTTTATCATAGACTTTCATATCCATCTCTGCCTGAGTGGCTTTGCCATATTCGAAATTTTGAGCTTTTACTGAGAGAGAGATAAAAAGTATGATAAAAGAGAGCAGGTATTTACACATAGGGGTAAAAAGTTTAAGCGGATGAAGATAAAATTTAAAATGTGTAAATTTTTAATGCTTCAAAAAATTTTGCCTGTAAAAACTTTTTAAGACCTTTGCATGCCTTTCTTTATAAGAAAAATGAAACTGAATTTAAAACGCCCTCTTGCATTCTTTGACCTGGAAGCTACCGGAACTAATGTTGGGATCGATCGTATTGTAGAAATATCTGTTATAAAACTTAATCCGGAAGAAAAAGAGGAAGTTAAAACATGGCGCATTAACCCTGGTGTTGCCATTCCCCTTGAAACTTCTCTGGTACATGGAATATATGATAATGATATAAAAAATGAACCTGCTTTTAGCATAGTAGGAGCCGAAATAGCTGAGTTTATTGGTGATAGCGACCTTGCGGGGTACAATTCCAACAAGTTTGATATCCCGATGCTGATGGAGGAGTTTTTGCGTGCGGGCATCCCATTTGATATCGACAACAGGTATTTTGTTGATGTGCAGAATATTTTTCACCAGATGGAACAGCGCACCTTAAAGGCGGCTTATTTATTCTATTGCAATAAGGAGATCATCAATGCGCACTCCGCTGAGGCAGATACCCGTGCTACTATGGAAGTGTTGCTGGCACAGATAGAAAAGTATAAGGATGCAGACTTTATCGATAAGAAAGGTAATAGTTTAAAGCCTATTGTAAACGATATTGAAGCTTTACATCACTTTACTAACCTGAACAGACCGGTTGATTTTGCCGGGCGAATGGTATTTAATGAGCAGGGCGAAGAAATATTTAATTTTGGTAAGCACAAAGGCAAAAAAGTAGAAGACGTTTTTACTGTAGAACCAAGCTACTATGCCTGGATGATGCAGGGCGATTTCCCTTTGTATACCAAGCGCAAACTGGAAGAAATTTACAGTCGTTGGAATGCTAAAAGAGTAGCAGAGCGCAGGGAAAGACCTGTTCAACCTAAAACAGAGCAGGAAAAACCAGCTCAGCCTACTGATAAACCTGTTGCCGCTTCAAAGCCCGCTACGACTTCAAAGCCTGCAGACAACCAGCCTAAAAAGGAATTTCGTAAACCCGATAACAGGAATAATAATTACAATCGTCCGCCTAAAAAGGATGAGCCTGCCCGGCCCGTTGATGACGACATGCTAAAGATGCTTACGGATAAATTTAAGAAGGGATGATTAGTTAATCAGTGATCGGTAAATTAGTGATAATACTGATTTACTGATCAGGGATATTCTTTAAAAACGAGATATTCCGTTGCAAGCCTGCGAATTTGGCTCTTTTCACCGGAGATTTTTCAAATACTTTTTGAAAAACATCTTCGGTAATCTCTTCCCAGTCTTTTTTGCTCATTTCAAGTAAATTACTGCGAGGTTCAAAGGCTGATTCGTGATGCAGGACGGAGAAACGGTTCCATGGACAAACATCCTGGCATACATCGCAACCGAACATCCAGTTATCCATTTTGCCTTTAAACTCTTGTGGTATTTCGTTTTTCAGCTCGATGGTGAGGTAGGAGATGCACCGGCTACCATCAACAACATATGGTGCAACAATTGCTTCAGTGGGGCAGGCATCGATGCAACGGGTACAGGTACCGCAATGATCGGCAGTGGAAGGAATATCATATTCTAATTCGATATCTACGATCAGCTCAGCTAAAAAAAAGAAAGATCCTTTTTTTGTATTAATAAGATTGGTGTTTTTACCAACCCAACCTAATCCTGCTTTTTTTGCCCAGGCCTTATCCAAGACCGGAGCAGAATCAACAAAAGCACGGCCATGTACCTCGCCGATCTTCTCGTTGAGCGTCTGCAATAATTGCTTTAATTTATCTTTAATAACACTATGGTAATCAATACCATATGCATATTTTGAAATCCTAGGAGCTGAGGGATCTGATTGTTGTTGTTCTGAATAATAATTCAATCCAAGGGAAATCACTGATTTAGCGCCATCTACTAATAAACGGGGATCAAGGCGCTTATCAAAATAATTTTCCATGTAATGCATTTCGCCCTGCATGTTCTGCTTTAACCACGACTCGAGGCGTGGGGCTTCCTGCTCCAAAAATTCAGCCTTAGAAATACCGCAAAACAAAAAGCCGAGTTTTTTAGCCTCGGTTTTGATCAGTTTGCTATAAGCCGATAGATTCTGCTGCATTTATGCAAAGATAATATAAAGTAAAATGATGGCTAAATCATATGAATGCGGTATTAAGCGAAACAGATTTTTTTCTTAACTGTTGTATAATTATAACTATTAATAAAATACTAACATGTTACAGTTTATAAATGATCTTCCGGATCATGTTGTTGGCATACGTGCCACAGGAGAAGTGAATAAAGACGATTATGAAAGAGTATTAATTCCGCATTTAGAGGAATTAGCAAAGCGTCAGGGTGAAATAAATTATTTATTGGTACTAGAGACTAACGTGCAGAATTTTAGCGCGGCGGCCTGGTTCGAAGACTTTAAGCTTGGTTTAAAGAATTTTACTAAGTGGAATAAGGTTGCGATAGTAACAGATCAGGCGAGTGTTGAATGGCTTACTGATGTGTTCAGACATTTTATACCCGGCGAATCGCGTGGATATAAATTAACGGAGTTGCCTGAGGCTATTGCCTGGGTATCTGCAAAACATGAAGATGAATTTCATGATACAGTTTCCTCGGATACGGTATTGAACGATATTCAATCTCGCTCATCAAACAAAGGGCAGGGCCCTGCAGGTGAAAATCTTTAAAAATATAATTTTATGGAAAGCGCAGCAATGAATAATCCTAAGGACGAGCATATCCTGAATAAGGACGACTCGATAACCAATAAAGATGGTGATAATTATTTAGAAAAAGGCGAGCAGCCAACAGATCAGAATAAGCCTGATAAGGAACGTGTCCCCACCGTTACACCCGATAATGATAATGGCGATCCGGGAGCTCCGGCCGAAGAAAAGCCATCTAAAAAGAATGCTGAATCTAAAAAATATGCGCTGTAGGATCAGTGCTTATCAAAGAAACCAACCTGGCGCAGATACGCCACCTGATCAAAATAGTTGGTTTCTTTGATTATTTTATTGTTTTTAATAACGAAGATTGCACAGCATTGCAGCATATATTTTTTGCCTTCCATATAGGACGGTTCCCCGTTTTCCGGCTTAGCCATGGTACCTCCCCAAGAATACTGCACAATTATATTATCACCTGACTTGATAGTATTGGTAACCGTGTAAGCAAGATCTGGTGTAGTTTTGTAATACCGAGTGTAAACATCGGTTACACCTGTTGGCCCAATCTTGGGGCCTTCCCAATTAGGCGAATAAATCATTGCATCAATCGCATATTCATTGGCTAATCCTTTGATATCGTGACTATTCAAAAGCTTAAAATGCTCGCTTATCACATCGGTTGTTTGTGCTTTTAAAACCTGTACTGAAAGTATCAGTAAGACGACTATGCTACAATAAGATAATGGTCGGTTCATGTTTGAATATACACATTATCAGTTAATTATGGAAATTTTTTATTGAAATCACCCTAAAAGAGTTACTCGTAAATGCTTATTTTAATATGATTGAGTGTCGCAAAAGCACCCTTAGTTTGTCGATTTTATGAGTTCATTTTCAGGCTTTAATTACTGACATTTGAAGTAAACCAAACGCTATGGATACCATCGAAATAAAAGAAGATTGCAAAGTAATTATTGCAAAGAATGCCATGCTAAATAATTCAGATTTTTTTGATGTAGCGATGGCTAACGTAAAAATTGTGAATGCTAATCTAAGCGACCTGGAGATAGAAGGAGCACAATTAGGCGGTGCTTATATTCATAATATTGGTATGCCGCCGAAAGATCACCCAATGTATGACCCTGAAGCGAGGCAGCGCCCTCTGCGTTTTAAGGATTGTGATTTACATGGTAGCACGATTACTAATTGCGACCTTAGTAGTGTTGAACTAACGGATTGTAATATAAAAGGACTAAAAATAAACGGTATACTGATTGAAGAACTGATCAATCAATATACCGTCGGAAAGTCTTCTTAGAAACTATGCTCGATGCTATTCATCAACGCTTTGTCAGACCAGTAACCGCTATCCAATATTCTTCGCACGGTCATCAGTGGGTCATTTGCGTCACGTTTCTCGGCTAACTGGAATGCCAGTTTAAAGCCGCGTTTGTGTAATTGAGGCAGATTCGCTTCGTTCCATACACCAAATGGATAAGCAAAATATTTAACAGGTTTTCCGGTAATTTCCTCCAGCTTTTTGGTTGGTTTATCCAACTGAATTTCCCAGTCCTTGGCAGTAGATAATTTTTTGAAGTTGCTGTGGTTCCAGGTATGGCTGGCAATAACATTTCCTTCATCAGATAGCTGTTTTATCTGTTCAGAGCTCATGTAATGCTTTACTTTACCAATTGATACAGTCATGATAAAGAACACGCCCTTAAAACCATATTTTTTCATTTCAGGACGGGCTATATCAAACTGATCCTTATCGGTATCATCAAAAGTCAGCATGATAGGTTTGCTTGGCAGCGGTGTGCCTTTGGTCAGGTAATCATACAATTGATCGGGCAGGATAGTATGGTAACCCTGCTCGGCCAGCATTTTTAAATGTGACTTAAAAGCCGCAGGTGGTATGATATAATCTTTTGATACTTTGGAATCAGTAGATTTCCAATCGCGTATCTGGTGGTAACACAAAATAGGTACTTGTTTGCGGCCCATGATGGCTGCATTATTCTGAGGTATCACTACAAAAGGCAGCGGCGTTGGATTTTCTATCGGTTTAGCCTGGCAGGTAACGGTTGCAAATAAGCCAAGCGCAGCGAGTACAGGGGTTAATTTTAACATAGTGAATGGTATTGTTTGATGGCGAAATTAAAAGAAAATAACATTACCATATCGTTAAATGTTAACAATATTTGGCACTGTTTATAAAACTATCCGCTTACCTTCTTTGATCGATCTTTTGGCTGCATCCAGTATCTTCATCGCAATCATATTATATTTTAATGACGACTGGTCATCTTCCTTTATCTCACCTTTCAAATTTGCAGCCAGGTAAACCAAAGGATCATTAATAGGTGCAGGCAGTGAAGTAACAGTCTTTGCGCCTTTCTTGTTTTCGCGCATGCGACTGGCAATTTCGGTTCCGTTAAAAGCATGATAATAACCATGTTCACCAAATACTTCCATGTCTTTTATAGAGAAAGGCCAGTTCCATGATCCTTCAATTTGTGCGGTAGCGCCTGGGTATTCTACCAAGATGGTAGCGTCGTCTTCCACTTTAGGGTAAACTTCTGGTTTGTAATGCCTTGCAATAGCAGTTACAGCAATAGGCTGCTGGCCATGCATAAACCAGGTTACCAGGTCGGCGCCGTAACAGCCAAAGTCGTTTAATGCGCCTGCACCATTTAATACAGGGTCAGTAAGCCAGGCTAAAAACTCCTTGCTGCAGCCAATTTCCTTTGGCCCCTGGTGACCATCATGAAACACCATCTTTTTGATAGGGCCGATGCTGTCGTTGTTTACAGAAGTATACACATCATTGTAAGATGGGTACCAGGTAGTCTCGTAATTGGTCAATACCTTGATATGATATTTATCAGCAAGTTCTTCAATTCGTTTTGCCTGATCTAAAGTAGCTGCCAGAGGCTTTTCTACCATAACAGGGATACCAAGCGGTGCACATACTTCTACAATATCAACGTGATTTGCGACTGCGTTATAGCCCAACACGGCATCAGGTTTTTTGCCTTTCAGCATGGTTTTCAAATCGGTATAAAATACAGCATCCGGCAGATTGAATTGTTTGCCATATTTTTCCCACAGTTCCTGATTGGGTTCTGCAATGCCGATAATATCTACCTGCCCGTGTTTATAGGCATTCAGGATGTTATAGATGTGATCGTGATTAAGACCGGCTACGCATACTTTTAATTTTTGAGCCGATGCGATGGTGAATAAGCTCAGTAACAGAGCAATAGTCAGGAATATTTTATTTTTCATGGTAAAATAAATGGGTGCAGCAAAAGAAATAATATTTTAATACGATCAGCAGATGTAACAGAAAAATAACACTTTAAAACAAAGTTGGATTGCCACCTGTACGCGGCTTGCCCAAATGCTTATACGCATTATCAGTTGCTTCCCGACCGCGGGCTGTACGCATCAAAAATCCCTCTTGTATCAGGAACGGTTCATACACCTCTTCAATAGTTCCTTCATCTTCGCCAACGGCTGTCGCAATGGTTTTTAAACCGACAGGTCCGCCTTTAAATTTATCAATGATGGTCAACAAAATCTTGTTATCCATTTCATCCAGACCATGCTGATCTACATTCAGGGCGTTCAGTGCATAGTTGGCTATATCGGTATCGATGTTGCCGTTCCCTTTTATCTGGGCAAAATCTCGCGTACGACGCAACAGTGCATTCGCAATACGCGGTGTACCACGACTGCGACGTGCTATCTCATAAGCGCCTTCCTCGCTAATCGGTGTTTTTAATATCGATGCTGATCTTAATACGATGTTAGTCAATAACTTAGAATCATAGTATTCAAGTCTTGAATTAATTCCGAAACGGGCGCGAAGGGGGGCGGTAAGCAAGCCTGATCGGGTAGTGGCACCCACCAATGTAAACGGATTCAACGACAATTGTACCGAGCGTGCATTAGGGCCGGTCTCCAACATAATATCGATCTTAAAATCCTCCATGGCCGAATACAAGTATTCTTCAACCAGTGGACTTAAGCGGTGTATCTCATCAATAAATAAGATATCTCCCGCCTCAAGGTTGGTAAGCAGACCTGCAAGATCACCGGGTTTATCTAATACGGGGCCAGAAGTAATCTTGATACCAACGCCCATCTCATTGGCGATGATGTGCGATAGAGTGGTTTTACCTAATCCCGGTGGGCCGTGCAGCAACACATGGTCAAGCGCTTCGCCGCGCTGGCGTGCTGCCTGTACAAATACACGTAAATTGGCTAATATTTTATGCTGACCGGTAAAATCCTCAAATGCTTGCGGACGTAATACTTTTTCGATATCACGTTCAACAGGAGAGAGTTTTTCACCATCAGGATCAAGGTATTCATTCATGCTAACGAATTTAGTATTTATTTTTTGATTGCGGAAGTCGAAATGTCGAATGCGGAATTAGAAAAACAATAATTTAAAAAAAACTTCCGCATTCAAACTTCCGCATTCATCCTTCCGGATATTTCCTGAAAATACTGTTGATCTTCATTTGTATAACGCCAAAAATAGCTTCTTTAAATATCCCTTTTGACATTTTTGAGGCGCCTTCCGTACGGTCTGTAAAAATTATAGGGATTTCAACCAGGTTAAAGCCATGTTTTACCGTAGTATATTTCATCTCTATCTGGAAAGCATAGCCAATAAACTGCACTTTGTCCAGGGGTATTTTTTCCAGCACTTCTTTTTTGTAGCATACAAAACCTGCAGTGCAATCTTTCACAGGCATCCAGGTGATCATGCGCACATAGACTGAAGCGCCATAGGAAATGAAGATGCGGTCGAAAGGCCAGTTTTTGAT
>NZ_DATCRU010000006.1:0-8871 GCF_036568825.1 Mucilaginibacter sp. | reverse complement strand
GGCATGCGATATCTTTAATGCCAGGGATGCGCCACCGATATATTTATTTGATCTTGGCGAAGCAGCAACTTTTACCATTGCCTCTGCAACCAATTTTGGATCATAAACCGGCGGAGAGGGTTTTAATACTTTGTTGGTGTAATTACCCGCATGACGAATCCCCGGAGTGTCCAGAAAAGCAGGGTATAAATCGCACACATGAATATGAGGCCATACAGCTAATTCAGCTTTTAAGGCTTCGGAAAACCCTCTCAACCCAAACTTGCTGGCGCTATAACCGGCGCTGTATGGCACAGGCAAATACCCGCCTATTGATATGTTGTTGATCAATATCCCGCTTTGCTGTGTTTTGAAAATTGGCATTACGGCATGAGCTCCGTAAATGTACCCCAGCAGATTTGTCCGGATCACTTGCTCGTGAACCTCAACAGGGGTATGGCTAAATTCACCTGCGGCGAGTACACCTGCATTATTGATCCATACGTCTATTCTCCCCGCCCAGTCGTTTGCCGCATTGGCCAGGTTGATGACTGATCCCGGATCGGTAACATCGGTGGTTACTACCAGGACTGTTGCACCTAAGCGCTCACATTCATGCGCTACTTCATTTAAGGTTTCCTCGCTTCGTGCTGCCAGTATAAGTGCCGGCTCATATCGTGCAAACTCCAATGCTGCTGCCCGGCCAACGCCACTCGATGCACCGGTGATTACGATTGCCTTATTTTTTAATTCTTCATACAAGTTCATAAAATGAATAACTACTTGTTTCACTTTATGTTTCAAATAAAAAGGTCATAAAAAAAGCGATGAGTTTGGCCCATCGCTTTTATCATTTCTTAGACTTACGAAGTTTTAAAAACTTCGTAAGTCTGCTAAGCTATACCGCTACCGGCAATTCTTCCGGCTCTGCTGTAATATTTGGATTAACAGTTTCGTCGTCCTTTTCCACCCTCAACTCGCGGATAATATGCTGCTGGCGGTCAGGTGTATTTCTTAGACTTACGAAGTTTTAAAAACTTCGTAAGTCTGCTAAGCTTAAGCTATACCGCTACCGGCAACTCTTCCGGTTCCGTTGTAATATTCGGATTAACAGTTTCGTCATCCTTTTCAACCCTCAGTTCTCGAATAATATGTTGCTGACGGTCGGGCGTATTTTTACCCATAAAGTATTCCAGCAGACTCTTGATGTTGGAATCCTTCAGGATAACGGGATCAAGGCGAATATCCTTACCGATAAACAAACCAAACTCTTCAGGCGATATTTCACCCAAACCTTTAAAGCGGGTGATCTCTGGTTTGTTGCCTAATTTGGCTATTGCATTTCGGCGCTCTTCGTCGCTGTAGCAATAGATGGTCTCTTTCTTATTTCTCACCCTGAACAGTGGCGTTTGCAGGATAGAAACGTGCCCGGCCTTTACCAAATCCGGGAAGAACTGCAGGAAGAAGGTCATCATCAATAGACGAATGTGCATACCGTCCACGTCGGCATCTGTAGCGATTACGATATTGTTATAACGCAAGCCATCAAGGCCGTCCTCGATATTCAAAGCATGCTGCAGCAGGTTAAATTCTTCGTTTTCATAAACCACCTTTTTGGTCAAGCCAAAACAATTAAGCGGTTTACCTTTTAAGCTGAATACTGCCTGGGTTTGTACATCACGTGATTTGGTGATAGAACCACTGGCTGAGTCCCCTTCGGTGATGAATAAGGTAGTATCCTGTTTGCGTTCGTGGTTATCGTCGAAATGCAGTTTGCAATCGCGCAGCTTGCGGTTGTGTAAGGATGCTTTCTTGGCACGTTCGTTAGCCAGTTTTTTGATACCGGCTATATCTTTACGTTCACGTTCTGATTGCAATATCCGTTTTAATAAAGCATCGGCAGTGGACGGATTTTTATGCAGGTAATTGTCCAGTTCCTTTTTAACAAAATCGTTAATAAAAGTACGGACTGACGGCCCTTCGGGACCGATATTCTGTGAACCCAGTTTGGTTTTGGTTTGAGACTCAAATACTGGTTCCTGAACTTTTATCGCTATCGCACCAATAATGGACGCACGGATATCAGAAGCGTCAAATTCTTTTTTGTAGAACTCTTTCAGGGTTTTTACTACTGCCTCGCGGAAAGCTGCTTGATGCGTACCGCCTTGCGTAGTATGCTGACCGTTTACGAATGAATAATATTCCTCGCCGTATTGCTGCCCGTGGGTCATGGCTACTTCGATGTCTTCCCCTTTCAGGTGGATGATCGGGTAACGCATAGTTTCCTGGTCGGCATTGCGGGCTAAAAGATCGTGAAGGCCTTTTTCAGATAAATATTTCTGACCGTTAAAGTTGATCGTCAAGCCAGAATTCAGGAACACATAGTTCCAGATCATGTTTTCGACAAACTCCGGGATAAAATGATAATGCCTGAAAATACTGTCGTCAGGCGTAAAATTGATAGCAGTACCGTTACGTTGAGTAGTTTCTTTTTCTGCCTCATCACGGATCAGTTCGCCTTTAGCAAATTCTGCTATTTTGGTTTTGCTATCGCGATAGGATTGCACTGTAAATGAATTAGAAAGCGCGTTCACCGCCTTGGTACCCACACCGTTCAAACCCACTGATTTCTGGAAGGCTTTGCTGTCGTATTTACCACCCGTGTTGATCTTGGATACGCAATCGATCACCTTGCCCAACGGAATACCACGACCGTAATCTCTCACGCTCACTTTATGATCGCTCAGATTGATATCAATGGTTTTACCGGCGCCCATCACAAACTCATCAATAGAGTTATCTACAATCTCTTTTAATAACACATAGATGCCGTCATCATAAGCCGAGCCGTCGCCCAGTTTACCGATATACATACCGGGACGCAGGCGTATGTGCTCTTTCCAGTCGAGCGACCGTATACTATCTTCACTATAATCAATTGGTTGTGCCATTTTTCTTCCTTGTTGTAAAGTTGAAACGTTGTAAGGTTGGAAAGTTGTATCTTCTTAACCTTGCAATGTTGTAAAAATATTTGATCGGGCCGGCAAAAATATGCCAACTTTTCAACATTTGGAGGTTGTTTAAATTTTGAATAGAATTTATAGTGGCAAAAGTTCTCACGCTGGGTAAAATTAAAAGGTCGCAAGAAAATGGCCCATAGGGTCTGCCGCTTTGTAGAAAAAAATGAATGTGATTAGTGCCGTGTAGCATTTACCCTCCATCAAGCGGGTAAACGCATTGCATTGTTCCATACCAGGAATGTCGATGAAGGGTAACCCCTAACGGGGCAAAAGCTGATTTCTTTTCATTGGCTACAAAGCGGTAGACCCTACGGGTCAAAGTCATTAAGTAAAGGGAATAGGAATATCATGTCGATTATAGCCAGGTGTGAACTCACCCCGAATGCGCTGCGCTGTTCGACCCTCTCTTTTGCAAGCAAAAAAGAGAGTAAAAAACAAAAGCCCTCTTTGCGCGAAGCGGAGAGAGGGCGGTCGAGCGAAGCAATGACCGGGTGAGTCGACTATGCGACATGCTTAACTTAATGACATTGCCCTACGGGTCAAAGAGGCAATACTATCAAAAAAAGTAGTGACGTGGCAGCTAAGCTGAGGAAAGAGTTTATTTATTTTTCCTTTTGTTAAAAATTCAGGATTTAAATTTCAGACTTCTGGCGGCTTTAAAAATGTTCTTAAAAAAACCTGAACCCTTTTCGTTACCAAAGCAAATGGCGACAATTGTGCCTACATGATCTTTATGTAAGGTAATGAGCAACGCATACTTATAATGTTTAGTTTCGTTGGCATCAGCCAGGTCTAACAGGTAGGTTTTGCCTTCGGTGGCGTTATAGCGGGCCAGGTAATCTGGTGGGATGATCGTTGTAAAATAACTTTGCCCGCCGCTCAGTTCGCTTGCTAAGGTGAGGCCGGTTTTATTGTATAGCGAGTCGGGGTGTTCGTTCGTTCGGGAAGTGTCGCTAACCAAATGTGCAAAACTTGCCAGCGCCTTTTTTTGTGAACGCACATTAAACCATACTTCAAACTCTTCACCCGGAAGCTCCAATGCGTAATCAAAAGTTAAAGTATCGTTATTGATTGGTTTTATCTCCTTAAATCCTTCTGGAGCGATATAAGCGACATTTGCCTCGCCTGCCAGCTTTACGAAATTTTTGAGTTGCCTGCTCTTTGGCTTACCTGCAGCATGGTTCGCCTGTTGCGACATTACTGAAATGTTAATGCACAGGAGCATTGATATCAATAGCAGATGCTTAAAGCAACGTGAAAAAATTGCAGTGAGGTGCATTGTGATCGGTTGGTCAATAAGTTTAAACAGGGCCAAAACAAATTTATAACAAATTTAGATAACAAGCACTCTAAACCCCTAAGTATTTGATTAGAATTGAATTAGACTTTGCTCTGCTGTCGCCCATTTACAAAGCGTTCTATTATCATGGCTACAACGGTATCGCCTGTGGCATTTAATAATGTAGCAACCGGATCTATCAATGTACCGACAATTATAGCAGGTGGCAATGCTTCAGGGGGGAGTCCATAAGTAGAGATAAAAAGGATTTCGCCAACATATCCGCCGTTAGGAATACCGCCTTCGACGACGCTGACAAGGACAGTCATGCCCAATGCCAGCATGATAGTCGTCGGACTGTCAAAGCCTCTGCCGAACATACTGAATACCACGGCCATTTTGAGAATAGATGATATGCTTGATCCATCTTTATGCAAGGTTGCACCTAATGGGATAGTGATGCCGGTCACCATATCTGAAACGCCCATCTTTTTGGCAGCGTCCAGGTTGGCGGGGATGGTGGCTATACTGCTGCAGGTTCCAACTGCGGTCGCCGATGGAATGATATTGTTCCGCCAATAAGTTTTAATACCCCTCACTCCGCCTGCTACAAATGCATAAAATGAGAATCCGGCTATGTAAATAAAAATGCTGACGCCGTAGCCGATGCCCATGGTATGCGCATAAGTTCCGAACAACGATGGACCGAAATAAGCAACCTGGTAAGCAAAATATGCGCCCAGACCTATCGGGCCGATCTTCATGATCAGTATAAAAACCTGCTGGAATACCTCGTTGCCTGATGATAGGAATTGCCTGAAATTTTGTCCTTTCTCTCCTGCTTTTAATGCACCAAATCCTGTTATGATAGCGAAGATGATCATTGCCAGCATATTCTTTCGCGATAGCAATTCGTAAAAATTACCTGTGCTGAGTATTTGTGTGATCTGATCGCCGGTGATAGATTTGTTGATGTTCTGTATCTCTTTTCCTGCGGAGGCTGTTGCAGGCGGCTGAATGGGGAATAATGTTACTGCAACTATAGTGACCACTGCCGCGACAAGAATAGTCGCCAGGAAAGTGACCGACATTACACCGATGATCTTACCTAAATTTTGAGTGCCCTTTACATTTGCTATAGCTGAAGAGATGCCGAAGAAAACCAAAGGGATCACCGCTACAAAAAGCAGGTTCAGGAAAATATCTCCGATTGGCTTGATTACCTCCGCCTGTTTACCGAATACGATACCAATAACGCTGCCGATAATGATACCGCCCAGCAGCCAGAATATACCGCTATAGTTGTGAATCCAAGTTTTCAATCCAATGAGTGAATTAGTGATTTGTAATCCAATTAGCGAATGAGTGAATTAGTGAATGTGTGATTTGTAATCTAATTAGTGAATGACTGAATACTTCACTCGTAAAAATAAAGCAATAATTCAATAACTCAATAATTCTTCAACTCGCTAATTCATTCATTCACTAATTCACTCATTAAAAACTAACTCACTAATTCGCTAATTCACTCATTCACTAATTAAACAGCATCTCCGGTGTTATCAACTTCTTATCCGTTGTTCCCGGAGCTATTACGTACATGCGTATTGCTGTTATTGGTCTGCGGCGGGAATTGGCGGGCGGGGCTGTGTAGAAATGTTTCAGGGTTATTTTGTGATAGCCTTTCAGCAATGAGAGTGCGCCTTCTTCATCACCTATTTTATTGCCGTCTATTTCCAGGCCGGTATCGGCGTAGCTGGCTAATGAGAAGTTATAGATACCATCTGTCGGCAGGTTGATGTAACCGCTGTAAATGATTCCTGCATCCGGGTAAGTTGATCTGCAATCTGCGGTTTCTAAAGTTTTGGCTATGCCGGAATCTGCGGGTTGGGCGTATTCAAACTGGTCGGGAGAGGTGAATATGCCTTTCATCAGCTTGTATTTTAGTCCCTGGTTGTTGCCGGTATAGTTGGCGGGTGCTACGGGCGCTTGGTTGAACATCACCGTTTTAGTTGGCAAACTGCGTCTGCCCGAAGGTGTGATCACCACGGTTTTAAATACGCGTTTTTCGCCCGGGGGAATGTTGATGGTTACCGGCGCATCATATCCCCAATCGGTATCCAACGGGTCGCGGCCGTTGAAGGTCATGTGTATTTTTGCGCCGGGTACTACAGATTTGGGCGCCATTACAAATTGCGAGCCGATCATCATGGTATCGATCACCTCAAATGCTGTTGGCACGCGATAGTTATAATGCATAGCGTCCAATCGTGCAAAATGTTTGGCTAAACGCACTTCCGAAAAGTCTTTATAATCCTTTTTTGCAGGATCGCTCCAGGCAACTTCTGATAAGGCGAACAATCTCGGCATGATCTGATATTGCAGCTTTTCTACCGTCGGCACATATTCCGTCCACAAATTGCCTTGTACGCCTATGATGTATTTCTTCTCATCATCGGTAAGCACCTTCGGTACGGGATCGTAATTATAAGTTTCCGGAAGCGTGGCATATCGTCCGAATGAAACCGGCTCCAGCGGCGAGCGGCTTTGATAATGGTCGAAATATAAACCTGTTGTCTGCGGCGTCATGATCACATTGTGCTTTTGCTGAGCGGCTGCTATGCCACCTGCCTCGCCTGTCCAACTCATTACGGTGGCGTTAGGGGCCAGTCCGCCTTGTAAAATCTCATCCCAGCCAATAATACTGCGGCCTTTTGAGTTGAGGAATTTCTCCATTCGCTGGATAAAATAGCTTTGCAGTTCGTTCTCATCCTTCAGGTTCAATTGCTTGATGAGCGCCTGGCAAAATGGCGATTCCTTCCATGGCTGTTTGTTCGCTTCGTCGCCGCCGATGTGGATATATTTGCTTGGGAAAAGCTCCATCACCTCGGTCAGCACATTTTCGAGGAAGGTGAAAGTTTCTTCAGTCGGGCAATATAAACCTGTTGTCCTTGCCGGGTTCTTTATTGAAGTATCAGGCACACATTGCAATTCCGGGTAAGCGCGTAAGGCTGCGTCTGAGTGTGCGGGCATTTCTATTTCGGGTACTACATTGATGAATCTATCTGCGGCATATTTTACTACGTCGCGGATCTGATCCTGGGTGTAAAAACCGGTGTATGGCGTATTATCGGGGTAGTCGCGGTTGGTACCGAACATGGGTTGTATGCGGGTTCCGCCTACTTCAGTCAGCTTGGGATATTTTTTGATCTCAATGCGCCAGCCGGCACCGTCGACCAAATGCCAGTGGAAATTATTGATCTTATAATAGGCCAGCAGGTCGATCACTTTTTTTACCTCGGTAACATTGAAGAAGTGCCGCGACACATCCAACATCATGCCCCTGTAGCCAAAACGCGGATGATCGGTAATAGCTAGGCAAGGCAGCTTCACGGTCGTTTCAGGAGCTACCGGGAACAACTGCATCAGCGTTTGCATCCCATAAAACAATCCTGCGCCTTTGCCTATGATGGTCACCCTGCGCGGGGTGATGTTCAGCTTGTATCCTTCGCTTGGCAGATCGGCAGCGCCTACCGAGGTCAGTATCACATTAGTGCCTCTTAGCTTAGCCTTCCTGCTGTATTTAAGCACTTTGTTGGTAAAATGCTGGTTCGCCAGGAAGTCTTTTAACAATTCAACCGATTTACTTTTGGGCTGATCGGCACGGATCACGGTCGTTTTGCTGAAAACAAAGGTGCCAGGCGATTTTACCAATGACTGCGGCGCCGGGATGATGCCCAGATACGGATCGTTATCCTGCGCTTTCGCAACATTGGCGACCGACAATAACATCGACACAATAAAAAACAGACAAATACTTTTACAGGATTTTGGATTGATCATAGCAGGCTGATTGGTTTTAAGCGGGATACTTAGGCTATTATAGGAAATATCTGTGATTTTAATGGAAGTTGGCCATCTATTGTAATCACATTGATACAAAACGGGACATTTGTTAAAACAATAATTAAATTAAATTACTTATTAAAAAAATTTAAAAAGTATTTGCACTTATAAATATATTGCTTTATGTTTGTTTACCTTAATCAAAGTCGCAATGACTTGCAGAAGGGGCCTTACATCGAATATGTTAATACATAGAATACAGCTTTCTTTAGTTGTTTCACTCTCGCGGTGGAATGATTTGATAGTTAAATTGGTTTGAACGAAAAGTCCTCGCAGTAGCGGGGATTTTTTTTGACAAAAAATTTGAAGAACACAAACTATAACCCATATAAACAACAACCATTACAAAAAACATGGCGCGATTAAATTTATTGGAAGAGACCCGGTATGAGAAGTTGCCGGTGTGCGTATTTGCAAACCAGAAAGAAGCCTCGGTATCCGTAGCAAGGCGGATAGCCGACCTGATCCGCAGTAAGCAGGATAAAGGCGAACAGGTGGTGCTTGGCCTGGCTACAGGTGTAACCCCGCTGGGTGTGTATGCCGAGATGGTGCGCCTGCACCGCGAGGAAGGCCTGAGCTTTAAAAACGTGATCACCTTCAACCTGGACGAGTACTACCCGATGAAGCCCAATGCGGTTCAAAGCTATGTGACTTTTATGTATGAGAATTTGTTCTCACACATCGACA
>NZ_DATCRU010000005.1:0-113257 GCF_036568825.1 Mucilaginibacter sp. | reverse complement strand
GATATAAAACCGCCAAAAGGCGCTTTGCAATGGAAGTAAGAGATTTGGCAATAGCCCTTATCGTTGTACAATGTGGCGGCGATCCAGGCTTGCTCTTTAAAACATAATAAATGGCCGGAATATTCTTCCGACCATCACTGGGCAACGACCCGGCTTTGTTTTTAGGAAAATAGCTTATTTAAAAGCTGACTGGATATCAGCCAAAGAAACCCCCAATATTCTCGATGCAATAGCATTTAGTCCCGCTGTATCTCCCGTAAAATGGAAAATGTAGTGCTGATGCGTTAGCTTCTCATCCGGCTTTAAAAATGCTGCAGGCGATACGCTTTCCATTTCAAAGAATGGGCCTAGCTGGCTACCATTGGCCAAAGGACCATCATTATAGGCATTTACCGCATCGCCAACCAATGGATCTTTGTCTGTCTTCCATTCCTGATTTAGGTAAATTGCTTTTTTATCTACATCGAAGAATATAATGCTGAGTACATTATTGGCGGCATCATAACTTCCTGCAACAGCCAACGTCCGGGCAGCGGTCATACCCAGTTTACCTCTGGATTTGCCGTCAGCTTTAAAAAACAGGTGACCTTTTTTAGTAGTAACCCTATCCGGAGGGATTTGTCCGAAATAATCTGTCGTAGCTACTTTTCCGCTTGCCTTTTCATCATACGGAATTACGATGATCGCTTTTGGCGACGGGGTGAACATATCCAGGTTCCACAAACACGGCGCGCCTGTTTGCTTAGTCCATTCATCCTTGCCGGTATTGGTGATGCTATTATCCGTTTTAATACCGACGGCTTTAACCGCACTATCCAAATGCATTTTCAGGATGTTGTTAATATCACTCCGATTTAATATAGTAATCCTACGATCCACTTTTAAATCCAATTGTGTCCCCTTATAATTCACCAGACTCATATTTTTCGTGAACGATACCTGGTGATCATTTACGCCTACAGTTTTCCAGGCTTCATGGTCAAAAGGTGCAGGTGTAACCCAATTATCGAAAACCATTTTAGTGTCTTTCTTAAAGAACAAGGCAAATTTCCCTCCTTCCGGACCAAGCCAAAGCCTGTCTTCCCCGCCATAGGCATTCATGTGCGGATCAACCGGGCCGTCGAATGCTTTATAATTGATCCAGCCAAAGCTTTTTCCGGTATCGCCCTCAGCAGTTGAAGTGAATACCTTACCCTGGTATTTTGCTGAAACTGCCACTTCCGCATCCCCGCTGCTATCTCTCAATATTACTATATTGTCCTTTTTCCTCAGGAAATCCAGATCATAACCAAATGTTCCCTTTTGAGGTGCTACAACACCATGGATGCTGCTACTTTTTTTGCTTTGGCAAGCGCATATTAGCGTTGCACAGACAATTAGCGTAGGAATTGGGTTCAGTTTCATATCGCTTTTAATTTATTTCTAACTGATCTTTTGCCGGTAATTTCGGAAAAGGATTATGTGGCTCGAGCTGATACCAAAATGCAGTAGTAGCTATGTCATCCTGCAATGGCATATACCGGCCGTCATGGCGCCAACCTAGGTCTTGAATCGTCACTTTCAGATCTTTATCAAAACGGATGGGGTCGGTAATATGCCAGCGGTATAAGCCAAAACGCTGTGCAATCTCATAGTGCCCATCCCCTCTAATTACTTGTGGCAGTCCGGTGTAAGGCCCGCTGAACTCCGTATACTCACTGCTTTCAACACCTGCTTTGTTTTTCTTTTGTGTATCGAAATCATAAGCTCCGCAGAAATAGTCTTCTGTGCCAGTTCCATTTATGGTAGGAAACTCAGTATCCCCATCCATAAAGAATTTGATCTCGCCTTCGCCCCACCAGCCATTTTTGTTGGAACCATAAGCCATATAAGTGCCCACATACTGGCCCTTTCCCCTGATACTATCTACCAGCACAAAATCTTTTTTGTAAGGCAATGGATTTACCCTGCGAAATTGTGCATGCAGGTAACCAGCGTCTTTAGGTACTTCAGTCAAAGTGTAATCTACCTGGTAATAAAGCACCATATCTTCATTATCGATGTTTTCCATTGTGATGCGGCATTTTTTACGGAAAGGCATTGTCCAATAGCAGTTTAACCCGCTGCCCGGGTTTGCAGCCACTGCCAGCGATGTTATTGGAGCAAACTTACCCCAGCCCTGGCAAAAGAAATCCCCCACAGGAACTTCAATTGATGGCGTAGTTTCATCATCCCAGTAAAAACGGAGAATGGAATATCGCCAGTTGCCGGTCGGTGTCATCCAGATATGCTGAACAGCACCCGGACCATCTATCTCGGCCACAGTGAAAACCGTATGTTTCTTGATCACAACACTTGGGCTCACTTTCCACTTCTGGCCCAGATCACGCGATGCATTTGATCCGGTACCGGCAGTAGCCATCCCCCCTTTACCTTTTTCTCCATTAAAGTTTTCGGGACTAATGGAGCGTGTCTTTGCATCCGACGTGCGGTAAAGATTACTTAGATTGACATCGAGACCGTTGAATTTCTGTTGTGCATCGGCAGAAAACACAACCAAACCAACCAGTAAAAAGCCAAGCAGCGTTTTTTTCATGTGATCCAATATTTATTGCGGTTTATAACTTATGGTATTTATTAGAGTACCGATATGGTCTATACTGATGGATACCAAATCATTTTCCTGCAGCGTAAATTCATTACCCGGTACTAAGCAGGTACCTGTCATCAGGAAACTTCCGTTAGGAAAATCGCATTCACGGTATAAGAAGCCGGCCAATTCGGGGAAAGTCCTTTTCATTCTGCCGATTGTAGTTTCGTCACTGTAAACTTCAGCATTATTGCGACTGATAGTCATCTTAATGGCTGTATCCAACGAAACAGGTTGCTCAGGTATATATAAACACGGCCCCAAAGCAGCGCTGCGTTCATATATTTTTGCCTGGGGCAGATAGAGCGCATTTTCACCTTCGATGCTGCGCGAGCTCATATCATTGCCGACAGTATAGCCTTGTATATTACCTTTTGAATTGATAAATAACGTCATTTCCGGCTCAGGCACATTCCAGGATGAATCTCTCCTGATATAAACCTGTTGATTGTGTCCTGCTACTCGATGCGGCAATGCTTTGAAGAAAAGCTCCGGTCTTTCGGCGGCATATACCTTATCATACAGATCGGCAGCACCAGAGTCTGCTGATTCTTCCATTCTTGCCTCGCGGCTTCTGAGGTAAGTCACGCCTGCGGCCCATACCTCCTGCTTGCCAATAGGCGGCAACAAGCTTTCATTAATATGAGCAGTAGCCATTGCTTCGGTAAGCACAGGCAGTTCAGAAGCTATTTCGTTCAAATAGCTGTAAAGGTCATCGCGGTTAATGAGCGTATCCCAATCATTCTGGATCAGGTAATTAGCATTGTTGTGTTGAAGGATAATTCCGTCAGAGAGTTTATATAATTTCATTAGGCAATTGTTTTATAATAGGCTTTACAATATAGCAAGCTTTTTATAATACAATTAAATACTTTTGGTAAAAGTTGCGTTTCAGTATTCTTTAGCAAGATAAACTGTCTTTCCGTCTGCATCCATTCCCTGCACAATGATGCGGTACCCTTTTGCTTTGTCTGAGTTGTAAAAGCTTATTTTGATATTTCCATCTTTATCAGGCATAAGGTCGTGGTTCCAATATAGGGTGGTACGGTAGTCCGGACGATCAGCTGATTTCGGATTGGAATAATCCACTACAGGGAACTCACGGGTAACAGCATAACTGTTAAAAGTGTATTTGTTGCCACGAGTGGATCTCGTCGATTTCTCATCGTCTGAATTTTTGGTATAGATCAATATAGCGCCTAAAAATCCTCCATTCATCGGTGCAAACCAGGCAGGTGGCGGGGCATATTGCATGTATGCTACATCAGTCGTTGGTAGGTCTACTACATCTTCCATCGTCACCCTGACATCATCTATATAAAAAAATGGAAGACCGGCATCCGCGCTTTGAATAATTGGCGCGCTAGCCACACCATTATTTCCTTTATAATTCCCAATAGGTTTGCTGGCTCCCGATAACAGCAAATCACTTGTTCCCCTATACTCAAATCTAAAAGAATGACCATCTAATGTGTAGACTTGCAACCCGGGAACGCGTCCGATTAGAAAATTCAAAACATTTAAACTCGATGGTACCTGCTCATTCACAAAATCGAACGTAAACGCCCTATCAGGTGTAAAACGTTGATGATGTCTTTCCATCATCTCCTCTATCGGTGTCAATTTTCTTGCTTTTATGTCGACACCTTTTAAAAGAACACCGGTATTGGTTATTGCAGAATTGAGCAGCAATTCTTTTTTTACATCTGTTGTAATGGTATTTAACTGATCGTTGTTTGCTAAAAGCTTTACAGTATCTATGCCTGAACTTAAGAAAGTTACCTTAGCGTTTTGCTTGCGTCCTTTAGTATTAAGCACATCGGCGGAAACATTCGCGGTTCCAGGTTTATCATAGTCGCTTAATACAAAATAGCCTTTACCGTCAGGCTCTATCAAGTTCATCACTTTAGTTGAATCACTACCGGCTATCATGTACTTCACTTTAAAACGATCACTTTCATGATAATTGTCAATCCTGCCCGCAATCAGCTGCGTGTTTTCAACAGCATATTTTACAGGTTGCTGATTGGCTTTTAAAATAGTATCCCATTTAAAGCGTCGCCAGCCGTTGGTCAGCATCACCAGGTCAAGCTGTTTTTGCAGCGAATCACTGTTGTTTTTGAAATAATAGCCGGGATGATAAACATGCCCGCTCAATTCCGAACTCATCAGAAAATAAGAACTGATATTGTCATCAGGCTCACTGCCTACTGAACGATCTGTGATCGCAATGGATACACTAGTCAATGGGACTTTATTCTTTTCGTTTTCCAGGTTGATGGTCAGTTCATTTTTGCTTTTGGCACCGAAAACTATTTTATCATCGGCAACAGAAACATTTAAGTGGTCATATTTATTTATGAAGACTAAACGTTCTGCTAAAGGCATCGAATTCTCATCAAACACGGTGAGGCGTAATATACCTGTAGAAAAATCATCCTTTTTTAACCTGAAAACATTTATTCCCGGCCTTATGGTAAGCGGATAAGCGGCACATAAACCACCGCTTTGAGCAGCTACAATAAATATTTCCTGTTTTTCTTCTGCCAGTGTTGGGTTGGTTATTCTCAGTTCGAGCTCATTGTTCAATGAAGAAGCTATTCGCAGGTTTATTCCCATTTTTTCCACGGCAGGCAATGGTACTCGCTGAATATTACCATCAGGAAAATGAACTTCAGCAATATACTCCGTTTGCGCATCTGCTCCTATCATAAAGCTTCCCATGCCATCGTGCACGGTGATCAAATGAGCAACAGGCAAAGCTCCGTACATAACCGACCCGGAAATACTTACCGGAACTCCCTGGTCATCATATGCCTTGAATGCGACATTACAAAGCGCACCGGCTATTATTTCACCACCTTCGGGGAAGAAATGAATATGATACTTTTGATTGGTGGCTAATGTTGCAGGTACAATCTGTGTATCATGGTGATTTTGAATATAAATATCCGCGCTGTAAACGTCCTTTTTGTCATTCAGCATCCACGATGTAAAGCCTTGTATATGGTACCAGCCTGTATGCAGGCTGTCGGGTATTTTTATATTTCCATGGGCACCATCCTTATTTAAAGGCAATTTATTCTGAACTATAACTTGTCCCTTATCGTCCGCCAATCTAACATAAAGTATTTTGCTCAATTGCGATGGTTTGCCATAAGCCTGTGCATACGCTTTATACCATATCGTTTGGCCCGACAGGTATACGTTTTGGTCGGTATGAAGAAAAACCTTCTCCTGGGGATATTGCTTATAGTATTGTTCCAGTGCATCCTCTATCCTTTTCTCACCGGCATCCACAGCACTTTTTTTGCTTTGCGCAACCGATAAAAGCGGCATTAATAATACCGGCAAAATAAAGATGAGCCTTGCTGACATTTTTATGGAGATAAGACAGTGGTTTACAGCATAATAAAGTTATACAAAACAAATTCATTATACAATAAAAAGCCATGTTCAAATACCGACATTGGCGTCAGTTTTTCAGGTAATTAAATTACCTGATGTCAGCAAGCAGCATTTATGTTAGTAGAACCGTCAATTCTAGTATAGCTAATCTTTCATTCATCGAAGTCGCTATCAGCTGATATATCTTTCCACTGCTCAAATTCATTGAAGCGCGTGTTATAATAATTCTCAACCGCTGGGATTGCTCCCTTGCTGATCAGTAATCGTAACGGTGGATTTTCAGAATTAACAACTTTAACAAGACCCTTTGCCAGCTTAGCAGGGTCACCTGCCTGATTGCCGTTCATAGTACGGAATATCTGAGCGAGACTTTCACGAGCTTCATTATATGCTTCTACTTCCATATCTGGCAATTGCATAGAGGCGTTTTCATTAGCAAAGTCGGTACGGAATGCGCCCGGCTCTAATAGCATAAAGCGGATACCAAAGCTTTTCATGTCGATATTCATCCCCTCTACCCAGCCTTCCAAAGCGAATTTTGATGCACTGTAAACAGAACCACCGGCAACGGCTTTTATTCCTGACGTAGAGCTGACCACAACGACAAAACCCGAACCCTGTTTCCGCATCACCGGAAGTATAGCTCTGGTGATCTTCATCGTGCCGAATATGTTGGTTTCAAATTGTTTACGAATTGACGTTTCTGACATTTCTTCGAAATATCCTAGCAAGCCATAACCAGCGTTATTTACCAATACGTCAATTCTTCCAAAACGGTCTAATGCTGATTTCACAGCGTTAGTGACCTGTTCATCGTCGGTAATATCCAGTTTGACCATTAAAAGATTGGGATGATATCCAAAGGTTTCTTTCGCCCCATAAATATTTCTTGCGGCTGCTACTACATTATAGCCATTCGCTAATGCTTCTTTTACAATGGCGGCACCAATACCTTTATTACCGCCAGTGATAAACCATACTTTGCTCGAATTCATCTTTTCCGTGTTGTTAAATTTTATAACCCTGTTGTTTTTTCCAAGGCTTCGGTGTAACGGTCGCCTTCAATTCTGATACTCGCCGCTGCTTGGTTAATTTCCCTTAATTCATCTGCGGTTAACTCAATATTTGCTGCGCCAAGGTTTTCTTCAAGACGTTGTAATTTAGTAGTACCGGGAATTGGAACAATCCATGGCTTTTGTGCAAGTACCCAAGCCAGCGCAATTTGTGCGGGCGTCGCTTTTTTCTGATCTGCAACGGACTTTAGTAAATCCACCAATGCCTGGTTTGCCTTCATAGCCTCGGGTTGAAAACGCGGCAATTGATGACGAAAATCATTGTTTTCGATTTTCGTGTTTTCATTCATCGCACCTGTTAAAAATCCTTTCCCAAGCGGACTGTAAGCGACCAGACCAATGCCGAGCTCTTCCAACAATGGGAACACGTTTACTTCATGCTTGCGGGTCCACATAGAGTATTCATTCTGCACGACTGTCAGTGGTTGAACCGTGTGCGCTTTGCGAATCGTTTTAGTTCCTGCTTCCGATAGCCCAAAATGAATTACCTTACCTTCAGCAATCAGTTCTTTTACTGTTCCCGCCACATCCTCAATAGGAATATTCGGGTCGACGCGGTGCTGATAAAGCAGATCGATGACTTCCACGTTAAGTCTTTTCAGTGAACCCTCAACCGCTTCTCTGATATGTTCAGGACGGCTGTTTACGCCAACCAACTTATTGTCAATAATATCAAAGCCAAACTTGGTGGCAATAACGACATCTTTACGAAATGGTGCCAACGCTTCGCCAACGATTTCTTCGTTGGTAAAAGGTCCATACGCTTCGGCTGTATCAAAAAAAGTGACACCCTTTTCAACAGCTGCACGAATGATTTTAACAGCGTCCTCTTTACTGATCGAATTTGCGTATGAAAAATTTAGTCCCATACAACCAAAGCCTAGTTCAGAAACTTGCAGGCTTTGTTTTCCTAATGTTCTTGTTTTCATGGAGTTTATATAAAATATTAAGAAACGGTCCAAATTGAAAGCTGAAAGGAACTTAACCGCCTCATACATTTCTAATTGAACATGACAAAGTTCCCACCTGTTTTTGGTTTGTAACTTATACAGATTACGGGATTGCCTACCAATATTACAGGTGGAATTGAAAAGATATACCAAAGCTGTTCTAAACAGCTAAATTTGATTCGCTCAATTAAAAATCGATGGAAGAAATTGTAAAAATAGAAAGTGTGGCTCAGTACAACAAAATGCGTGATGTGCCGACTTTACACCCTTTGATAAGCGTGATTGATCTATCGAAGGCCGCGCCAATGCCAGCCAGAACGTTTAATTTCGGACTTTATGCGATATATCTTAAGGAAATCGATTGCGGCGAACTGCGATATGGCCGAAAGACCTATGACTATCAGGAGGGAACCCTGGTGTTTATCGCCCCGGGCCAGATAATGGGTGTACCACCGGGTATTAAAACATTTGAGCCAAAGGGATGGGCTCTATTGTTCCACCCTGATCTAATTAAAGGAACCTCTCTTGGAAAGCATATCCATGATTTTTCATTCTTTTCTTATGATGTCAATGAAGCGTTACATCTGTCAGACCGTGAAAGGCAAATCGTGCTGGACTGCCTTGCGAAAATTGAATATGAAACCGAACATGCAATTGATAAACACAGCCGAACACTCATTACCAGCAATATCGAGCTTTTCCTCAATTATTGTACGCGTTTTTATGACAGGCAATTTATCACACGTGATCATGCACATAAAAGTATTGTTGAGCGTTTCGAAACATTATTGAACGATTATTTTTTGTCAGAAAAACCGAAGGATATCGGCCTACCGACAGTGGCATGGAGTGCAGGCGAACTCAATCTTTCTGCAAATTATTTTGGCGACCTCATAAAGAAAGAAACGGGCAAGACCGCACAGGAATACATCCAAATCAAAATTATGGATGTTGCTAAAGAGAAGATTTTTGACCAGGCAAAATCAGTTAGTGAAATTGCTTATGAACTGGGATTTAAATATCCGCAGCATTTTACGCGTCTATTCAAGCAACAAGTTGGCCAAACGCCCATTGAATATCGAAACCTAAATTGAGTTTGTAACCATTGAAGTCTTTTCTGAAAACTGGCCTAACCCTTCACCCACTTACTCTTAAACCCCAACCTCTTCAAACCCTTCTGCACATCCGGGTTATTCATAAATAGTTTCCAGATCAACCCGGTGCGATAGTTTTCGATCATTACCACGATCGGCCCCTGGTCTATTGCGAGGTGGGTTTTGGCATACCAGTTATGCTGTTCACTGAATCCGTCGGCAAAGCCATATGGGCCCCATATCTTATCACCCAGGTCGTAGTAAAAATGTTTTAGTGCCTGCATGGAGTATTCAGGTGTATAGGGGAATGAGGATAATGCTGCCGTTGGCTGAATTACACCTCTGTCATCTTCCGGACAATGGGCAACATAACCTTTCCAACTGTCCCCGGCAGTGAGGCCCCAACAGTTGGCCCCGTAGCCTTTGAAGTGCTTAGGATTGTCAATGCAGTAAGCCCGGTTTATCAGCGTATGATTTTTTGTCTGAACAGCATAATCGATGTCATGATCGTCCACTAAACCATTTGGATCGATACCCATATAAGTATACTGTTCAAAAAACAGCGGGCCGCCTCCGTTATAATTTCCCAACGGAAGCACATAATTGTAATACGTTTTGCCATTTTTCCAGCCTGAGCCTTTTACCCAACTGTTTTCATACAATTCCTTAGATATCGGGTGTCCCGGCGATGCAGCAGCTATAATATAGGTGATCAGCGCCTCGTCATAACCGAACACCGGGAAATTCATATCAAAATCGTTATAAGGGCTCCAGTGCCAGTACAGGTGCTGGTTGCCCCCGTTGCTGTGCCAGTTCCAGTCGGCGGCATCCCACATTTGCTGAACGCGTTTTTGAAAATATCTTTCTGGCAAACTGTTGCCTTTAAAATATTCTTTTGCCGTAAGCAGGCCCATCATCAAGTAAGATGTTTCTACAATATCAGCGCCATCATCCAGTCGACCAAAAGGAATGGTTTTACCCGTTTTGCCATTCATAAAATGCGGGTAGATGCCATGATAACAATCTGCTTTGATCAGAAAGTCAACAATTTTTATCAGGCGCTTTAAAGCAGTATCCCGTCCTATCCATCCACGGTTTACTGCTACCACTGTCGAGAGAATCCCCATACCCGTTCCGCCAATCGCACAAGCTTCCGGACCAAAAGTCGATTTACTCAGGTTCGGTTCATCATCGGCTTCATTAATATAATCCCAGTAATACTCTGCTTTTACCGTATTGTCGCGTTCTCGAGCCAAACCACTTACCGGGTGAGCAAAATCCCAGAAATAACGGAAGGTCTGTCTTTGCACAATATCCAGCAGGGCAGAATCGCTGATATTTTTCACAACCCCAACCGGCGCAATATCAACGGGTCCAGGTGATTTTGTGGCAATATGTTTCTTTTGCGCAAATGTGGCAGTAACAAAAGCAATAAAAGTAAAAGTAAGAATAAAGCTCTTTTTCATTAATAATTTGATAGAGAATGACGGAAAAACAAGGCATGGCTGCCTTATGGGTTTACATTGCTAAGGTAGTATAATTATTGGTTTCAGGTTCAGTTAAAACATTGAATTATTCTCATCAGGCGATCAAACTGCTTACAATAGATTATTAAATATCTGTTATCTTTAGGGGATCAATCCTGCTTATCATGGTGGCAAAGCTGACCCGGAATCCTTATGTTATTTTCCTGCCATTCCTTGTTTTATATACTATTGTCATCTATATAAATAAGTGGCCGGCACTATATGGCGACGAGATACGCTATGCCGATTTTTCCTGGCACCTGCTGCATGGTTATTACTCACCGCCAAAACCACATATCGATTTATGGAACGGGCCTGGATATCCGCTGACCATTGTACCGTTCATGTGGCTCAAGATCCATTCATTGACGATCACTTTGATGAATGCCGTTTACCTGTATATGGCGTTAGTTTTCCTGTACAAGGCCCTGAAACTGGTTACCAATCATAAAATGGCGCTGTTGTTTACCTTGCCCCTGGCCATTTATCCAAATGCGCTTTCGATACTGCCTATTATGTATACGGAGGCATTTACTTGCTTCCTGGTATCCTCATTTATTTACTCGTTGACGCTTTGCTATACACGCGGCAGTATTAAATATGGAATTATTGCTGGTTTGCTATTGGGCTATCTTACATTAACTAAGATCATTTTCGGGTATGTATTGCTGATCGGCCTTGTAACTTGTATTGTTCTGCTATGCTTTAAAAAGAACCGGCCGTATCATTTAATTTCAGTCAAGATTCTGCTGATCGCTTTTGCAGTAACGATGCCCTACCTGGCCTACACTTATCATATGACCGGCAAAATCTTTTATTGGGGAAATTCAGGTGGAATGAGTTTATACTGGATGAGCTCGCCTTATGATAATGAATACGGTGACTGGAAGTTGCCCGAACTCAGTAATAACCAATACCCGATGCTGTTTAAATCGCCTGAAGGTGCTGCGATGCTAAAGAAAAATCACTCAGAAGAAGTAAAATTTATTCTGAAGCATAGCGGGGTGGAACAGGATGCTCTTTTTAAACAGGCAGCTATACAGAATATTGAAAATCACCCATTTAAGTTTATGGTGAATTATTATTATAACTGTTCGCGCATGCTGTTTAATTTTCCTTACAGTTACTCATACCAGGATGGCGCCATTGTAGGTAATATCATCCGTGGCTCGTTGCTTTTGTGGTCGTCGCTTATAGGCATAGCTGTTACTTTACTGAATTGGAAAAGAGTGATCTACCCGGTAAAATTTCTGCTGTTGCTCACAGGTATTTATTTAGGGTTAAGCGGGGCCTTGAGCGCCTATCCACGGCAATTGGATGTGATGGTACCGGTATTATTATTCTGGCTTGGTACTTTGGCGTTCCATTTGAAAAAGCCATCTATTCGGTTTGCAGAAGATGATATTGCGGAAGATATTAGTCTATCTGATCTAAAAGGTATCGGGATAAAACAGGCTGAAAAGATAATTTGAACCCAAAAAAACAATGTCATCGAACGAACAGCGCTGGAATTGCGCTGGAGAGTGAGGGGAAATCTTATACGATCTGCAAAGTCTGCGAGTCGCTAGTATAAGATTTCTCTTCGCCTCCCCTTTCATTGCCCCTTGGGCTCATCGAAATGACATTTTTTTTTAACCGTTTCTAAAATTTTCAAAATCTTTAAAATGTTTTTGCCGCTGATTCGTCTATAGGCTTAGATGTATTCTTTCCTGTTGGCTTTACACTCCCTAACGCGCTGGCTTGTACTTGTCAGCCTGCTTTATTCAATATTCATTGCTTATCGCGGCTGGTTGTCCCAAAAACCGTTTACTAAAGTTGATGAAGCAACACGGGTGATCACTACAACCATTGCACATATTCAGTTGGTTATTGGTGTTTGGTTGTATTGCATTAGTCCGGTGGTAAGCTATTTCCTGCACAACTTTAGCAAAGCGGTGCACGAAAGACCGATACGTTTTTTCGGAATGGAACACATCGCCATGATGATAGTTGCCATAACGGTACTTACCATCGGTTCAGCAAAAGCAAAACGCAAACCTGCCGACCAGCAAAAATTTAAGACAATGGCTATTTGGTTTACGATTGCTTTGCTGATCATCCTGTCGTCTGTCCCATGGTCATTTTCACCATTGACTGCGCGACCAAACTTCAGGCCTTTTTAATTTAATATTCAAACAAAAATGAGAGCACGAATTCCACTGATATTATTACTACTGGTTACTGCCGATATCTATTTTTACCAGGCAGTTGAAACATTAACTACCAACTCTTTCATCCTGTCAGGCTACTGGCTGCTTGATCTGTTCCTGATGGTCGGACTAGTCTTTGCCTTCACCCAACGCAGATCGATGCCTAAGCTGGCACCGATACTGATGACCACCCTCTTGCTAACATTAGTACCAAAATTATTCGGCATGCCGGTTTTGGCCTTAGAGGACCTTACCAGAATTTTCCGCGGCTTTCCACCCAGAAATCCTCTGGTGAGCGAACTGGCATTGGTTATAGCAGCTATTCCGTTTATCGGTTTAATTTATGGCTTAACCCGCGGACGCCATAATTACCGGGTACATAAAGAAACCTTGTACTTTAACGATCTGCCTGATGCCTTTGACGGCTTTACAATTACACAGTTATCAGATATTCATTCAGGCAGCTTTACCAGCGAGAAAGGGGTTACAAAGGGCATCAACCTGGTCAACAAGCAAAACAGCGACCTGATCCTGTTCACCGGCGACCTGGTGAACAACCTTGCATCTGAAATGGACCGTTGGATACCTTTCTTTTCCAAATTGAAAGCCCCATATGGCAAGTTTTCGGTATTAGGGAATCATGATTATGGTGATTACGTGCAATGGGAAAGCGAACATCATCAGCAAGCCAATTTAAACCGGTTAAAAAATGTGCATAAGGAGATCGGTTTTAATTTGCTATTAAATGAAGCTGTTCCGGTTAAGAAAGAAGATGAATCTGTAGCGCTGATCGGTGTAGAGAACTGGGGTAAAGGCGGTTTTCATAAATATGGCGACCTGGATAAGGCTACCCAGCATGTTCCGGGTGATGCATTTAAAATTTTGATGTCACATGATCCATCGCACTGGGACGCCGTGACCTTAGATCACGACCAGCATATCCATCTTACCCTTTCGGGACACACACACGGCATGCAGTTCGGCATTGAATTGTTTGGCTGGAAATGGAGCCCGATCAAATATATTTACAAACAATGGGCAGGCTTGTATAATAAGAGCGGGAAATACCTTTATGTGAATCGTGGCTTTGGCTTTTTAGGGCTGAAAGGCCGCGTAGGCATATGGCCGGAAATAACTGTCCTGACACTGAAGAAAGCTATTGCCTAAATAGCGGAATGTCCAGAGGGTTAGATAAGTTTATAACAATTCCATCCTTGGGGGAGCTACTGTGTACCCACATGTTTTTGGCAGGATCATTTCTTTGACCCATAGGGTCTACCGCTTTGTAGTCAATCCAGGAAAATAGTTTTTTTGCCCCTTTAGGGGGTTACCCTTTACCGGGTTCCTAGTGTGGAATAAATCAATGCGTTTACCTATCTGATGGAGGGTAACCGCTATGCGGCACAAATCACATTCATGTTCTTACTACAAAGCGGTAGGCCCTATGGGCAATGTCATTAAGTTAAGGAAATATCGTTTCAATTATGGCTTCGTGTGGACTCACCCGAATGCGCTACGCTGTTCTGCCCTCTCTTTTGCAGGCAAAAAAGAGGGCAAAAAAATAAAAAATCCCTCTTTACGAAGTAGAGAGGGTGGTCGAGCGAAGCAATGACCGGGTGAGTCGACTGTGCGCCATGCTTAACTTAACGACATTGGGCAGGGAGGGGGCCTCCGCATGCAAAGTTGCAGAAACCCCTTCCTGCCCTTCCTCGAGGAAGGAATCGCACATGCCCATTGTCAGCGATAGATGAATATGGTAAAATCTGCTTCATCGTAGTCAGACTTAAATATCACGTTCGGACTCAGCGTTTTGCAAAATGCCAGGATATTATTGGGATCATAAGCCACCAAAGTACCGTCAACGGGCATGTATCGCAGCAAGTTGAAACCAGGGCCGGTGCGGCAATGGCTGTAGAGCTTTTCTATCGCTTTATAAATAAACCCATTAATGGAGCTCCCATAGTTCAGTGATCCGCTGGCCAATACAAAGTCGCAGACAGGAATGTCAGCATGTAAAAAATTGCGGGTGATAAATGTGGTATCCGGCGAATGCCCATATCGCAGGATGGCCTTATCCGCCAGCTCTGTTATTTGTTCTACGCCATAATAATGCGCCATTTTGGGGTAGCGCTCTTTCAGAAATGAGTACAGATCAGCATAACCACAACCGGCATCCATAACTGTTTTTCCGTTCAGGTCGGCGATGGCCGCCAATGCTTCAAATCGTACCTGCTGATCATGCTCATTTCGCCAACCCAGCGCAAAACTACTGTCGGCACCATGACCGGCGATCATCGTACGGTGATAATGAAATATCCGGGAAGAATCGTCAAAGGAACCCATATGGCGAAGGTAATCAGAAAATAAAACAGTTACGATTTCCTCGTCAGGCAAGTCGCCCGTTTAACTCGCTGGTCATTGCTTAGTTCTGTAATAACCTGTGTTTGATTGAGTTAATCAATAGTTAATATCATTAGACATTTTAACTCACTTTTAACAAGAACTGGCAGATTATTAAAAATGTTTCTTTTTGAGTAAGTTTACAAAACTACTTCCATCAATTTTCGTAAAAAGGTTTATGTGTTATTTAAAAGGCTTCGCGGACTCGCAGCGAAAGCAATTTGAATGTCTGAATGACTTCTTTAAAAAGACCGTTTTGGTATTTGTTTTATTCGGTATTGTTTTTGCACATGCTGATATTCATAAAAAAAAGGGCACTAAAGCCGAAATACCCGCCCTAGATCAATCGGTAACTACCCTACTTGAAGCGCCGCTAACAGGGTCCGGCTTTTTCCGGTATTTTTTACCTCTCCCTCCTGATGAAACTGTTAATGCCTGCGGCACCAGTGTGGTGTTAACCTCAGAAACCATTCCCGGCTATTCGAATCTAATCTGGAACGATGGTTCGACAGGAACAACATTTACAGCTACCAGTTCGGGCACGTATTGGTGGCAGGTGACAGGCTCCAACATTGTAACCAACGGCGACTTTTCATCAGGCAATTCCGGATTTACAAGTTCCTATAGCATGCCATCATCATGTTCCGGCTGCTGCTGCGGTATATTAAGCAACGAGGGTACCTACGGTGTAAATACCAACCCTCATAACCTGCACACCAATTTTACTTCCATGGGCGATCATACATCGGGCACGGGAAAAATGCTTATTGTAAACGGAGCGTCTGTGGCTAACGTAACCGTATGGAAAGAAAATATTACTATCCAGCCCAACACAAATTATGTGTTCTCGGTATGGGCCACATCGGTTACTTCGTCGAATCCGGCAATCCTTCAATTCTCAATTAATGGCAGCCCTTTAGGTACTGTATCGCTGTCGTCAAGCCTGGCCGACGGTACCTGGCAGTATTTTACAACAGTTTGGAATTCGGGCAGCACAAGTGGTTCGGTACCTATTGCGCTCGTGAACCAGAATACTGCGACAAGCGGAAACGATTTTGCTATAGATGACATTGTATTTGCACCTGTGTATCGCCAAAATATTATCGTTAATCTTAACCCGATACCCGTGCTGACATTAAGCGGCCCCAATAACGGCTGTAACAGTTACGATATTACCCAAACTATAAATGGCTATGATCCCAATACTTACATCTACACATATACAGATCCATCCGGCCAAACAGTAACTGACCCACAAAACATAACCCAAAGCGGTACTTATACTATTACCGAGCAAAATAAATCAACCGGTTGCCAGTCGCAGCCGAAAACAACCACTGTAACGATAACTCCAAGCCCGCCGCAACCAAGTATAAATTCTTTTTAATTAAGTCCTTAAATTATTTACTGCGCCACCACACTTGGAGTAGCAGGTAATGGCGAAACCGTTACAGGTATTGCAGTCTCCGCACTGGTGCATCCGCCAGCCGTGGTTGTTACGTAATAGTTGGTACTGCTTGTTAAAACAGGCGTTGTAATACTCGACGAAGTGCATGAGCATACCAAATTGTGGTTAGCATCATACCAATGATAAGGTCCTCCGGGCGCGGTTGCTGTAAGCGTAGCAGTATTTCCGGTGCAAATGGCTACCGGTGGCGCGGTAGGCGCCACGGGATTGGTTATTGTCATTGCCATCTGCTGTGTAGCCGGTCCGCAACTACTTATCTGGTCATTTACGGTAACGCCATATGTACCGGCGGTGCTGACCGTAATGGAAGGTGTGGTTGCGCCCGTACTCCATAAATAGCTGTAAGCCGGATCACCCCCACTTGCTGTCGCCGTTAATGTAACTGAACTGCCTGCGCAAATTGTTGGGTTAGAGGATGCCAGCGATACGGCAAGCGGAGGATAAGTATAAACTCTTACTATATCACTTTTAGTGATAGTGCTGCATGGCGAAAGTTCGGTACCTGTAACCTGGTAATCAATATAAGCAGGTGAGCCGGCTGCAGGTGTTACATTCACAGTTGAAACACCCGAGGTCTGGCTCAGGTAAGAATTATAAGCTCCCTGTGTACCAGGGTAAATCGAAGTCCAGGTAATGCTCGATTGCACCAGCCCGTACACGCTCATAGAACCTGTACACCCTTGCCTTAATGACATGTCAGGAGTAGTAGAAATACCGGATGATGCTTCAAATGTGATGTCAATTGCATTATTGCCCGGTTTACAAAAAGTGATAATAACAGAACTTTTTCCTGATATACACGCAGATTGATTAACGTCATACGGACCGGTGCAATCCAGGTAATATTTATCGGATGCCGCAAACTGGCCGGATGTAATAGCCAGTATATCGGTTTCCGGATTGATCAGTACTTTATAGCTCACACAATTACTTCCGGCAACACAACAATTTCCGCCCCGGCTAACTCCAGGTACAGTAATTGACACATCAGCCGAAGCTGTTAAATCCACTATTATCGGGTCTGAGCAGGAGCCGGTTTGCGCTAATCCTCTATTGGCCATCGCAATAAAAAAAGTGAAGAATAAGCCTGTCCGGTAATTATTAAACATAACTATCCTGGCCGGTAATGAGATTATAAACCGTAATGTGTTGTTTACGCTATTATCTGACTTTAGTAATAACATTTTTGATTTATGGATTTCAGCTTACCTTCTTTTAAAAATATGCCTATTGAAATTTCGTGCGATCCATAGTTATAATTTGCGAGCGGAGTTAGCGAATAATCAAAAGAATAACCTATCCTTAATTTTTCATTCACAAAAAATTGCACCATCGCAACCAAAGCGTTTGATTGTTCAAGATTGTCCTGCAAATTAGGTTTATTATACAATTTCACAGCGGTGCGATAAGTTCCGCCCACCCATATCCTCTCACTTAGCAGCACAAAAGTATTCAGGTCAAGGCTGGTAGGGCCTCCCCGGTCATCCTTCAGCATAATGGATGGTTTTAGGATGATGTCGTCGTCAACAGGCAGGTAAATACCCGTAGTAAAATAAAAATGCGGGATTGGAATAGGTACACTGACCGTTTTATCTACCGAATTTTTAGCCAGCCAGCTTGATAACAGGTTATCTACCGATGCACCGGCAAAAAATTTCTCATCAGTATACAGAACCCCCAGCCGGGCATCGGGAAGAATAGCTCCCTGGTATCCTGTTGGGATATCCGCATCGCCGGTTTGGGCCGGATTTAGCTTTGACCCATCAATGCCCGCCTGCGAAAAGCCGCCGCCAATACCAAAAGCCAGCCTGTTTTTTCCGTCATAGTCCATTTTAAGGCGATAGGCATAATTAGCGTAAAAGGAGGTCGCGCTTTGTGCCCCGATCCTGTCATTGGCGACAAGAAGGCCGAGCCCTACTTTAGTATCATTCACCGACCCATCCACTGATGCTGAAAAACTTTGCGGTGCGCCGGCGAAGCCCGTCCATTGTGACCTGTAAAACGAATACAAATAAATATCCTGTTTATAGCCAGCATACGCCGGGTTGATAAATAACCCGTTGAACATATACTGGCTATACTGCGCATCCTGCTGGGCAAAAGCGGTGATGCCTGCAAAAAGAAAAGAAACGATGATTACTGCCCTTTTCATTTATTTTCTTAATAAGGTTAAATAGCCATGATAATCTTCCCATATCCCGGCTGTGCTCTTTACTTTCAGGATATAGAAATAAGTGCCTTCGCTCAGGCCGGCCCCGGTCCATTCGTTGTGATAGTTTTTCTCCTGGAAAACGCTATTGCCCCACCTGTTAAAAATGAGGATCTCATTTTCAGGGTACTTGTTCAGGTCCTCGATAGTAAACGTATCATTAAACCCGTCGCCATTTGGAGTGAACACATTGGGAATATTGAGGCCTAGTATGTTTTTGGTGTCTGATGAAATATTATCGGCCGGGTTTGCATCCAGCTGCTGCGAAGACACAGAGGCAATATTGGTAATATTGCCATGGTTGAGGCCGCTCGCCAGGTAAGTAAGCTCAGCAGAGCCTTTCACGTCCAGTTCACCAACTAACCATGTTAATGTGCGGCTCGCCGGATCGAAGTTCGCAGAACCGGTTGATACGGTATTAACCGAAAGGTATTGCAGTTTATCCGGCAAGGTATCTTTTACAACAACATTGGTGGCTACAAGAGGTCCTTTGTTATGGATATTTAACGTGTACTCAAAAGGTTCGTTTTCCCTTACCTGCTTATTTTCAGATCGTTTAGTGATGCCTACATCCACAACGTTCTCGATCACCCTAACCTCAACAGCCTCAGAAGTCGGTGAAGCACAGCCTTCCTTATTAAAAGCCACCACCGCATAAACACCTCCTGCCGCAACCTTTAAACTGTTTGTAATAGCTCCATTGATTATCTGTCCATCTTTATACCATTGATACGACGCGGCATCCTGCACATTGGCGCGCAATGTGACTGACTGCCCCTTATAGATAATTATTGTGTTAGGTGAACCATATGCTTTCGAATGGAATATCATGACTAAGCCTATAACAGAAAATATTATAAGAAACCTAAAAAAGCACTCTGTACAGTCCTTTTTCATAAGTGTTCGTTCAGTATAACCGGCCAAATTCAGTTACCGGGCGCTTAGTTCCATTGAATAGTCGGCGTAGCCGGTATTGGATTCACTGTTACAGTCTGCGTAGCCGTTACAGTACAAGTCGCAGGAGCAAACGTTGACGAATAAGAAACATCAACCGTAAATATTACAGAGCCGGCTGCTGTTTCAGATGTCGTATAGGTGCTTGAAGTAGCGCCTCCTATAGCCACGCCATTCCTTTTCCATTGATAAGTATAACTGTAATTGGCATCATTTACCGGGCTGGCAGTTAGCGAAATTTGGGTCGGGTTGGCTGCGGTACTTTGGCAGATTTCGCTGGTACCGGTAATTGTTGGTGTTATAGGCGGCAATACAAATATATTGTACGGGGCTGACATGTCAGACAAACAGCCGCTGGCATTTTCTGTTACAAGCGTATAAGTATAATAACCGGAACCGGCAGCAGTAGCCGGAGACGCAGTTTCTGTATAAGTGTTGCTGGCACTTGACTGCACAAGCACCATGCTACCCGAAGAGTTCTTTTTGTACCACAGGTACTGCGTTGCAACAGTTGAACTTTTAAGTGATATCTGGCCACCGGCGCAAACATACTGCTGTATATTTCCTGACGGAGCCGAAGGATCGCTGGGCCCTGAAAATGGCGCCTGGGCCGATGCAACAATTGAAATACAAGAAATCAGAACGGTAAAAAGTGCTTTAATAAACGTAGAGCTGGTTTTCATTTTCGTGGTGTTGGTTAATGTTCCTTTTTACGAAAAACATACTTAATGGTTTATTTTATTTCGTAAAAAAATAAGTTTATTAACCTTTGAATAATTCATTATATATCAGTTCAGTATGAAAAATACCTAAACATAAGTAACATAATAGTTACAATAATATTAAAGAGGTACTCATCATATGAAATCATAGATCAGCGTAACACTTTGTTCTTTCAGTGTAATTTGTAACTTCAACCAATTATTGCTTAACAAAAGACTAACATATTATTACGTCCTGATCAATGCAGAAATATTCTAAGCAAACACGCTTACTTTTGGCTGTCGACTGTATCATCTTCGGTTTTGACGGAGTTGAATTAAAGGTACTTTTAATAAAACGTGGCTTTAACCCCGAAAAAGACAACTGGAGCCTGATGGGCGGTTTTGTGCAGGCCAATGAAAGCATTGACCAGGCGGCTAACCGGATATTAAAAGAGTTAACCGGCATCGAAGGGGTTTACCTGGAACAATTATACACCTTTGGCGATCCGGATCGCGACCCGATCGAGCGTACGGCATCGGTGGGTCATTTTGCGCTGGTGGATATCCATAAGTACGAGGCGCAATTAAATAATGATTATCACGCAGAGTGGTTCCCGCTAAAAAAGTTCCCGGAACTGATATTCGATCATAACGAAATGGTGGAAATGGCAGCCAAGCGCCTGCGTTATAAAGCCGCCTTCCATCCTATCGTATTTGAATTACTCCCGGATAAATTTACCCTGCCGCAATTACAAAATCTTTACGAGAGCGTGTATAATACCACCATCGACAAAAGAAATTTCAGCAAACGCGTACTGGCAACCGGCCTGCTGATCAAGCTTGCCGAAAAGGACAAGTCAGGCTCAAAACGTGGGGCCTTTTATTACCGGCTGGATACTCAAAACTATTATGCTAAATTCCAGGCATTTTTAAACTTTATTCCGAACCCGGATACGTTGAGGTATTAGATATTTAAAACCAGAGAGATTTTTGTTTAACCCCAATTATTAAACGACTAACCGACAAAAGCCCCGCACTCGCCGAAAGGCTATAGCCCAAGATCACAATTGCGCCTAATTTGGTGGCATGATCGATACAATAGCACTATTACTCTTCTTTTTAACCGTTACACTGAGCATGGGTGGCGGTCTATATGAAATATTAGTAATATACCCAAACTGGAAACACGATGTTGATCCGCACACTTTGCGCAGTAAACTGGAATCATCGGGACAAATACTTGCAGCCAAAAGTTTCTGGCCGCTGGTGTCGCCGGCGCAGATGCTGTTGTCTATCATCAATATCATTCTTGCATGGAAATATACCGGCGACGCCCATAACTATTGGCTGGCTGCAGCCATTGCCGTTTTCATCACCCGCATTATTACCTTTAGCTACTTTATACCTGTCATGATCCGCAAGATCATGCAACCTGAACAAGTTGAGGCTGGCCGCCTGAGAGCCATTGTAAAGCAATGGACGGGCTTAAGTCCGCTGCGTTTGATACCTGAATTTTTTGCATGGGGTATGCTGGTGATGGCATTGATGCATATGTGAGTTATTCTTCCGGCCCAACAATCAGCCGCCTTTCATACTATCCTCATAATCAAATCCTTGTAAATATGAAATCTTCCATTTGCCACTCACTTTTACTACCCTGAATTTATATGAAAAATCTTTCCAGCTCGGGTCAGTGCCTGGATCAAGTTTTCCCCAATTCCATTTTAATTCTCCTTTATCACTGCTAAGTTTAACAGCTTCGACCTCTACTTTACTCCACGAAAGGTTATCCTGGCATGAACACCAGGGATCTACATCATTAGCAAAATTGAATGTTGGAAGTTCTCCATAGACGTTCCATGGTTCAAATTCTTTGTTTTTAATTTTTTTGTCAAGCGTGTGAATGATATGGTTATAGTTGTCAATAAACTCATCGGCAAAAAATCCGGACTTTCTTAATATTTCAAGATTCTGATTTTGCTTGCCAAAATCAAAACCTGTACAGATGCTATCTTTACTTAAGACCGGTAGTAAATCAATTTCATGTTTAGTATCGGCCCATATCAGCATTCCCCTTATAAGCGTCTGAATTTCATCTTTGTCTCTATGTGTATCAGGTAATTTTACAGCTGATGAAACGTTTTTTTTTGAATTACTGGATCGAGTATCAGAATTGCATCCGAAAAGAATCAGTCCTATAGTTAAACTGATAAGTTTTATATATTTCATATAACTGTGAAAAAGTTTTAATCAAATATAAGCTTTCAGCATTTGGCATCCGACACTTATAAACTAAAACTTTTAAACTCAATAAATTGCCAATAACTTTAAGCAGTAAATCAAGGCCTCAGTCAGATGCAGAATCATATAGCAGCACGATACACAACATCAGTTGAGCTTGCTAAATCCCCCGAAGTTGTTTTCAATCATCTGCTCCACGACGTTGCCAAATTCTGGCCGGAAGATTTTGAAGGGGAAAGCAGCAAACTGAATGATGAGTTTATACTTACCACCGACGGAGATTCACATTATTCAAAAAATAAAGTGATCGAATTGGTGCCAAATAAAAAGGTAGTTTGGCTGGTAACCGAAAGCATCCGCAAAACGGACAATTTTGATTGGACCGGAACAAAAATGATATTTGAACTAACATCTAAAGGCAAACACACGCAACTTGAATTCACTTATGATGGAATTATTCTTGAAGGTGAATATGACAGGTTGGTTCAGATATGTGATGTGGTGATTAAGGAGATGTTGTATAAGTTTATAAATAGTACTAAATGAGTCTTGTCGCAAGAAAAGAAAATTATATTTGAGAATGAAAAAATTCATCCTCCTAAGCCTATGTATCTGCATTTGCTGTATCTGTCAGCATTCTAAAGCCCAGGAAAAAACTCCGCTATATAAAACAATTGCCCATATGGACAGCGTGCTTTTTGATGCTTTTAATAATCACAGGATCGACGTATTAGAAAAAGTATTTGCGAAGAATATCGAGTTTTACCACGACCGGGATGGGCTGAACAATTATGCAACTACAATCAGCAACTTCAAAAGGATTTTTACAGCTACCCCCGACCTGCACCGGGAACTCATAGCAGGCACTCTTGAAGTATACCCCCTCCCGGGTTATGGTGCTGTTGAAATGGGTGAACATCGTTTTTCGCTTACCCAAAACGGTCAAAAAATAACGGCTGTATATAAATTCACCAATATCTGGCAGAATAACAACGGGCAGTGGCAGGTAACCCGCACTATAAGCGTAGGCCATTAAAGCAATATCGTTTTGGTTCGCGCCACCCCGCTGCCCGCTGTCCGAAGTTTTTAACTTCGGACGATTATGAACGTAGTCTCTGACTACATAAAGCAGCAAATCATTTTCCGGCACCCCGCCTCGCCAACCCAAGCCTTATCCACGGACTTAAAAAAATGGCCAGATAAATCAGGCTGATCCAAGGCTGATAATCGACATAAAATGCATGCGCCGATAAAGAATATTGAGACTTGATCAATACAAAACCTACACAATCGACAACTATCGCCAACACAAGCCATAATATTGCAAGATTGCGGGTTTCTGATTTTTCTTCACGGGGATTTTTATTACGATTCTTTCTGAAATAGATCCAGGCAAATATCGGCCAAACAATCAGCATGATCAGCACGTGATAGGGCACAGTAGCCACGAATACAGGCATTTTTACCGGGCTCACCCTGGGTGGCGGCGGAGGCAGATTGGCGATTGATCCGTAGATTTCAGTAGTAGCTGCGGCCAGTATTGTTACAATGATGTAGGCGGCAAAGAATAAAGCCAGCGCTCTTATAAAGTTTAGTTTCATAACTATGGTTTTTAATTCAGAAACCTTAGTCGCACTTTATTGAAAACAGGTTACATCCTGTACTGTTTACATAATATACCACGCTAAGAGTAAACCCTCCGACCAGCTTTTTTACAGAATCCCTTTTTATATTAATAACGAATTCATCGTTCAGGTGATGCAATCTGCTAAGAGTAATATTAATATAACAACCGGCTTTTTGATACGAAAATTCAGGATCATTAAAGGCTGGGACCAGTCTTGTATGGCGGCGAAACTGGGGGTAACACCCAGCTCGTATTCAAAAATAGAAGCGGGTTTTACCGATGTTAATTTATCCAGGTTAGAGCAGATAGCGTTTATGCTGGACGTCAGGCTCATACAACTGCTATCATTTAATCCGGAGCAGGAAATACGGGACGCATCCCGGTACCTGCCAATACTCGTCCAAATTCAGGAGAAAGACCGTTGTATTGAATTATTGCTGCGTCAAATCCTGGAGCTTTCCCAGGAATTGAAATTTGGCAGGGAAAATTATGATGACAATAATAGAGGTTTCTAACTTAAATCAATCCAAATCCTGACGTTTAATGCCAGAAATATGCCTCAGAATAGCATTTTTACAGATTTTTCATTTATATTGAGCACGAATTCTACCTATTTTATATTGCAACCTGTTAAAACTAATCTTAATATAACAACCGGTTTTCTGATACGAAAATTCCGGGTCAGTAAAGGCTGGGACCAGGCTCTCATGGCGAAAAAGCTGGACATAACACGCAGTTCGTATTCAAAAATTGAATCCGGTGCCACCGATGTCAACTTATCCCGGCTGGAGCAGATCGCCTTTATTTTGGATGTTAAACTGATAGACCTGCTGTCGTTCGACCCCGAACAGGAAATGCGGGACGCTTCCCGATACCTGACCGTGCTGGCCCAAATCAGGGAGAAAGACCGTTGCATCGAATTATTGCTGCATCAAATCGTAGAACTTGCCAACCAATTGAAATTTGGCAGGAAAAACAAAGAGACCTGAAGCAATAAGAGCGCTGTGAATCTGAGCATGTCGAAGACTATGCGGGCAGGCCTTTACACACCGCACTTCGACAGGCTCAGCGTGACACCCGGCATCAAACAGGCTTTAAGTAACCAATTTAATCCTGAGGATATATTTCGCCCGTATATCAGAATTGTTAAGGAAAGTTAAATTTTTTAACTGATTACAATACTGTTCTGCATTTGTCCGTCTATACATATATCAAGCTACTACCACTATGAAATATAAGATCAAATTACCTGACGGTACCGCACAATTTATTCAAATAACCAGCGCCTATTTCAAAACCTGGCATGTATGGCTGGTAAAATTTGATGATGGAAGAACAGCCATGCTTTTTAAAATGGGAGGCGAATGGATGCAAAGGACAGAAGATTTCCTTGAATTTTCGGTTTTGAAAGAACTCGGCTCGTTTATTGACAAGATTATAATTAAGAGAAAAATAGCTTTGGGTTAAGCAACTATTTATTTATCACAAAGGAAAAGCCTTAAGTTTTTCAACTTAAGGCTTTTTGCTTTTAAAAGATATCCCTTTTAAGATTTACGGTTGAATTGCCTGATCTGGTCTGAAACCTGGTCGATAGTTTGGGTAGCATATTGCTTGCCTTTTTCCATCCATTCGGGGGCTTTATCGGTCAGTTCATCCAAAATTGACGTTCCGTCTTCTCTTTTACGTACAAGATAGGCAACTCCCGCTGCCAAAGCTGTACCTGCTAATATTATCGGCAATAATTTCATGTTCTTATGTTTTAATATTATGAACAACGTTGCAAGGGGTAAATTGTTGTGAATCAATTTTGCACGCCACAACTGTCAATTAAAATCCGGGCAAGATCAACTGTAAACCTATTTCAGGACTACACAGTGTTCACGGCGTTCATAAGCGTTCACGTGTTCATGAACGAACACTTTGACCATTGGAGAGTGAGTGCCAATAGTTAAGCCAAAAGTTAGAAGCCCGAGACTTTCGACTCAAGGCTTCTAACTTAAAATAAACCCCGCAGACTTGCCAGGCAAGGAGCTGCAGGGTCAGCAACCGCTACGTTACACCTCTTTATCCTCAAACATCTTTGCGTCGCGGGTATTCTTTTGTACGGCAATAGCCGAAAACATGCTTAGGCAGAATGCCATTGCATAAAAGCCTTTCTCACTTCGGGCAAGGTCTGCATTCCATAGGCCGATAGTCAACAGTACCATTGCGGCAATAGTGGCAAACCAGCTTATGCCATAGTAAAGATCCGTAACCACGAGTCCTTCAGCCCTATCCCTAACACTTTTTTGTACGGAAATTACTGAGAATAAGCCAAACAATAAAATAGTGAAATAGTAACCTTTTTCATTCAACTGCATATTGGCATTCCATAAGCCGATGCAATAGCCAACCACGCCTGTTAATAAGGCAAACCAGGAGGCGCCAATAAATGCGGCAGTGGGTTTAAACGGGTTTCTAACGTTATCACCATATTTTACGATAGGTGATGTTTCTTCTGTTCTGTGTTGTAGCGGTTCCATGTTTATTTTGTTTTTAGTAATTAATATGGAACCAAATGTCTGATGTAAAGCAGACCTGAAAAAATCAGAATATGAAAATTACTGACGATAAAATTTTTCGATTATTGTATCTTTATATACGTTAATATATCTATATGGACTCGTTAACAGAGTTGACCAATCTGCTCAATAATACTGATAAAAAGCTTTTCAAGCAGTTTTTACATCGAAAAAACAAAAGATCTGATGTGAAAAATTTGCAGTTACTCGATTTGATAGAAACTGACGATATAAATGGTCTAAATAAACTCTATAAATCAGAGAAAAGTAATGATGCATATCATGCTTTGCGTAAAAGACTACAGGATAACTTGCTGCTATTCTTATCGCAGAAAACCTTTGAAAGCAGTCATTCTGATACCTATGACGCGTTGCGCCTGGTCGTGGTGGGACGTTTTTTGTTAGAAAATGATGTGATTAAAATAGCATTCAAATGTTTGAATAAGGCTGAGCGTCTGACTGAACAGTTGGAGCAGTTTAATTTATTGAATGAGCTCTTGCTATTGAAGCTGCAGTATGCTCATCTGCCGGGAGCTGAAGACCTCGATGCTTTGACCGCTCGCTTTCTGCAGAACCAGTCGCATATGCAGCGCGAGGCTAAGCTCAATTTAGCCTATGCCTATATGAGGAAGGAACTACAGGAGATACACCTGAAAGGAAAGATCGTTAATTTAACGGCTTTGATAATAACGACGATCCGGAAATACAAAATTTCTGAGCAAGACCTGATGACCTATAGGTCTATTTACCAAATCCTTTTCATAGCAAATGAATATGCGGCCATACAGCAGAATTATAGATTGATAGAGCGCTATATCAACCGAACTAACCAGTTTATACAAAACCAATCGTTTAAAAATCAGTCCTATCTCTTTTATCATATATCCATATTGTATTATTTGACGAACTTCCATCTGCGGCAAAAGAATTTCGCAAAGAGTGCATCTTATCTCAAAGAAATGATGGGTTTAATGGAAACGGACAGCCGTTATTATACGCTGTTCTATCTACGTCATCAGTTACTCGCTGCACTCAACCTGTTCTTTACAGACTTTGCTGATGATGCCATCACGTTATTGCAGGAATCACTCTCTAATACAAAGCCTTCGTCTAAACCAGAAGATATAGAGGATTTACAAATATCCCTTACCATGTTTTTAGCCCTGTGCAATGACCGGCGAAGCTTAAAACAATTGACTTTACTAACGCGCACTGATGCCTGGTATGAGAAAAAAATGGGCATGCTATGGACTATCCGAAAGAATCTGATGGAAATTCTGATCCAGGCACAATTTTCTAATATCGAGCTTGCCATGTCCCGGCTAAATAGCTTCCGTCGGCGATATAAAAGGTATCTGCTGAAAACTTCGGAGGAACGTGTGCTGGTGTTTCTGAAGCTGGTTGAAAAATACCTCCTAAAGCCCGATGTGGCTTCTGAAGTGGCGTATAGAAAGGCTGTTCTAAACCTGCTAAGCGGTAGAGAAAATGACGATATCTTCACCTTGAGTTTTATTGCCTGGCTGGTGGCACGCTGGGAGAAAAAAACAGCTTATAAAGTAGTTCTGGCACTTATACAGAATGGCAGTTATGTGCAATAATTTATAATGATGTGCTTACTAATCAGTATGTCTATCCAAGAAAAAAGCCTCAAGACTTTCGACTCAAGGCTGCTGACCTAAAAGTGATCCCATCAGGATTCGAACCTGAGACCGACAGATTAGAAATCTGTTGCTCTATCCAGCTGAGCTATGGGACCATCTGCGTTATTTTCGCGGTGCAAATATGCAAAAATCTACACAAAATCTAAAGTATTAGTTTTGACCTTATTTTATATACTCTTCATCAGGTGGTATAAACTTGATATCAAGTATTTTTTCATACATTTTTGGAGAATCCCAATAACCCTTTTTCAGGTTCAGCCTGATAGTGATTTGAGATCTTATTGGGATACCGTAATATGTCCTTGGTTCTAATGAAGAACTCTTTTTTGCTGCATCCAGCGCAGCTGCACCCAACAGAGGATTAGGTTGTCCTACAACTAAAAAATTGGTTAAATGACCATCCTTTTCAATAATGAAGGAAACGGAAACTGTATCCCGTATTTTTTCACCGTTAGCATCTTTTGGAATCACTATCCGGTCACTTAGCCGCTTCATGAAAAGTTCCGTACCGTTTTTATAATAAGGAGGGCGTGCGATAGCTTCAAACGTATATTCCCGCCCACTTTTGTCAAAACTTTTCCCGGAGACCATTTTTCCCTTTTTATACTCCATTTTAAATTTTATTGAATCAGAGTCATTAGTATTGCCTTCCCAGGTACCTTCACGAAGCCCATTCTTCACTTCTCCCTGGAGAAAAACATTTTTAAATTCTGTATCATAAGCTATCCAATGACCATTCCCGTCTTTTGCAATCTGATTGCCTTCCAAATCATAACACTCAAGCAGAAGCATTCTATTATGATAGCCATATTCATATTTCTTCACGCAGTAAAGCTTACCTAATGGAGAATAGACGTATTCCATTCCCTCTTTTCTCCCATTGTTATAATTTGAGATCAACCGTCTCTTTCCATTATAATAATAGCTAATACTTTGTCCCTGAAATGGAACCGCTTCCTGCAATAAAAACTCGTTTGTTTTCAGGCCAAGGTTTCCCTGAGCTGTTGCAATGAATTTTGGTCTGCCATTTTTATAAAACTCTCTAACACTATACATGACCTGACCAGAATCAGGAGGTATTATTACCCTGTAATAATCAGCACTGTCAAGAGTGCTCACGCGGTGCGAGCCGGCAAATTCATAATGAGGAAGCAGGTATCTGTAATAATAAACTGTGGTATCTTTAGTTTGAGCTGATAAGAATTTTGATGTAATTATAAATAGAATGAGTGTCAGAATACTCTTTTGCATAAGGTTTTAGTTTTGATTGCTAATATAGCAACTATCATTTTATATTATAAATCATATCCAAATCAAGATATTGCCACACTATAAAACTTTGGTAACTTAGATTCAAGTCAGCAGCGATTTAATGAGCAAACAACCTCTTATAGACTTCTTCCAGAAAAACTCGGATATGTCTTTGCAGACTATCATCAACATTACCAATCATTTTGAAGACCGGAGATTTTTGAAAAATGAGTTTTTATTAAGAGAGGGCAAAGTATCCGACCTGCTCTATTTGGCAGATGGACTCATGCGGGCTTATACTTTTGATTTGAAAGGCGATGAGGTAACCACAAATTTCTTTGCAAAGGGTCGGCAGGTTTTTGACCACGCTTCTTTCTTTCTTCAAACGCCGTCGGAAGAAAATATACAGGCTGTTACAGATTGCATTGGTTACTCGATTACTTTTGAAAAAATGAACACCGTTTTTCATTCCATTCCTGAATTCAGAGAATATGGTCGGAGAATGCTGGTTAAAGAACTGGTTTCCTATAAAAAGCGAACACTAGCCATGATCAATAAAACAGCCGAACAACGCTATGAAGATTTAATAAAAGACGATAAAGAGATTTTTCAATCTGCCCAGTTGAAGCATATCGCTTCTTACCTTGGGGTTACAAACTCTTCGCTAAGCCGGATAAGACGGGAATTTTCCAGGCATTAAGTTCATTTTATTTGCCAAATGACAATTCCGTTCTTGTCATATGGCAACTGCCTTTTCAGGCGTCCACGCTTCCTTTGTATTTCAAAAAATATAATTATGGAAGCAACAATCTTATTTGCAATAAGCATTTTAACAAGTCTTATAGTATGGAATAAAATAAGCAAGGAATACTTTTGGCCGCGGTTTCATAACGTGGAACTGAGAGCAGCAGTACAACCTATTCTCATTTTACATTCATTTCGATTTGCAGGCTTATCTTTTCTTATTCCCGGCGTAGTTCATGCAGGGCTTAATCCTGCCTGGGCATTGCCTGCCGCATTTGGCGATTTTGCAGCAGCTATTTTGGCCTTTATAACGCTTTCGCTGATAAACACCGTATCATTTAAACCTCTTTTATGGGTATTCAATATTTTAGGATTGGCTGATTTAATAGTAGCATTTATCGATGGCCCCAGGTATAATATTCTTCCTTTTTTAGGTCCGGGCTATTTTATTATTATTCTTTACGTACCAATACTTTTGTTAACCCACCTAAGGGTATTTAAATTGCTATTAAAAAATAACACGTTACAACCTGCCTGAATATCGGGTTACAAAAAATTAATCTGAAGCTTCAAGATAAAATGCTTGAGGCTTTTTTGTTTTCAGTTATAAATCAAACTACAGGTTGTTAGTATGTTAAAAATCACTTTAATTGTACAAATTAGTTAGCATAATTAATGCTTTGAAATAGTGCTTTTTATATTCAAAAACAGTATATTAGTATGCTTTGCTCCAATTTTTTACATTTTAAAAATACAAAGTGTTTTATTTACAATTAGTAAATCATACTTTTAACCAATTTTTTAGATAAACTTAATTTATGATCATAATTGCTGACGGTGGCTCTACCAAAACCAATTGGTGCCTGGTTACCGAAGAAGGTAAAAAAGTGTATTTCAACACTGAGGGCTACAATCCCTATTTTTCAAGTACTGCTTACATTGTGCAATCGCTGATGGAGAACCTGCCGTTGGACCTTGAGAAGAGTGAAATTACAGAAGTAAATTATTACGGTGCAGGATGTTCAACCGACGATATGCGTAAGATCGTTGCCGAAGCTATGCAAGCTGTATTCACCAAAGCAAGAGTTTATATTGGTCACGATTTGCTGGCAGCTGCCCGCGCGCTGTTAGGCAATAACGAAGGTTTCGCGGCTATTCTGGGTACCGGTACAAACACCTGTATCTATAATGGCAAAGAAGTAGTTCACAACATCGATTCAGGAGCATATATTTTGGGCGACGAAGGCAGCGGCTGCTACATCGGCAAAAAACTGCTTACAGACTACCTTAGAGGTTACATGCCCGAACCGGTAAGAAAACTATTCTGGGATACTTACAAACTAACCCCAGATGATGTGAACGAACAGGTTTACACTCAACCCCGTGCTAACCGTTTCTGCGCAAGCTTCAGCAAATTTGTGTACGACAACAATGTACACATTGAATATTCCAGAAACCTGGTACGCACCTCATTTGAAGACTTTTTCCGCAACCTGGTAACTCATTATCCTGACTACCAGAAATATACTTTTAACTGTATTGGTTCGGTAGGTTATAACTTCCGAAACGTACTGGAAGAAGTTGTTGCCGAGAACGGAATGGTTGTCGGAAACATTATCCGCTCGCCTATAGACAACCTGGTAAAATATCACCTGGAATTGGCGACAAGTCAATTATAATAATCGGCCTCTCATATACCAAAAAAGCGTTCTGATAATCGGAACGCTTTTTTCATTTAATATTATTGCTTAAGGATTCGGTTAACTCACTTTCCCTTTATTCTCCAGGTTCAGCTCGTTTTGAAATATTTTGGTGTATTTTCTTCTGTCGAATTTATAAAGCTTGGCTGCACGGTAGGATACCCCCTTTTGCTTTTCGTCAAGCTCTTTCAAAAAGCCATAGCTCAGCATTTTCTTCCTGAAATTACGCTTATCCAGTTTCTTGTTCAGAACAGCTTCATAAAGCGATTGCAATTGTGTAAGTGTGAATTTCTCTGGCAATAACTCAAATGCTATCGGCTGATAATTAAGTCTGCGACGTAATTTGGTAAAGCCGGTCTTAAATATTTCGCTGTGATCGAATGCCAGTTTAGGTAATTCGTTTACCGGGTGCCAGAAAGCTTTCCTTGCATATTGAGTAACCGGTCTCAGGTCTTTTTGTCCGTTTATGCGGATCAATGCATAATAAGCAACGGTGATCACACGCCCCTGAGGGTGACGGTTTACTTCGCCAAAAGTGTGGAATTGCTGCATGTGCAGGTCGCGCAAGCCCGTTAGTTCATAAAGGATACGCTCGGCAGCATCGTCAATACTCTCATCCTGCTCTACGATATACCCCGGCAATGCGAGCCAGTCCTTATAGGGCTCTTCGTTTCTCTCTATTAATAAGATCTTTAACTCACCGGCCTCGAAGCCAAAAATGACACAGTCTATAGAGAAAACTGAATTAAATGTAGGTAACTTTACTTCCAAAAACTTGTATTTATAGGTTTACGCTCTAAAGATATGGTGTAATTCTCCGAATATAAAAAAAATAAAAATAAAATAAAATTCAATGGTGTAATTTACACACACTATATTCGTAACCGAAAAACAGTCAAGCTAAGATGCAGAAAATAATAAAACTCGGTGTTTTGACTTCAGGAGGCGATGCTCCGGGGATGAACCCGTGTATACGAGCCGTGGTGAGGACCGGAATTTACAACGGCCTGGAAGTTGTGGGGATACGTAAAGGATACCAGGGAATGATCGAGGATGACATGTATGACATGAATCCGCGCTCTGTAAGTAATATATTGAATTTAGGCGGCACTATTTTGAAGACAGCCCGCTGCCTTCCTTTCCGTACCGATGAAGGTATGGAGGCAGCTTATCAGAACCTGAAAAAACGCGGCATTAACGCCTTAGTAGTAATTGGCGGCGACGGTACTTTTACCGGCGCGCTTCGTTTTTCAAAAAAATATCCTGATATACAGGTAATGGGTGTACCTGGTACAATAGACAATGATTTGTACGGTTCAACCTATACTTTAGGCTTTGATACGGCAACAAATACAGTTGTTGAAGCGATTGATAAAATTCGTGATACTGCTGATGCGCACGACCGCCTGTTCTTTATTGAAGTAATGGGCCGTGATAGCGGCGCCATTGCCTTACGCGCCGGTGTTTGCTGCGGCGCTGAGGCGATTTTATTGCCTGAAAAAGCTACTGCGATAGATGATCTGATTGAAAATCTTAAAAATGGACAAGACAAAAAGAAATCGTCCAGTATTGTAATCGTAGCCGAAGGTGATAAGAATGGCGGTGTATATGATATTGCGCGCCGTGTGCAACAGGAGATCAAATTCTACGATATCAAGGTTACTATATTAGGGCACCTGCAGCGTGGCGGAAGTCCGTCGGCATTCGACAGGGTTTTGGGCAGCCGTTTAGGTTATGCTGCGGTAAAAGCTCTGTTACGTGGCCAATCGCAAAAGATGGTTGGCTTGCAGGCAAATCATATCAAAATAACTGATATTGAAGAGGCCTTGACACAACACGAGTTTAAACTGGAAGAAGATTTGATGGAGATGGCCGACATTTTAGCTATCTGAAGAAAGAATGATTGCAGTTGTATATAGCGGGTCGAATTATGCCGAATGGCGCCTTGCCGATAAGGGAAGGACGGTAGCGTCTTTCAAAACCAGCGGGCTTAACCCCTATTTCAACGATGAAAAACAAATAATTCAACTACTTAACAAAAACATCAACCTGATACACCACGCCGAAGAAATAAAACGCGTTTACTTTTTTGGTGCGGGATCATTCTCCGGTGAACTGAAAGCCGTGGTAAATAACGCGCTTTCCACCTTTTTCAAATTTGCGAAAATAACGGTTGAGCATGATATCGACGCAGCTGCAATAGCCTGCTGCAAAAATAAACCGGGCATAATATGTATTTGCGGAAGCGGATCAAATGCGGCCTGGTATGATGGCCGTAAGATAATGCCAAACAATTATGGCCTAGGTTATATCCTGGCCGATGAAGGTTCGGGCAATTGGCTTGGAAGGCAGTTATTAAGGGCATTTATGAATGAAACATTGCCAGCCAATATCCGCAAAAAGTTTGAGCAGAAGTATGATCTGGACCGCCGAACCTTGCTGGAGAAAGTCTATCGTCAAAAGCAACCGGCCGTGTTTTTGAACTCATTTACAGAGTTTTATCTTGAGCATAAATCAGATAATTATCTCAAGAGCGTCATAATAGGCGGCTTCAATAAGCTAATTAATACATATTTGCTACCTTTACACAGCCAGCACCCAGAGGGACAACTGCATTTTGTTGGCTCGGTGGCTGCAAATTTCCAGGACTACCTGAATGAAGCAGCAGCCCAATCAAACCTTACCATTACTAGTGTAATTAAAGAACCTATAAATAATTTATTAACGTATTATTCCAGTAAAAATTAAAAAATCATGAAAATAGGAATTAACGGTTTCGGCCGTATTGGACGCCTGGCTTTCAGAGCTGCAATTGAAAGACCTGATGTTGAAGTAGTTGGTATTAACGACCTTGTTGAGCCTGATTACATGGCTTACATGTTGAAATACGACTCTACTCACGGACCATTCAAAGGCACTATCGCTGTTGAAGGCGGCCATTTGGTTGTAAACGGTAAAACTATTCGCGTAACTGCCGAAAAAGATCCTGCTAACCTGAAATGGAACGAAGTTGGCGCTGAGGTTGTAATCGAATCAACCGGCTTGTTCCTTACCCAGGAAACTGCACAAAAACATATCGACGCAGGTGCTAAAAAAGTTGTAATGAGCGCCCCTGCAAAAGACGACACCCCTACTTTCGTGATGGGTGTTAACCACAAGCAATTAAAAGCCGATCAGCATATCGTGTCAAATGCTTCATGTACTACCAACTGTTTAGCTCCTGTTGCTAAAGTATTGAATGATAAATTCGGTATTGAAGAAGGTTTGATGAGCACTATCCACGCGGTAACTGCTACTCAAAAAACTGTTGACGGTCCGTCTGCAAAAGATTGGAGAGGTGGCCGTGGTGCTTACCAGAACATCATCCCTTCATCAACCGGCGCTGCTAAAGCCGTAGGTTTGGTTTTACCTGAACTGAAAGGTAAATTAACAGGTATGTCTTTCCGCGTACCGGTGGCCGACGTTTCTGTAGTTGACTTAACCGCCCGCTTAAAAACTCCTGCTACTTACGAGGAGATCAAAAAGGCAATGAAAGACGCTTCAGAAGGTGAGTTGAAAGGCATCCTGGGTTACACCGAAGACGAAGTTGTTTCTGAAGACTTTAAAGGTGATGCACGTACATCAATTTTTGATGCTAAAGCCGGTATCGCGCTGAGCAATAACTTTGTTAAAGTTGTATCATGGTACGATAACGAATGGGGTTACTCAAACAAACTGATCGACCTTGTTCAGGAAATTGGTAAACTGTAATTAAAAGTTTTACTTATAAAAGAAAACCCCGTCAGAATATTCTGACGGGGTTTTTCATTGTTAATTTATTGAAGATAGGTAACTATTCCGTTTTTAAACTCTTCACAGGATTCATCAAAGCCGCTTTTAAACTTAAGTAAGATACTGTGCTGAATGCGATGAGCACTACAGTTATAAATGGTATAATAAAGAACAGGACATTTATATCGATGCGGAATGCATAGGTTTGCAGCCATTTGTGAACAGCATACCACGCTAGTGGTACAGCTACCACAAATGCAATAGCGATTAGTATCGCAAAATCCCGGTAAAGTAATTGCAGAATATTGTTTACCGAGGCGCCTAATACCTTGCGTATTCCAATTTCCTTTGTACGTTGCACAATGGTGTAGGATACCAGCCCAAGCAAACCAAGGCAGGCAATCAAAATACCTATTCCTGTGAATACTGCAAACACCTGTCCGAATTGTTTATCGGCGTGATATTGCTCATTAAAATGGTTATCAAGGAAATAATAATCAAATTGATCTTCCGGGAAAAACTGCTTCCAGTTGGCACGCAGGCCCTCGATGGTTTGCTGTACGTTCGCTGTGCCGATTTTAACCGATATATTGCCGCCAACATCAGGTATGCAACGGAAGATGATCGCATCATAAGCATCACGCAACGATTGCTGATGATAATTATCTACCACACCCACTATGGTATAAATTTTACCCCAAAAATCAACGCGTTTATCCAAGGCATCGCTGGGATTACCAAAGCCCATTAGTTCCGAAGCTTTTTTGCTTAGAACTATCGAAGCGGTGTCGGCAGGGTACGCTTTTGAAATCTTTCTTCCAGCTAAAAGTTTGAAATCAAAGGCATCAAGATAATCATAATCCCCCCCCACTACTCTGTATTGTTTCGCGGTAGATTCAGCGGCTCCGCGCAGTTTTACACCGCCTGCATTCCATGGAATAGGCTCACCAGGAACAACAGTGGATGCAGTAACGCTTTTAACATTGGCTATCTTCAGGCTTTCTTCCTTAAAATTCTTCATGGTTTTAAAGAATGAATCCACCTTTGCCAGCGGACCTTTGATAACCACTGTCTGGTCAATATTGATACCCAGGTTTTGCTTTTGCATATATTCAATCTGTCTGAATACAGTCAGCGAACCGATCAGCAGGAATATGGATGCTGCAAACTGGAATACCACCATCCCCTTACGTAATATAATGCCGCGTGGAGAAGCTGACAGCTTACCTTTCATTACCTCAACAGGCCGGAAAGATGATAGTACGATAGCCGGGTAAAATCCAGAAAAGAATGTACCTACCAGCAGCATGGCTATAACACTTATCCAGAATGAAAGGTGCCCAAAAAGGCTAAAACCAATACTTGTCCCCGATAAGCTGCTAAAAATCGGCAGGAATATACCTATCAGTATGAAAGCCAATATTAGCGACATCAGGTTAAGTAAACCTGCTTCAAACATAAATTGAGTGATCAATTGCCCTTTGTCTGAACCTAATGTCTTGCGCACCCCAACCTCTTTAGCCCGACCAATACCACGTGCTGTAGCCAGGTTGATATAGTTGATCCATGCGATAGCGATCACGAATATGGCTACACCTAACAATAGGTAAACTGAATTACCATCTGAATTAGGTTGCAACTCAAACATACGATTAGAGTATAAGTGGATGCTTTGTGCCGGTTGTAAAGTATAAACTGCAGTGGCTCCGGCACTTTTAAAAGGTTCATAAGCTTTCTTTACAATAGGAAGAAACTTGGCTTCCAATTTTCTTGGATCGACGCCTTTACGCAGCAAAACATAAGTTGTACAACCGTCATTATACCACCTGTTATCAATATCGGGAGCATAGTTTTTTACAAGGGTAGAATACGATTGCAGGAAATCAAGCTTCATATGGGTATTGACAGGCATATCCTTCATTACGCCGGTAATCTTGATCGGCTTGTCATTATTCATTACCAGTGTTTGTCCCACGGGATTGGTGTTATGAAAAAGCTTATTAGCGATGGTTTCAGAAATAACAACCGAATTTGGTTCTTTAAGTGCAGTCTTGGGATCGCCGCTTAATAAAGGATAGCTGAAAATATTAAAGAACGAAGTGCTCACGAAATAATCGGACTGATCTTTAATAACGATCTTCTGATTTTTATAATTTACCAGCAGCTGACCCGCAGGCACCATTTTTACGAAATCTTCTATCTCGGGGAGCTGCGCTTTGAACTCGCTGCCTGGGGCAAATGCACCGCCTGCCCAGCGCGTACTCAGCTTGCCATTATCGTAGCGGTCCTGGTTAATGCGGTATATCCTGTCGCCTTTGGTGTGAAACTTATCGAAACTCAATTCGAAAGTGACATACTGCAATATCAGCAGACAAGCGGCCATACCAATAGCCAGTCCGAAAATATTGATAAATGAAAAGCCCTTGTTTTTGGTGAGATTGCGGAATGCAACCAGCAGGTAATTTTTGATCATGATCGTTTGGTCTTATGCCATTCGTCCCGCCAAGAACATGCCCCTCTTATATCTATCTATATATCAAATATTTAATAAAAGCTCCAAACTCCTAATCTGTTCGGATTTGATACAACTATCGTACGCTTGTGAACAGTTATGCCTCTAAATATCGGCAACTAAGCTTGTCCTCAACAATATTGCAGTTAAAATATGAACCCGATATAACACATTTCTGCATTTTATGAGTTAATATAATTGAAGCTAATAATTGTTTGTTTTCTGCCGGTACCAATTAAAACTTTTTAGCCATGATGACAACTACAGCTTCCGCAAAATATACCGTCATGTCGTTCCTCAAATGCCTGAACGAGGAAGAGTTTGACGATGCCAGGAAATACGCCGATGAAGACCTGAAATTTGAAGGTGTACTCGGCACGCGCAATGGCGCCGATGCCTACTTTAACGACATGAACAAGATGAAATTAAAGTATCATTTGTTAAAAACCTTTGCCGATGGCACTGATGTATGCGTATTGTACGATGTGTTGATGGGCGGCATATCCGTCTTTGCCTGCGGCTGGTACCAGGTGGAGCACCACAAGATCACTTCTATAAAAGTGGTTTTTGATCCGCGGCCTTTGCTGCATCATCAGAATGGGAATTGATTTATAATACCTTGTGACATCTCATATACCCCGTTGTCTGTGTCCTCTATACCCCCGTTGTCTGTGTCCTCACAGACAACATGCATATTTCAAATAATTTCTATATTCAAACATGGAATTAGGCGAGATATACTTCATACAGCAACTATGCTCAACTGGTCACATCTTCTGCAATCAGAAAAATATAAACTGATTGTTTTAAACAGCCTTATTCATCTTGTAGAAAAAGAAAAGATTAAGGTTTATGGTTTCGTGATTATGCCCAATCATATTCATCTAATATGGCAAAACATTGCTATAAATGGGAAAGAGATGCCATATGATAGTTTTATGAAATTTACAGGGCATCAGTTCCTGGATGACTTGCGAAATACAGATCAGCAATTATTAGAGAACTTCAAAGTCGATCGTAACAGTCGAAAACATCAATTTTGGCAAAGAAATGCCTTGCCTATCAGATTATATAATCGAAAAATTCTTGAGCAAAAGCTGAACTACATACATCTTAACCCCTTACAGGAGCATTGGAATTTAGTGAGTGATCCCAATGAATATTTATATTCTTCCTGCTCATTTTATGAACAACAAGATCAGCGTTTCAGTTGGCTTACACATTATATGGATGAGATGTAAGCTGTGGAATTGTCTGTTAGGAAGGAGAAAAATTGTCTGTGAAGACACAGACAATGGGAAAAAAGTTTGCAACTTTACACCATGCTTTATTAGGCAGTTACAAACTGCTTTCTATCTGCAAGTTTCAGTCACAGACTGAAACCAGTATGGGGGCGGTTACCAAAACTTCCACCACGCTCGCTTTTTTGTATCAACCTTTTTATCAGTTAAATCCATTGTGATTGTTCCGTCTTCCGCCGGAATCCAGATCGAAGTATCTTCGATATCAATCGCATTTAAATTTAAAAAGCTATCAATACGAGACAAAAGATATTCCATTTCTTGGTCTGATTGAAAAATGCCCAATCTTGGTACGGCAATTAACTCAGGACTTTCACTTTCAATTCGTCTCATTTTCTCCCCAAGCTTTTCTAGATTGAGCGGTGAATAACTGGAAGTTACATCCTCTTCAACATTGAAATTCTCGTCGAAAAGAAAATAGTCGGTTATCAGTATTGAAAAAAACTCCTTTTCTCTTTTATCAAAATAAAACAATTCCTGAAGTCGATTAGCGGGCTGCTGTATTGCAACTTCTAACCAGTTATAAATTTGTTGGTGTTTTGTTAGCATGCTTGATATTTATAACCCTCATTTCTCCGCGTCCACATCCTTAATAAACTTAATCACCCCATCCATAAACACCTTCTGGTCATCCCACATTGCCAGGTGGCTGCCGTTGGGGCAATACAGGCTTTTGCCATTCTTTACCTGCGTACTCATCCATTCCATGTATTTGGGATCCATGGTATCGTATTTGGCGCCTACCATTAAAGTTGGCACTGTGATTTCTTTTAAGCGGTTACTGATGTCCCAATGCAACAACCTGCCGCCTACTTTAAACTCGCTTGGGCCCTGCATCATCACGTAAATCTGTTCATTCACATGGTTGATTGCACGCATTGCAGGGTCGGGCCATTCAGGTAATCGACACAGGTGTTTGCAATAATATTCGTTCCACACCAATCTTTGATAAGTAGTGTCTTTATACATCCCTTTAGCCTCGTAATTCTGCAAAGAATCAACCAATGATTTACGCATCTGGCTTCTCAGCACGGCGTTGTATTTCTCGTAAGCCGGGATACTGGCCATCATGTTGCAAACGATTAACCCTTTTAGATTTTTCTGATATTTTAAGGCGTATTCCATTCCCAAAATACCACCCCATGAATTACCCAGCAGGTAGAAGTTGCTGCTATCCAAGTCCAATGCTTTGCGTACCTGCTCCACTTCTTCAACAAAACGCGGTGTCGTCCATAAACTGCTGTCTTTGGGCTGATCGCTATAGAATGAGCCCAGTTGGTCGTATTCTATCATCTCAAAACCTTCTTTTGGGAAGAAGCTTTCAAAGCACTCCATATACTCGTGCGTCATAGCCGGGCCGCCATGCAGCAACAACACCTTTATTCGCGGATTATTACCAAAACGCTTTGTCCACACTTTGAACTTGCCGACAGGCGTTTGAATATTTACCATTTTGATGCCCGCTACTTGCACACCAGAGTCGATGGGTGCAAAATATTCGGCAACGGTTGTCCCGCCCTGCTGTTTGCAGGATGAAAAATAAGTAAGTGCTAAAATTGAGAGGAAGAGAAATTTTTTCATGATAAAGGCTAATAAGAGATTAGAGTAAATCTAATTAAACCAATTGATTACATCAAATCCTTATCTTCCTTTTCACGGCGCACCTTGTAGGCCATATAGAAGAAAACCACTACCAATATCCCGTTAAATACAGCATCGATAGTTTCAACCTTTGGATATTGGGTAACGACCTGATAAATCAGGATCAGCAAACCCAATATCCCGCCGGCGAGGAATAAATAGAAGAATTTATAGCTCATAGTAGAGTTTAAAAAGAGTGTCATGCTGAAGCATTCGAAGCATGTGCGTCGGGCATCATGAACTATGCATTAGCGCATATGCAGGGCGTAAAGGCCTTTGCCCACATGCTTCGAGTGCCTCAGCATGACACCCACGCAATATTTTTCAGTGTTACTCTTCCCCGTTGTCTGTGTCCTCACAGACAACACTTCTACTTCGACCGTTTCAACACCGTTGCTCCCAGTGGCGGCAGATCGATCTGTATCGAATGCTCCCTCCCATGCCAATGCTGTTTTTCGGCCTTAACTGCTTTGCCATTCAGCATACCGCTGCCCCAGTATTTCTTATCATCAGAGTTAAATATTTCCTTCCAACTGCCAGCCTCAGGAACACCTACGCGGAAACCATGATGCGGTGCCGGGGTCATATTCAGCACGATTACCAAATCATTTTTAGGATCAAGCCCTTTACGGGTGTAGATCAGTACTGAGTCGTTGGCATTACCGCCGTCGATCCACTCAAAACCGCTGCCTTCAAAGCTCTTTTCGTACAGCGCAGGTTCGGTTCTGTAAAGATGGTTTAAGGCTTTTACCGTTTCCTGTATACCACGGTGGTTCGGATATTCCAGTACATACCACTCCAGCGACTGGCTAAAATTCCACTCGGATCCCTGGCCAAATTCTGCCCCCATAAATAACAACTTGCTGCCCGGATGGGTGAACATGTAACTGTAAACTAAACGCAGATTGGCAAACTGCTGCCATTCATCGCCAGGCATTTTACGCAGCATTGAGCCTTTGCCGTAAACCACTTCATCATGCGAGAAAGGCAGCATAAAATTTTCCGTAAAAGCGTAGATCAAACTAAAGGTGATCTGGTTATGATGATACCTGCGGTACAGCGGATCGGTTGAGAAATATTTGATCGTATCGTGCATCCAGCCCATCATCCATTTCATACCGAAGCCCAAGCCGCCTGCATATACCGGGCGACTAACCCCTGTAAACGAAGTCGACTCCTCCGCAATTGTCTGGGTATCCGGGAAGTGGCTGTAGCATGCCTCGTTAAATTCTTTCAGGAAAGATATGGCCTCCAGGTTTTCATTGCCGCCATATTGGTTTGGTTCCCATTCGCCATGGTTGCGTGAGTAATCCAAATAAAGCATAGAAGCCACGGCGTCTACACGCAAGCCGTCGGCATGGTAGCGGTCGAGCCAGAATAGCGCATTACTAATCAGAAATGCGCGTACTTCATTACGCCCATAGTTAAAAATGTAAGACTTCCAATCCGGATGAAACCCTTTGCGCGGATCGGCATGTTCATATAAATGCGTACCGTCAAAACGGTACAAAGCGTGAATATCACCAGGAAAATGTGATGGTACCCAATCCAGTATCACCCCAATACCTTCCATATGGAAAGCTTCGATGAGCTTCATCAATTGTTTCGGCGTACCATAACGGCTTGAAGCAGCAAAATATCCGCTCACCTGGTAACCCCAGCTTGGATAATACGGGTGCTCTGCCAAAGGCATAAACTCTACGTGCGTAAAGCCCATATCCTTTACATAAGGCACCATTTTATCAATCATTTGCTCGTATGAATAAAATGCATCCGGACTTTCATAGCTGCGTGCCCACGAACCAAAATGCACTTCATAAACCGAATAAGGTTGATCCAGCGCATTATGAACGTGGCGGTCCTTCATCCACTTCTTATCTTTCCATTCATAGTAGGTATCGGCTACTATAGATGCGGTACGCGGCGGTTCTTCCCAGCGTAAAGCAAAAGGATCTGATTTTTCCAGTTCTTCGCCGGACGAAGCTTTTATGAAATATTTATAGGTCTCACCATCGCCAACATTCGGAATAAAACCTTCCCATATACCTGATGAATCCCAGCGCACAAACAATTGGTGCGAACCTTTGTCCCAGTAATTGAAATTACCAATGACCGATACATATTGCGCATTGGGCGCCCATACTGAAAAATAGGTGCCAATAACGCCATTTACTTCTATTACGTGAGAACCAAACTTCTCATATAATTTATAATGCTTGCCCGATCGGAACAGGCTGACATCAAATTCTGTAAAACGGCTGTACGACTGTACAGCATTAGGCAGTGATTGTGCAGGCATAGATTGTTTAGTTGTAGATCTTTTTGTTTCCGTTTTTGCGGCCGGGGCAGCTTTAGTTTTTGCAGCGGGTTTTTCAGCTGCTTTTTTTACTGTTTTTGTTTCAGCGGCAACCGGTTTCTTAGCAGCGGTTGTGGCTTTTTTAGCTGGTGCCTTCTTAGCAGGAGCTTCTTTGCCGGTATCATTTGTCTTTTTAGCCATATGTTTGTGCCTGCAGGCTTTAACTGTTAAACTTTTCTATTTCTAATAATACTTGCTGAATACCTTTAAGCGGTATCCTCACCCAATCCGGCCTTCCGTTCAACTCATAACCCAACTCGTAAACCGCCTTCTCCAACAAATGCAGCTGCAACAAAAAATTCATTTCGTTGCGGTTACCAAATATAGCAGATATATCGCCCATTGTATGCAAATAAGCATCGACATAAGCGTCGGTGATCAGCTTATACCAGCGGTCTGTCGATTTTTGCAAACGCTGTGGATCGACAGCCTTGGTTTCACTGCTAAAATACAATTTGGCGCACACTGCATAATGGAACGAACGTATCATACCCGCAACATCCTTTAACGGCGAATGTTTTATTTTGCGGTCGGTAATTGAACTTTCCGGCTCTCCTTCAAAATCGATGATCAGGTAATCTGTTCCGGTATAAAGCACCTGGCCCAGGTGGTAATCGCCATGAATGCGGATGCGCTGCGATTTAAGATCGCCACCAGCTATCTTATCAAAGAAATGCCGGATGACCTTTTCACTTTTGATAAATTCATCGGCAAGGGCTTTTGAATTCTTATCCAGTCTGGCGTAGTTTTCTTTCAGTAGGTTGATGCGTTTATGCACCAACTTATTCAGATGTTCCTGCAGCCATGTTACGTAGGTATCGTCATATTTCTCCGGCTTAAAGTCTTTATTCTTTTTGTCTGCCAACAAAGCCAAATGCATTTCGGCTGTGCGTTTACCGAGCAATTCAACCTTTTCAAACACCTGGTCCTGTATACCAAATATCTTATCTACAAACATGTACAGAAAGTTATTCAGATCATCTCCCGTAGCAACCCAGCTGTCAGATTTGCTGGCGACCTTTTGCATCATTAGTCCAAGCGTAACAGGCGGTGTGTCAGGTCGCTCGTAGATGACACTGCCGCAAAAAGCTGGGATATTTTTAAAGCCGCCGGTTTCGGTCAAAAACTGAAGCATCTCTACTTCAGGGTTGATCTCCCGGAAAAGTTTCCTGTAGAATTTGAAGAAATATTTATTGCCGAATATGAGCGAGGAATTACTTTGCTCCAGATCGGGAATGATGCAGAGATAGCACATATCCTCGTCAGTAGCTGCAAGGCCTTTTCCTTTATGATAAGCCAGGTGACCGTTATCCTGCTTCACAACAGCATTATTCCAGATGCTTCTGTACAATTCAGACTGAAAACGAAAATCATAAACTGCATCGATCAGCCAGCCTGATTTTTCATCAACAGTCGCTTTTACTATAAATGCTTTGGGGTTGATCTGGTTTAATAATTCATAGTCATCCGCCACAAAAGAAATTGGCATGCCATATTTTTCTTCGTCGCCATAGGTATAACCGACGTGAATAATGACCAGATATGCTGTTCCGCCCTCCATGGGCATGTTCAGCATTTGTTGGATTTTGAGGAATTTGATCATGCGGGCCTTACCGGCGAACCAGCGGCATTTGCGCATGTATTCGTAAAGCACATTTTCTTCCAGCCAGGAAATGGCTTTTTTATCTAAGGCAAATTGTGTCCAGGGCTTTTTCAGCGTTACCGAGGTGGTTTTCTCTATCACATCTATTTGGCCCATGTCTATAAATTTACACTTCTATCCTGAATAAATGAACAGGTAAATCCCAGGGCTCCAGCTGCACATAGTTCCACTCCTGGTTCCATGTGTAAGTGTTGCCGGTCAGCGCATCAAACACATGGAATTCGTCGCCGGGATTTAAGCCGAGATCGTATAGAGGCACCTGCACATGCCCAAATTGTTTGTTGTGTGGATCGAGCTTTACTATACACAGGATACAATTATCGCCTGTCTTCTTGTAATAAGCCAGCATGTGATCGTTATCGATCGAACACCAACGGATATTATTGGTGTTTTGTAGAGCAGGATTCACTTTACGGGCGGCATTTACTTTGGTAATGACTTCTGTCAGCCTGTTTCGCTTACCCCAATCCCAATGACGGACTTCGTATTTCTCTGAATTCAGGTATTCTTCCTTGCCGGGATATGGGTCGTGGTATAACAGTTCATACACCGGCCCGAATATGCCATAGTTGGATGACAGCGTTGCCGCCATAAAGTAGCGGATGATAAAGGCATTTTCATTCCCATCCTGCAAATAGTATGGATTGATATCATGAGTATTGGGCCAGAAATTCGGGCGGTAATAATCCTTCATTTCCGACTGCGTAAGTTCATTCATATAATCGATGATCTCGTGCTTTTGCGTACGCCACACAAAATAGGTGTACGACTGGGTGTAGCCTAACTTCGCCAGGTGTTTCATCACCTTTGGCTTGGTAAAGGCTTCCGCAAGGAAAATGGTATCCGGATATTTCTTTTGAACCTCGGCAATACACCATTCCCAGAAATTGAAAGATTTCGTATGCGGATTATCCACCCTGAAAATGCGGATGTCCTGCTCGCACCAATATTCCAGTATGCTTTTCAGTTCGTTCCAAAGATTTTGCCAGTCGTCATTTTCAAAATTGATCGGCAATATATCCTGGTATTTTTTGGGTGGATTTTCAGCGTATTGCACCGTACCGTCAGGACGCCATTTAAACCAGGCCGGATGCTCCTTAACATAAGGGTGATCTGGCGAGCATTGTATGGCAAAATCCATTGCCACTTCCAAACCATGTGAAGCGGCTTCTTTTATGAGATGTTTAAAGTCTTCTAAAGTGCCGAGTTTCTTCAATATATCCTTATGCCCGCCTTCTTTTGATCCGATAGCATAAGGCACGCCATCATCGCTCGGCAAGGCATTCACTGTATTGTTTTTCCCTTTCCTAAAAGTTTTCCCTATCGGATGTATGGGCGGAAAATACAGCACATCAAAACCCATTTCGGCAATCCTTGGCAGCAATAACTCACAATCTTTAAAAGTGCCGTGTTTACCTTTTACAGGAGATGCTGAGCGTGGGAAGAAACAATACCAACTGCTAAAGCCAGCTTTTTCACGGTCAACAAAAACCCGCAGGTCGCGCTCATAAACTGTGGCGTTGGTCAGATCAGGGTATAGATTGATGAAGAAATGGATATCTTTTCCTAATATTGCATTTACCGCTAAATCGTATTGTGATTCATCGCGCAGCATTTCGATCATTTTCGTGATCTGTTTCTGATCGGCTGTACTGGCTTGCGGCAGCATAGCTTCCAAAAAGTTAGCGCCGATCAATAGCTCAACACCCATATGCTGGGCATCCTGGTATTTTTTTAGAAAGCCTTCGTGCCAGGTCTGCGCATGATCGACCCAACCTGTAACTTTATAATGATAAAACCCTGTTTGCGGTAAATAAAACACCCCTTGCCAGCGGTCGTTCCAGGTTGGGTGCATAGCCGTGTTGGACCATTTCTCTTCACCCTCGTGTTTGTATAATATCCTTCCCCGCACATGATCGTGCCCATCGGTAAAAATATCTGCTTCTACCGTTAGCATATCACCCTTAACTTTTTTGATGTAATAGCGGCCCGCGTCAATTTCAGGCGTTACATGTTCAACAATAACTCTTTGCAAGCCTTGTTTCGTCATTAGCGGGAAGTTAGGTCTGGTTAAAAAATTGGTCTTGGTATAAATTTATCATATAATTACCCGAAGTGCAAATAAATGGGCATTTAATGGGCACTCCGGGTAATATTTTACGCTTATTAGCTGATTACCAGCTGCGTAAAGTTTTTCCTCAACTTCAGTTGGATGGATTTATCCGCTGCGATCACAAAATCCTTCACATCATTGTTGTCTGCGATCACACGTGTAGGTTTAAACGGTAAGCCAATAATGTTCAGATGATAATTCTCGTAGCGTGGTGTATACAGGCCTTCCATACTTTGCTGTATGGTCATCTTATTATCTCTGCCTTTCACCACAAATTTCTTTTCAAGATAGATATCCTGCTCGTAAGCAAAGGTTTCACCGTAGTCTTCAAAAATGAATGAGTTTACTTCGGTATCGGTGAAATAAACATTCATTTTCACTTCGTCTATTTCCTTTTCGCCAACGTATTGCATCACAGGATATTCAGGGATAATCGAACCCGCTTTTACAAAAACAGGGATAGTATCTAATGGTGTAAGTACCACAATCTCTTTTCCGCCTTCAACTAATTCGTGCGTCCAGAAATCATACCATTTACCTTTTGGCAGGTATACTTTGCGCGTTTTTTGTCCTGGTTCTAAAACAGGACATATTAATATCTTATCACCATACGTAAACTCATCCTGGCGGTATTGGTTACCGGGCTCATGCTGTTCCTGCAATACCACCGGCCTGATGATCGGGAAGCCATAACGGTGATGCTCCCAAAACGCCGAATAAAAGTATGGCAGCAAGCGATAACGCAGCTCAATAAACTTACGATTGATGGCAGTATATGGCTCGCCAAAGCTCCATGGCTCACGCTCCTTCGTATCACCCGCAGAGTGTGCGCGCATAAATGGCGAGAAAGTTCCCATTTGTATCCATCGAGTAAACAACTCACCATCAGGCTCGCCGCTGAAACCGCCTATGTCTGTACCGCAGAATGAGATTCCCGATACAGAAAGTCGCTGTATCTGGATATTACCTAGTTTTAAATGCTCCCATGACGCCACGTTATCCCCTGTCCATACAGACGAGAAACGCTGTACCCCTGAATAACCAGCACGGGTTATGGTAAACGGACGTTTATTCTTCAACAGCTTGCGCAAGCCTTCGTAGGTTGCACGAACCATCTGCATACCATAAACATTGTGTGCCTTACGGTGCGATCCGCGGTATCCATCATACTGATGGCGCACATCATCCGGGAAAGTGCCATTACCAAATACGGCAGGCTCGTTCATATCGTTCCAAACACCGGCTACGCCCAATTGTACCAGCTCATCAAACAATCCACCCCACCACTCTCTCACTTCAGGATTGGTAAAATCAGGGAACTGGCAGCGGCCCGGCCATACGTGACCTTCCATAAAGTAATCGTCGCAGCGACGACAGAAATATCGTTTTTCCTTTCCTTCTTTGAATACCCAATAGTTATCATCAACACGGATACCCGGATCGATTATAACCACTGTTTTAAAGCCCTGCTCTGATAGTTCCTTGATCATTTTCTTAGGATCAGGGAAGTATTTGCGGTTCCAGGTAAAACAACGGTAGCCGTCCATGTAATCAATATCGAGATAGATACCGTCGCAAGGTATTTTTTGTTCACGGAAGGTTTTGGTCACCATCCGCACTTTTGATTCCGGATAATAGCTCCAGCGGCATTGGTGATAACCCAAAGCCCACATCGGTGGCATAGGATGCGTGCCGGTAATTGTATTATAACGTTTTACCACATCCATCATATGCGGACCGTGGATATAATAATATTGTAATTCCCCACCTTCGGCCCAGAAACTTGTTTTGGTTGGATCCTCAGCGCCGAAGTCGAACTCCGCTTTAAATGTATTGTCGAAGAAAATACCGTGAGCAATTCCTTTGTTCAAGCTGATATAAAAAGGTATAGAGCGATATAAAGGATCCTGATTCCATGCAAACGAATAAGCATCTGTATTCCAGTTTTTTAACCGCTTACCTCTCAAGTTAAACTCTGTAGCTTTATCACCTAATCCAAAGAAGCTTTCTTCGGCCTGGCACTCTTTTGTACAATATACATAGTAACCACCAAATTTGATATTTTCCTCCCAGTGCATTTGTACTGCATCTGCACTGGTTACATGGTTCTGGTTATCTGAAAATGATATGAAAAAGTCTTTTTTGCGGACGTGGCAGTTTACAATATTAGTGTATACCACGTATTCAGTCTCTTCTTCGCGTAATCCAAAAAGCGATACCTTGTTTTCCAGTTTTGGTACGGCGTAGGAGAACTCATCCAAAAAAACACTGTGAGGGGCTAACCTTACTCTAATAATTTCATCGGTAACTACGGTAACTTCTACTTTTGCGTCACCATCAGTAAAAAAGAATTTATTTCCTTTTTGAACGGCACCGGTTGGTGCGCCCAAATATTTTTTAACAATTGGTTTTAGTCCGGTAACCGGGTTGTTGACGTGGTGAAATTCTTCTTCCTCTTCAACCGGTTTGGTGGGTAGTACTTCGGGGTTTAATGTATTCTTATCTTCCATTCAAATATCGTCTCGTCTGCAAATATGTTGGTTGTGTTACTTATACGCAATATAATAATCGACGTTTATAAACAAAGCACAAAGATGAATTTAAGTGTCGATATAACAAATTATTCATCTTTCTCATTGACCCTCAGGGCCAACAGCGCTGCCAGTATCATCATGCAGCCACCAATTTCAACGGCCAGCAGGCGGTTATTGTTTAATAAATGTGCCATGATCCAGCCAAAAAATAACGACGCAATGATCTCCGGTAGTACAATAAAGAAATTAAAAATACCCATGTAAATGCCTACCTTATTCTCAGGCAAACAGCCGCCAAGCATGGCATACGGCATGGAAAGAATGCTTGCCCACGCTATCCCCACACCCGTCATTGACACAAAAAGCATATTGGGTGTGTGAATAAAAGCTACAGATATTAAACCTGCAGCACCGCAAAGCAGGCAGACCATGTGCGTATATTTCCGGCCTATTTTATTGGCTATCAAGGGTAAAAAGAAGGCAAATACAAACGTTACTACATTATAGTATCCAAGGGTCAGCCCGGCAAATTCTATTCCTTTGGTATATAGATCGTCCTTTTCGCTCAATGCACCAAATACATTACGGGCCACTGCCGGTGAATAATAAAACCACATCAAGAACAGGCCCGGCCAGGTAAAAAACTGCATGATGGCAAGTTTCCGCATCCTGTTAGGCATAGTGCGGATAGCGTGAAAAATTTCACCCGCGCCACCACCAAAGCCCTTTTTCTCTTCACGCTTTTTTTGACGTTCACTAATATCTGCGGGGGGGTATTCTGTACTGGTGATGATCGTATACAAAACAGCGGTGATAAACGCCACAGCACCAATGTAAAACGAATATCTTACTGTTGCGGGAATATTTGCCCCATCGATCAGTTTGTTGGACACATGAAACCAATTGGCCATCATCCATGGCAGAATTGATGCCACTACCGACCCCAAACCAATAAACACACTCTGCATAGAGAAGCCTTGTGTACGCTGATCATCGGGCAGTTTATCGGTAATGAAGGCGCGGAACGGCTCCATGCTCACGTTGATAGAAGTATCCAGTATCCAAAGAACACCGGCTGCCATCCACAGTGTAGATGATTGCGGCATTAAAAAGAGACAAATAGTACTCAAAATAGCTCCTACCAGAAAATACGGACGCCTGCGGCCCAATGTTTTATGCCAGGTGTGATCGCTGAAATAACCAATTATCGGCTGAACAATAAGTCCCGTCAAAGGTGCTGCAAGGAATAAAAACGGGATTTTATCGGGTTTGGCTCCAAGGTATTCGTAAATGGCACTCATATTGGCCATTTGCAATGCCCAGCCAAACTGGATGCCCAAAAAACCAAAGCTCATGTTCCATATCTGCCAAAAGCTTAGCCTCGGTTTATGGGTCATACTTACTGTCGTCATAATTGGATTTTGGTTTATGTTGTTTGGTTTATTCGTTCACTGGTTCATTAGTTCATTGGTGCTTAGCAATTCGTTATTTTTACTAATGAACTATTGAACTAATGAACGTCTCAATCAAAATTGCAATAACATCCCGCTCATAGCAGGCAGGCTTATATTTACGCCGTTGGCAATATTATCTGTTGCGAACTTTGCGCTACTCATCAGGTCTGCAAACTCAGCTTTTCCGCTTATTTGCAGCTTGGAGAGCAGGTCGGCAGGAAGCTGTATTTGTATCCTGCGTTCGTCACGGTTAAAATTGGTTATCACTAATATACGTTGTTTATCCGTATATCGAAGGAAGATGTATAATCTCTGGTCAAAGCCCGGTTGGTGTTCATTGGCCACCATTAACTCCCAGAACTCACCGGTGTGCAGTGCTTCGTTATCACGAACAACATTCAGCAGCTTGCTGTAAAAGTTTCTCAATAGCTTTTGGTCGTCGGACAATTGCCCACCATCCCAGTTGCCATTGTTCAACCATTTCTGATGTTCAGGCACACCCCAGTAATCGAATATGCTGGTTCGACCGTCGTTACTGCTAAAGCCTTCGGCACCTAACGCGGGCTCTCCTACTTCCTGACCAAAATAGATCATCACCGGTCCACGGTGCAGTGTAGCAGTAATAATCATTCCCGGCACAGCCAGCCACGGATTTGCTGCAAAATCAGGTGACGCAATGCGCTGTTCATCATGGTTCTCCATAAAACGAAGCATGTGCACATCGATATTTTTGCATTCGTTATTCCAAATCGAGTTGATATCCCAGGTTGACGCACCGTATTCGTTACGAGTTAAGCGTTTGATGGAATCATAGAGCCCAACCTTGTCATATAAATAATCGAATTTACCGTTATAGATATAGTCGTGATATTTGCCCCGGTCATAAGCCTCGCCAATGAAGATTAATTCAGGATAATCGGCTTTTACTTTAGGGATGATCCACCCCCAAAACTCAAACGGCACCATTTCCACCATATCGCAGCGGAAACCATCGATACCTTTTGCGGCCCAAAACTTCAGGATATCAAGCATTTTATTCCACAGCGGCGGAATTGGATCGAAATGTTTTTGGTAGTCATTTTGGTAATCAACACCATAATTCAGCTTAACTGTCTCGAACCAATCATTGATAGACGGCCATGCACTGAACACATCATTGCCGGTTGCTTTGGCCGGGTCTTCACCAAAATGGCTATCCTTTAATGGACTTTTAAATTCGTCCCCCCCGGCAACATATCCCTGCGGAACAACAAACGCCTGCCCCGGTGTATAATAGAAATCATTCTTTGGATCGAACGATTTGCTTTTATCATCATCTTCTCCAAAATCACGAACGCTAGCAGGTTTCGCATCCGAGGCATAAGTACGCGCCACGTGATTAGGCACAAAATCCATGATCACTTTTAATCCATTCTCACGTGACCTTTTGATCAACGCCTCATATTCCTTCATCCTGTTCGGTACATCAACCGCCAGGTCAGGATCAACATCATAATAATCCTTCACCGCATATGGAGAACCTGCACGGCCTTTCACCACATCCGGATCATCAGGCTTGATACCGAATTGCGAATAATCCGTCATAGTGGCATGTTCTATCACTCCCGTATACCAAACGTGGGTAAAGCCCATCTTTTTTATTTCCTGCAGGGCTTTATCACTGATATCATTAAACTTACCAACGCCATTTTCTTCTATAGAGCCATAGAATTTGTTGGTTTGATTGGTGTTACCGAACAGGCGTGGAAGCAGTTGATATATGGTGAGTTTATTGTCTGGAGATTGATCCATAGGATTATTTCGAGCTATTTGGCTTAGGAACTTCAAGTGTTACTGTTATTGTGTGACGGGTGGTAGTTGTACCGGTCTTAAGTTCAAGTTCACGTCCTTCAATCAGTATCGTCATTTCAGGGCCTGAAAGATGTTCTACCGCTACCTTGTCTTTTTTGACCGTTACTTTTATAGAAGTTCCTCTAAAACCTACTTTAAACGAGAACGATTGCCACTTCTCAGGTAAAAATGGATCAAATGACAATTTTCCATCACGCACCCGCATACCGCCAAAACCTTCTACTACCGATATCCAGGTACCTGCCATTGAAGTGATATGACACCCATCTTCGGTATCGTTGTTATAGTCATCCAGGTCTAAACGTGAAGTACGCAGGTAAAACTCATAAGCTCGAGCTTCATCACCTAACTTGGCAGCAATCACTGCATGTACACAAGGCGACAGTGACGACTCATGCACCGTACGCGGTTCATAAAAATCATAATTACGGCGGATGGTATCGGTATCGTAGTTTTCTTCAAAAAAGTATAATCCCTGCAACACATCGGCTTGTTTGATGAAGCAAGAACGCAGTATTCTGTCCCAGCTCCATTTTTGGTTCAATGGACGATCACTTGCTGGCAGGTCTTTTACCAATATTTGTTCTTTGTCGAGATAACCGTCCTGCTGTAAAAATATTTGCCGTTGCTCGTCATACGGGTAATACATTTTTTCGATAATATCCCTGAATTTTGCGTTCTCTTTTTGTTTGTCGAAGTTGATCTTGGCAACCAAAGCGTCAAACTTAGCCTTATCGACAGACTCCACTTTTTCAGTAACTTCCAAAGCATATTTTATACACCACGCGGCAATGGTGCTGGTGTACCAATTATTGTTGACATTGTTCTCGTACTCATTCGGACCAGTAACCCCCAGCATTACGTATTGCCTCCTTTCTTCCGACCAATTCACCCGCTGTGCCCAGAATCTTGCTATCGCGATCAGTACTTCCAGACCATAATCCACCAAATATTGCTCATCACCGGTATAGCGTACATAATTGAATATAGCATGAGCGATGGCGCCATTACGGTGAATTTCCTCAAAGGTGATCTCCCACTCGTTATGAGATTCGGTACCATCCATCGTTACCATCGGGTAAAGCGCCGCACCGTCCTTAAAGCCTAACAATTTGGCATTCTCAATGGCTTTATCCAACTGTTTGTATCTGTATAAAAGCAAATTACGTGTTACTTTTTGCTCAGCAGTTGCCAGGTAGAATGGAACGCAATAGGCCTCAGTATCCCAATAAGTTGAACCACCGTATTTTTCTCCGGTAAATCCTTTAGGACCAATATTTAAACGGTCATCCTCACCGGTATAAGTTTGATTTAGCTGGAATATATTAAAACGTATCCCCTGCTGCGCTGATGCATCGCCTTCAATAATGATATCGTTATGCTGCCATTTTTTATCCCAGGCTTCCGCTTGCTCGGTCAGCATTTTTTCAAAGCCTTTTGCATTTATAGTTTTTAGCGTCTTTTCAAGTTCTGCTACTAAAGTATCTGCCGGATAATTCTGAGAGGAAAGATTAGCGGCATATTTGGTTAGAGTGATTGCCTGTCCCTGAACTGCATCTAATTTGATCTCGGTCGCTACATATTTCTCTTTCTCTATACTTTGGGTTGACCCTTGCTGAGAAACCGTAAACTTCTGCCCTGTGGCCACTTCAAAGCCAGTTTTTTTAGTCCGCAACTGTACATAACCCCCATCGCTCCAGTTGCCTTTGGTTACCTCGTCCCAGAACTTTTCATCGTAATTGGAATCTTTATTTTTAATGTCACCGTCAATAAATGATGTAATTGTTAACGGACCACTGAAATTTAAAGGAGTAATTGTATAACGGATAACCCCGGTCTCATCATCAACCATGCTGCAAAAGCGGATAGCCTCTACATCCACCTCTTTGCCTTTAGCAGTTTTAGCGTGGAAGATACGTTTCAGGTAACCTTCCTTCATATTCAGCTCTCGTCTGAAATCGGTCACTTCACATTTGGCCAGGTCCAACTGCTCCCCGTCAATCACTATGTCAATACCGATCCAGTTAGCAGCATTCAATACCTTTGCAAAATGCTCCGGGTAGCCATTCTTCCACCAGCCCACGCGGGTTTTATCGGGATAATATACGCCGGCAACGTAATTGCCCTGCAGTGTTTCACCACTATAGGCTTCTTCAAAATTTGCCCGCTGCCCCATACGCCCGTTACCCAGGCTAAAAAGGCTTTCGGATATTAAATTATATTTCGGATCAAATCCCTCTTCTATGATCTTCCACTCATCAATTTTGATATAGTTTTTCATTTGTGTGTTGTCAAATATTATCGTGCTTCTTATTAAACAATGTCATTTCGACGAGCCTGATGGAAGGTGCGTGGCGCGAGGAGAAATCTTATACATCATGCAAAGCGAAAATGCCTGGGCGTATAAGTTTTCTCACCTGCACCCCAACATGGCCACTTCTGCAGGTTCGTGACATAGCTTTTATTAGTTTTTATAATGTTGTTAATTTCTCCACCGTCATTTTATCCAACCCACTCACCACCAGATCAGCTTCGGTGAGTACCTCTGGCGATCCTATCCCTACGGCTTTCATACCACCATTATGTGCTGCTTCTACACCAGCTATTGCATCCTCAAATACCACGCAATTTTCTGGCGGAATGCCTAATTCCTCTGCCCCTTTTAAAAATACTTCAGGGTCTGGTTTAGGTTTGTTTACTTTATTGCCATCGATCACGGCATTAAAAAAATGCGCGATACCTACTTTTTCAAGTATAGTCCCTGAGTTTTTACTGGCTGAGCCTAAAGCGGTTTTCAATCCCGCATCGATGCAGGCTTGCAGAAATTCTTTTGCACCGGGCAATATTTCATCCGGTGTCATTTTGTTGATCATCTCGACATACCAGGTATTTTTCCGGGTGGCTAATTCTTCTTTTTCAGCTTCAGTTTTAGTAACGCCTCCCCATTGCAGGATCAGGTCGAGGGAGCGCATACGGCTTACGCCTTTCAGATTTTCATTTTGCTCTTCGGTTAGGTCAAAACCGAGTTCATTTGCGAGTCGTTTCCAAGCCTTGTAATGGTAAACCGCCGTATCGACGATCACGCCGTCAAGGTCAAAAATACATGCTTTTATAATAGCCATTTTGTTTAGATTATCCGCAGAAAACTGCAGATATAGTTAATTTAATTAGTGTGTGTTATTGGGTATTAATTCCAGCACCAATGCAGCTTTGGCGGGAATGGTTAATTTGGATATCTCCATCACCTGGTCGGTGATCACGTTCCTGGCCTTTAACGCTCCGTCTATGCGCTCAACATAACGTGCAGTTGAAATGGTTTGCTCCTTATCGTGACTGTTATACACTACCATCACCGTTTTTACCTCATCGTACCTGAAATACAAATAAACGCCCTCTTCGGGTACATACTGCATTAATTTTCCGGTTTGTAAAGCGGTGGTATTTTTGCGGTAATTGGCTAGTGTACGCACATAGTTAAAAGCATCATTTTCGGTTTCATTCCGGCCCTCGGCTGTAAATTTATTCACTTTATCATCCGCCCATCCACCGGGGAAATCCTCACGTACCAGCCCATCCGGATTGGAGAAATTTTTCATCAGTATCTCGTCACCATAATACATCTGCGGCACACCACGAAGCGTCATGAGCATAGCCATACCCGATTTGTATTTTGTCATATCTTCACCTACTACTGAGAAAAAACGACTCATATCATGATTGTCAAGGAAGATGGTATTCCTGGTTGGGTCTTTATATAAAAAATCCTGCGCCAGTACGGCATACAAGCGGTTTACTCCATCCGTCCAGCCTTCATTACCATTTAGGGCTTCGTAAATCGCTTCTTTCAATACACCATCTGTTACTCCCGGCAAGTGAGTATCCAGTCCACGGTTTACCGTATTACCTTCCGTAAAAAATGCCTGGTTCGGTACTGACCATACCAGCGTCTCACCAAAAATAGACAGATTCGGAAACTGCTTTCTTACTTCCTTCGCCCAATCTGCCATAAACTGAGGGTCGTTATAAGGATAGGTGTCCAGCCTGAAACCATCTACGCCTGAATACTCCACCCACCAAATGTGGTTCTGAGTCAGGAATCGTTGCACAAACGGGTTACTCTCGTTCATATCTGCCATACGGCGATCAAACCAGCCATCCAGCATTTGCTTACGGTCTGCTTCAGAAGCATGCGGATCCATCACGGCCTGATCCCGGAAATTTGATTTGGTAAACTCGGGCCAGCGGTGCACCCAATCACGCATAGGCATGTCGCGGATGGTATAGCCTTCCGTTCCAGCGTGATTGTGTACTAAATCCATAATCACCTTCAAGCCCATTTTATGGCATTTTTCTACAAATTCCTTATATAATTCATTAGTACCATATCGTGGATCGATCTTATAATGATCGGTAACAGCATACCCATGATACGACGCTTTAGGTTCATCATTCTCAACCACAGGTGTAAGCCAGATGGCTGTAATACCCAAGTCTTTCAAATAATCGAGATGATTGATTATTCCTTGTATATCTCCCCCATGGCGGCTGAACATTGAATCGCGGTGGATACCTTTTTCGCGCATATTGGGAAAAGAATCAGTACTCGGATCACCGTTGGAGAAACGGTCGGGCATGATCAGATAGATCAGATCTTTATTTGTTACACCTTGCGCACGACCGTGTGAATTATCGCGTTTTTTCAGTTCATATTGATAAGTTAAAGTCTTTGCTTTTGCCCTGGTAAAATTTATCGGGAAAGTTCCCGGATGTGCAACAGGAGAAATATGAAGGTCGATAAACAAATAATTGGGGTTATCTACCTTATGTACTTTAACCAGGCTCACACCGTGATAATGCAGCTCAACGCTTCTGTAAGCAATGTCTTTACCATGTACGATCAGCTGCAGATTAGGGTTACTCATCCCTGTCCACCAAAACATTGGTTCAACACGTTCAAGAGCTGGTACTTGTGCAGATATGTGGTAGATCATAGAGAAACAGCAAATGGTAAGTAACAATGACTTTCTCATAATCAGGCTCTTTTAATAACAAGGTACAAGACACCTGGTTACTGCGTCTCAAATTTAATATAAAATAGTTTTACTGATTGAAAAAGTGAAAATGATTGGAAGGGTAAAAACTAGTTGGTTTAGGCTATAAAAAGGTCATGCCGAATTTATTTGGGCACCCTCAGGATATTCACGCATGCTTAATTGCGGTTTGCAAGTAGCCGACGACATACATATCTCACACTGTTATGATGGGATGACCGAAATAAATTCGGCGTGACTTGGTTTTGTTTAGCGTCTACTTACACCAGCACATTACCACCATCCACAACAATCATCTGCCCCGTAGTATAATTCCCCTTCATCAGGAAAAGATAAGCTTCGGCAATATCTTTTGCCTCGCCAACCCTGCCGGTCAGTAGCTTGCTCCCTACTTCATTATACATTGCTTCCCGCTCAGCTTCCGGAATATTATTCCATAGATCGGTCTTCACCATTCCTGCACAAACTGCATTTACCCGGATTGGCGCCAGGTCGATTGCCAAACCTTTGGTAAGTGACTCAATCGCGCCGCCTATGCTTGCTGCTACTGACCAACCTTTCCACGGACGAATGCTAACTATACCATTCGTCAAAATAATAGAACCACCTTTGCGAATGTAAGGATTGCCATGTTTGGCAGCCATCAAAGCGCCCCAATAGCGCACATTAAAAAACTTACGCGAATCTTCGATGTTCACATCGCTGGGGTTACCTATCTGCAAGGTCTCCCCTGCCGAAAAGATCAGGTGATCAAACTCTCCGACTTTTTTGAATAATTCTTCTACTTGCCGTTCATCAGACACGTCAATAGCATAGCCTTGAGTTCCCTCAGGCAATATGCTCAATGCTTTATCTACACTGCTTTGTCTGCTGGATACCACTACCAAATCAGCGTTTTCCGCTGCTGCGGCTTTTGCGGTGGCTAGTCCAAAGCCTGAAGTTCCGCCTATTAAAACTATTCGTTTACCATTTAAACTGCTTTTTGCAAATGTTTCTTTGTCTTTCATGATCTGTTATTTTATTGACAGACAAAGTTCCCCAACTATAACGAGGGCGCATTTAACAAATGGTAAAAAAGGATTTAGCGCATATTTTTTCTGATGCGGCTCAGTGATTGCTGGGTAATCCCCAGGTAAGACGCAATATCACTTAACGATACCCGAAGCGCGATATCAGGCTGACGCATCAGGAAATTGCGGTAACGGGTAGCAGCGTCTTCGCCCAAATAGGAATTGCGCACATTTATTTTTTCTAGCAGGGATTGTGTAGTGATACCTGTGATCAATTCTTTCAGATATGGTAACTTTTCATACAGATCGAACAACTTCTGCTTTTTCAACACCACCAATTCTGCATCACAAGCAGCTTCTATTCCCTCGGGTGCTGGAATATTATTATTAAAACTGTTCAGGATACTACAAAATTGATTTTCTTTCAGGAAGAAATATGTCATCTTACTTCCCTTATCATTTTGGGCAACAATACGTAACACGCCTTTGCATATAAAGAACATTTCACGGCAAATGTGGCCTTCTTCAAACAGCACCTCACCTTCGTTAACTTTGCGAAAACTCACCTCGCTTCTGATAAGTTCGGCATCTTCGTCAGGTATATTTTTAAATAAACGCAGGAAATTGATAAAGGAGTCTATCATGTGATAAAGCTATCGATAATCCTGATAAATCAGTTTTTCATTTTTATCTTCGTACACCAATCAGCAAATCATCATGAAAGCTATATCCATCATCTCTATTCCGGTTACTGACCAGGAAGCCGCGAAACAATTTTACCTGAAACTGGGCTTTAATTTACTGGTCGAAGCGCCCTTCGAAACACAAAAATGGGTTCAAATGGCATTACCGGGACAGGAAGCTGTTTCGATTACTTTAGTTACCTGGTTCCCCCAATTGAAACCGGGAAGTATAACAGGTTTTGTGATCCACATAGATAATATGGATGAAGAAATAAAAGCATTGAACGCCAAAAGAATCGAAGTCGGTAACGTTGACCAAACGCCGTGGGGTAAATTTGCTTCTGTGAAAGATCCGGATGGAAATTCGTGGAGTTTGCATGAGGAATGACACGATTGAGAGATTAAAAGGATTACCATGATTACCTACACTATCAATCATGATAATCCTTTTAATTGAGTAATCGTGTCAATTGTGTTCACCAGCTATCAAGTCCTAACAATTTCCTTCCCAACGGACTCAATTCAGCCACAGGATTTTTCTTTTCGCGTTCCAGCGGGTCACCGGGGAATGCATAGCCTTGCATAGCTTCGCGGCTTTGCCAGCTGTTGATGCGCCATTGACGGAGTTCTTCATTTTCTTCCTGGGCAGGCATCATGGCGATATATTGTGCAATGCGCACTTTATTGCCGCTGGTATTGGCTCGGATTCCATGCGGTTCAAGGCTATTGAATATCAGCAGGTCGCCTGCTTCCAGTTTTACTTTTTCGATATTAAAGCCGGTTGTGTCAGGTTTATAATGATCGCGGTCTTCGGGTTGGGTCAATTTCCAGGTATCGTAAGTGCGGTATAGTTCGGGAATACATTGGAAGCCGCCCATATTTTCGTCGGTCTGATCGGCCAAAGCCAGTACTCCCTGCACATTTTGCGGTTTCGTTTCAGGATCATAATCCCAATGAATAAAGCCTTTGTATTCAAAACCTGGTCTTAACGGAAAGTTCAGATTAGCGCGGTCAATAGTCACCCAAAGTTTGTCCGTTCCCCACACATCGGCAAAAGCATCGTGAACTTTTGGATACTGGCGGTTATCCCACATATATTGGTGATTATAGATCTCAACCATACCGGTATTGTTCAACTCTGACATTTGCATTTGAGCGTTAGGGCGTTTGTACCAGGTTTCAATGTCGTTGGCATCCTTGTCCTCGTACTTCCATAAGTAATCAGCCAGTCGCTCAGCTTGGTCTCTTGGCACGGCATTCTTGATTACTACATAACCATTCTCAATCCAGAATTTCCAGTCGTCTTCACTCAGTACGCGCAGTGATTTACCATTGCTGCGGTCATTCAATTTAAGCTGACTCGATTTTGCGGTCGACGGATTACCGGGAATTTCTTTATGGGCGTTTTCGGGGGTCATAGTTGGCGTCATGGTAGCGGCCATTGTTTTATTTTCCATATTCTGTTTATCTCTTGGTTTATAAATCAAAAGTAGACTGATTATCGAAGGCATTTGTTCTTTACAATAACCAATATTTGCTCTGTATTGACATAAATATTATTTTTATATTGAATTAACGGGCAATACAAAATGAATGAGATCCAGTTAGAGAAAGTTGAATTTGAGCCGGGAAAGTCGTTCAAACTGTTTTCGCCCCGTTTACGCAATACTTTTCTGTGGCATTATCATCCTGAGATCGAACTGGTTTATGTTGAGGCCGATGCAGGCATCAGGCACGTGGGCTCGCATATATCAGGCTATACACAAAGCGACCTTGTTTTTATCGGCAGCAATATTCCCCATCTTAATTTTGATTATCGGTTGCGCAGCGACTATCACCAGGTAGTTATACAGCTTCGCGAAGATTTTTTAGGATCAGCCATTAATCTTACACCCGAATTCTCAACCATTCAGCAATTATTTAAAAAGGCATCGTCAGGTGTTGCTTTTGGTGCAGATACAAAAGCTTTAGTGGCAGATAAGCTGAGGCAGTTGCAACAGCTTAGTTCGTTTCAACAATTAATGGAGTTGATCAGCATATTTCAAATCCTGGCCAACGCTAAGGATTTTGAGCTTTTGAACGATGACGATATGAGCATCCAATTCTTCTTAAAGGACAAGATCAGGATGGGGGCGATATATGAATATATTGATGCCAATTATAACCGCAAGCCCGACGTAAATGTGGTTGCCGAAAAGGTACACTTAACCACACCTGCATTTTGCCGGTATTTTAAACGGCAAACCAACATGACCTTTACTGATTTTGTCAATCAATACCGCATCGATCTGGCCAAAAACCACCTGATGCAGGACCGAAACATCACCGAAACATGCTATGCAGTGGGCTTTGAGAGCCTTTCGTACTTTAACAAGCTGTTTAACAGGATTGTGGGCCAAAATCCCTCAGACTTCAAAAAAAGCTGGATTGTGCGTGATAGTTGATTGGTTGATTATGTTGAATGGTTAAGTAGTTAAGCGGTTGATTAGGTTAAATAACTTAATTATTCCATAACTACGTCAACGTTTACAACATTTATAACTACTACAACCCAATCAAACACTTAACCATTCAACATAATCAACTAACATATAACCCTTTTGTAATCAGCTGCGTATAACACCATGTCGGAACCCAAAATACGAGCCGGCATTAGTTAGTCAGCGAAAATGAAAAAATTAATTTACTTACTTTCTGTAGTTTCGGTAGCTTATTTATCATCATGTCAAAAAGATGTGTCAGTAGCACCCGAATCAAAAACCCCAGCCAGCACAACTGCGGTTACCCCAACAGGCGGCTCATTAGCCCCGGGCAATACAGCAAACACCGATACAATTGTAAATATCACAGGCTTTATAAAACTTGAGCTAAAGAAAGATACCGTTGACAAGGATAATATCGTCCTATATTTTACCCCAAAAGCAAGTGCAAAATATGTACCGGGCGAAGATGCACCCGTCTTCCACGGCTTTGGCGACTTAGCCATAACAAGTGTATCAAGCGATGGCATTCAACTATCAGTTAACGAGTTACCATTAAAACAACATGGCGACTACGTTAAATTAGATGTTTATGGTAAAACTGATGGCGTTTATAAATTAAGCTTGCTGCCAATGGATTCGACCATGCCGCAAGATACTATCCCGGCTAGATATCATGTGTGGCTGATAGATCAGCTGAAGAAAGATTCACTTGATTTGTCGGTACATTGCACATATAACTTTGATATTGTTGCTGCTGACACCACTACTTATGGCAAAAATAGATTCGCAGTGAAACTTCGCCCGCAATGAGCACACGATTTAAAGATTTTAGAGGTTGCCATGATTAAAAAATCATGGCAATTTTTTTACTATCTTGTTAATCCTTTAAATCCCAAAATCGTGTCCTAGCATTTCACGGTCTTTTTCTTTTTACCAAGCGCTCCTTTATTTTTTGCTTTCATAATATATTCAACTGCGTCAGGCACTTTACAGTTTGTCCCCTCTTTTTCTACCATTACAGCGCCAATACTTTTTGCTGTCGCGATCACATCTTCTGACAACGGCATAACATAAGTCCCCAAAGCGATCAGAAATGCATTCATAGTTGAGCGCACCCGGTTAGGAGAAGTATGAATAGTTTTAGCCACTCTCTCCAAAAGGTGTTTTAGTTCAGGTATATCTAATTCGTAATCAGGCTTAAGTGATACGAGATTATTTAATGTCGACCACCCACAGGCAGCAATGTATTCTTCAGGCGAATCAATCCACTCCAAAGCAAGCTCGAACCCATTTTTGCTTCCTGTCGCCACCCATGGTACCGTGTATTCGCTGATATTATTTGAAACAGCCTGCACGGCCCAGGTTTGCAAGTCAGATTTGGTCATTTTCTCATCATCAGCAATTAATCCTGCCAGGTACATGGCATCGGCATTGCCGGTTGCATAGAGATCTTTGGCCAACTGGTAATCCATTTTGACCTTTTTCTGTATCGGCTTCATGTACTCTATCTTGACACCGAAAAAAGGCTCTTTTACCCCATGTTTCAATAATATTTTTTTGATGCTGTCGCTGCCATGAGCTTGCAGGTCATCCATTATTTCCTGTACTGTCATATGCGTTTTTGTGATGAGTAGTGTTTAGGTAAATTTAAGAAACATGATCAAAAAAATCTCATCTCTTAAATCTTAAAATCGTGTGATTTATTCTATCTTGGTCAAGGCTAATCCAACCTGATGAAACTCATTAAAGCCTTATTTTCCATCGCTCTTACTTTAGTATTGATTTGGGCATTGCAAACCAAATTTGGCGACATCCCTCCCATTGGTGAATTTTTGAACTCCGTTTCCGGTTTCTGGCAAAATGCTGAAAGCAAAAACTTCCAACCCGATGAAAACCTGCACCTTGAAGGTTTACAGGGCAAAGTAACGGTACGCTTTGACGAACACCGCATACCGCACATTTTTGCGGAAAACGACCATGACCTTTATTATGTGCAAGGCTACCTCACCGCACGCGACCGCCTATGGCAAATGGATATACAAACCCGTAGTGCAGCCGGACGGCTTTCAGAGATTGTCGGACCGAAAGCTTTAGAGGTTGACCGCTACCATCGCCGCATGGGCATGACCTACGGTGCTGAAAACACATTAAAAGGCATTATGAAAGATCCAACGATGAAAATGGTGATCGAGGCTTATACCGAAGGGGTAAACAGCTATATCCATCATCTCAGCAAACGCGATTATCCCATCGAGTTTAAATTGCTTGGTTATGCGCCCGAAGAATGGAAGCCGATCAATTGTGCATATTTGCTTAAACTGATGTCGGAAACGCTGGCAGGAGGATCCGACCAGTTTGCCATGACCAACGATTTAAAGCGCTTTGGTGCAAAGGATGTAAACGATCTTTTCCCTGATTATCCATTTCACGAAGATCCCATCATACCAGTCGGCACCAAATGGAATTTTAAGCCCTTGCCTATTCCAAAACCATCCAAGGATTTTATCGCGTTGATGACGGATACAATCAGACCGAGAGAGCGTGTTCCCGGTATCGGCAGCAACAATTGGGCAGTTGCCGGGAGCAAATCAGCATCTGGTTATCCGATACTGGCAAATGACCCGCATTTGAACTTGACTTTTCCATCTATATGGTATCAGTTACAAATGTCCTCGCCTACAGTAAATGTTTATGGCGTTTCGTTGCCTGGTGCGCCTTGCATTGTAATTGGATACAATCAAAAAATAAGTTGGGGGGTTACTAACGTGGATGCCGATGTGCTGGACTGGTACCAGGTAAAGTTTAAGGACAACCGCAAAAACGAATACTGGTACAATAATAAATGGAATAAAACCACCAAACGTGTTGAAGTGATAAATGTACTTGGACGAAAACCGGTTTATGATACTGTGATATACACTCATCATGGCCCGGTAGTATATGACAATATTTCACAGAAACCGAAAGAAGGGCATGAAAATATTCCCGTCGGGGATGCTTTAAGATGGATCGCCCATGATGAATCGGATGAGTTTATGACCTTTTACCTGCTCAACCGCGGAAAGAATTATGATGATTATCGCAAAGCGTTAACTTATTATACTGCCCCAGCTCAAAACTTCATTTTTGCAAGTAATGATAAAGACATTGCCATCACCCCCAACGGCAAAATACCGCTAAAGTTTAAAGACCAGGGTAAGTTTATTATGGATGGCAGCGATCCGGCCAACGACTGGCAGGGCTGGATACCTTATGACCAGAACCCAACCGTAAAAAATCCGCCGAGGGGATTTGTGAGTTCAGCAAATCAATCTTCTACAGACCAAACTTATCCTTATTACATCAATTGGCGTTTTGAGCTTTACGATCGGGGTAAACGCATCAACGACAAGTTAAAAGTAATGCAAAATGCAACGATTGACAGCATGCGTCTGATGCAGATGGATAATTACAGTATGCGTGCGCAGGATGTATTGCCTTCTATGCTTCGATATGTAGACACCTCAAAATTGAATCCTGATCAGCTTAAGGTTTTTCAGATCGTCAAAAAATGGGATAAGCATTTTGCGGCCAATTCGGTTGGCGCTTCTATTTTTAACGCATGGTGGCTGAAATTCTACGATATGGTTTGGGATGAGTTTAAGGATGATAAAGTCTTGCTTAATGTTCCTTCATTTGACCGGGCTGAAAAACTATTACTGACAGAGCCAAACTCCAAATGGTTTGATCTGAAAGGTACCCCAGCAAAGGAAACTTGTAACGACATAGTATTGCAAGCCTTTGTTACGGCAGCGGACGAGCTACTGAAAAGCATGGGCCAACCCGGTAAAAAATGGGAATGGGGGAACGTAAAAGATACCCATATTAATCACCTCGCTAATTTACCCGGATTCGGGACAGGTCAGTTTTATGCAGGCGGCACAGGCGCGGTCATTAATGCTTTGCGGGGTGGCAATGGCCCATCATGGCGAATGGTAGTACAAATGGGGCCGCAGGTAAAAGGTTATGGCGTTTTCCCTGGCGGAGAATCAGGAAACCCAGGCAGTTATTATTATGAAGATATGTTTACCACCTGGCGGGATGGAAAATTGAATGAATTGTTGTTTTTGCAATCGCCGGATGAAAAATCCAATCGTATCAAATCAACCTTAACTTTAAGCAGTAAATAATATGTTATTCCTCCTCATACTCATTCTATCCTTTATCTGCAGCTATTTCCTACCTTGGTGGGCAGCGGCTGCCATAGCATTTTTAGCGGCACTATTTGTTGGCAAAACATCCGGCAAATCTTTCTGGTCAGGTTTTGGGGCGATATTTGTTTTGTGGATTGTATTGGCACTAGTGAAAAGCATACCAAATGATGATATACTGGCGAGCCGGGTAATCCAGCTATTTCCTTTGCCACATCAATGGGTATTATTACTGCTGACCACCGCACTAATTGGTGGATTGGTAGGTGGCATGGCAGCTTTATCAGGTATATTAACAAAGAAAGCCTTCAAAAAATAACGGATTACTATGCTCTTAGAAAGTCAAATACTTTCAACACTTGACAACTCAAATAAAATCAGTGATTACACTCATTTTATTTCTTTAGGTCAGCCCTATTCATACCTTATCGATTGCCGTTTGAACATTTTTGTTGGAGATAAAGAAAGATGGGCTATTGTAACAGAACGCTTGGGATATAATCCACGTGCAGGAACTATTGAACTTGAGATAAGCTATTTTGGTAATTGCTTAATAAATCTCGATAGCTACAATGGCCAATTATCAAACTATTACTATACATATCCTTTAAAACAAAATATACTGGAAGAAACAACAGATGGATTTGTTTTAAATTCCGATTCGAAGTATTGGGTAATCAAGGATACGAAAGTATATCTAAGTCAAAACATAGAAGATTACCTTAATAACGGGATTGAATTGAATAATTATCAGGTTGGTAAAATTGGAATCGAGGACGCGGCAAGATTAATTGTAATTAACCATACTGATCTTTTTCGTGCAAGCGACAAAGAACTGTATAAATCAATTCCCGAAGATCTTAAAAAAATATTGGTTTTAGATGAGTGGTATCATAAGGATTTTATTGAAATAGATTCCCCCAACATATCTGACGAACATTTAAATTATATCTATGATTTCAATAGAAATTTAACCGGGCTTAATGATATAGATATCGAAGCATTCTCTAATATGATTCGTACTCAGGAATCTAATAACCAGGAATCTAATAAATCTGCATGGATAAATAACAGGCCAAGTTCTTATGAAACATGGCAGCAGTTAGCAAAGGTAATTGCAACTCGTGATTTGTCGTTTTACAAACCAACACAACCTGCTAATACTCATTGGAGTAATTGGCCAGAATCAGGCAGTTTATAACAACAAAGCGCCCGAAATAACCGGGCGCTTCTTCTTGTCAAATTGGTTTATAAACTAGCGAGTGTTTCCTTCAAATGCTTTACGGCAACAGTATTGCTTTTACCGGTTTCAAAGATATCATGGGCGCTCATGCCTTCGCCGTAGTAGTTGTGGTTAGAATCTTTGTCGATAGACAAGCTTGAGCCATTAACCGTAATACCGGCAAACAAGCCCCTGCTGCGTGAATAAGAATATACTTCAGCTTCCAATTTGTAATCGGTATTAGCCGAAGCTGCACGACCAACAGGGCCTGCTGTCGCAGCCAGGTCACCGCCGATGGTCACATCGCCATTCTTCACTTTGGTTAATGCGCCTTTGTGTTTGAAAACCAGGATCAGGTCGACTGATTGAACACCGATCTGCGCACCGATGCTGCCGCCTGTAATGGTAACAAATACCGGATCGCTCCATCTGCCATCGGGCAATTTTACGATGGCTACGCCTTTGCCGCGTTTGGCGCCGACCACCAATCCTGCGTTAATGGTTTTTGGAATAATAACTACGCCTTCATATTTTTCTATCAGTTTATGGGCGAAGCCCTCTTTCATGGCACCAAAATCCTTCAGAACATTGGATGCACTGTGTAATCGTTCTGTCTCCTTATCACCATTTACTGGTGCGGCCGAAGTCATTACAATAATAAAACTCAGCAAGATCGGAGCAATTAAAAAACTTAACTTTTTCATAGGTGTGATTATTAATATTATTATAATATTAACAAACCACCATAAACCCGATCTTGTTTCACTAAGCCCTCATAAATCAATCAGATACGCTCAATCTTACATATAAAACAGCAGGCCTGCGAGTTGCGTGCATGCAGGCAGGCAACATTCGGGTTCGTATCAAATATCTCTGTGATCATCTCATCCACATCATTGTCACCAACCATTTTGCTCAGTGTCATCATCTGCTGATCATTATAGCCAATCAATGTAAGGGGGAAGCTTTTCTTATTCGCTTTGATTTCAGGCGGAAAGCGATAGATATCCGAGTACTCTTCTACATCGTCTGCATTAATAAACACCGGTCCGGGTTGATTATAAGCATTATCTACCTCAAATGGTGTATGTGTAAATAACAAACGTTTATCCACTCCTTTCTCAAATGGTTTTAGAGAGATACGGCATGGCCCAGAACCAGTTGCCACCTGCTCTATCACTTCATGACCAAAGTCATCTTTTCTCGTTTCGCGGATATGCTGTACATAATTTTTTGACAGCGGTACAATTTTAAAATTGCTCATAGTATTTATGTTTTGATACCCAAAGTTCCTGCTATCCCCACCCATTTAAAACCCGGAACTTGCGAAGTTGCGGATGTGCAGATGTGCAAATTTGCGGATGTGCAGATTGAAGAAAAATCCATTTGCATATCTACTCATCTGCACATTTGCACATCCGTAAATTTGCACATCCGCACATCTGCACATTCACTTATCTTTGCACGATGATCGTCCCGGACAAGCAGCAAGTATTTTCTATCAGCAACGAACTGCAATTTTCGGAAATTGCTTTGCAGGTATTCCGCTTCCAGGCCCGAAATTGTGAAGTTTACCGGGAGTTTATCACCAATCTGAAAGTGGATATTGATGCCGTTGACAGTGTTGAGAAAATGCCATTCCTGCCTATCAGCTTTTTTAAATCACATGAAGTACTAAGCAGCGCTGATAATGTACAGGTAGCTTTCACCAGTTCAGGAACTACAGGCATGATCAACAGCCGGCACCTGGTTACTGATGTAAGCTGGTATGAGAAAAGTTTTCGGCATGCTTTTAATCTATTTTATGGCGATATACGGAACTATTGTGTTCTGTCGCTGTTACCTTCTTACCTCGAGCGTGAAGGCTCATCGCTCATCTACATGGCCGAAGATTTAGTAAAACGATCAGAAAATCCGGATAGCGGTTTCTACCTGTACAATCATGATGATCTTTTTAACCAGTTAAAAAAACAACAAGATGCAAAAAAGCCAACCCTATTGATCGGCGTTACTTTTGCCTTGCTTGATTTTGTTGAACAGCATTCAATTAATTTCCCAGAACTGATTGTAATGGAAACAGGCGGCATGAAAGGGCGTCGTAAGGAAATGATTCGCGAGGAATTGCATCAAACGCTTTGCAAGGGTTTTGGTGTTAATGCCATTCATTCTGAGTACGGTATGACTGAATTACTATCCCAAGCCTATTCTAATGGGAATGGTATATTCAATTGTCCGCCCTGGATGAAGATCATTACCCGCGATACCAATGATCCGATGACTTTACTGGAAAATGATAAGACTGGCGGCGTTAATGTGATCGACCTTGCTAATATGAACTCCTGCTCCTTCATCGCTACACAAGATTTAGGAAAAATTTATCGGGATGGATCGTTTGAGGTTTTAGGCCGATTTGATAATTCCGATATCAGGGGTTGCAACCTGCTCATAGCATAAACACGAATTTCACTAATTGTTTCGAATAGCACGAATTGCCAAATTTGGTTTGTGTAATCCACGTTTGTTAATTCGTGAAATTCGTGCTTACATAGATATTTATTATTTTTGGCCTGCATCAACAAAAAGCATAAAGATGATCGACAAATTTTTAATCGACCAGCAAGACCCGAAAGCAGTGGAGAAAGTTTATACCCGGCTGGTTGACCTGCTTACCACAGGTGAAGAAATTATTTATATAGCTACCCAAAAGAAACCGTTAGTAAATATACTACCCGATTGCGTAGCTATTACCAACAAACGCGTATTGTTTTTCACTCCGGCAAATTTGGGTCTTTCTATAAAGTTCATCGATTTTGTTTGGAAAGACATCATTGATGTGGTGATAAAGGAAGAGATCATCGGTGCTATTTTCACTATCAGAACCACTAACGGCGGTGAGATGGGTGTCGATTACCTGCCTAAGGTTCAGGCACGTAAACTATACCAATACTCCCAGCAGCGTAAAGAAGACGAACGTGAAGCACGCCGCCTGCGCGACCTGGAAGAAAAACGTGCTGAGTCAGGTTCAATTAACTTTGGAGAACAAGCAAACGCACAATCACAACCTGCTGCTCCGACACCAGCCCCTGCCCCAATACCAGAGCCTACGCCTGCTCCTGTTGTAACTGCTCCCCCGGTTCAGGAAGCTCCAAAACAGGATGAGTTGACCGAAAAGCTAAAAAAATTAAGAACATTGTTCGAAAATGGCCTGATCTCGCAGGAAGAATATAATGCGAAGAAGCTGGAACTGCTGAGCGATCTGTAATCGTTAACTATTCAACTTATGCGAGATATTTTTTATCGCGTTATCCAGGTTGGTTAACTCACTTTGAAGGTATTGTTCTGACTCGACAAAATTCTCGTATTTATTGTCCCCCTGGTTGATCATTTGCATAATGCCCATCAGATTTGATGCATGCCTGCGGACTTCATGCGAATTGATAAATGCAATCTCATTCTTCTTTGATTCAAATAGCAGCTTTTCATAATATTTTTTGCGGTGTACATTGTAATAAAGCAGTCCACCGACTATGATCAGTAAGCCCGCTACACTTATAATAAAAATAAGCCACAACCGTTCACGCTTAAAAGTTTCCGTTCGCAGCGCATAGGAGTTTTGGACCTCATCTATGCTGATCTGTGATGAAACTGAGCCGACATTAATCAACTGTTTTAATTGCGTAATCGACTCTAACAAGGCCATCTTATAAGCGATGGCTGCTCCATCGGGATTATTCTTTTGGTCTTCAATATCGCCCAATAATTTATAAAGGTAAAGATTTAGCTCTGCATGGTTTTTATCTTTACTGTTATCAATTAACCTCTGAACAACAGATTTTGCAGAATCCAATTGCCCCGATTTGTAATATGCATCAGCAAGGCAATTCTCATCAATTAAATCAAAATGATAAGCAGTATCATTATGCAAAGCAGTAATCGTCGCTATCACTTCAGGATACTTTTTTTGTAGCATATCCAGGTAATAGTCAGTCCTTTTTTGAAAAGTATATAACCCTGTGCTCCCTCCTTTTGCCTCATGTAAAAGCCTGTTATATTTTTTGAGCGAATCAATATCTTTAAGCTGGTAATAAACTTCGGCCTTGTTATCATTAACACTATTTTCCATTCGCTGAATTTTAACCTGGTTGGTAGAAATCAGCGATTGCGCCTCGTTCAAATAAAACAGCGCATTGTTAAACATCTTGTTCCTGTAATAGATATCTGAAAGATTAACATCTATCACGATTTGAAGGTAAGCATCATCAACAATGGTAGCTTCTTTTTTAGCCGCCCTGTAATCAGATATAGCTTCTATTTCGTTGCCATTTTCATTTTGAATAAAAGCCATGTGGGTAAAACAGGCATACAATAAATAATGGTCTTCATTCTGATCGGCCTTTTGTATTGCCTTAAGAAAAGTACTTTGAGCATCGGTATATTTATTCCACCTGTATTGACATATCCCTTCAATAAAAAGGATCAAACCCTCGCTGTCCGGCTCCTGAGCCGATTTTAATGTTTGTACAGTTTGTTTTTTTGCCTGTTCCAGGTCTTTCAGGGGCATATCCCCAAAAGCAAAACGAAGATAAAGTATCAATTCCCGCTTTTTTACAGCTGCATCTTTATTCTTTAATATAGAAGCAAGACTATCATCTTTAACCCCAGCTTGAGCTGCAAATACACTTCCGAACAACAAGAAAATAAAAACGCAAACCAATCCCACTTTAATCATAGGTAGAGTAAATACTTTTTAAATAAGCCGGAGAAAATTAGTTTAAAAACTTCATAATCAGTAAAAAATTGTTTGCAAAAATAATAAAGGCAGAGAATTTATCACCCTCTGCCTTTTAACTTATATTTAAAAATCTTCTCCAGGCCGTGATTATCAGAAGTATTTTTTCAATGGGTAGCAGCGGCTCGTTGTTTGCTTAATTCTTTCATAAAGTTCTCCTGAGACCTGGCTACAAATTTCTTGTATCCATCCGGATCAATGAAAACGCGTGGGCCATCCTTTGGATAATGCTGAAGTTTTCCAAGCAGATCAAAATATTGGCCATGGGCACCCAAAAAAACGTCACAATGCAGTCCACGCAACTCAGCAAACGTGTGTTGAAAATCCTGCACAATACCTGGGTAACTTACATGATTACCAGGCGTAGCAACGAAATGATATTCCGACCAAAATCCCGTGCCTCCAACAATAACAATATTTCGCGTCGTCCCTTTCGGTTCGCCCGGAAGATGGGCTTGCATCGTCCAGGTTGTGCACCCGCGTGTATGGCCGGCTGTTTTATGGGCAATCAACGTTATGCCACTGAGGCTTACCATATCCCCGTCATAGAGAACCCGATCCACATGTGAGGCAGGATAACCCGGGACATTCGGAGAAGGTGCCAAAAAATCAGTTTTTGCACCTGATTCCACGACACTTACATCGCCGTCCATTACCATGTTCTTTGCTCGTGTTTCACGGATTATTTGTGCAGCCCCTCCCATGTGATCGTCATGCGCCTGGCTATTTAGCAGAATCTTGACATCTTTCCAGTGAAAACCCAGTTTTTCTACACTTGCTTTTATCTGTGGTGGTGATGTAGTAAGGTTTGCATTAATAAGTATGTTCCCTTTCGGCGTTACAACAAGGTAGCTGGCAAGATCCTGGCTGCCCACGTAATAAAGGTTGTCAGCAATCTGAAATGGAGCAATCGGCGTAGTCCATGATGTATCTACCTGCGCCATAGCTGGGCAAGTAAAGAACAAGAATAACAACAAACAGGAAAAGGCAAAGCGCATAATCGTAATTACATTTATCTAATATGAGCTTTATTTTTGCTATTTCAGAAAGCAATTTTTTAGCACTAATCATTTACCATTTACATATGGCAGGGATAGCTTCATATTTAATGTCCAATAAGTCTTTCATCAAAACTGAAGGGCGCTATGTTAACTATCTTTACCTTTCCGGCTTTTTGATGCATAGGATTCATCAGATAATTAAACTCTTGTGGCACAATAGCAGAAGGCACTTTCAATAAAAGATATTTATTTTTTTGCAGAAATGAATTGCCAATCTGTTTTAGAATATTTGGCTCAGGGTATTCATTCCAGTTATTTGGCAGCAGTTTAATATCTATGGCAAAAAAATCATCCGGAGCGTCAATTGTTAGCATAATATAATCAACCGGAATATTTGTAGGCGACAAGTGAGCGAGTGATTCCAATATCGCCAATGATCGTGAGGACGCCAGGTAAACCATAGCCCTGCCTTCGCTGTTCCATCGCCCGCCGTATAAACGTGCGCCGTTCCCGCTTAAGTCGTCGGCATAACGGCTGTTGGAAATGCGATACAATATCATCAGGCAAAAATACCGTGTTCGATACGGCCCAACTCCCTAAATACAATATCGAAACCCACAGAAGTATCTAAAAGAGAGACAGGCGTTTCGCCTTTGAAAACATGAAGCGGAGTTTTCATCCATGTTTTAAACTTATCAAGAGAGCCAAATACATCCTCGCCGCGGGTATATAAACGGGCTAGCTCTACAGCCTTTTCGGCGTATTCGGTTTTGATAATGGCGTTATCATCATAACGTTGCAAAGTACGTTCTGAAATGTGCATAATATCGGCCAGTTCCTGAAGCGTAAGGGATATTTTTTTTGCTAAAGATAAAAGCAAACTTTTTTTAAGGCCGTTTCGGGTAAGTTGTAAAATGTCAAAATCAGTAGCAGACTGGAACTGTTTGGCATTACCCGCAAAAAGAGCATTAAACAAACTGCCCTTGCTTTGAGTAATGTAAACAGCCATAGGCTCATTTACGTAATTATCGGTGTGATCTTTTATCTTGAACGACATTTATCCAAAAATAAATAACTTTTGTCGTATTTGCAAAATTATTCTGCAACAATTAAAAAATAATTCTTCTTTCCTTTTTGCGCTACGATAAACTTACCGCCTATCAAATGTTCCCTGTTATAAATATCGTCCGGTGAGCCTACTTTAGCTTTGTTGATAGCCACCCCACCGCCCTGTATCATCTTCTTAGCCTCACCTTTTGATGGAAAAACGGTTGTTTTAGCTCCAAGAAGATCGACAATATTGATGCCTGATGAAAGTTCATTCAAGCCTATATTGAAATTGGGGACACCTTCAAATAGTCCCAATACTTCATCTTCGGTCAGTTCATTCAAAAACTCGATACCGGTATTACCAAATAAGAATTCCGATGATTGAATAGCCTTATCGTATTCCTTCTCACCATGGGTACGGATAGTAATATCCTTAGCCAATGCTTTTTGTAATGCTCTTTGATGTGGAGCGGCATTATGTTCAGCTTCTATAGCTTCAATAGTTGCTTTATCAAACAAAGTAAATATCCGGATATACGCCTTTGCATCCTCATCAGTTGTATTCAACCAGAACTGGTAGAATTTATAAGGCGATGTTTTAGCTGGGTCAAGCCAGATATTACCACCTTCGGTTTTTCCGAATTTAGTTCCATCTGATTTTTTGATCAATTGTGTAGTTAACGCATAAGCCTCTCCGCCATCTTTACGACGGATCAGCTCAGTGCCGGTAACAATATTACCCCATTGATCAGAGCCCCCCATTTGCAACGCACAGTTATTATGCTTCCACAAATAGTAAAAGTCGTATCCTTGCACCAATTGGTAAGTAAACTCGGTAAACGACATGCCCGTGTCACCACTGATACGGTTTTTTACCGAATCTTTGGCCATCATATAATTCACAGTAATGTGTTTACCTACATCACGAATGAAATTCAGAAAGGTGTACTCCTTAAACCAATCGTAGTTATTCACCATTTGGGCGCTGTTGGCACCGCACTCAAAATCAAGAAATTTCTCCAGTTGCTTTTGTATGCCTGCAAGGTTGCGCTGCAATACATCTTCAGATAATAAATTACGCTCTGCAGATTTACCCGACGGGTCGCCCACCATACCGGTAGCACCGCCCACCAGGGCAAAAGGCTTATGACCAGCCCGCTGAAAATGGATCAGCGTCATGATCTGGGCCAGGCTACCCACATGCAGCGAATCGGCTGTAGGGTCAAACCCAATATAGCCTGCCACCATACCCTTATTCAGTAATTCCTCAGTTCCGGGCATTATATCATGCAGCATGCCGCGCCAGCGTAGTTCTTCAACAAAATTCATCGTATTTAATAAAGCTGCAAAGATAACAGAATACCCGAAAATCTCTTTTTTACGTTTATCTTAAACAATAGTCAAAAAATTTGCTTACTTTAAGCAGACTTAAAATTTGCCGAGAGTGAATATTTATGAATTTTCTATCGCACTACTACTTCGACAGGGACACAACCAACTGTTACCATACACTGGGTACGGTACTACCCGACCTGGTGAAGAATGCGGATAAGAACATCATTATTCATCCCGAAAAACTTCAGCATTCCGATAAAAACATCAACGATATCATTTTAGGCTGGCGAAAGCACCTGGAGGTGGACAAATTTTTCCATTCCTCCGGATTTTTTACTGCACGCTCTCATGCTTTAAAGAATCTGCTGGCGCCTGCCATAGAAGGTTCTCCGGTAAAACCGTTCTTCCTGGGACATATTGCTTTGGAGATCATATTGGATAACCTGTTGATCACCACCGGTAAAATTTCAACCGATGATTTTTATAACCATCTGGATTCCTGTAATACAGATGTGATAAAGGAGTTCCTGAATTTTTCAGGTTTAAAAGAAACCAACCGCTTCTTTAAATTCTTCGAAGATTTTAAACAAAGCCGCTACCTGGAAACCTATGCTCAAAACGATAAAATAACCTACGCGCTAAAACGTATCTGTATGCGTGTTTGGAAAGATCCGTTTACGCCAGAGCAGGAAGAAAAGATGACCGCCCGGGTAACTGCTTATCGTAACGCTATGCTGGTGGATTTTATGTCGATTTTCGATTATATATCTGAGCTGCTGTCTCACAATTGATGCCCAGTCTGTAAAAACCTTATAAAAAGCCAACAAAAGCGCCTTAAAACCAGCATTTAAGAGTGAAATATTTTTTATTAGTCAAAAATATATCCGTACCTTTGCAGTCCCAATTGTATTGGGAAAAGGAGAAAATTTATTTTGGCAAAAAAACAAGAAGCAGAAAAAGAATTAAAAGCGAAGGAAGCTGAGCTCGACGCAGTTACAGCAACCGCAGAAAAAGAAACTATTGAATCAGAAGCTGATTCATTATCGATCGAAGAGATCAAATCAAAGATCACATCATCAAACGAAGATTTCGATTGGGATGCTGATGACAAAAAATTCGGTAATTACAACGCTGCCGAGCGTGAAAAATTAGAGAAATTGTATGATGGAACTTTCAGCTCTATCAACAAAGGCGAAATTATCAGCGGTACAGTTGTAAGCATCAACAGCAAAGACGTGGTATTAAACATCGGTTTTAAATCTGATGGTTTAGTTTCCCTGTCTGAATTCCGTGATACACCTGATCTGAAGATCGGTGACGACGTTGAAGTTTTTGTTGAGTCGCAGGAAGATGCTAACGGTCAGTTAGTATTGTCACGCAAACGTGCAAAAACTCAGAAATCATGGGAAAGAATTAATTCCGCATTGGATAATGACGAGATCATCACCGGCTTTGTTAAGAGCAGAACTAAAGGTGGCTTGATCGTAGATATAATGGGCGTTGAAGCCTTCTTACCAGGCTCACAGATCGACATTAAACCAATCAGGGATTATGACGTATATGTGGGTAAAACAATGGAATTCAAAGTTGTTAAGATCAACCACGAGTTTAAGAACGTAGTGGTATCGCACAAAGTGCTGATCGAAGACGATTTGGAAAACCAAAAAACTGAAATTGTGGCCAAACTTGAAAAAGGCCAGGTACTGGAAGGTACAGTTAAAAACATTACCGACTTTGGTGTATTCATCGACCTTGGTGGTGTTGACGGCTTACTGCACATTACCGATATTTCATGGGGCCGTATCGAGCATCCGAGAGAAGTATTGTCACTTGATCAGAAGATCAACGTGGTGGTGCTTGATTTTGATGATGAGAAAAAACGTATCGCCCTTGGCTTGAAACAATTGACCCCGCACCCTTGGCAGTCGCTTGACGAAAACATCGTTGTAGGTTCAAAAGTTAAAGGCAAAATTGTTACCGTTGCTGATTACGGCGCATTCCTAGAGATCATCCCTGGTGTTGAAGGTTTGATCCACGTATCAGAAATGTCGTGGTCACAAAACCTGCGCAACCCTCAGGAATTCCTGAAAGTAGGTGACGAGGTTGAAGCACAGGTATTGACTTTAGATCGCGACGAGCGCAAGATGTCATTAGGCATTAAACAATTAACGCCTGATCCATGGCAACATGCTGCTGAGAAATATGCTATCGGCACTCAGCACGTTGCAACCGTTAAAAACATGACCAACTTCGGCGTGTTTGTTGAACTGGAAGACGGCATCGACGGTTTGATCCACATCTCTGACCTTTCATGGTCTAAGAAAGTTAACCACCCTAACGAATTCACTAAAGTTGGTGAAAAACTGAATGTGGTTGTGCTTGAACTGGATGTTGAGAACCGCAAGCTGAGCTTAGGTCACAAACAGCTGGAAGAAAACCCTTGGGATACTTTCGAAACTATCTTCACTATCGACTCAGTGCATGAAGGTACCGTATTGAAAGTAACCGACAAAGGTGCTATCGTTGCTTTACCTTACGGTGTTGAAGGCTTCGCTCCTATCAAACACACGGTTAAGGAAGATGGCAAGAGCTTAAAAGCTGATGACGTTGCTGAATTCAAGATCATTGAATTTAACAAAGAAAACAAACGTATCGTTATTTCACACTCACGTATCTGGGAAGAGCAACGCGCTGAAGCCCGTGTACAAGAGTTCGAAAGCCGCAAAAAAGAAGCTAAAGCAGCTACTAATGCAGTGAAGAAAGTGAAAGATTCGGTTGAAAAATCAACTTTAGGCGACCTGAGCGTATTGGCTCAATTAAAAGAACAGATGGAAGGCGCTGAAAGCAAAGCTAAAAAGGCCAAAAAATCTGAAGAAGAAGCAAAGTAAGCTTAAATAAATTAAATCCTTTAAGCCCTGTTCGCTATGGCGGACAGGGCTTTTTTGTAGCCTCACCCTGCCCTCTCCAGGGGAGAGGGTTCTATAAATTCTATAAAAAAAGACTATGAAATGAAACTTTACGATATTGATATTACATTTACTATATGAAAAACCCTGTCACTCCCGAAGAACGGAATCCCAAAACCTTCGCCTTTATGGTTGTTATCGCCCTGATCATCACCATATTGATGCGCGGTGTAAATACCCGTTTTGATGTACCACATATTTTATACGTTGCCATCGCAGCTATCACAGGACTGGTAAGTATTATCAGTTATGTAGGATTTATCTATTGCAAAATGTTTAAACCTACTGGCACCAAAATGTTTATAGACATGCTGATCATCATTGTTTTAGGTGTGATGGTTTATTTTACGGTAACGTTTTGTGTTAGCGTTTTATCTAATTTGTAAACTAATAATCAATAAAAAGCCGGCAATAAACCGGCTTAATATTATTCCCCATGTCGGTGTCCTCACCGACATGCTTTATTTCAGCGGCGGAAACTTCGCCAAATCGAAAATACTTTTATCGGCTACCATTTTTTCTACATCCTGCCATTTACGTGGCGCGTCTATTGATAATAAGGTACATTTATCTTTTCCGATAACAACATCATCTTCGATACGCACACCGATATCCCACCACTTTTTATCGCATTTGCTATTAGCCGGGATATAGATACCGGGCTCAACAGTGATGATCATGTTTTCTTTCAGGTTACCATTATACTCTCCTTTATCATGCACGTCCAGGCCCATATGATGAGAAACGCCATGTGGATAGTAAGTTCTTACATCTTCGGCTTTGCTGATAATACCAAGCTTTATCAGGCCATTTGCCAAAACTTCCTGTGTCTTTTCCTCCAACTGTCTGTACGGTACGCCATCTTTACAAAGTTTAAATACTTCCTCCTGGGCATCATAAACCAATTGATAAATAGCTTTTTGTTCTTCAGTAAACTTACCATTAGCTGGAACGGTACGGGTGACGTCAGCTGAATAACCATGATATTCAGCACCCACGTCCATCAACACCAGCTGATTTTTCACTTCAGTCACATTATTCTCCTCATAATGCAGGATACAGCCATTTGCCCCTGCACCTACAATTGGCGGGTAGCCTTCATCCTCTGCTCCATATTTCTTATGCACATATTCAAAGATGCCCTGCAATTCACGTTCAGACATATTTGGTTTTATGGCACGCATCACTTCCGCGTGTGCGATGCTGGATATCTCTACAGCCTTCTTTACCAACTCCACTTCTTCGGGCTGTTTTACGCCACGCAACTGTTTCATGTCGTCACTATACATCACCAATCCACCAAATTGCGTATTGAATTTAACTTTCAAATCAGCTAAACTCGCAGAATCTGGTTTGCTGATAAACCCTTGCAGCAATTGATTACTCTTATACTCAGGAAGTTCAAATTTCGCCTTAAAATAATCCATGATACGTGGCAGATTTTTAGGTGTGCCATATTGTATGATGGTCGTCAAAGTGCTCAACACTTCATTGTTTATCTCTGGCACCGCAGCTTTTTCTTTAAAGGCATTATACAGACCTTTCATATTCCCTTCATCTTCCGGAATCCCATCATATAAAACAGTACTGAACTTTTTCAGGTCGATTGACGATTTTGTAAACTCTTCGCTATTATAAACCTTACTGAAACCAAGTTTTGCTTTCACACCTTCAACACCAAGACGCTTACCTGTCCACTGCTCCTGCTGCGGGTCCCGGCTCTGAACAAAGAACATTTCATTATAATCGCCATTCTGCCCATGCTGCATTTCTTTGAATATGAATAAAACGGCGCTAGTCTCTTTATATCCGGAGAAGTAGTATAAATCAGGATTAGCATGATAGGCGTAATTCACATCCTCAGAAAACACACGCTCAGGATATGCAAATATCACCGCCACAGAGTTGTCGGGCATCAGTTTGCGCAATGCATCGCGTCTGCCTGCATGAAATTCTTTGGTTAGATAATCCGTTGGTAAGCTCTCAGATACAGTTTGTGAAAAGCTTTGTAATGAAGCCGCGCAAGCCAGCGCAGCCACTAATAAGGTTTTATAGATTTTCATGATATGCGGATAAGTATAGCCAATTTAGTGATTAAATAAATCACATTCTTCTGCTATTAATAAAAGGTGAATTTGCCATATACATCATTCCTGATAACTGATCACCGGTTAACTGATAACTCTATCACCAACTAATCACTAAATTTTATACCTTTGCCCAAATCCAACCAAAGATGCAAAACCCTACTCTGCTCGACGGTCAGAAATTTCAGATTACCATACAACGTCTATGTCGTCAGTTAATTGAAAATCATGACGATTTCTCTAATTCAGTATTAATAGGCATACAACCAAGGGGTATTTACCTTGCCAAGCGGGTTGCCGAAGAACTGCGAAAAATATTACCGGGAAAAACCATTTTACAGGGCGACCTGGATATTACCTTCTACCGCGACGACTTCCGCCGCCGTGAATCGCAACTTGTGCCTAATCAAACTAAGATCGACTTCATCATTGAAGGTAAAAAAGTGATCATGATGGACGATGTGCTTTGGACCGGCCGCACCATTCGTGCTGCAATGGACGGCATGCTCTATTTTGGCAGACCGGAGAAAGTGGAGTTGTTGGTACTTGTTGATCGCCGCTACTCACGTCACTTGCCGGTAGCAGCTGACTATGTAGGTATCGAAGTGGATTCCATCGCATCACAAAAGGTGGTAGTGAGTTGGAAAGAGACTGATGGCGAAGACAAGGTGGTGTTACTATCGGATGCGAAATGATTTCGGATTTCGGAATTTCGATTTCGGATTTAGATTTTAGAAATGGATAAAATTGAATTAAAACGTAGAACTAAGAGATTTGCTATCGACGTTATCAGGTTTATCGAAAAATTGCCGAACAGTCGTGCGCTTAACGCTTTATCTAACCAATTAATAAGAAGCTCGTCGTCAGTTGGCGCCAATTATCGATCTGCATGCAGAGGTAAGTCGACTGCTGACTTTATAAATAAAATAGTGATTGTTGAAGAGGAAGCGGATGAATCTCTTTATGGCTGGAATTAATGGAGGAATCGAACCTGGTTAAATCAGAAGACTTGATTGCTCTCAAAAAAGAAGCAGATGAGTTGACGGCTATATTCACAGCTATCGGCAAAACTGCAAAGACAAATCAAAAAAATAATAAATCAAAAAAATAATCAACAGGAAAATCCGAAATCGAAATTCCGAAATCCGAAATATAAAATGGCAGGACTGAGCACAAGGCACTTATTAGGCATAAAAGACTTGAATCGTACAGACATCGAGCTGATATTTGAAACTGCCGACGGTTTCAAATCGGTTCTAAATCGTCCGATCAAAAGGGTTCCATCGCTGCGCGATGTAACCATTGCCAATATCTTCTTTGAAAATTCTACCCGTACACGCCTTTCATTTGAGCTGGCTGAAAAGAGATTATCAGCTGATGTAGTAAACTTCGCGGCTTCCTCGTCATCAGTAAGCAAAGGCGAAACACTGATCGACACCGTCAATAACATCCTGGCGATGAAGGTAGATATGGTGGTGATGCGTCACCCCTATGCCGGTGCCGGTATCTTCCTGTCAAAACATGTTAAGGCACAAATAGTAAACGCAGGCGACGGTGCTCACGAGCACCCTACACAAGCTCTGCTGGATGCCTTCTCCATCCGCGAAAGATATGGTAGTGTTGAAGGTAAAAAGATAGCCATCGTTGGTGACATCCTGCACTCTCGCGTGGCGCTCTCCAACATCCTTTGCCTCAAACAACTAGGCGCAGAAGTAATGGTTTGCGGCCCGACTACCCTGATCCCAAAATATATCGGTGCCTTAGGCGTAAAAGTTGAGCACGATCTGCTGAAAGCGTTAAACTGGTGCGATGTAGCCAATATGCTGCGCATACAGTTGGAGCGCCAGGATATCAAGTACTTCCCTTCATTGCGCGAATACAGCATGCTGTACGGCTTGAATAAGCAAATACTGGATTCATTGGACAAAGAGATCACGATTATGCACCCGGGACCAATCAACCGTGGTGTTGAAATCACCAGCGATGTAGCCGACAGCAAACAATCGATCATTCTCGACCAGGTGGAGAACGGGGTGGCTATCCGCATGGCGGTACTTTATTTGCTGGCCGGGCAAACGCAATAAAAAGTTTGTGATGACAGCCGATGTTTTTAAGCAATATTTAAAGTCATCTTATAAGCGGCTCATCTTATCTGTAATTTTTGCAGCTCTTATTTGCTGGTATATTCACGAAGTTTGGTGGATTGTAATATATTTTATACTTGGTGTAAGTCGCGATATATATCATTTTGAGGAAAATCTCGAAAGAAGGAAAAAACTAAAAGCCAAGGGCCTAACTGAAGAGGATATCCGAAATATCACATTCGTGCAGAAGTGGGAAGAAACCCGTAAAGGTGGTTTGTGGAAGTACTGCGTGAGAGATGGTGGAATTATTACCGGAGCAGGACTGGCTTTAGCGTTAAGCCTGGTATATGCCATCTTATTTTCGCATTCATTCAAGAATATTTTAGCCGAACCCGGCTCTATGTTCAGCTTTATCGGATACGCTTATATTTCCGGAGCTATTATCGGCGTTATTATGTTCAGGATATTATGGTTATATAAAGAAAAACGATTCGCCAGACTAACGGATCCGCTCAATAATATACTTAAGAACGGAGATGCTTCCGGCGACGAATCTCTATGAGAAAAATTCAATTTATCGGTTCGATTCTAGTGCTATTTTTGAGTATTACTGCATCCGCCCAAAGCTTACAACAGCGCAAAAATGATTCGGTATTTACACTGGTTTACAAATACTTTAATGAGCGCCAGGCTGAATCGATCTATGAATTGGCGGGAGAAGGTTTCAAAAAACAATTAAGCGCCGAAACATTTAAATATGTTGCAGACCAGGAGCTTTTCCCGCTCGGCCCTATCCGGCAATCCTCACTTATCAGTTTCCAGGACAATAAATTGAGCACCTATAAGCTGGATTTTGACTCCGGAAGTTTACAACTATTACTTGCGTTGGATAAGGACGATAAACTCGATCTGCTCCTGTTTAAACCTTATAAGGAAGTGGCTGCGGATAAACTCAAACCCGCCCACACCTCTAACCTGATGCGAACGCTGACCGATAAAAGGGTCGACTCGGCGGCAAGGAATTATATTCAAAAAGGAAATACAGTTGGTTTAAGCATTGGGATCATCCATAACGGCGTGGTTCATACTTATAATTATGGCGAGACCGCTGCCGGGAATAATCAGCTACCGGAAACAAATTCTATTTACGAGATTGGTTCAATCACCAAAACATTTACCGCTACCCTATTGGCATACTATGCTAATGAAGGTAAGCTAAAACTAACGGATCCGATCACCAAATATTTGCCTGATTCTGTTTCCTCTAACAAAGAGCTAGAAGGTATTACGCTTGAAATGCTGAGCAATCACACCTCCGGCTTATCACGCTTGCCAGATAATTTCGAGTTTCATTCAAGTGATCCTTATGACCCTTATAAAGATTATACCAAAAAGCATCTTTACGAATACCTGAAAACCTGCAAACTCAGCAGTAAACCTGGCGAGACTTATGCCTATTCCAATTTCGGGGTTGGTTTATTAGGCAGCATTTTGGAACAGATAAGCGGGAAAACATTCGAGGAAATGATAAAGGAAGTGATCTGTACCCCGCTGGGCATGCAAAACACAGAACAACACTTAACTATAGCGCAACGACCAAGATTTGTTACCGTTTATAACGAGGATGGAAAAGCTACTTCACCGTGGACATTTCAGGTGCTTGCTGCCTGCGGCGCACTAAGATCGACAGTAGAGGACATGCTACTGTACATGAAAGCTAACATGGCGTCTACTCAAACTGAGCTTTCCAAAGCGATTGAGCTTACCCATCAGATAACTTATAATAAAGACATCAAATTAGGCTTAGGCTGGCACGTCATCGTAGTTAATGGCGTGGAATATTACTTTCATGACGGTGCAACTTATGGCTGCAGTAGTTTCATGGCATTTAATATTCAAAAGAAATTGGGAGTAGTTGTGTTATCCAATTCGGCCATTAGCACAAATGATCTGGGGGTTAGTCTGATCAAAAAATTGCAATAATCAATCCAAAAAATGTCATTTCGAATCCGCAGAATGGATTGAGCAATGACGCGGATGAGAAATCTTCTACACCCTGCAATCGAATATGCAGATCGTAGAAGATTTCTCCTCGCTCTCCCGCAGGCCATCGTTCGTCGAAATGACAGGAGAGTTTATAGATAGATATTATTTCTTCTTGGCAGATGAATCCGATTTACCATTAGCTTTATCCGGACCACTAACTTCTTTGCCTTCGCTGTTGCTGGATTTAGCGGCATTCGCATTTACTTTCACAGGTGAGCCGTTCCTGATCTCTTCAGAAGCTGCTTTTATGATCTGGTCGCCGGTTTTGATATCGCCATGAATTTCTACGTTATCTCCTGCTTCCATACCTTTCTGCACATCAACCCATTGCGCACGATTGTCTACAACCTTGATCACAAATACTTTCTCAGTTGAAGTAACCACCGCGGTTTTTGGTACGATGAAAGCACTGTCCCTTGCCGGAAGCGGAACATTTACATCGGCATACATATTCGGCAATAGCCTGCCATCCTTGTTATATACGTCAACTTCCAAACGTTCCGATCTTAACTTCTGATCCAGTGCGCCAGCCAAACGTTTTACAGGTGCAGTAAATTTTTCGCCTTGTAATGCTTTTACATTAAAAGTAACCTCACTACCATCATGCAATCCACCGGTATAATTTTCGGGAACTGAAATCACTAAACGAAGTCGTTTATGATCCTCGATAACAAACAAAGGCAGATTTCCGCTACCGCCAGCAGGACCAACATAAGTCCCCAGGTTAATATTACGAACAGTGATCACACCATCAAATGGTGCGCGTATCTGTAAGTAATCCAGGTTAGCGGTTATGACTTTATAAGCAGATTTAGCCGCTTCTACATTAGCAGAATCTGAACGCATTTTAGCCTGAGCCTGTTCAAGATCGTTTAGGGATACTGTACCAGGGGTTTTGCTTGTGCTATATAACCTGTCATAAGTTGCCTTGCTGGCAAACAATACGGCTTTATTTTGTTGTATTACCGATTTGGCCTGTTCCAGTTGTGAGTTGATCTCAGGGGCCTCCAAAGTAGCCAGTAATTGCCCTTTGTGTACCTGTGAGCCTATATCGACCAAAAGTGTCTTTACATAGCTGTTGATCTTGGCATAAAGGTCAACCTGCAAAAAAGGCTGCAACTCGCCCGGCACGGTAATGCTTGAGCTTAATTTTCCTTTCGCTGCCGGAACAAGCGCCACAGTCGGGGTGTCCAACGCATTCTCTGCTTCAACTGTTTGTTGCTGCTCTTCCTTTTCTTTTTTGTTTGGACCGCAGGAAGTTAACAAGCCCATGCCAGCCACAAAGCAAGCAAGAATAATAAGTGATTTATTTTTTAGGGTTTTCATGATGATGCAAAGGAACATAGAATTTACTTTCTTTATCTTCGGGGTCAAGTGATACAGAATCGGTAGTGGTATTGCCTTGTACCCAGGCAAAAACCAGCGGCAGTACAATTAATGCGGCAAATGTTGAGGCAAGCAGGCCGCCAATTACCGCACGGCCAAGCGGAGAGGTTTGATCGCCACCCTCACCCAGGCCAGATGCCATTGGAAGCATACCTACTATCATAGCCAAACTGGTCATCAATATCGGCCTGATACGTAAAGCTACCGCTTCGCGCGCCGATTTCAATGCGTCGCCATTGTGCTTGCGCAACTCTTCTGCATTGGTTACCAATAGCACTGCGTTAGAAATGGATACACCCACCGACATGATCATACCCATGTAGGATTGCAGGTTCAGCGTAGCGCCCGTTATCTTAACAAGGAATAATGCGCCACCTATTACCGCCGGGACCGTACACAATACCACCAGCGATACCTTGAACGATTGGAAGTTGGCAGCCAGCATCAGGAATATCACCAGGATGGCCACTATCAAACCTGATTGCAAACTATCAAGAGTTTCGGTCAATGTTTGGGCCATGCCGCGCAATTCAACTGTCAGGCCACGCGGCGGCTTTCCTAAATCCGCCAGGGCTTTATTTACGTCGTTTGTCGCAGTTCCCAAGTCCATTTTATTGATATTGGCCGTCACCGAAAGCGTTGGTACTGCGCCGATATCATCATCCTCACCGTTTGTCGTGTCCGTTTTTATTTCAGCTACATCACCTAATACAGGCCTTGGTTGGTTGGCGACAATCGGAATTTCGCGGATATCGTTCAGGCTCGACATTTTATATTCGGGTATCTCTACCTGCACCAAATAGCTTAACCCTACTCTTTCATCTATCCAGTTATTCTTTTCTGTAAAGCGGGATGATGAAGTAGAAGCCGTCAGCGTACGGGATATATCATTGATACTCACACCCAGTTCTGCTGCACGCACGCGATCAATATTAACACTAATAGCCGGATATTTATAGGATTGCGCTACCTGCACATCGCGCAGATAAGGAACAGACTTTAACTGTTTGATCACCTTTTGAGCATATTCCTGGTTTTGCTTTTTATTCTTCCCGGTCAATGCAACCTCAATAGGTGTGGTTGATCCCTGGCTTAGGATTTTATCCGTCAGTTCTATCGGCTCAAAAGATATTTTTACATCCGGCAAAGCTTTTTTCATCGTATCCCTGATGCGTTCTTTCAAATCATCCAGGTTTACCTTGTAGTTCTCATTCAAGCTCACCTGCATTACAGCTTCTTGCGGACCAGCCATAAACAGGTAGATCGGGTTTGTTGAGAATGATGAAGGGTGTTGCCCTACCATGCTTGAGGTAATGGCTATATTATTTTTGCCCACCAGTTTTTCCAGTATGTGCAGGGTCTTAATCGTAGTAGCTTCTGTGCGTTCCATTCTCGTACCATCCGGCCCGCGTAAACGCATCTGGAAAGCACCGGAATTTACCTTGGGCAATACGTCGCGGCCTATCCAATTGAACAACACAGCAGCAAAGCCAAGTGAGGTAATAACATAGAATATTACAACCAGTTTACGGTTAGGCATCAGGAATTTGTCAATCCTCTCCATATACCATTCCCGGAAACGCTCAAACCGGCTTACTTTACCTCCGTCATGATGCTCCAGGGTATGTTTAACGGCTTCTTCTTTTAATTTCCACTGATCCAGTTCGTCCTGTTCGTCGTGTTTGGCAGCATAGTTTTTGTCCTCATGTTCGTTCTTCATTAGCCAGTTGGCCATGATCGGCACGAAGGTTTGAGCCAAAACGTATGAAGTGATCATTGAAAAAGCAATCGCCATGGAAAGCGGCAGGAACAGCGCTCCCGGTATACCCTTCATGGTAATAGCCGGAGCAAATACCGCCAGGATACAGAACAGGATTAACAATTTAGGGAAAGCAATTTCCTTACAGGCATCCCATATGGCAAGCGCCTTAGGTTTACCCATATCAAAATGCTGGTGAATATTTTCTATGGTTACCGTTGATTCATCGACCAAAATACCGATCGCCAGCGACAGACCGCTCAGCGTCATGATATTGATGGTTTGATGAAACAGCGACAGGAAGAAGATACCCGAGATCACGCAGGTTGGTATCGTCAGGATCACGATCAAAGCACCGCGCCTGTCACCCAGGAACAGCAATACCATTAAGCCTGTCAATATCGCACCAATAGCACCCTCTTCGGCCAAACTCTTTACTGCATTGATTACATAAACAGATTGGTCGAATACGAACGAAAGTTTTACATCCGGTGGAAGCAATGCCTGGAATCTTGGAATGGCTTTCTTCAAATTCTGTACTACCTCCCATGTAGATGCATCGGCCGATTTGGTAATAGGCAGATAAACCGAGCGCTTGCCATTGATCAAAGCGTAACCATTGGTGATATCCGCGGCATCTTCTACAGTGGCCACATCGCGCATAAACAGCGTCTGCACGCCGTTTTTGATCAACGGGATATCTCCGAACTGAGGTATCTTTTTAATAGTGGTATTAGCCGGTGTCAGGTAGTTATAATCACCCACACGTACGTTACCGGCCGGTGTATTTTGGTTATTATCGCGTAATGCCTGTACAATCTGGTCGGGCGTTAAATTATGTGCTCGTAGTAAAGCAGGATCAACCTTGATAACTACGGTACGCTGGTTACCGCCAAATGGCGCCGGGGCAACAAGTCCGGGGATCGAAGTAAATGATGATCGGACGTATACCAGTGCGTAGTCGAGCAATTCGTTATTACTTCTGGTGGGGCTACTTAATACCAATTGTCCCACAGGAAGCGTCGAAGCATCAAATCGGAGTATGAATGGCGGCTGCGACCCTTGCGGGAAGCCGGCCTGGGCCCTGTTGGTGTAGGACGTCACCTCCGCTGCCGCCTGGGCCATATTAGTGCCCTCATAAAATGTAACCTTGATCAGGGTTAGCCCCTGTATATTTTTTGTTTCGATGGTCTTAACACCCGATACGAACAGCAACAGATTCACGTATTGTTTACCGAAATACGCCTCCATCTGGTCGGGAGTAAAACCGCCATAAGGGTGAGACACATAAATAACCGGCAAGTTTAGATCGGGGAAGATATCGATCTTGATGGTTCGGACAGCATTGATCCCGAAAAAGAATAGGCCTGCAACGATTACCAGGATTGTGATCGGTTTTTGCAGTGCGCCTTTAATCAGTCCCATTTATTTGTGTTTTATTTTAGATTAAAAATTGTTGATGAATAGCCCGAAATCGCCTGTAGCCGCCGCCTTATATAAAAGCGCCTGCCATACATTGTTGTAAGCAATGTCTTTATCAACCTCAGCACGATTCAACGTATAAAGTGCCTGGGTGAAATCGACAATATTAGCGAGACCATTCTTATATAAAGTGAATTTCTGTACGTAAGCATCGCTGGCAGCTTTTACTTCTACAGGTACCTCACGGTAATTCTTCAATGCATTGGATATTCTTGTATCGGCAAGTATTTGCTGATCGCGCAATTGCTGGCTCACCAGGTTGTATTCATTCTGATATTGCTCAGAAGTAAACTTTTGTGACTGAACATTATAATGCACCCTGAACGGATTGGTAATATTCCACACAAACCCTATCCCGAACAGGTAGTTATATCTTGTTGGATCGACACCGCTTCCATAACTGCTGGTATATGCGGCCTGATCGGTAGCATAGGCCGAATTAAAACCTGATCCCCTGCCCTGGTATACGCCAAAAAAACTAAAGGTAGGATAGGCAAACGTTTTTAGATACTTGGCTTGTTCATCGCTCACACCAATGCGGTCGCGATAATATTTTAGAATTGGGTGGTTATCTAAATTAACCGTTGATTGCTGATCGACGTTATTTGGTGTCTTGGTGACAAACACGCTATCCAATACAAAATTCTGAGGTGCAATGCCAAGATAGTTCGATAGCTGATTGCTCTGGTCCTGCACGGTTTGCTGTGCGTTGGTTAAAGCAATTCGTGCGTTGGAAACTTCGGCATTTGCTAAAGCTGAATCCACTCCGGGGTTCAAACCATTTTTTACTCTTGCTACCACTACCTTTTGCAAGTCAAGGCTGCGGTCAAGATTATCCTGCTGCGCTTTAGCCAGTTGCTGTGCTGCTAATAAATTAAGGTAAGCTGTAGCTACGCGCACCTGGTGCTGGAATTGTTCCTGTGCCAAATCGTTCTCATTCAATCCGACAATAGATTTTTGCACTTTAACTTTTTCGCGTGATCGTCCGAATGCGAAAAAGTCCCAGTTTACGTTAGCAAGATAAAGGGCACCGAAAGCGGCGTTCCAGTTTTGATTGGGTAGTGCCGGGCCTGATGAAGCTACGCTTAAACCGCGGTAACCATACAAGGGGCCATTTTGGCCATTGATTGTTCCGTAATCCTGTTGTGCCGATAAGTTCACATCGGGCAGGTATTCGGACTTGGTTTCTTTCAGATAAGCTTTTGAAGCATTCAGTTGGCTGGCCTTAGCTTTGATAGATGCATAATTGCTGAGCGCTAATTGCTCGGCATCCTTCATCGTTAGCACTTTTTCCTGACCGTGCACCTGAATGATACTGAAAAAGCCCAGAAAAGCATATATGAAATGCTTAAAATAGGGGTTGACCATAGACGTGTAAATTTGACACGACAAAACTAGACATTATGTGCTATATGAAAAAAATGAATTAATTTTGTTACAATCATTAAAAATACTAATAATGAATATAGCATTGCATCATTTCCGGTTAGTTGATACGATTTCGAAGGAGGGAACACTAACCAAAGCCGCTAAGACACTGCATCTTACACAATCTGCACTAAGTCACCAGCTTAGAGAATTAGAACGCGAATTAGACGTCCAGATATTCGACAGACAGGGGAAAAGGTTACATTTATCTGACCAGGGCTACCGTTTCCTGCGGACTTCCGAAAAAATATTAGCCGAAATTAAAGCGCTCGAAGAAGATATTACCAACTATAAAATGGGCCGTACAGGCAAGCTGACGATCAGCATGCAATGTTATACAGCCTACCACTGGTTACCCGGCATTATTAAATATTACAAAAAGCGCTGGCCCGATATAAATATTCAAATACTGTCTGAAGCTACCCGTCGTCCATTAGAATATTTAATGAATGGCGATCTGGACATTGGTATCATCCGTACCCAAATGGTAAATACCCGTATACGTTATGAACCTATTTTTGAGGATCAGTTGATGGCCGTTCTTTCAAAAGACCATCCGTTAGCTCAGAAAGACATCATAGAGATATGTGATTTCCAGGACGAGGAATTGATCCTTCCTTTATATGACCCATCCTATCAGGATACTCCCGTGATCGAAGCATTGATCGAAGCGCAACACGTAAAACCTAAAACACTGCACCGTATACATTATACCGATGCAACCATCGAAATGGTAAACGCCGGTTTGGGAATAAGTGTAATGGCTGACTGGATTGTTGAACCTTATTTGAAAGACCGAAATATCGTAGTAAAACCGTTGCATCATGGGGTAGCCAAACGCGCCTGGTTTGCTGCAACATGCAAACAAACTCCGGCCATTCAAAATTTCCTGGAATGCTTAAAAATGTATTTCGCGGGTGTTGATCTGAATGCCGACGAAACCGTTTTGCAGGAATACACCGGTACCATGCAGGCAATTGCACCTCTTACACGGTATAATGTCGTGCAGAATATCAAGAACTATCAGTACTGATGCGATTTAATTGGCTTGGGGTAGTTATCTTTCTTTGTCTTGGTGTAAAACTGTATGGTCAGGTCCCAAAAAGGCCTTTCCCACAACATGTAATTTATACCAAAGGCAGCATCAAGCCTAACCATATTTCACAGGATCAATTGGATAAGCTGACCCTGAGTTTTTATGAGCAATGGAAGAAGCGTTATATTAAATCAGGCTGCCATCCGGGTGAATATTTTGTTTGGTTTGAGCAGAAGGGTGATAAACAATGTGTATCTGAAGGTCAGGGTTATGGAATGATCATTACGGCTTTAATGGCTGGTGCCGACCAAGCCGCAAAAATCACATATGATGGTCTATATCAATATTATAAAAACCACCCGGCAAGTCACCCCTACCTCATGGCGTGGGCACAAACCCCAAACTGCCGCGATCTGGATAAAAGTACGGCTACAGATGGAGACATGGATATTGCCTATTCCCTCCTTTTGGCGGATAAGCAATGGGGAAGCAGTGGTAAAATCAATTACCTGCAGGAAGCCAGGAAAATGATCTCATCGATTATGCATTATGAGATCAATCCGCACACCTACTCTATCTTGATAAGCGACGCCATTGAGTATGACAGCAAGGATTACTATGATACCCGCACATCCGATTTCATGCCGTCAAATTTTAAAGCTTTTGAAAATGCGACACATGATGAAAGATGGAAAAAGGTAATAGATAATAATTACCGGCTATTCAATTATATGCAGGAGACATACAGTCCCGATGCTGGATTAGTACCTGACTTTATCCGTCACATTGATAAAAAACCTGTGCCTGCTCAACCAAATTACCTTGAGTCGCCATACGATGGTTATTATAATTATAATGCGTGCCGTGTACCCTGGCGAATTGCAACGGACTATTTGCTTAGCGGTAATAAGCGTGCTAAAACATTTAATGATCGAATTAATAAATGGGTACGAGAAACTACTCAAAATAAACCGGATAATTTATCAGCTGGATACACTCTTGCAGGCAACGACATCAAACACCGTTATTTTGAAGCATTGAGCTTTATAGGTCCATTTACAGTCTCAGCTATGACCGACAAGAAGAACCAGCAATGGCTGAATGATGAATGGGATTACCTGGTGAACTTTAAATTGAAGGATTATGATTATTATGATAATAGCATCAAGCTATTGAATATGATTATTCTGTCCGGAAATTACTGGCAGTGAGAGAGGTAAAAGGCGAAAGGTCAAAGGTGAAGGGCCATTAACTCAATCAACCATTCAACATAATCAACCACTTAACTTAATCCATTATCTCCCTTGCCGTTTCTAACCCACTGGTAAGCGCAGCTTCTACCGTACCCATAGCGGGGCCATCATATAAATATTCTCCGGCAAAGTAGATGGTGTAATTGATCGGGGTATTTAATACTTTCCGGGCTTCTGCAGATTCTACAGTGTCATAAGCATAAGAGCCTAATGTGAATGGATCGGTTGTCCAATTCACTACGTGCGAGGCGACGAGATCGTTTTTTAGTTTGTCCAGACCAATGTTAAATATTTCTGATAGCGATTGTAAACCTTCCTCTAATAATTCATCATTACTCATATCCTTCTTTCGCTCTGCAGGCGGGCCGCCCAGCCAACCCGTTAGCAGAGTTGAAGAAGAAGGATGTTGCGTCCACCAGGTTGGGATCGCTTCGTTTGAAAGTATAAAACTCATTTTGCTTAGATCCGCACCTGCTACCGACTGATCTAACCAAAATGCGGTTTTAAATTGAAATAATAGTTTTACGATCGCTCCAAAGCCAATCTGATTGATTGCTTCCCTGCACATCGCAACTGACGGGCTAATGGTAATAGCCGCCTGTTCCGATTGATCAGCTTTCAAAACACCTAATGGCAAGGCAATGATCAACTGCTTTGCTTTAAAGCTCTCGTTGACTGATGTCACTACTTCTACCTGCCCATGTGTCCAATGAATATGCTTCGCGATGGTATTCAGATAAAACTGAGCTCCGTTTTGCTCACTTGCATTCACAAGGTAATTAATCATTGCGCCATAACCACCTTTTACCCGATGCTGTTCGTCATCGTCTTCGCTTTGCCATTCTCTTCTCAGGGCAAACGCGCTGGCTTTGAACGGATCTGCTGTATCGTATCCCGAAACAAAACGGGTGACCCACGCCCTTAAGCTTATATATTTTTCATCAGCAAATTCCTGCAGTAAAAAACTTCCAATATTAATGTCCGTTTTCAATTGGTTAAGCTTTTCCAATAGCAGATCCCAATGCTCAAACTGTTCTGTATTCCTGGAAAACTTGCCATCATTACTATGCCACATCTCACCAGATGCTGGTTGTAATTCAATATTCGCTTCTTTTAGCAGTTGCAGCGTTACAGGCAAATCGCCATGAACAAACTCTGCACCCAACTCAGTGTGCAGATCATCATTTAAAGTATACATTCGCCCGCCTGCACGACTACGCGCTTCCAATATAATCACCTGTTTTCCGGCTTTTGATAGTTCATAAGCAGCCATTAAGCCTGCCGCACCCGCGCCTATAATAATTATGTCTGCGTTTTTCATAGTTGATAATGCAAAGTAAAGCAGATTTGCATTTGACGCAAAATTTGTCTGAACTATGATTTTAATGATTGAATGAAAACTATGAATAATAAATATTCAGGAATCAAGCCAATCCATTAGTCATGTGGATCAAGGTTCAGACAGCAAAATGATACGCTATTTTTTAGCAGCGTTATTCCTCAACACGATCACCGGCAAATGCTGATCCCATTGAGGCGCAAATCCTTTTTGATTCAGCAGTCCCCGTCCGTGGGTTGAGAAATTTCCGAGAATAATGTCTTGGTTTCCATCCTGGTCAATATCACCTACTTCCATCGTTAGCCAGCGTCCATATTGATCGATCGGTAATTCATGAGCGGTAAACTGGTTAGGCTTGGTTTGCTCCAGGTAGGTAAAACCCGCAGCCGGGTGAGATTTAAAATCGGCAAAGAATGCGATAGTTGCTATATCCAGGTCGCCATCATGGTCAAAGTCAGCAGCGATGGCTTTGGTGCAGCCATCGATATGATAAAAATAGGTCTGCTTAAATTTCCAATCCCCCTGGTTGGTGAAAATATAAACGCCATGATATGGCTTAAGTACTTTTGAATAGTCGCTGTTGTCACCGCAAGTATATAATATGTCTGGCCTGCCATCATGATTAAAATCAATGAACTGGAAACTGCTCGAACCATATACCGCAGGAAAATGCAGCAGATTTTTCGTGATAAAGCCACCTTTATGATCATTGAGGAACATCCAAATGCCCTCGTCAGCCTGGGCAAACAAACACATCACATCGGGCCAGCCATCATTGTCAAAATCACCGGTTATTAATTGTTCACCGCCCGGTATATCCCTGATCACGGTTTTCTTAAACGAACGATCAGACTTTTGCTGCAGAAGATATAGTCCGCCACGGTCGTGACCAAACCCGCATACTACATAATCAGTTAAACCATCTTTATTAAAATCAGCAGCAACAGTTTGGACTGCCCTGGGAAGACTGTCAGCAAATACTTTCTGTTCTTTATTTTTTGCGTTCAGACTAATCTGCACCACTTGTCCTTTTTCAATATCCAACGGAGGCAGCATGCCTATGCAGGTTAATATGGCATCATTTGTTTTTTCCGGGAAAATAGCTCCTGTAACAGAAGAAGACATTTTTTGGATGAGATTTGATCTCAGGTTCTTATCCCACCGGTAAAAATTGCCTGCCGCATCGCCGCTATAAAACTGGTGATCATTACTGTTATAAGCCAAAAGGGTAGTCATGGCAATTGGAGCCTTAGTATTTTCAACGGGCTTAACCAAACTAAATACCGACCAGTCTTTTGACGCCGCAGTTACGGGTTTAGGGATAGTCAGGTTAACAGGTGCAGTATGCTGAAAATAGGCAACTATTTTTTGCCATTCTACAATATTCAAGGCTGATTTTTGATCAGCGAAATACTGGCCGTGAAAATTGTTGATATACAGTTTTTTTGCCATTGCAGGCAAAACACCGTTTACCCAACTGGCACTATCTATCAATGAAGGATCAGGCAATTGGTGACAGCTGACACAATATTTTTTTGCAAGCTCTTTGCCGTCAGCTATGTCACGTTTAAGCCGGCTCTCAGGGGAATTATCATTGCAACTGTAGGTAATAAAAATGATTGTAGTAAAAGCTGATACAATCAGAAAGCAAAGTTTATTAGAAGATAGTCTGAATTTTGCGAACATTTAATTAAGCTATTTATAAGTTACCCACAACCCATAGACCACAATTATACCTTTTAATTGCTGCTTCTTTTTTCTTATTTCCTGTAATAATTATGATACTTTTAATTAAAGTACATACGACAATAAACCACGTTGCAGTTGCTTACAGGAAATGACTTGAACAAAAACGTGCATATGATTTCTCACATGCACGTTTTCAAGAATTAAAATAAATTATTTTTTATTGTGGTTCTCTAATACTATTAATGGCAGGTTTATATCCCAGAAAGGTTTTATTTTAGAATCAATCATAAAACCCTTGGCATAATTTCCTAATACAATATCCGGTCTTCCGTTGGCTTTACTTATGGTATCGATCCCCATCCATCTTCCATATTTATTCACTGGTATAGCATGAGGTTTAAAATTCATTGCCTTATCTTGTTCAAAATAAATAAATCCCTCATTCGGCTTTCTTCTCAAATCAGCAAAGAAGGCTGTAGTTGCAATGTCAATGTCACCGTCGCCATCAAAATCGGTTGCTATTGCTTTAGTGCATCCGTTTATAGGATAAAAGTAACTTTGTTTAAACTTCCAGTCACCCTCGTTTAAGAAAATATACAAGCCATGATAAGGCTTAAATATCCTTGAATCATTAAAATTATAACCACAGGTATAAATCAGATCCAATTTTCCATCATGGTTCATATCAACCAATTGAAAACTTGTTGATCCATACACAGGCGGAAAATGAAGCAAATCTTTCTTTGTAAACCCACCCTTTTGGTCATTCAAAAATAGCCATAATCCTTCATCACCTGATCCAAACAGTACCATAACATCCGGCCAGCCATCATTGTTAAAATCACCAACCCTCGCTTCCACAGCACCGGTTTTTTTAATAATTGTATTTTGATCATAAGTATGATCCGCTTTTTGCGTCAGCAATAGAACCCTGCCCGATTTATTACCTTGTGCGCAAACAACCAGGTCTGTTCTGCCGTCTTTGTTAAAATCACCCTGCACTGTTTGTACAGGACGAAATACTTCACTTGCTACAACTCCAGGCACGGTAATTTCATTTTTATCGCCAAGATTCACCGTAACTAGTTTTCCATTAGGAAAATCCATCTTTAAAAACTCTCCTACACAAGTAACCAATGCAGTATCCGCACCCTTTTCATTTTTTGTAAAGATAGCGTCCACTCCCGGAGACGGAAGCTGGGCAACAGTTCGCATTTTTAAATTACGGTCCCATTCATACAATTTGCTGTTCGTCAGGTCGCTGCTGTATATTTTTTGGGTAGATTGATCAACAGCGATCATTGTACTGTAGCTGACCTTATCTAATGGATTAGGTTTTAGCAGTGAAAAACCGGCCCAATCATTCAACAACGGAGTTGGAGGAGCTGCAACCGGTAATGAATCCGGAGCAACTTTTTGAAAATAATCTTTAAGTATTTGTAAATTTTCTAAAGATATTCCCCCTGTATCTGTTGGATTTTTATAAAACGCTGTCCCATATGTTGAAACTTTCAGGTAATGCGCCATGGCCGGCAGTGTGTGAATGGTCCATACTTCTTTTGTCAATGCGTTCGCAGGAACTTCAGCATGGCATTTTGTGCAGTAGATTTGCACCAATCTTTTTCCGTCTTCAATAGTATTGCCTATAGCCTTAAAGTCATCACCCGGTGATTTGGGTTTATTATTACAACTGTCAAATAATATTGTTCCGGATATCAAAAAGACAAATGACAATAAATAGATAGTGTAAAGCCCGGTTTTGGTTAGTCTCATAATTGGTTTATCGGTATTATTTAGTCAGTTTTAGTTTTTGCCAGATGTATTCGCCCACCTTCTTGCCCTGCTCCGCTCCCATCAGCGAGCTGTTCTTAAAGTGTATCCCGCCATAGAAACGGCTCATCGCTGTTTCCTCGGCTGCTTTATTGAACGAGTCAAAGTGTCTCTCCAGTCCAATGTATTTCTTATCACTGGTATCCCGGAAGGCAAAGTTATCTCCAAACACATGGGTCAGTACTACTGCTGATGCCGCACTGATGGTGCTGTGTCCTGCTGTGTATTCAGGGAACGGTGGGGTTTGTAAAAGCGGCAGCCAATTATGGTCGATCTTTTCGTTGATAATCGTTACCGGCCGTTCTGTACTGAATTTGTATTTCACCTGCCAGCAGGTAATAAATGATTCAAACAAGGCTACCGATGTTAGTGCATAAGCCTGAGCCGTTTTTACTGCATCAGCATGGCTTTGTTTGCAGGCGATTGAGGCGATTCCCATCCAGTGGCCTCCGGGAGTGATCTTCTTATCAGCGAACATCATATGTCCATTGTGTTGCACCACAAAAGGATTGTCATCCCAATAGCTGGCTATCGTTTTTTGGTCTTTGGTCAGGGCTTTGCTTTGTTCATAGGCTTCTACTGCCTGTTTAAAGAAAACACTGTTCTTATCATCGCTGTAGACCGGTGGTGCCGGTGGCGGGAATATGCCTGACGAATCGACTAGCAGGGTATGCATATCCCCCCAGCAGTATTCTACCCCATCCATATAATCCGGCGGTGTTGGACGCCATTTACCCGGGTCATCGCTGCCCAGGTATTTAGGCTTACCGCGTGTTTGTGGGTAATGATCTACATTGGCTCTTTTCAAGATCATATTTCCTACTTTTTCGCCAAAATCTACCGAGCGGTTATAGGTTTCTTCATCCAGGTTATCCTTAAAACGGGCATAAACTTTGTCCTCGTATTTTTTTAAAGTATCTACCGAAAAGGTCACTTTATGAGCCACAGTAAAGAATGCCTTGGTGGCTGCCAAAGTATAATCATACTTTTTCCCTTGTTCCGGTTCCGGCGCCTTATCAAAGCCCTTAAGCTGATCGGTGATCGAATTATACTTCGGATCAGCATAGCGGATAGCTTCATAAGCTGCCAACGAAGTGTAGCCATAAATACGGGCCGCTACCGGTGGAGTGAATACATCATAGATGATCACATTAGTCAGCTGGTCCTCGTTTTCATGCAGCACTGCTGCATCGTCGATTGGACCACCGGATGATTTTTGTTTACAGGATGCGGCTAATATCAAAGCGGCACAAGCAAATAATATTTTTAAGATTTTCATAATCAATCCTATTTCACGGGGATATTCCTGGTATGACCGAAGCTGTCTGTAATAGTAACCGAAGCCATTGTATCATCAATATTTATAAATCTGCCGGATTGCGACAGGAATGAATCACCATAGTAGAATTCCTGTTTGCTGATCTTTCCGTTTTTATACTTAATCATAGCAAACATATCCGTTGGCTGCAGTTTAACCAGGTGTACATTCCGTTTCAATTCGAATATCTTCATCACATCCCTATTTTGACTGGCCGCCAGCAGGTAATTTCCGTGTGCACCGGCCACTTTAGCCAGGGCCTTGCCATTTCCCGGAATATAAATGCCTGATTGTAAAATACTTAAAGGTTTAAAGTCGCCTTTACCATCTCCCTTCAGCATCAGGCCATTAAATGCATCGTAGCGGCCTGTTGTAAGTTCGGTTCCGTAATCATTACCGTTCATTACTACATCAAGATTGCCATCACCGTCAAAGTCGTCCACACACATACCGCAAAGCTCCGATAGCTGTGCCTGCATAGGCAGATTTATCATGGTAAACTTGCCTTTTCCATCATTTCGGAGATACACAGATTGTAAAGTGTTTGCCTTAAGCCTCAGTGCGCCCTTTCGCATTTCAGGGGGCAGTACTTCGTCCATCGTGGCAGTCGCAAATGACTTATAATTCTGGAATTTCACGCGCATGCTTATCATCTGCTTAATAATATCATCACGTGTATGCATAGGGAATTCTTTCATTTTTCCATCCTGATCCTTAAGGAAGACGGAAGGGAATGCATCATAACTGCCATTATTGTCAAAATCTTTAGCGGTAATATAAACAGGATACTGATCACTAGCTTTAAAGAACGTATTTAAACCCGTGTTACCTACTATGTAATCAATCCGGCCATTATGTTCAAAATCACCGGCAGCTATAGTGTTCCACCAACCCAGCTTATCACTTATGCCGGTATTTGCTGTCTCATTTTTAAATACACCATGATCATTCTTCAGGAACATGACAGGCATCCATTCACCAACAGCTACCAGGTCGGGCCAGCCATCATTATCAAAATCGGTAAAAACTGCATCGCAAATAAGGCCTGCATCTTTCAGATTTTTCGCTACAGATGAGGTAACGTCCGTAAACTTAGCATGGCCGTCTTTACTGTCATTCCTGAAAATAAAACTTGAAACAGGTTTAGGGTAATTCCATGGGTCAACCCTGCCTGACACAAACAGATCCAGTTTGCCATCTTTATTATAGTCAACAGCACGTACACAAAGCTTGCTGGTGGTATTACGAGGCAGCGCATCGGTTACTTCGGTAAAGTTTCCTTTGCCATCGTTTAAGTATAACCTATCCTGGTAATAAGGAGACCCAGGTTGATTGGCATAACCACCGCTGGCTACATATAGGTCGAGCTTACCATCACCATTGGCATCGAAAAGTAACAGTCCCTCGTCTTTAAATTTTTCGCCGGGTTTAGCCGGAGTCGATAACAAATTTCGTTGGATAAATTTACCATCGGGCTGTTGAAGGAATAATTGCGATGGATATTTTGAAGTTCCCCCTACTATAATATCATCCAATCCATTGCCGTCAACATCTCCCACAGCCAATCCGGGAGAATACTCTGAGAGCTTGTGTGGCAATAGTTTCTGTACGCTAAAATCAACAAAATCCTCATCCTGGTTCTTGTAATTTACACCCAGCATCTTTGTTACTTCACGGAACAACGACTGTTTATCAATTTCAGGTTGTTTAAATGTATAAGAATCTTGTGCATTTGCAATGTTAACCTTCAATACCTGGTCGGCTTTTACATTTTGAAAAGTTTGTTTTTTACCATTTTGCCAGCGTATCACTACAGAATCAAGTGCAGTAACCTTACCCAAACCAAAATGTGCCATATTTTGAATAGTAGATAAGTACCCCCTATATGGGGTGTTCTCATATACCTGGTGTTTGCCGTGATCATAATAAATATCAGCCCACGTACCTATTCCATTTATATTATTGGCGCCACCTTTAAATGTAATATTCAGGTAATGGCTGTCCTCCGGGTGCTTTTCCCTCGAAGTATTTTTATAGATCATGGCCTCATCATTCAAATTATTGATGATTACGTCCATATCTCCATCATTATCCAGGTCGGCATATACTGCTCCATTTGAGAATGTAGGCGTTTTAAAACCCCACTCATCTGTCACATCTTCAAATTGCAACTTACCATTATTTCTAAAAGCGAAGTTTGGTATCTTAACTATCGGTATCTGATCTAATATTTGCTTTTTAGAAGCAACAAAATACGATTGCGCCCTGAAATTCATAAAATCATGGTCCGTTACATCCCTCGGGTATCCATTAGTTATGATTAAATCGCGGTACCCGTCATTATCAAAGTCTGTAAGTAATGGCCCCCAACTCCAGTCGGTTTGAGAAATATTGGCCATAAAGGATACATCACTAAAAGCCGGAGCACCAATAGAATCATTTTGCCCTACCCTCGGTCCCTGATTTAGTTGCAAGGTGTTGCGGGGATATTGATATTGATGCTCATAGTGATCGTAGTTTTGGAATATCTGATAGCTATCCGGATTCATAAACATCTTCTTCCTGTAATTGTCAGGCGGGTTCATATCCAATTCAATTACATCTGCCAGGCCATCGTTATTGATGTCTTCAATATCCTGTCCCATGGCACTCATAGAAGTGTGTTTAAAATACTCCTTTGACCTGTCAGTAAATGTGCCGTCGTGATTATTAATATAAAGGATATTATCCGGTAAAAAATCATTCGTTACATAAATATCCTTCCATCCGTCCCGGTTAATGTCAACGGTTGTCGTAGCATGGCCATATCCTTCTATTTTTATGCCGGCTTGCATAGATACGTCATGAAAAACAGGGTGTTTCAACCTGGCATCCCAGTCATTCCGGTATAGACGCCCGGTACTTTTTGCTGTTCCATCTTTAATAATCGGCCTGAATAAACTTGTATTATCTTTTGGATCAACTTCATTAACGGTGAGGTACATATCCAGGTCGCCATCGTTATCATAATCGAAAAAAGAAGCCATTGTAGAATGGACAGTTACATCCAAACCGTATCCTTTAGCCATTTCTTTAAAATGAGGAACGCCATTTTTATCAGGCCCCTGATTGATGTATAACAGGTTACGTCTTTTCGATGAATCGGTTAACAAGGTGTAACAGACGTAAATATCTGGCCAACCGTCGTTATTAATATCCACCACGGCAACACCACGCCCCCAACCTTTACTGCCGCCTACGCCAGCTTCGTCAGTAACGTCTTCAAATTTAAAATCGCCTTTATTAAGATATAATTTGTTCGACACCGCATTTCCTACAAAATAAATATCCTGCAGACCATCGCCATTAAAATCGCCCACACCAACGCCTCCGCCATTGTAAATATTCAATTTGTCCAAAGGGTTTATAGTGTCATTTTCTATTACAAGGTTATTAAAATGTACACCTGAGTTCGAGGATGATATTTGTTCAAACAATTTTGCTTTTTTACACGAAAACATCGAAAAAAGCACCATAAGAAGTAAAAAAGGGCGCAGGATTCTCATTTGACTATTATAGACGAATGTATAAAAAAAAGAGGCGGAGATAAAATATCTCCCCCTCTTTTAAGAGTTTTCTAATAAAATTAATAGAGCGGATTTTGCTTTAACTTATCAGCACCTTCGATATTAATTTCACCCTGTGGAATAGGATAAACTTCGTCTCTGCCTGCAGTGAAGTGTGCAGCCTTCAGAACAGGGTTATCTATGCGATTATCGGCTTTATAATAAGCATTTAAGATACCCGCCATAAAACCTGTTGGCTCAGGACCGCCAAAACGGCCGTCGAAGCGCTGAAGATCGAAGAAACGTTGACCTTCCATACCAAACTCCAGTTGGCGTTCAGTAAGGATAGCCATAAGTGCATAAGATAATCCGTTAGCGGCAAACTGACCGCTATATTGGCTACATACATAATTTGCTGCTGGTGTAGTACTAGCACCTTTAGATGGATCGCTTGCATTTACATATTGATACACCCAGTTTGTTGGCAATGCTGCCCTTGCACGAATAGTGTTAACATCAGCTTCAGCACCTGCAAGATCACCTGTTACTGCTAATGCTTCAGCTCTCCACAAAATAACATCAGCAAAACGGATAATATTATAGTTCATTGCAGAGCCCTGGCTTGATGCCCAGCCTGCGCCATTATCTGTTGTAGATGACTGTGCCGAATGGTAGAACACGTTCTTTTTAGGAGTGTATGGAACCAAGTCACCACGGGTCCATGGTTCACCACCGCAAATACCCCAATCCAGGTATGGTATACCGCGACGGCCCATTGTCCAGTCTAAACGTGGATCCAAAGGAGCTGTTGAAGGTGTAAACGCTGTGCTGGAACCTATGCCATGGTCATTTTTCAGGCCGCCGGGAACGGTAGCTGTACCGCCATTGGTAACATTATATAAAGGAAAACCTGTTGTCGGGTCGGTCTGAAACATTGGCAAACCATTAGCATCAACCTGATAAGCATTAGCCAGGTTATAAGAAGGTACGTCAAAACCGCAGCATCCGGTAAAAGTACCGCCACCAGGGAAATTCAGGATATCACCTTCATCGTCATTCTGACCGCCTGAACCATCATTTACTGCCATCTGAGCGGCGAAGACGCATTCAGGGCCATTCTCAGTCTGTGCATTAAAGTTATTGGTAAAAGGGCCTAGTGCATATTTAGCACCTTGAGAGGTTGTACCATTGTTGATCAAATCATTTAACAAAGGTAATGCCTTTGCATATGAGTGTTTACCGCCGGTTAAGTTATCATACATATATGCTTTTGCCAAAAATGCTTCGGCAGCATAATAATTAGCGCGTCCGGCCTGAGGCTGGGTTTTTGGCAATTTGGCCATTGCGTCTGTGAAATCTTTTTCAATTTTATCCCAGATCGGCCCTGATGTATTTGGCACATTGTAGTTGCCTGCCACATAAGTTACTGTTTCATCAACGTAAGGCACATTCTGAAATGTTTTTGCCAATTCAAAGTGATATACCCCACGTAAAAACTTTGCCTCGGCAGTTGCCTGATCTTTGTCATCCTGGGTCATTGATCCGTCAGTTACTAACGGCAATTCCTGGATAACACTGTTAGCCCTTGAAATACCAACATAATTAACCTGCCATTTAGATGCAACATAATCGTTCAGCAAGCTGATACCAGCGTGTCTTTCAACTTCCGGTGCATCCGGAGACTGGTCATCTGTAGTTGATCCTTTGTATGCATCATCCGCGCCCATTCCACCAATAGACCAGTTACTGATACCCCCGCCATACTGGCTGTGAGGCTGCCCCTGGTAATATCCGTCAAGCAGGGAGTATGCGCCGATTAATAAACCATCTACCCCCGACTTGGTGGGTATAAGCTGCGCTGGCAATGCGCCGACTGTGGCTTTATCTAATGCCTTTTTGCACGAATAAAGCGAGCCAAAGAGGGCAAATGAGCCAACAATAATAATTTTATAATTTAATTTTTTCATAACTATGTTATTTAACTTCGTGAATCATTATTGAAATGATAAGTTAACACCCACCATATATGTCTTTTGATTGTTAGGATAAGCTCCCCAATCAACACCTGAAGATACGCTCTGTTGTGAACCAGAAGCATTTGAGATCGACGGAACTAACTCAGGATCTAAACCGGTGTATTTGGTGATGGTAAACAAGTTAGTCACCTGAACGTACACGTGCAATTTAGTTACACCAACTCTCTTTAAAGCTTCAGGAGCGAAATTATAACCAATTTGCGCTACGCGGCATTTCAGGAATGATCCGTTCTCAACATAGAAGCTGCTTGGTGCAGTACCACCAACTGAGTTAGCAAACGTTGTAGAAGGAAGAGTTGCCGATGGATTGGTTACTGTATTAGTTGTTGGATCAACTATAGCTGATTTGGTTAACAGGTCGATATTCTTACCACCGGTGAAACTGTGATAAGTATCTGTCCAGTATTTAACATAATTAAAATCTTTGTTGCCTTGTGAACCATATAATACCATTGAAAGGTCAAAACCTTTATAGCTGGCATTAATATTCACACCGTAAACAAAATTCGGGTTAGGATTACCGATAAATGTTTTATCGTTTTCATCTACCTTACCATCATGGTTTGTATCAGCATAGATATATGAACCTACTGCTGCACCTGAATAACTTGGCAGACTAGATAACTGTGATGCATTTTGATAAATACCAACTACTTTATATCCATAGAACTCACCAATAGGCTGACCGATCTGCTCTCTAACAAACGATCCGATACGGGAACCGCCCAGAACGTCAAAGAATTGCTGACCTGTGTTCAGACCTGTGATTTTGTTCTTATAAGCAGAAATATTCGCGCCTACGCTAAACTTGAAATCCTGACCAATGTTGTCATGATAAGTTGCGCTGATATCCCAACCTGTGTTCTGCACGTCACCTACGTTGATAAATGGTGCAGTAGCACTACCCACAATTGCCGGCAACTGTAACTGGAACAACAAACCGCTAACCGATTTTTTATACCATTCAACAGTAAGATCTAAGTGATTGAACAACGAAGCATCCACACCCAGGTTAAAGATCTTGTCTGACTCCCAGGTTGTTTTAGGGTTACCTATACCTGTTAAAGTATAACCGGTGGTTACACTGCCGTTTGAACCATCAATTGGATAACCGGTGCTTCCGAAACCATAACCATAAGTATTCAGATAGTTAGCGCTCGGAATGTTGGCATTGCTACCGGCTACACCGTAGCTACCACGCAATTTAAGTTCCTGTAACCAATTAACACTTTTCAGGAAATCCTCCTGGGCGATTCTCCAACCCAATGATACAGATGGGAAAGTACCCCATTGTCTGCCTTGAGCAAAAGCAGAGAAACCATCACGGCGAATTGTAGCACCTAACAGATACTTATCAGCATAAGCATAATCGACACGGCCGAAAACAGACTCGGTGGTCAGTGGCTGAGCTGTATAGGTAGTTTGACTACCGTTTAAGTTGATTGACGATGGGTTGGTTGTTTTTCCAACGTTAACAAAGTTAGGATCAAGCGACACGAAATTTGTTGCATAAACACCTAACTGCGCACCACCACTGTTTTTAAGCTCCCAGCCACCAAATGCGCTGATACTATGCTTACCAAAAGTTTGCTTATAACTAAGTGTATTGGTATAGTTATAATTCCAGAAATAATTAGAAGCTTCAGTATAGTTGTTAGGATTACCATGAGACTCATAATCCTGGTATGGGTTATAACCTGCATAATAGAAGAAGTTATTCACCGTGTTACCACTGAATGCAGTACGAACTGTAAAGTGTTTCAGGAAATCTGCTTCAGCGAATACAGTACCCTGCATGCCCCAGAATTTACTTTGGTTATTTGCTGACTGCATTTGCATAGCAACAGGGTTGCTACCGTTACCCAGCGGCTCACCACCCGGGCCATCATAACCACCGCCAAAATTACCGGCAATGTCGTAAACAGGGATAAGCGTCAATTCGCGATAGGTATAAGAAATACTGCCGCCTTCCTGCTGTTGGTTGTAAGGGCTGCCACCGTTATTTTCACGATAGTAAACGTAACCGGCTTCACCAAAACGGAAATGATTGTCCAGTAAGCTGTAAGTGTTGTTAACACGCAACTGGTATCGTTTTTCCCATGTTTCGATCAAAGTACCTTGTTGGTTCAAATATTGTAATGAATATAAGAAGGTATTTTTATCGCCACCGCCGCTTGCACTAATCGTATGGCTCTGCATTGGTGCGTGTTTAAATATTTCATGGAACCAATCGGTACCCTGCTGGTTGAATTTTTGAACCAGGAAGTCATTACCCGGATTTGCTTCATCAAAATTGTATAGCTTAGTAACAGCAGGATCATTGGTCACGCCTGCACCTGCACCATTGGCATCGGTAAAAGGAGTATTTGGCGCGGCAACACCGTGATAGCCATAAACAGGTAAAGACCATGTTCCGGTACCATTAGGATCGTACAAAGACGGGCCTGCACTATCACCTTCCTGCTTGGTCAATTGCATCAGTTGTGTTGGTGTCATCAAATGCCAAACATTTCCCTGTAACGGCACCTGATCGCCATAGTAAGCATCATAATTAAACTGGGTTTTGCCAGCTTTACCTTTTTTGGTTGTGATCACGATTACACCGTTACCACCAGATACACCATAGATAGCGGCAGCACCGGCATCCTTCAAGACGCTGATACTTTCGATATCATTAGGGTTTACAGTTTGCATACTGCTCTGTTGAACACCGTCAACGATGTACAACGGAGAAGTATTACCAAAGTTGGAAATACCGCGGATAGTAACCGTACTTGGAGCGCCAGGAGCACCTTCGTTAATTACGTTCACACCAGCTGCCTGGCCTTGCAGTAATTGTTCTGATGAAGTTACAGGCACTTTCTTGGCATCATTTACAGCCACAGTTGCTACCGCACCGGTGATGTCCTTTTTAACCTGTGTCTGGTAACCTGTTACTACCACCTCGTTAAGGGTGCTGTTGGCAGCTTCCAGTGTAATGGTACCTAATGATGCGCCGGTTACTTTAACCGATTTGGTCTGATAACCTATATAGGATATCACAAGCACATCGCCGGTATTTGCACTGACAACGAAAGCTCCGTTTACATCAGTCACAACACCTGTGTTTGTGCCCTGAATTTTTACGGTAGCTCCAATTACCGGTTGCTTGTCATCACTCCCGATGACTTTACCGCTAATCCTTGTTTGCGCTGTAACTACCAGTGAGGAGAGGATGCATAATATCATTACGCATAGTGTCCTTCCTTTTAGAAGTAAACTTTTAAACATGAGATTTGAGATTTAGTTGATTAATTTATTGATTTAGTTGATAATTGAAATTCTAGCTAAATGCCAGCAATTGCCGGTTTTATTGACTGGGGTCAAAAAGAGCTATGCGGTGCCCTCTGTAGTGGTTTGAGAGACAAGAGGCAACGCACATAATAGAAATAAGTAAAAGTTTTATCATTTAATAGTTGATAATAAATTGTAAAAAACAATCACTGTTCCTTGCTTCAATGCATCCGGGCACCATTTTCGGGCCGGAACATTAAAAAATCATTATGTTATAATTATATCAGGTTATACAGGTTAAACCGTATTCCGGAAGAACCTAATTGGTACTGCATCTAATTTAAATAGAGTGTACTGTATACACAAGGACGATTTGAAGATTTATAAATTAATTATTTTTTTACGATTTAATTACATATAATCAATAAAAAAATAAGTTTTATTTGAAAATAATTCAACAAAATTGGCATAAAGTTAAAAAAATAACAATGTAAAAAAGCTATGATACTGTAATGCAAAATTGTAAAACCTGATAATTCTGCCTTTTAGGAACAGAATCGGCGATCGCCAACTCAAAATTTTTACAGAAACAGGCATTATTCAGGCTCTTTTTAAGTGATAAAATATGTTAAAAAAACATCATAATTATATATCGAAGTATCAGTTGTTTTACAGCTTTAATAAACGTTAATTTTACAGTTATTAAAATCGGAAAATATAAAAAAAAACTGCCCCCAGATTGTTTAAACAAAAAAAATGGCCGCAATTGTTTAAACAACTGCGGCCGGAACATCCATTATTCTCCCTTTATATTTCTCTTAAATTTTTATTCAAAACAGGCAAAATAATACCATTAAATTTCTTACTTATTCCACTGTACAGAAGCACTATGTACATCGCTTGAATTGGTGCCGATTTGCACAATAAACTCGCCTGGTTCCCAGTCATATTTCAGTTGGGTATTATAAAATTTCAGGTCATTTGTTGTGATATCAAAAGACACTTCTTTTTGCTCACCGGCCTTAAGCGTAATCTTCTTAAAATGTTTCAATTCTTTAACCGAACGACTGATGCTTGCAACAGGATCGCTGATATATAATTGCACCACTTCCTCGCCATCCATACTACCTGTGTTACTTACAGTTACGGTAGCCTTAAGCGTTTCGTTGCCTTTCAAATTGGTTTTACTCAGCTTTACATCACCATATTTAAAGGTAGTATAGCTTAAACCGTAACCAAACGGATACAATGGTGTATTGGATACGTCGATATAATCTGATTTAAATTTAGCCGGGCCTTTATCATCAAACGGGCGGCCGGTATTTTTGTGTGCATAATATATAGGTACTTGTCCGACATTCTTAGGGAATGTTGCTGTGATCTTACCTGATGGGTTGTAATTGCCAAATAACACATCGGCAATAGCATTGCCTGCCTCGGTACCTGGTGCCCACACATCCAATATGGCATTAGCATGCTGATCTTCCCAGGTTAAAGTAAGCGGACGACCATTAAACAGTACCAATACAATTGATTTACCCGTTTTAAAAAGCGCCTTTAATAGCTCTCTTTGAGTTTCAGGTATATTAATGTCAGAACGGCTTGCTGATTCGCCGGTCATATTAGCCGACTCTCCTACTGCTGCAACAATGATGTCTGCTTTGTTTGCGGTTTCAACAGCTTCATCGATCATTTGCTGAGCCGGGCGATTATCTCTTTCCTGTTTCATACCAAAGAACCAGGCACGTTGATTTAATAAAGAGTCATCCGTAAAGTTCGATCCGCGTGCATATAATATGTTAACGCCTGAGCCTGCCACTTTCTTTATACCGTCAATAACACTTACAGATTTTTTAGGATCACCCGCTATTACCCAGGTACCCAACATTTCTGAATGGTTATCAGCCAGCGGCCCAATCAAAGCTATCGTACCCGATTTCTTTAATGGCAATATTTGGCCTTTATTCTTTAACAATACAAAAGAGTGTTCAGCAACTTCACGGGCGGCCAGGCGATTAGCCTCCGTCAGTTCAACTTTTGCCTCTACACCGGCATTGATCGATTTATAAGGATTATCAAACAAGCCCAGTTTATATTTTGCTTCCAGCACACGACGGCAAGCCTGATCTATTTCCTGTTGGGTTACTTTTCCTTCTTTAAGCGATTTTTTCAAGGTCTTTAAAAAGCCCTCGCTCACCATATCCATATCCAGACCTGCTTTTAAGGCTAATGCTGATACTTGCTCCAGATCGCCTAAACCATGAGCAGATAATTCGCTCACTGCGGTATAATCTGACACCACAAAACCTTTAAAGCCCCATTGCTTGCGCAGCAAGTCGGTCAGCAACCATTGGTTAGCAGTTGCAGGTACACCGTTAATAGTATTGAATGAACTCATGAAACTACCTGCGCCGGCATCAACAGCCGCTTTGTATGGCGGCAGGTAATCCTGGTACATTTTTATAGGGCTCATATCAACTGTATTATATTCACGGCCAGCCTCAGCGCCACCATATAATGCAAAATGTTTTACGCAGGCCATCACCGCATCACTGTTTTTCATACTGGTACCCTGGTAACCTCTTACCATTGCTTTCGCAATCATCGAACCTAAATAAGGATCTTCACCCGATCCTTCAGAAATGCGTCCCCAACGCGGATCGCGGGCAATATCCACCATTGGCGAGAAAACCCAGTTAATCCCCTCTCCTGTTGCTTCGGCTGCAGCGATTCTGGCAGAGCGTTCGATCAGGGGCATATCCCATGTCGCCGACATACCCAGCGGAATCGGGAAAATAGTACGATGTCCATGGATCACATCCAATCCGAATATTAAAGGTATATGCAGGCGTGAGTTCTTAACCGCCAGTTCTTGTGCCTTGCTGATATAATCGGTACCGTAAACACCAAATATTCCACCGATATCTCCCTTTTTAATGCCTTCCTCGACACCTTTATTTACTATGGAACCGGTAAGCGCACGGCCACTGGTTACCAGGTTAAGCTGACCGATCTTTTCATCAAGGGTCATCTTTGCCATCAGTTGTTTTACAAAAGCATCCATCCTGGCATCGCTGCTGCCGGTTTGGGCCACGGCCATTGCTGGCGGTAATATCAATGCAGATATTACTGCGATCTTCCGGGATACCCGGGATAAGAAATATTTTTTCATCTTAATTGAATGAAAACTGGTTTAAACTGGTGTTGGAACTTGATAAATAATATCTTTACAAAATTAAACCATAATAAACTGGTTCTGACGTTTTAATAAATTCAAGTTCAAAAATTGGTTATTGCACTTTCGCTGTGAAAAGCTTGGTGTATTTTGAACACAATAGTATTTATTATAATTCAGATAATCAAAGTATTTTTGAATAAATCATAAAATGTTTAATAAACAGGAGCTTATAGATTTTTGCGAAACGGCGCGCAGCAGTTATCTCGATCATATATCGATCGACTGTGTGGTATTTGGCTTTCATGAAGGACAATTAAAAGTGCTGGGCCTCAAAATAAAAAATGAAGCCTCCTGGTATTTGCCCGGCGGATTTGTAATGAAGGACGAACCTATTGAAATGGCCGCTAACCGTATCCTGAAAGAGCGTACCGGGCTCGACGAGATATTCTTGCAGCAATTCCGCGTATTTGGTGATCCCGATCGTGCAAGGCCGCACCACGATATGTATAAGGATATGCTACCACCAGAAGAAAATTGGTTCTCCATGCGCTTTTTAACCATCGGCTATTACGCCCTGGTTGACTTTGTAAACGTGAACCCCACTCCGGATGGCCATTCTGAAAGCTGCACATGGTACGACCTGACCGATCTGCCCGATTTCAAGCTCGATCATGCACAGATTATCAAGTCGGCATTGGATACTTTGCGTCTTCAGCTCAACTATCAGCCTATCGGTTATAACCTGATGCCAAAGGAATTTACCATGCCTGAACTACAGAAACTCTACGAAACCATCCTTGATAAAAAACTCGACCGACGCAACTTCCAGCGCCGTATACTTGGGTTCGGAATATTGAACCGCTCCGAACAACCACGAAAAGGCGGGGCGCATAAAGCACCCTACCTGTATTCATTTGATTTGAAGAATTACCAGAACGCGTTAAAAGAAGGATTAAAGGGAGGATGGTGACGTTTGATTTCGGAATGCGGAATTGTGATTTCGGAATTTTTTTGATTAAATCCGAAATCGAAAATTCGAAATCCGAAATATTATCCATTTGAATGTATCCCCACCACATTCTCTTCAGTATCAATAAAGAACGCCATATATCCTATCTCATCG
>NZ_DATCRU010000004.1:0-61708 GCF_036568825.1 Mucilaginibacter sp. | reverse complement strand
CGGGCGCAGAGGGCAGCTACGCCGGCGTCGGTTACCGAGTTGGGGTTGCCGGTTTCGGCCATGGCTTTTATTACTTCCATGCTTTGGTAAGCGGCCTTCATTACTTTAAACGGCACTTCGATGGCCAGTTTGGTGGCTAGTTGTATGGCTTCGGTGCGGGCTGTCTTTTCCTCGTCAGTTGTTTTGGGGAGGGCAAATGAGGTCATGATCTGGTTAAAGGCCAGGGTATCCTGGTCAACCAGTCGCACCAACTCGTTTTTGTAATGCTGCCCGCGTTCGGCCCAGCCGCTGAACTCTTTCCAGCGGTCGTCCCAACCCTTTTTATGTGAGGACAGGTTGGCCACCATAGCCGCCAGTGACGCGCCAAGCGCACCCACATAAGCGGAGATGGAACCACCACCCGGCGCAGGACTTTCGCTGGCCGTTTCGTCGGCAAAGTCGGTTAGGCTCATGCTGATGAGCTTGCTGTCGGCCTTGTCTTTTAGCAGGTATTCAATGATGCGTTCTTCTGGGTTGAAAGGGCCCAGTTCATCCAATCCCATTGATTTGATGGCAATGCGGATGAGTTCTTTCTCGCTTACGCCGGTTGAACGTTGTTGTTTGGCAAGGAAATACTTTCCGGCATCCAGCATGGATTTGAGGGGGATAAGTCCCACCAGTTCGCTGCCGGTTACGCGTATGCCGCGGTCGTTGGCTTTGGTGCACACCTCGTCGAACGCCTTGTGAACGGGCGTTACCTGGATATTGGTGAGGTTCATGGATATCTGCGCCACGCCATACTCCTCAATATACCAGCCGATGGCCTTTACCGATTTGAGCGAACCGGGGATGGTACGCGGTTTACCATTTTCATCATTGATGATCTTGCCGTTGATGGGGTCGCCTTCGCGCATTATGCGGCCTGCTTCGCGCACGTCAAAAGCAATGGAATTGGCACGACGTACTGAGGTTGTGTTCAGGTTGACGTTATAAGCTACCAGGAAATCGCGCGCCCCAATCACCGTGGCCCCACGCCTGGCATCAAACTCCGCCGGACCGAAGTCGGGCTTCCACTCCGGTTGCGTTATCTTCTTAAAAAATCCTTCATACTCTCCCGCACGGATCACCGACAGGTTGCTGCGTTTCTTATCCGGCTGGGCATACTCATACAAATAAACGGGCAGGTTCAACTCTGTGCCAACGCGCTCCGCCAGTCTACGGGCATACTCCGCCGTTTCCTCCATGCTGATGTTACTAATAGGTATCAGCGGACAAACATCGGTAGCGCCCATGCGGGGATGCTCGCCGGTATGTTTGCTCATATCGATCACTTCACCGGCCTTTTTTATAGCCTTGTATGCCGCTTCTATCACCTGCTCGGGTTCGCCAACAAAGGTTACTACCGTACGGTTTGTGGCCTTACCGGGATCAACATTCAGCAACCGCACGCCTTCAACAGCTTCCACCGCATCGGTGATCTGTTTGATGACATTCGGGTCGCGGCCTTCGCTGAAATTTGGTACACATTCTATTAACTGCATGGTTTTAGAAGATTTGAGATGTGGGATTTGAGATATGAGATAACAAATTCGAAATAGAACTCATATCGCTTCTCCTTTCTTATATATTTTAATTGGTTTCAATTTCCCTTGATGATATAGTATCTCGCGGTAATCGTTGGTTGGATAAGCCTGCATATCCGCCAATTTACCTTTTTCTAGAACGCCGCGGTCGTGCAAATTTAGAGCTTTGGCGGCGCGGAAGGTGAGGGCGGCGAAGGTTTCGGCGGTGGTTAGCTTTTCGTAGGTGCTTAGTATGGAGGCCTGCATCAGCAAATCGCCCATGGGGGCCGAGCCGGGGTTCCAGTCGCTGGCGATGGCCAGGCACGCCCCTGCGTTTAATAAATGTCGCGCAGGGGCAAAACCCATACCCAAACCTAAGGAAGCGCCCGGCAATGCAACTGCAACCGTTTCGGAAGCAGCTATTCGTTTAATTTCTTCTTCTCCGCTGGCCTCGAGGTGATCGGCAGATACAGCACCGACGTTCACCGCCACTTCGCTGCCGCCGGTGCTGAACTGGTCGGCATGAACGGTGATATCAAAGCCCATTTTCTTGGCCACCTCTAAATAGCAGGCAGCATTGGCGGTGTTGAAAGCGCCGTCTTCAATAAATATATCTACCCGGTTAGCCAGGTTATCGTTTTTTATTTTGGGGAGGAGTTTATTTAGTATCACCTCTAAGTATTCTTCTACGGGACCATTAAAGTCTTTTGGCAAGATATGTGTCGCAAGGCAGGTGGGGATGAGGTCAGCTTTGCTTTTTTCGGCTGCTTCTTTAATGGCTTGTAGTTGCTTCAGTTCTTCTTCAACCCTTAAGCCGTAGCCGCTTTTTACTTCGATGGTGGTGATGCCATTTTTGGCATGCTGATCTACCCTTTGCAGGAGCAGATCGACCAACTCATCTTTGCTGGCTTTACGGGTTTGCGTTACCGAATCCCAGATACCACCTCCAGATTTAGCAATTTCCAGATAGCTTTTACCGGCAATGCGCAGGGCGTAATCCTTTGCTCGGCTGCCTGCAAAACATAAATGTGTGTGGCAATCAACAAAGCCGGGAAGCAAAACGTGATCTCCGGATATTTCTTCTATTTGCGCATCGGGTTTTGATCTTTTTAGAGCCTCAAAATCTCCGACTTCTGTTATCAATCCGTCATCGGTCAATACGCCTCCTTGCGGGATGATCTGCAATTTGTCATCCGCAATCGAGCCTTTCATCGGTAATCCCGATAAAGGAAGGAGTTGCGTAAATGGACCGATGAGTTTTTTCATCAATTTTTATTTTGTTTATCCCAATATGTCATCCCGAACTTGTTTCGGGAACCCACAGGACAGGCCGGCGCTATGCAGCACACCCAGCATGTTACATATCTAGCATGTGGGGTGCTGAAACAAGTTCAGCATGACAGTTTTTTTATTTGTGAAGCTCATCTATCTATATTTTCAATCCAAACCTCTCTGCCGTTTCCTCCGCCTCCTCATACCCGGCATCGGTATGCCTGAATATCCCCATGGCCGGATCATTGTATAATACCCTTTTCAAACATTTTGCTGCTCGCTCTGTGCCATCGGCTACTATCACCATACCGGCATGCTGTGAGTAGCCCATGCCAACCCCGCCGCCATGGTGAAAAGATACCCATGTTGCCCCTCCCGAAGTATTCGCCATCAGGTTGAGCAGCGGCCAGTCGGATACGGCATCTGAGCCGTCTTTCATGGCTTCGGTTTCGCGGTTAGGCGACGCTACCGAGCCGCAATCCAAATGGTCGCGGCCGATCACTATCGGGCCTTTTACTTTTCCGCTTGCTACCAGTTCATTAAATATTAGTCCCGCTTTCTCACGCTCACCCATGCCCAGCCAGCAAATACGTGCTGGCAAGCCTTGAAAAGCGATCCTTTCCTGCGCTTTTTTGAGCCAGTTGATCAGGTGTTTATTTTCGGGGAAGGCCTCTATTAATGCTCTGTCAGTTGTATAAATATCTTCCGGATCGCCTGATAACGCGACCCACCTGAACGGCCCTTTTCCTTCACAAAATAGCGGGCGGATATAAGCCGGCGTGAATCCGGGGAAATCAAATGCAGCAAGTTCACCACCCTGGCGGGCAAACTCTCGCAGGTTGTTACCGTAATCAAATGTTATGGCACCCATCGCCTGCAAATCGAGCATCAAGCCCACATGACGCGCCATGCTTTTAAGCGAAAGACGTTTATACTCTTCGGGGTCGCTTTTACGCAGTACAGATGCCAGTGTAAGCGATAATCCATTTGGAATATATCCATTCAATGGATCGTGGGCCGATGTTTGGTCGGTGAGCATGTGTGGCACGATGTTATCTTTTATCAGGCGATCGAGCAAATCGCCGGCATCGCTTACCAGTCCTACCGATAATTCTTCGCCCAACTCCATTGCATCTTTTACCCATTCGATGGCTTCTTCGTAAGAGTGTGTCATCCGATCGATGTATTTGGTATCAACGCGTTTTTGTATACGCGATTCATCTACATCAGCACCTAAAAACACAGCGCCCGCCATAGTAGCCGCTAACGGTTGAGCGCCACCCATTCCGCCTAATCCGGCACTGACGATGAGCTTGCCTTTAAGATCATTATTAAAATGCTGGCGACCGCATTCTACAAAAGTCTCATAAGTACCCTGCAAAATGCCTTGCGTACCGATGTATATCCAGCTACCGGCAGTCATCTGCCCAAACATCATCAGGCCTTTGGCGCGCAGTTCATTAAAATGCTCCCATGTGGCCCATGCAGGTACCAGGTTACTATTGGCGATCAGCACACGCGGTGCTTCAGGGTGACTGCGGATGATACCCACCGGCTTACCTGACTGGATCAGTAATGAATGATCTTCATCTAGTTCCAACAATAACTCAATGATCTTTCGCAATGATTCCTGGTTACGCGCAGCCTGACCAATGCCGCCATACACTACCAGTTCATCCGGATTTTCAGCCACCTGGCCGTCGAGGTTGTTCAGCAGCATGCGTAAGGGCGCTTCCGTTTGCCAGCTTTTGGCGTGCAGTTGCATCCCTCTTGGCGCTTTGTAAACCGGGTGGTTGGCGTAAGTCTTAATAAATTCTGAACTCGTCATCGTTATCCAGTTTTATATCGTTTTTCTCAGCAATGGAGTTCACTATCCTGAGTAATGAACCATCACAAATAATTTTATGCAATTGTTTGATGTCGTCGGCAAAAATGCGGTCGTCGTTAATAAAGGGCACATGCTCGCGCACATAATTATGACAGGCTTCCAATACCGGGGTCGATTTTAATGGTCGCCGGAAATCCATGGCCTGCACCGCATACAACAGTTCGATAGCCTGAATGTATTCAATGTTATCTAATACCTGATGCAGTTTCCGTCCGCTTACAGAACCCATTGATACGTGGTCCTCCTGACCTAATGAGGTTGGTACGCTGTCGGCACTTGCAGGAAAGCACAGGGTTTTATTCTCAGTCACTAATGCAGCGGTGGTGTATTGCGGAATCATCAAGCCAGAATTTAAACCAGCATCGGGAACCAATAATTTTGGTAAACCATACCGACCTTCACTCATCAGGTAACAGCGGCGATCGGCTATATTGCCTATCTCGGCAGCAGCGACGGTAGCATAATCCAAAGGCAAAGCCAACGGCTGACCGTGGAAGTTTCCACCGCTGATAGTATCGTCGGCATTAAAAACAATTGGATTATCGGTCACTGAGTTTAGCTCGATCTCTGTCAACTCCTTTAAATGTAACCAGGCATTTCTTGAGGCGCCATGCACTTGCGGGATACAACGCAGCGAATAAGGGTCTTGCACGCGGTCGCAATCCACATGAGAGTTTAATATTTCTGAATGCTCCAGTAAAGTGAATAAACGATGGGCTACAAACCGGGTTCCTTTAAAAGGACGGATATTATGCAGGCGCGGATCAAATGGCCGAGCTGAACCCATCAGTCCTTCCAATGACATCGCTCCTATAATATCCGCCGTTTGCAAAACCCGGTGCAGGCGTTGAACTGCTTTTATAGCAAACGACAAGATGAATTGAGTGCCATTGATCAACGCTAAACCTTCTTTCGGGCCAAGCTTTATAGGTTGCAGTCCATTTTTTTTCAGCATTTCGGATGTCGGTACCATCTTGCCGTTTTCCTCTACTTCACCAAGACCAATCAAGGGTAAAAACAGGTGAGCTAAAGGAGCCAAATCGCCGGAAGCGCCCACTGATCCTTTTTCAGGAACAACCGGGATGACATCATTATCAATATGCCAGATGATACGCTCAATGGTTGGCATTGATATACCTGAATAGCCTTGCGCCAATGCATGCACTTTAGTGATCAGCATCAGCTTGGCAATTTCTGTTGGGATAGGTTTACCTACACCAACGCTGTGACTTTTGAGCAGATTATATTGCAGCGTACAGGTATCTTCTTCAGGGATGTGCGTATTGCATAAAGGGCCAAAGCCTGTATTGATACCATAGACAGGTATCTCTCTTTCTACAATCTTCCCTACTTCCAGCCATGATGCACGGATATTAGCATGTGCAGCGGATCCAATAATTCCCTTTACCTTACCCGAAGCAATATCCAGGCAGGTGCCAATGGTTAAATGCCCGGTGCCATAATTAAAGGACTTTTCCATGATCGGCATGTTTTAGGGTGGACAATTTTTCGCTTATCTTCTCTGACAGGCTTACCGAACGGAACTTATTCTCAAGAGCGGTTATAGCAGGCAACAGGTGCTGGCATTCAGGCTCGGCATCAGTAAGATCTTCCATAGCCTGACTCATGGCTTCCCAAATTGGCAGGATACGATCAAGCAAAGCATGACCGGCTTTTGTTAGCTGCACCAGTTGCCTGCGACCATCATCAGCAGCGGTTGTAGTTTTTATGAGTTTCCTGTTCTTGAGGTTGGCCACAAGTTGACTTGCTGCCGGATGGGATACGCCTATCGTATCGCTTAGCTCTTTGATAGATAGGGTACCATTATTCAGTAAAAGATAAAACACAGGAAACCAACTGGCATCAAACTCAATGCCTGCAGCCTGGTAAGTTTTGTTTATTTCGGACAAAAAGGATTCGCTCAAACGCCTTAACCGGCTACCCAAAACAAGATAGCCAAGGCTCTCATAGAAATTCATTGTGCAATTTATATAAGTACTTATATAATTGCAAGTTTTTGAGTGGAATTATTGGTTGTAGAAGTTGTATTGGTTGTACTGGTTGTATTAATTTTTAATGTGTAAATGTTGTAAACTCTACTACTTCAACCAATACAACCGCTACAACCAATACAACCTTAACCTAAGGCCTATAATCACTTACCGTCAACACCTTAGAAAAGCCTGAGTCAATCTTCAAGATCACTCTATGCACCTCATAAGCGCCATAGGCATCATTACCCTGGTAAGAAGCATAAAGCGACCAGCCGATCTGGCGCTTGCTTTTTGAGGTAGCTTCTAAAAGAGAATCCACTTTACCGAACTTGATGGCTTTAAAATCGCCTTGACCTTTTAATGCTGAATCAAGATAATGCCTGGCCAAATCTTCTGCTTTCTGTTGGTTTGAGCGGTGATCGAAATGGCTGCAGGAACAAATTAAAACGACAGCTATAAGGAATATTCTTTTCATTGTGACAGGTTTTATGAAGACCAAGATAGGAAATTTGTTGATTGGTTAAGTAGTTGAGCAGTTGATGGTTTAATTTATTATTTATTCAACATAATCAACTACTCACACAATCAACTCTATGAATATTGTAATAATAAATATTATTTGGTATAAAATATATTTGTTTTTTATATTTAAATACCTAATTTAGAGAACCTTATTATATCTTATATAACGCTAACACTTTTATTACCCCTAGTTGATGTTATGCTATTGATGCAATAGCATGTGATGGAATTTTTATTGTGCTGATACTTTTTCCGGACTTTAAATTTTTCGACTATGCAAACCCATATTACTGTTAAAACAGCTGTAGCAGCTGTAATTATTGCTCTCGCTTTTTTTGTTTCCCTCGAGCTTTATCTCAGAAATGCAGGCGGAGTTGCAGATTATGATGACGGACCTGAGTTATGGGCACATAGCCGGGCAATGGCTTACGAACCTTCTGACAAAGCTACCGTATTCACCGGCTCTTCGCGCATGAAATATGACCTCGACATTTCCACATGGGAAAAGCAAACGGGCACTCATGCTGTGCAGTTAGCAATGGTGGCCTCTTCTCCCCGCCATTTTTTGACCGATCTTGCTAATGACACCAATTTTAAGGGCAAGTTAATTGTAGATGTTGTGGAATTTCTATTCTTCAGTCACCGTGGCAATAGCTACCCCGACGCCTTTGTATCCTATTATAAAAAACGGACCCCTGCGCAAAAAGTAAGCTTTGTGCTGGATAAACCCTTAGAATCCCACCTGGTATTTTTGAATGAAGGCCGCTATGCCCTGAATGCATTACTGGGGCGGCTCCACGTAAAAGACCGGCCGGGAGTTTACCCATTCTTGGATTTCCCTTCGGGTTTTAGCCGCACAGTGTACGACCGGCAGAATATTATGACGCCTGAATTTGTAGCCGACACCAATCAGCACAACCAGGTCAAAGCAATCTGGGCAATGTTACTGGGAGACCCTACGCCACCTATGAACGGAAAAGACCTTGACTCTACCATATTATCTGTAAAAAATGATGTAAATAAGATCAGGGCCAGGGGCGGCGATGTGCTGTTTGTACGGCCACCGTCTACCGGCTTCCTATGGGCATGGGAACAGAAACATTACCCGCGAAAAGTGTATTGGGACAGGCTTATAGCAGAAACCGGCTGTAAAGGAATCTTTTTTGCTGATTATCCTGCTATGGCTAAGCTTGATTGCCCTGAACTTTCGCATTTGAGTCAGGCCGGTGCAGTGATCTACACTGAAAACCTCATCAACATACTCGAAAAAGAAAAAGGCTGGAGTTTTAACCAACCTGCCAAAACAGTTTCTAACCTAACTAATAAAAACTCCCTGCACCATGGTTTTTAACTCATATACCTTCATCGCATTTTTTGCTATTATGCTGCTATTGCATAATCTTCCTATATCATGGAGGGCAAAAAAGATCAACCTGCTAATAGCCAGTTACATGTTCTATGCGGCCTGGAACCCACCATTTATATTATTATTGTGGCTATCAACTGTTGTAGATTTCTTTGTTGGCCGGGCGTTATATACCCAGCCTAACATTTACAAGCGAAGACTATTGCTGGTAATCAGTCTGATCGGTAACCTTGGCATGCTGTGCTTCTTTAAATATGGCGGCTTTATCCTCGAAAACTTTGTTCAGCTGACGAACTTATTAGGTATCGATTTCCACCCGGCTAAACCGAATATTATCCTTCCGGCCGGTATTTCATTCTACACATTTACTACGCTTTGCTACACTGTGGATATGTATAAAAAGAAAAGTGAACCGGTAAAATCCATGCTTGATTTTGCCTTGTTTGTTACCTTCTTCCCTCACCTGGTGGCGGGGCCAATTGTTCGTCCGCCGCAACTGGTACCACAGTTTGAAACACCACGCAAAGCAACCAAACAGCAACTGTTAGATGGGCTGATGCTTTTAACGCTAGGTTTATTCATGAAGGTAGTATGCGCCGACACGCTGCTTTCATCTACCGCTGATACGGTTTTTGGCGCCGGGATACCAATTGGACCGCTTGATGCCTGGGCAGGAGTACTGGCCTTTTCCGGACAGATATTTTTTGATTTTGCAGGATATTCAACTTCCGCAATTGGTGTTGCGATGTGTCTTGGTTTTATTCTGCCGCAGAACTTTTTATGCCCGTACGGCGCAGTCGGCTTTTCCGATTTCTGGCGCAGATGGCATATCACCCTTTCTTCCTGGTTACGCGATTACCTGTATATTCCACTTGGCGGCAATCGTAAAGGGAAATTTCGTACTTACATCAATCTGATGATCACCATGCTCATCGGCGGTTTGTGGCATGGTGCCAACTGGACATTTGTAGCATGGGGCGGTTTGCACGGTGTATATCTGTGGATTGAAAAAGCCATTCGCGACAGTCGTTCTAAAGTATCGAATGCCCCAGCTGAGGATACGCCCCAACCCGTGGTCGTTACCGCTTCTTTCGGTCCGCCATTGATCGGTAAAAAATCTGCCAGTTTTGTTTATGCGCTGCTCACTTTTATATTGATCTGCATAACCTGGGTATTTTTCCGTTCCACAACATTCAGCAGCGCCGGATTGCTCCTGGCTTCCATGTCGGGCAGACTAGCCCCTGTCGGACCTCCTTTATTGACAACCATGGATATTATCAAGGTATTTGTAGTAATCGGCATTATGCTGATCGTTCACTGGTCTATGCGGAATACGACTTTCCTGAAATCTGTATCAAAGATGCCACCGTGGGCGGTGAGTATCATATGGGCAGGGATGCTGATACTGATTATTTTAAGCCAGGGAACCAGTAAGGCGTTTATATACTTTCAATTCTGACACGATTAAAGGATTTTTAGGATTAAAATGATTCCTTCCTCATGAAAATCATTTTAATCCTAAAATCGTGTCAGCTTTTCGCGAAGAGTTGAGGTGTATCAGAAGGGAGCTGCCCACCGGGGTATGACACCTGGGCGACAGCTCCGCTAAAGAATAATGTAAAGACAATTAAATTAACTGATCTTATTAGCATGCATCTACATTAGCCTGATCAAAGATACTTCTGCTAAACGATCTGCTAATCCCCCGTTCAGGGGGAATTATCAGGAATAAAAACAATTTTTACCAACTAACAAAACCAATGTCATACGAACGAACAGGGTTGGAATTGATCCTTGGGGTGAGGAGAAAACTTATACCAGCGACTCGCAGACTTCGCAGGGTGTATAAGATTTCTCTTCGCTCCACTACTCAGCCCGAGCAGCTCATCGAAATGACATCGTTCTTATTTTGAAAGGAAAAGGGGTCAGGCGTCCTGCTCTCCGCGTGATTCTTCGGGCTGAAGCGAACCGAACAGTTTTTGAAGCTTGCGTATCTGACGCTGGCGGTTAAATAATTCATCCATCATATAAGCCGGGATGAATCCCCCAAGCCAGAAAGCCATTACAAATAGGTTGGACATCCCCCGGTATAGAAACCATGAGGCCATCGCGAAAAAGATAAATCCGAAAATCGTATAATAGTTTGCCTGTCTCACTTTTAACGAATAACCTTTTTCCTTAAAACCGTGCTTAAAAGGAAAAGTAAATAATGGAATGAAAAGGAAATAGAACAGGTTTTTCTCGGCAAATGCCAGGTCGTGCGAAATGTTATTTTTGATGTATTTATTGAGCTTCTCTAACTGTTTAAACTTATAGTTTTTTATTTCTTCTTCCGAAATACTCCTGCTTGCCAATTCTTCAAAAGCTACAGAAACAGCTAACTCCGTGTAACCGAACTTATTATCAATAATTTCCATGAGCTTCTCAGTCGGAAGCATGGCGTAAATGCCCTTTAATTCATCTTTTGAAACCATTGAAAATCAGGCGATTTAGTTTATAATTGTCGGTATTATATCAAATGTAAACTTTACACTCTAATTTTCCTAATTAATCTATAATTTCTGTAGAGTTTTCAACTTTTGTTAACCATAGAGAAACAAATTAATAATTAGGCGAAAAACAGAGAACGAGAACCTCAGATATTTATCTGATTTTTTGGGGTCTGACAACAGTTTTTAACTGACTATTAATGTGAGCTTTTGAGATAGTGGTTACTGCGCCTGCCTGTGTTATTTTCCTGATAAGATTGTTGTTTTCATCAGCTACATAGATATTACCCGATTTATCAATTGCAATACCTGATGGGGTATTGAAGCTTGCAGCCTTGCCCGTTCCGTCATTTGCGCCTTTTGAGCCGCTGCCTGCAATGGTAGTAACCACTCCCCCGGGTGTTATCTTACGGATCAGATTATTACCCGAATCGGCTACATACAAATTGCCGTTAGCATCGATGGCTATTCCAAATGGTGAGTTAAAACTTGCTGCGTTGCCTGTGCCGTCACCGCTACCAGGCTGGCCGCTGCCGGCAAACGTACTTACCTGACCAATCGGAGTAACTTTTCGTATTAAATTATTGCCGTTATCAGCTACATACACATTACCTGCGGCATCAACAGCTAACGCTTCGGGTAAGTTAAAGGTAGCTGCAGTATCCAGACCGTCGTCAGCACCCTGGGCGCCTGAACCTGCCAGCGTACTTACCACGCCTGCCTGTGTAATCTTGCGTATCAGGTTATTCTCATAATCGGCCACATACACATTTCCGGTGCCGTCAACAGCTACACCCAAAGGTGAATTAAAGGAAACAGAATCTGCAACATCAGATGCACCGGCAATCCCTGTACCTGCAAAAGTGCTTACCATGCCTGCAGTACCAATCATCCTGATCTGGTTATTACCTGCATCGGCTACGTACACGTTTCCTGCTACATCAGTTGCTACGCCAAACGGCTTATTAAAAGTCGCCAGGCTATCCACCCCATTAGCCGATCCTTTCACTCCGCCTATACCGGCAAAAGTGCTGACCAAACCCGTACTATCCATTTTGCGGATGACGTTGTTGCCTTCATCTGCAATGTATAAGTTGCCATTAGCATCAACTGCCAAGCCAAAAGGATGATTGAATTTTACCGCTTTCCCGGTTCCGTTTACTAAACCTGCTGTATCGCTGCCTGCTACTACCGAGCTATCCACCACATTTGTTGGCGATATCAGTTCATGCTTGCAGCCGTACATGCCGCTCACAAAAACGATACACAGAAGGATAATAAACAGATTTAGTGTAAATCTTACCATTGGGGTATTTAAACGCGTGCTTCAAATTTAAAGTTTTCTTGGTAAGGTGAAAGGGAAAAGGTGAAGGGCGAAAGGTCTTTTCATTCAAAAGCACCCTTTTACCTTTCTCCTTTAAGCTTTCACCTCAAAAAACTATCTTAGTCGTGATGAATAAACTGATCTCAAGCGTAAAGCAGGAAGCGCAAAGCAGAAAGCGACTTTCGAGGTTGAACTTTTACCTTTTACCTTTCACCTTTCTCCTTTTCTTATTTTCTTGCCATAGCAATGATCCGTCTAAAGGAAAAACAGTTTTTAACATCAACCTGGATGAAGGGCTCACCTCACTCGATCCCGCCTTTTGCCGCAACCAGAACACTACCTGGATGGATAACCAGATTTACAACGGGTTGGTTCAGGTGGATGACAGTCTTAATATTCAACCCTGTGTTGCCAAAAGCTGGCAGGTATCAGAAAATGGGCTGACTTACATTTTCCACCTCCGCAATGATGTGTATTTTCATGATGATCCTTTATTTAAAGATGGTAAAGGACGCCAGGCGGTGGCCTCGGACTTTGTGTATAGCTTCGGCAGACTTATCGATCCAAAAGTGGCTTCATCAGGATCTTGGATATTCAGCGATAAGGTTGAGGGCAAACAATCCTTTAGTGCACCAAATGACAGCACATTTATCATCAAACTAAAACAACCTTTTCCGCCATTGCTGAGCCTGCTTACTGCCCAGTACGCTGATGTCGTTCCTCATGAAGTGGTAGATTATTATGGCAAGGATTTCCGGAACCATCCGGTTGGGACAGGCCCTTTTAAGTTTAAATACTGGAAAGAGGGTGAAGTGATGGTTCTCCTGAAAAATGAAAAATATTGGGAAAAGGATAAAGATGGCAGCCCTATGCCCCACCTGAATGCTATTCGCGCTACATTTATAGGGGACAAACAAACGGCCTTTATGGAGTTTGTGACCGGTAAGATCGATTTCCTAAATGATATTGACGGCAGCTACCGCGACGATATTCTTACCAAGTCGGGGCAAATGACACAAAAGTATAAAGGTAAGTTCACCCTTAATTCGGGGCCATATCTTAATACCATGTACCTGGGTATGCTGGTGGATACCACGTTACCGATAGTTAAAGGTAGTCCGTTGAAGATTTTAAAGATACGACAGGCCATTAATTATGCTATTGATAAGCAAAAGATGATCAAATACCTGCGCAACAGCATGGCCACGGCCGGTAGCGCAGGATTTATCCCCGCGGGTATGCCTGGTTTTGATGCACAAAAGGTAAAAGGATATATCTACAATCCGGAAAAATCCCGTGAACTATTGGCAGAGGCGGGTTTCCCTAATGGTAAAAATCTGCCCGATATATTGCTTACCACTACAGTTGGTTACCGCGACCTGATTGAATATGTGCAAGGGCAACTGGACCAGGTAGGCATACACACCCGCGTGGAAATAACCCAGGGAGCAAGCCTGCGCGAACTGGTATCAAAAAATGGGGTTAATTTTTTCTATGGCTCGTGGATAGCTGATTACCCGGATGGCGAAAATTATCTCTCCGTTTTCTACTCCAAAAACAAAATACCATGGGGACCGAATTATACCGGCTTTAACAATAAAAAATTCGATCACCTTTTTGATGAATCGTACCATGAACCGGATAAAGCCAAACGTTATGCCCTGTACCAACAAATGGATAACCTGGTAATGGAGCAATCGCCGGTGGTGATATTATACTATGATAAGCTGGTGAATTTGTATCAGAAAAATATTACGGGGTATAGTAAGAATGCGTTGAATTTGCTGGTGTTGAAGAGGTTGAGGAAGGGACAATAAGTTTGCAGTTACGAGTTGGCAGTTTGCAGGGGTCTTTGCGCACCATGCTTCGAGTGCCTCAGCATGACACCCAATTAATTCAGATAATTATCCTCATTCTCCCGTTGTTGACGCAACTTCTGTAGGAGCAAGTGAGAGGCTTTTAAATCTTTTAGCCATACGGGCTTTCGTTTCCCTGTCCAGAGTTTTGTCTTTAAACATGCTCAGCCATACTCTCCCCTGCTGGCTCGCAAAAAACATCTTCAACTGGTTCTTAAACTTTACGCGCTGATAATACAGATATCCCCATCCGCCATCAGGCAGGGCATCGCAGCTGTAGGAGTTCCAGTCCTCGCCGGTTACTGTATGCCATGGGATTACGATAATATCATTTAATAAGGCAAAAGCAACATCCCCCACTTTTAGATTATGAGCTGCGCAGGGTACGCGTATGTTGGCCTCTGTGCTATCGCTGATCATGTCGATCAGGTAAGGGATAGCTGCTGTGTCTAATGCTAAAACTTCGTGGTAAGCTGGGTTCTCTTTCCGGTACCTGGCATTGATGCGTTCTTCTTTTTGCCATTGGCCGGAGCCAAATTGCCCATAAGGCAAATATCTGATGTGCCGTACATCCCGCTCCACAATTTCCTTAACCTGGCAAAAACTTATGGTACTGCTCAAAACGAGCAAAATGAGTAGCAAAGTCCGGTTAAACATATTAATAAGGTTGACGCATAAATATAGTAAAGAATAATCTGAATTTCACAATTGTTTAAATAAATTTTTCAGCTGGAAATTTCCTAATTACAGGTTAAGGATTAATAAGTTACAAGCACTATCTAAAGAGTATTTTTCGTCAATATTTCTATTGATTTAACTCGCTGCTTATGTGTGTTTTAACACTTAAAACAGGCGAAAATATGGGAGAGAAAAAGATATGTTTTGATTAAAAATCATAACTGATTTTTAATATTCACGCGGGCTGCTTAGAAACAAAAAAGGCCTTCCAAATGGAAGGCCTGAGTCGTATCCGGAGAAAAATCTACTGCTTTTCGTATTTTAATGCATCAGCATTTACTATATCCGATCCGGTTTTTCCACCATCGTCTATTGTATTTCCCGTGATGACAATAGCGTCCGCACCAATTGTTTTAGCATAGTCCAACATCTTGGATTTAACGGCTTCCTGTCCTAAGTTGTCCATCGTTAAATGACCTATTACCTTGTAAGGTTGTTTAACATCATGGGCCGAATAAAACAGGTCAACCGAAGTAGTTGGTGGCAATTTATCGCCAAAATAATGTGGCTGTATCGTACCACAAGCGGTAAACAGTGCTATACTGAAGATAAGCAATAAGTTTTTCATGGCTGAATATTTTTATAAAAGCTATGATTGCTTTATAATCAGAAGGTTTAGTGAATAATAAGTAATAATATTATTACACGTTTTTATCTGCCAAATGCATAAAATATCGACAATGATAATCCGTCATTGATAAACGAAGCATTAAAATTATCGCCCTTTGCATTACCCTGAGTACCGGAATTTGATTTATAATGTGTGTAATACAGGTTGGCCAGAGACGCTGTAAAGCCAAGATGTTTTGACGGATAGTACACCAGATCGAGATTAAGGCCACCAACAAAATTGTCAGTTGTAGTATTCTCATTATAAATAGCCATGGATGGCCCATAAGTTGTTTTATTTACATCGTGATAATAACCAACTCGTGGCCCGGCACGCAGACCTATCTTTTCCTGAAACATAAAGTATTTTCTCAAATAAATGGCTCCACCGAAATCTCGTTCCGACTGCTTTTCTAAATTATTGCCCGGAGGATAGCTATATGTATTTTGACTATAAGATAGCGATGTACCCAAATCCAGTTTATCTCCAATGAAATAACTATAAGAAGGTCCTATATTAAATCTTGTCGACTTATTGCTTGAATTATAATTTGAATTATCATAAGGATTAACAGTTATGCCAGTAGAGTTAAGGTAGGTAAATCCTAAATCGACCCCCAGCGTCTGGCTGCCTTTTTCAGTTTGTGCATAAGAAGCTAATGCTGTTAAAAATAATACTGCGATTAAAAGAAGTGCTTTTTTCATTGTGTTTTTGTGTTTTAGTTGAGCTGTATGAACGGCTTAAGTTCATCCATATTTCGCCGTTTAACATACGTTAAGGATAATTAAGAACACGATTGAGGGATTATCAGGATTTGAAAAATTATGATTAGCCTTTTAATTGTGTCGGGGTCAGATAACAAAAAAGCCTCTCCCATTTAGGAGAGGCTTGTATAAGATCATAAATCTGAAATCGAAATTCCGAATTCCGAAATTTTAATTTGCCATTTGCTTGCGGATGATATTCAGTGCACCACCAGCCTTAAACCATTCTATCTGCTGAGCATTGTAGGTATGGTTTACAGCAAATGAATCAGAAGACCCATCTTTATGGTGCAGCACTACAGTTAACTGCTTGCCCGGAGCAAAGCTGGTTAAGCCCTGGATATCGATGCTGTCATCTTCCTGAACTTTATCATAGTCTGCCGGATCGGCAAAAGTGATGCCCAGCATACCTTGTTTCTTCAGGTTAGTTTCGTGGATACGTGCAAATGATTTTACCAATATAACGCGCACTCCCAGGTGGCGTGGTTCCATTGCAGCATGCTCGCGTGATGAGCCTTCACCATAGTTTTCGTCGCCTACTACTATTGTTCCGATACCATGCGCTTTATAATCGCGCTGAGTAGCAGGTACAGGACCATATTCGCCTGTCAATTCATTTTTAACACTATCAGCCAAACCATTATAATAGTTAATCGCGCCGATCAGCATATTGTTGGAAATATTGTCCAAATGCCCGCGGAATTTCAACCATGGGCCAGCCATAGAAATATGGTCAGTAGTACATTTGCCTTTTGCTTTGATCAGGAGTTTCAAACCGCTAAGGTCTGTGCCTTCCCATGCAGCAAACGGATCGAGCAATTGCAAACGTGATGAGTTAGGATCAACCTTCACTTCTACCTTGCTGCCGTCTTCGGCTGGTGCCTGATAGCCTGCATCTTCTACTGCATAGCTTTTTATCGGCATTTCGATACCTTGCGGCTCGTCCAGTTTTACTTGCTCGCCTTTGTCGTTGGTCAGGGTGTCTGTCAATGGATTGAAGGTCAGATCGCCTGATATTGCAAATGCAGTTACAATTTCTGGTGATGCCACGAAAGCATGGGTATTAGGGTTACCATCGTTACGTTTTGCAAAGTTGCGGTTGAACGAGGTAATAATAGAATTCTTACGGTTAGGATCGTTTGTATGACGAGCCCACTGGCCGATACAAGGGCCACAGGCATTTGCCAATACCACACCACCCATTTCTGCAAAAGTATCCAGGTAGCCATCACGGTCAACTGTATAACGTACCTGTTCAGAACCCGGAGTAATGGTAAATTCAGCTTTGGTTTTCAGGTGTTTATCAACCGCCTGTTGAGCGATAGACGCTGCACGGGTGATATCTTCATAAGATGAGTTAGTGCATGAACCTATCAAACCAACTTCTAAAGCTGCAGGCCAATTGTTTTCTTTAACTGCTGCAGCAAATTTTGAGATCGGCCATGCCAGGTCTGGTGTGAACGGACCGTTTACATGTGGTTCCAGTTCGCTCAGGTTGATCTCGATCACCTGGTCAAAATATTGCTCTGGATTAGCATAAACTTCTGCATCTCCTGTTAAATGTTCTTTTATAGCGTCTGCCAATGCAGCAATTTCTTCACGTTTTGTTCCTCTCAGGTAAATGGCAGCTTTCTCGTCATAACCGAATACTGAAGTAGTAGCACCAATTTCGGCACCCATATTACAGATAGTGCCTTTACCGGTTGCTGATAATGAACGTGCACCTTCGCCAAAGTACTCAACGATAGCGCCTGTACCACCTTTTACAGTAAGGATACCGGCAACTTTCAGGATCACGTCTTTTGCTGAGGTCCAGCCGGATAATTTGCCGGTCAGTTTTACACCGATCAGCTTAGGGAATTTTAGCTCCCATGGAAGACCAGCCATCACGTCGCAAGCATCAGCGCCACCAACACCGATAGCGATCATACCCAAACCACCTGCATTAGGTGTGTGCGAGTCGGTACCGATCATCATACCACCCGGGAAAGCGTAGTTCTCTAACACCACCTGGTGAATGATACCAGCACCTGGTTTCCAGAAACCGATGCCATATTTATCGGATACCGATGCCAGGAAATCATATACTTCCTTGTTGGTATCTTTTGCTGTGGTCAAATCCGCTTCAGCACCTACTTTAGCCTGGATCAGGTGATCACAATGCACGGTAGACGGGACTGCAACTTTTGGACGGCCAGCCTGCATAAATTGCAGCAGCGCCATTTGTGCAGTTGCATCCTGCATCGCCACGCGGTCAGGTGCAAAGTCAACATAATCCACTCCACGGGCAAAAGCCTTGTGTGCGTCGCCTTCGGATAAGTGGGCATATAAAATTTTTTCAGTCAGGGTAAGTGGTTTACCGGTCGCTTTACGGGCAGCAGCCACGCGGGTGCTGTAGCGATCATAAACCTTTTTGATCATATCTAAATCAAAAGCCATGGTATTGATTTTTTAGTAAAATAAACGAATTCGGTGTCAGCTGACCTACTATATTCAGTCGAGCAGCGAATTTATAAAAATTGCAGCTAAATGGTGTCAGTATTTTGTTTAAATGTAATTTGGAGATGTTCTAAATAGGGGGTTAGTTAATCAGTGATCGGTTAATCAGTGACTAGTTAATCAGCTATTAATTTAACACCCGAAAAGCACCTAATCACTGGTCACCGGTTAACCGATTAACTAACCAAGACCGTCCGCTTGCGTACAAAAACTGTACGATAGCGTACATGTGGCAAATACTTAAAATTTTATTTTATTGATGATCAGATAGTTATTTAATGGGCATCCATTTTGGCATACCCCTGTCAAAAAAGAACAACAATTAGTAAAACATTAAATATCAACACAATGAAGAAGTCAATTTTAACCCTCGCAATAGCAATAGTAACTGTACTTGGCATCAGCCAGTCAGCATTTGCCGGTAACAAAGACCGTGAAGCCGTTACCGTTTTAACTGAGATCAGTAACATCAGTAAAATCGAAGTTCATGGCAACGTAGAGCTTTACTTATCAGATGGCACTACCGACCAGGTAAAAGTTTACAACAAGTATTATTCAGAAAATGCTTTGGTGCAAAACAAAAACGGCGTACTTACCATCTCATCTTACAAAGCCGAAAAACTGGTAGTTTGGGTTACAGTAAGCAACCTGTTCAACTTATCTGTTTATGACAATGCACAGGTAAAATCATTTGGTAAACTTTCTGCTCTTGAGCTTAACGTAAGCCTGTACAACAATGCATCAGCACAATTAAGTTTAGATGCTTATGCTGTAAATGTTAAAGTAAATGACCGCGCTAAGGCAGATATTGGAGGTACTACCGCAGAAGCTAACCTGAACAGCGATTATTCAGCTTTCCTGAACATCAGCAATCTGAACAGCGAACACATGGTTAAGAAAGTAGTTGCTGAGCCTTACACCGGCGAAAACAATGCAACAGTAATATTATAATCCTAATTCCGAAGGGTGGTTAATAACTAAACCATATTTTAATATTTATAAAATAAATTTCATTGTAATATAATTCGATCCTAATCATATATTTGCGCCCGAATCTTATTACATAACAATGAAAAGAACTATACTTATCATGGCAAGTATATTTGCCACCCTCGGAGCTTTCGCTCAAACCACAAAAACTGACAGCTCAAATAACTTAAAGCCAACTACCAAAAGTTTAACTACTGAGCTCAATGTTAATCCGTTTAACGGACAGATCAGCCTGAACAATTCACTTAACCAGATCAAATTCCGGTATTTTGTTTCGCCCTCTGTTGCATTGAGGCTCGGGTTTAATGTCACCCGGATTGATTCTTCTAATAACGTAAACAACCCTTACGGCACCAATAGTTATTTTGATAACGATCAAAAAAAATCAACTACAGTTGGAGCTAACTTCGGTGTTGAAAAGCATTTTAAAGGCACAAAAAGATTATCTCCTTATATCGGAGCTGATTTTTCAATAACAGAAAAATCATCCAGCGAGGTTACCAGTAACAATCAATCAACTACAACTGTTACCAATGCATGGTATTACACCTACTATAGCAACGGCACAACCATCACTAATGTGGAACAGCCAGGGTACACACGATATGGTCTGAACTTATTTACAGGTTTTGATTTTTACATAGCCAGGCATTTCTTTTTTGGCTATGAATTTGATTACAATATTTCTAAAACTAACTGGAAAGAAGTTAGCGTTGTCACCACGCCATCAACAGGGATTAATACCGGTAATGCTTCTGTAAAAAACACAAACACAACATTTGGCCCAAGCCTGATAAATGGCATCAGATTGGGATACTCATTTTAATTTAAAAACCTAAACTTAAATGAAAAAGCTCAAAGCTTGCCTTAGCATAGTAATATTGCTTTTGGCGTCAACTCAATTTCAAAGTTGTAAAAAGGATAAAAGTGCAGATCCCCAGGTACAAACAATTTCAGTAACTGCACTTGCTCCGGGTAGTGTTATGCTTAAAGGGAACATTGTCAGCACCGGCAGTTTCAAAGTCCTGGATTATGGATTTGTTTATAGTACAACAACCTCGGAAATTAATGAAACGGTAGGTACAAAAGTATCTTTGGGACAAAATCCTCAGGCAGGGCCATACAGTAAACAAGTGGATGGCATAATCGTAACCAACGCTTACTCGCCTATGATATATGTAAGAGCTTATTTAACTAATGAAAAAGGAACAGCTTTTGGAGCATTAACTTCCGTGTCTTTGCCTGCTCTTTCAACCAGCGGCCTCTCTCCGGCAAGCGGCAGATCGGGGGACCAAATCACTATAAACGGGCAATTTTATTCGACTGCAGCTGCTGATGTTAAAGTGACATTTGGTGGCGCCCAGGCAACAGTGGTATCAGCATCATCAACTCAGATTGTTGTTACGGTACCATCAGGCATTAATGCGTCCGACAATAGCCAGATCCCTGTCCAGATATCAATAGACGGACAAAATGTAAGCTCGCCTTATTTTACTATTCAGGCCAATTTCAAAGATTATTCGCCAAAATCAGGCCCTGTGGGCACGACAATAACATTTACAGGCGATAATCTTCCAAGCTCTTACTATTATAATTCAGCCACCGTATCATTTGGCGGGGTTACGCAAAGTTTAAGCTACAATTCTGCGCAAGCAACGGTGCCCTCCAATATCACAACCAACAATTTTTCGATATCAGTTACTGATAACTCAAAAACATTTAATTTACCGGGAACTTTTAACATCACTGCTCCGGCGATCACTTCTATTTCCCCTTCATCCGGTCTTCCCGGTACTGTATTTACCGTTTCCGGTACAAATTTCCCGGTAGGATATAGCGGCGTTACCGCTACTTTAGGAGGTGTTAATATTTACGCAAACACCTATTACGGCAACCAGATTGAATTTACGGTACCTGCAAGCCTGGCTCCGGGTAGTTATTCATTTGTTTTAACCTCTGGCCCTAACAGCGTTACCGCTTCGCAGAAGTTTACAGTTACAGCTCCATCAATATCAAGCTTTTCTCCTTCATCCGGGCCTGTTGGCAGCCAGGTCACTTTGACGGGAACTTTTTTAGCAGGGCAGTACTACACTGTAAATTTCGGTTCATATAGTACATCAGGCTATGCCTCATCATCAACTACGCTAACCGTAAATGTTCCTTCAGGGATACCGGCCGGGGCGTTAAAAATCTCCTTAGTAGCTGGCGGACAGACCATAACAGCTCCCGGGTCATTTACAATCACAGTTCCTACCATCACCTCTTTTTCTCCTACATCTGGTGTGGCAGGTACCATTGTAACAATTACAGGTACCGGGTTTAATAATGGTTATTATGGCACCAGTGTCAGCTTCGGAACGGTAAATGCCAATATTTTAAGTATTACCACTACTGCAATAACTGTAACGGTTCCATCAAATACAGGTAATGGCGCCATGAAGATCAATGTTAATACCGGCGGACAGACAATATCCAGCCCAAGCAACTTTACTGTAACAAATTAGGCATTCTAATCCACGGTAATTAAAACAAAAAGCGGTCGTCATATATTCTGACGACCGCTTTTTGTTTATGATAGTTTATTTGGCCAGAATATGAGATGCTCAGCGTTTTGTTTCATATAATTTGCCTGCTGTTAATGTTACGGGAATCTTTTTATTTGAAGAATTAAAATGCAGATAAAAATTACGTGAGAAAGTTGCATCTGGATTACTAATTAGAAAAACGTAAGTTGAGTTATTTTTCCAGTAAGAATTTTCCAAATACTTATTGCCTTCCTCTGACTCAGTATCGATATAGAGGCTGCCCGTAACTTTTTTCCCATTCCTTATAAAGGAATAGGTCACATTCGAGTAACAAGTGCTATACGAAAATGAGAACAGCTTCTGTGGCGGTTTACTGATACTATTAATTAGCCAAAAATCGGAATCAGAGGACGTAGCAGCCCCACACATGCCTGAACGGTGACCATTTGTTTCATCTGTTAATAATAAAATAAGCGCAGAGTTATTTTGTAGCTTATAATCAGGTTTTAAGTCTTTATCTTTTTCATCAAACTCGGCATTGTTTATAGTGGTTAGTGTCTGATTTCCTATTTTATATTTTATTTCTAACTCCGGAAATATCCCCGCTTCTCCGTAATCATGATAGTTTTCAAAGGCTTCGGTTTTAATGATGAATTTGCCCGCTTTGTAATTTTTCCGCGCAAATAATTTACGCGTTTCCAAAGAAGGATGATAATAAAATGTATCCTTTGTCAATACGAATAAAGAATCTTTATAGTCAAAAGATCCCGAATGCACACGTAAAAAATCGACACTTTCGACTTCGCCGGCGACATTAGTTTTATAATAAATATCTAAAAAGTTAAGCGTATGCGTCAACGTGTCGTATTTTAAAAACGGCTTGGGATATTTGCGGGATTGCTTAACATCCGAAATGAAACCCAATGATTGGGAGCTATCTTTTCTTACAGTGTCTTCGGTGCTTTGAGGCTCGCCCAATTGATTGTCGTCATCGTCATCACTGGTCGGAGGGAATGCCACCTCAGATAACGAATCTTTGTTCATACTGAGAACCAATGCCACATTGGTGATTTTTTGTATATGTTTAAACTCTGCTTCGTTTGGGAACGCGGTTATCTTAAGGAAGTCAGTTACCGGGTCGTGCTCATAATTCGGTAAAGCCTCTCTTTCTGAAAGTAAAAAAAGATAAGCAGGGTCTTTACCGGGCAACCTATAAATTTTCGTCAGCGGGTAGTTCGAAAAATCAGATTTGTAATTCAGATCTTGCTTAAATACTTTTTGATGATAGATATATTCTATTGTTGTGGTGTAAAAATTATGGTCTCCGATCAACTGAGTAGCCTTCAATAATCCATCAGGACTATACATAACTTTCCCGGCTACCCATTTACCCCGCAGACTCCCACTGCTATCCAGTAAAATGGGATGAATTTTATTAGCGGTTATTAGTGATTCTGAAATGCTAATGGAATCTTTTATGGCATTAGGCTTGAAGAAAGTAGCTTGACCGAAAGCTTTACTATTTAAGATAATTAAAAGAAAGACAAGGCTTAATAATTTAGGTTTAGCTGGCATTTTATCAGTTATATAATTCGTGTCGGTGATTTTATGAAAACCTAAGGTTCTATTGCATCAAAACTGTACCCCTTCTTACTCCACTCTTCCATCGCCCTCGGCAGCACATATTCCAATCGGTCATAAGCTTTCAGGCTGTCGTGAAATACAATGATTGATCCATTCCTGGTATACCGCAATACATGCTCAAGGCAGGTTTCGGGTTTTAGCTCGGTATCAAAGTCGCCGCTTAGCACATCCCACATAATGATCTTGGTGCCGGATTTTGTTTTTTTGATCAGTTTTGCCTGCGACTTTCTGATGCGGCCATATGGCGGACGGAACAGATCGGCATGAAGCAGTTCATCTGCTTTCAGAAAATTTTCGATGTAGGTTTTGTTATCCGTTTTCCAGCCTTTAAGGTGATTAAAGGTGTGATTTCCGATACTGTGACCTGCATTTTTTACCTGTTCAAACACATCCGGATGTTTCCTTACATTGTCGCCGATGCAGAAAAATGTAGCCTTTGCATTATATTGCTTTAAAATATTTAAAACATATGGTGTAACAATCGGTATAGGGCCGTCGTCAAAAGTGACAAAAATGCTACGGCGCTTGCGGCTCTTATTCCATATCATATTGGAATAGAATTGTTTAAGCAGCCAGGGCGTTTTAACCAGATACATTAGCTGAGACGTGAGATTCTAGATTTGAGATTTGAGACAGGTAACCTATAAATAAAATATAATGATAATCTTTAATAATTCTCAAATCTAACATCTCAAATCTCATATCTAAAAAATATTCGGATATAACCTTATGACGAAATTAATATTCAGATTAAAAAAAGGACTCATATTAACTTTTACCCTTGGCCTTTCTGCTTTTAGCTTTACAACTGCTAATGCACAGCAAGTGATCAGTCTGCAAAAAGCGATTGATTTGGCGTTGGCCAATAACCTGTCGGTAAAACAATCGCAGATCACAACAGCTATTGCTACTGAGGATTACAAGCAATCAAAATATAACCAGTTGCCATCTTTGTCGGTTAATCCGCAGGGATCATACAATTTTGGCCGCAGCCCAAACCTTACCACTTATTCGTATACCAGCCAGTCATTCCTTTATATTAACGGGCAGGCTTCTTTATCGCTTACGCTTTTCCAGGGTGGACAATTGCGCAATCAAATCCTGCAAAATAAAATTGCCCTTGATGTAGATAAGACCAGCACAGCAAAGGTCAAAAATGATTTACTGTTAAACGTGGTGACAGATTATCTGACCATATTAAGCGACCAGGATTTGGTGATAGCCGCCAAACAACAAATAGACCTGGCAAAGATCACTTTGGACAGAGCTCAGAAAAACTTCGACCAAGGCAATGCCACCCGTGCTGATTTGGCCCAGGCGCAAGCACAATTATCGACCGCTGAATTGAATTTGACTACTGCACAAAACCAGGTAGATATAGCCATCATCGTGCTGAAACAATACATGGAGATGGATCCAACTACTGAAATCACCGTTGAAAAACCGGATATCAGTAAACTAACCGATGTAAAAACTATTTACGATGCTGCTGAGGTAATTAAAACGTCTATAAGTGTTAACCCGGATGTTCGACTGGCAGAACTACAACAAGAAGGCTATGCGCAGGCTATTAAAGTAGCTAAAGGTGCCTATTATCCAACTGTATCATTATTTGGCGGAGTGGGTTCTAATTATTCCAGTATCTCACAAAACGTTACCGGAGTAGCTACTGTAGATCAACAAATCGGAACTGTGCAGGGAACAAACACACCTGTAGTTGGTCAGTTTACATCACCTATTTATGCTTCTAAGTATCCTTTCTTCGATCAGTTTAGCAATAACTTTAACCAGTCTATAGGAGTAAGTGTACAGATACCCATATTCAATCATTTTAGTGCTCGTACAGGTGTCCGTAAAGCAAAGTTGAATTATGAATACGCACAGGTAACTACTCAGCTTGCGAAAAACACATTGAGCAAAACTATTATACAAGCCCTTGCAGATTTGCAGGCCGCAGTAAAGAATTACCAATCGGCACGACGCACTTATGAGTCGACCAAGGAAGCTTTGAATGTAACCAAACAGCGTTACGATGCAGGTTTTGTAAACACATTGGATTATAATACGGCAGTTACCAATTATAATAAGGCGCAGAATGATATGATCAATGCGCAGTATTCGATGATATTCAGAAGCAAAGTGATCGATTATTATCTGGGTAATAAGATTGAGTTATAGTTATCAGTGATCGGTTAACCAGTTATCAGTAATTAGCATCCAAACTTTAGAGTTTAGGATTTAGATATTAGAATTTAACTTGATAGACATTAGTATTTAGAATTTATAAAAATGGGAAAAACTACTAAATATGTTTTAATAGGCCTTGGGTCCTTGGTTGTCATTTATATTGTTGGCAAAGCGGCCGGCGTTTGGGGCAAACCACCAAAAACACAGGTTGCTACCGAAAAAGCGGACACACGTTTTATTAACGAGTCGGTATCTGCCAGCGGTAAAATAAAGGCCCACGTCGAAGTTAAGATCAGTCCGGAAGTATCGGGCGAAGTGGTTGAGTTGCCGGTAAAGGAAGGCGACGTGGTGAAAAAAGGCCAGTTGATCTGCCGGATTCGTCCTGATATTTTGCAATCTGATTATGACCGTTCGGTAGCTGCCTACAATTCGCAAAAAGCCAGTGTAGGCAACACTACCCAGATGCTGAAACAGGCACAAGCTACCTACGAAAACCAGGCGGCTATTTACAAACGTGATAAGGTGTTGTATGATAATAAAGTGCTGACTGCTGCCGAATTTGATGCAGCAAAAGCCAGCTATGAAGGTGCTAAAGCACAATTGGAAGCTGCTAAGCAGAATTTAGCAGGATCAAATTACGGACTGGCTCAATCAGCCGCATCGGTTAAAGAATCACAAGCTAATTTGAATAAGACCACTATTTATTCTCCGGTGGATGGTGTGATATCAAAATTGTCAATCCAAAAAGGCGAGCGTGTTTTAGGTACCCAGCAGTTTGCAGGTACTGAGATCATGACTATATCCGATCTGAACCAGTTGGACGTAAATGTTGATGTGAACGAGAACGATATTAACCGTATTAAGCTTGGCGATTCATCAAAAATACAGGTAGATGCTTTCCAGGATAAATTATTCAGCGGTAAAGTAACCGAAATAGGCAGTGCAGCCAATGTGGTAGGTACTACTGCCGACCAGGTAACCAACTTTACAGTGAAAGTAAGGATTGATCCAAAATCGTACGTTGCTTTACTGAATAAAACAGCAGCTAATCCATCGCCTTTCCGTCCGGGATTAACAGCAACGGTTGAAATTTTAACTAATCACGCCAAAACGCTGTCAGTGCCAATCCAATCGGTAACTACGCGCCAGGATACCAAAACGGCTATTACTTCAACTAATGACAATAATAAGCCTGACGACAACAGCGATAACAAAGCGAAGATCACTACCGCTGCAAAAGAATATGTGTTTGTATATAGCGCCGGTAAAGTAAAGCAGGTAACGGTAACTACAGGCATACAGGATGATTCTTATATCCAGATATTGTCAGGATTGAAAGCAGGCGATGAAGTAGTATCAGCGCCATACACCGCCATTTCCAAAACATTGAACGATAAGATGGAAGTTGAAAAAGTAGATAAATCCAAGCTGTTCAGCGGGGAAGGAAAATAATATGCAGATGTGCAGATGTGCAGATGAAATTAACTTTTATTGATTAGATTATTTTGATTGTTAAATACGGGAGGGTCTATGTAATTAACATAGGCCTTTTTTATTTGTTATCCTTTTGCACATCGCATAGTTGACATCTAAAAATCAAATTCGCACATTTGCACATCTGCATATCTGCACATTAATACCACACCAAACTCAATGCATAACAAAATATTAATCGTCGGCGGGGGGAGCTGGGCAACAGCTAATATTAAAATGTTAACGGATAATCCCGTGGAGAAAGAGATTTTTTGGTGGATGCGTAACGAGAAAGCAGCCGAAGATATTCGTCAGTTCAGGCATAATCCCAACTACTTAAGTTCCGTCGAAATCAAAGTTCCTGCTCAGAATATCTCTACCGATCTGAAGTCATTAATTGAAAAGGCAGATATTATTCTGCTCAATGTTCCAGCTGCATTTTTGAAAGAAGCATTGGAAGGCATCACTCCGGAAGATTTTGCAGGCAAGAAAGTAGTATCAGCAATAAAAGGCATTGTACCGGATGAGAACCAGATTATTGGGGAGTTTCTTAATCAACGGTATAATATTTCCTTCGATAATTTTATGGTGATCAGCGGGCCTTGCCATGCTGAGGAAGTGGCGCTTGAGAAATTATCCTATCTTACTATTGCGTCAGGCGATAACGAGCTTGCTGCATGCTTTGCAGGAATGCTCAGTACACGTTACATCAGTACCATTGTATCCGATGATATTTATGGAACCGAATATGCCGCGGTATTAAAAAATGTGTATGCCATTGCTAGCGGCATTTGTCATGGCGTGGGATATGGCGATAACTTTCAATCGGTTTTAATATCCAATGCCATCCGCGAACTGGAACGGTTTGTAAAGGCTGTTCACCCCATTGACCGCGATATAAAAGAATCAGCCTATTTAGGTGATTTATTGGTGACTGCCTACTCGCAATTCAGCCGCAACCGCACATTTGGTAATATGATAGGCAAAGGTTATACCGTAAAGTCCGCCCAGCTTGAAATGAATATGATTGCCGAAGGATATTATGCTGTGAATTGTTTACACCAGGTAAACAAACAATACAAAGTTTTTATGCCTATTTGCAGTGCTGTTTACAGTATTTTGTACGAGAAACGGAACCCGGCTCTAGAGATGAAACATTTAGCCGCCCAACTTAGTTAATTACTTAATTAATTTATATTACAAACCCCATGAAAAAGGTAATAGGAGCCGCACTGTTTGCTGCGGCATTATTTGTAGCCGGCGAGGCACAAGCACAAAGTAAAGATACTACAAAGCGTAAAGACACTACCAGCTTTAAGACCAAGGTACACAGAACAACCAGACAGGTTGGAGACGCAGCCACAAAAGTTGGCAATAAAACTTCGGAATTAGCGGTAAAAGGTGCTTCAACAATCGTCGATAAGCAATATAAAGGCAAATGCGGGCCAAATGGCGAAACCGTTTATATCAACAGTCACTCTCAATACTATTATGTTGATAAAAAAGGTCATAAAGTTTATCTGAAAGAGTCCGAATTGAAGGATAAAAAAATGTAATTTTATATTACAAAAACCGAAGCATCCCGGACCCTAACGGGGTGCTTTCTATTTTAATGCTATGAGAATATCTGCTTCTATATTATCCCGCCAAAGCATAGGGCTAAGTCTTGTGTGGGCTCTGCTTTTATTAGCTGCTTGTTCAAACCCTAACTCCGGTGGCGGCTCAGGTGATGGCAGGCTGCAGGGCGACTGGAAGCTAAAAGACGGCGATACCAAACTAAAGATCACCAAGAAGAAGTTTGCGATGGATAGCGATCTGCAGTATGCAGAGGACTATTTTGTAAAGGGCGATACGATATATTCGTCTTTCCAGGGCAATCAACCTTACAGCAAGTTTGTGATACAAAAGCTGGATGAGCACAATCTTAAACTTCTCTCCCCCGACTCCACTGTGATGGAGTTTACCAAATAAAGCACAAAAGCCCCTCATCCCGAAGGTGAGAGGCCTTGCAAACTAAACTAAACCTAAAACTTATTTTTTGAGTGACCAGTTAACCTGTTAATCAGTTACCAGGAATCTGCCTGATAACTAGTCACCGGTAACTGGTTAACTAGTTAGTATCTTCTCCGACGATCACCGCCATTATTACCTGAACGGTCTTCGCGGCGTTTGCCTGAGAAATCGCGGAAACCACCACCATTTGGTGCTCCTGCTCTTTCCTTATTACCGCCCTCGTGGCTGTAGCCATTTCTGCGGAAACCACCTTCTCTCCTGTCGCCGCCTTCACGTCTTTTATAGTTAGACGCACCATTTCTGTTTTCGTTACGCGAATCACCAGAAATTTCTATTCTTACATCGCGGCCGTGGAAATCAACGCTTTTAAAGCCGTTCATTACCTTATCTACGTCGTCGTTCGGAACTTCAAAGAAGGAATAAACGCCTTTAACATCAATCTTACCTACGGTTTTACCGCTGATCTTAGTACTGTTACAGATATAACCTAACAATTCTCCGCGACCAAAGCCGTCAACAGAACCTAAGTTGATAAACAGGCGGGTGAAGTCTGAACGCATACCTGTGCGGTTAAAGCGGTCACCACCTTCAACACGACGATTTTCGTCAACCTGGGCATTCAGATCAGGCGCGTTTTTATAATAATCAAGGAAGCGATTAAACTCCAGCGATGCAAAACGCTTGATGATATCTTCCTTGCTCATGTCCTTAAACTCGTCCATGATGCGCGGAACGTATTGCTCTATCTGTTGCTCATTAACCTCTACATTATGTACTTTGTGAACTAAAGCAAACAGTTGCTTTTCAACTACGTCAAAACCAGTAGGAATTTCAGCTTTGATAAAGCGTTTGCCAATTACTTTTTCTATCTGGCGTATCTTGCCAAATTCTTTTGCATTGATGATAGAGATAGAAACCCCGGTTTTACCGGCACGTGCAGTACGACCGCTGCGGTGGGTATAGTTTTCGATCTCATCAGGCAAAGAATAGTTGATAACGTGAGTAACATCGTTTACGTCGATACCGCGTGCAGCCACATCCGTTGCGATCAGTAATTGCAGGCTGCGCTCACGGTAACGTTTCATTACCTTATCGCGTTGCTGTTGAGATAGGTCGCCATGCAATGAATCAGCATTGTAACCGTCTTTGATTAAAGATTCAGCAATTTCCTGCGTTTCGATCTTGGTACGGCAAAATACAATACCGAAGATTTCCGGATTAAAATCGACGATACGTTTAAAGGCAGCATATTTATCACGGGCACGTACTACATAATATTCGTGCTCGATATTTTCGTTACCGGTATTTTTTGCGCCCATGGTAAGCTCATAAGGATCGGTCATGTATTTTTTGGCGATCCTTCTTACTTCTGAAGGCATGGTGGCTGAAAACAGCCATGTTTTTTTATCATCGGGTGTGGTAGACAAAATACTGTCAATATCCTCTTGAAAGCCCATGTTGAGCATTTCGTCAGCCTCATCCAATACTACGTAGTTTACACCGCTGAAATCAATAGCCTTACGGTTAATGATGTCCAGCATACGGCCCGGCGTAGCTACGACGATCTGCACACCGCGACGGATCTGGTGTAATTGATCAGAAATGCTTGCGCCGCCATAAACAGCCACAACGTGTACGTTGCGCATGTTTTTTGCATAATTTTTCAGATCATTAGTGATCTGCAAACAAAGTTCGCGAGTTGGGCATAGTACAAGCGCCTGCGGATGATTTGCTTCGAAATCGATAAGTTCCAGTAATGGAAGTCCAAAAGCAGCAGTTTTGCCGGTCCCGGTTTGGGCCAATCCGACAAAATCGTTGCTGCCTGTAAGCAATACCGGGATCGACTGTTCCTGGATTGGAGTAGGATTCTCAAATCCTAACTCAGAGATGGCATTAACAATATCATGACGGATTCCCAGTTCAATAAATGGGTTCATGAATTAAAATAACGTATCTGGCAACATCGCCAAATCGGGCGCAAAGGTAGGTATTATTTTTTGCAATTCAAATAGCTGGTTGGGAAATGGGAAAGATGACAATTGGATAGTAATTCATCCATCAACTAAGACCCAGGGCAAGGCTTTTTTTAGTGGAGGATAAACCTTATTTTTGATATAGAATTAGACGTTATGGATATTCAAGCTGAGAAATTAGAATTGATCAGGTGGTTGGCCGACATTAATGAACCGTCAATCATCAAACGCTTTATTGCTTTAAAAAAGAAGCAACAAAGCGATTGGTGGGATCACATCAGTATGGATGAGAAAACAGAAATAGAAGAAGGGTTAGCTCAAGCAGATAGCGGCGAAGTCATACCACACGAAGAAGTAATGGCTAAATATCAAAAATGGCGTTCCAAATAGTCTGGACCAAGAGAGCCGTAACTGGTTATGAGCGGATAATTAATTACCTGGCCGAAAATTGGACAGAACGGGAAATCATCAATTTTATAACAGAAACGGATAGTTTCTTCGAGATTTTAAAAGAGCATCCGGAAATCCTGGAAAAAACGTCAAAACATAAAAATGTTTATCGTGGCCCTATAAACAGGCTAACAATACTAACTTATCGCATTAAACCCCAATTAAAGCAAATACAATTAATCAATATCAGAGGTGCGAGGCAAAAACCGTTATCTTCTTAACCATTTATTTATAATTTCGAAATTAATAAATAACTTTCCGAAAGACCTGCAAATAACTATTTTTGAAATAATCAACCAGTAACCCAAGCGAATAACCTAAACTCCAATCCATATCATGTTCGGACTAAAACACATTAAATTCGACTCTACCACGTATGTTCTGCACTTTAAAAACGGGAATATAAAAAGAGAGGGACGAGGGCTTTCTTTTTTCTATTTCGCCCCTAACAGTTCTATTGTTGCGATACCCATGAGCAGTAATGATTTACCGTTCATTTTCACTGAATCCACTAATGACTATCAAGCTGTAAGTATCCAGGGCCAGATTAGCTATAAAATCAGCAAGCCTAAAGAGTTGGCAGATGTTCTTGATTTTACCGTAAACGATTATGGACAGTATAAGAAGAATGATATCGAAAAATTAAATCAGCGCATTATAAACGAGGCGCAAACAGCCACGTCATCATATGTCCATAGCATCAAACTTAAAGATGCTATACGCTCAGCAAAGGCTATTGAAGGAAAAATAGTTGAAGGACTTGCTTCGTCGTCAGTTGTGGGTATGTTAGGGATCGAGATTTTAGGCGCAAATATTTTAGCGGTATCAGCTACACCAGAAATGGCGAGGGCGCTGGAAACAGATACAAGAGAAAAGCTGCAACAAGAAGCCGATCAGGCTATTTATGAGCGCAGAAATTTCGCTGTTGAACAGGAGCGGAAGATCAAGGAGTCAGAACTAAATACTGAAATTGCTGTTGAAGAAAAGCAAAAACAGATTGCCGAGAAAAGAATGGAGTCTGATGTGCAAAAAGCTGATAACGACAGAAAGCTCAGAGAAATGAAACTTGAAGCAGATATCGCAGTCGAAAATCAAAGGAAATTGTTCATAGAAAAAAAGACCGCTAACGATAAGAAAGAAGCGGAAACGCAAGGCTTCGTAACAGAAACTACATTGAAACCTTATAAGGACATTGACTGGAAGATCCTCACGGCTCTGAATAATAACCCTGACCCCAAATTCAATATTGCATTGGCATTCAGACAACTTGCAGAGAATGCAGATAAGATCGGCAATTTGAATATCAGCCCTGAGTTATTAGAATCGCTTTTAAATGATAAGCAGGAAAAATAAAGATGGATGTAGAATATGCAATCATCGTAAAAAATAAAACCAGGCTTGAATCTTTAATTGAACGTTTCAATACCAAAGCACAGGCTAAATTTTATATCGAAAGGCTTAACGGCAATTTTGAAGATTACGAATTAGAGCATGAGACATTTTATTTATCGTTAAACAGTCTTCAAACCCAGCTTTCGAAAGTAATAAAGTATAAAATAATTGAAAGAAGTTTTATTCCGTCTTTCATTTTTTCAGAAAAGCAACTTATCATCGTCATCGGGCAAGACGGGCTGGTAGCCAACACAGCAAAATATTCAAAAGGTATTCCAATTGTAGCTGTAAACCCCGACAAACAGCGCTATGATGGCGTTTTGCTACCTTTTGATACTTCGAATTTTGTAACCGGTGTGGAAGGGGTGATCAGCAGGCAATTCCAGGCCAAAACAATGCGGTTTGCCGAGGCCCGGTTAAATGATAATCAACGGCTATTAGCTTTTAATGATTTGTTTATTGGCGCATCCTCTCATGTCTCAGCACGTTATAAGATCAGTTTTGGAGCAAAGACCGAAGAGCAATCATCCAGCGGACTGATCGTCTCAACATTGGCAGGTTCAACAGGCTGGTTAAGCTCGGTTTTTAATATGGCTTATGGCATTACCAGCCTGTTTGAGAAAAATCTTAAACCCAAACAACCCAGGATAAAAGATAACGAACTGCTTTTTGCGGTAAGAGAACCTTTTCAGAGTATCAGGACGCAAACAGGAATAACCAGGGGTATGATAACATCTAAACAAGCATTGAAGATAGAATCGCTTATGCCATCGAATGGGATCATATTCAGCGATGGTATAGAAGCTGATTTTTTAAGGTTCAATAGCGGTGCAATTGTAACGATTGGCATTGCAAATGAAACAGCTAATTTAGTTATCAATCAAGCTACAATACGCGTAAAGTAAAAGGGGATTTATTCAATAGTATTTGTATCCTGTTCCGTATTAAGAGTAAGATTGGGTTTCTTCTCCCTCAAAGAAAACAACAAGCCGATTACCCCGGCAGTAACGCACATATCAGCCACATTAAAAATACCTGTACGGAAATTGCTGATACCAACATTCATAAAGTCAGTTACGTGGCGATCGAACATCAGGCGATCGATGATATTGCCTAAGCCGCCCGCGATGATGAGGGCGAACGAAAATAGTTTAAGTGGATTATACGTATTGATTTTAGTTAGCACATATCCGGCAAGTACCAACAAACAAACCAACGGTATAACGCTCAGCAACCAAAAGCTAACCGGTTTTGAAAGCTGGTCGCCTAGGCTCAATGCAGCACCGGTGTTCTCTACATACTCCAGGCGAACAGTATTGTGCAAATAAGAAATCGGCTCATGGAACATCAGGTGCTCTTTTGCCAGGTTTTTGGTGATCCTGTCGCAGCCAATAAACAGCACAGAGGTAAGACAAAACAATACTACCTTAATCCAATTCTTCATCCTATAAATTCTTTAATCGTGTCGCGTCTTATCTTAACCTGTCTGCCGATTTTACTAATTTTTCATCGCGCTGTATGGCCTTTGCTGCCAGTAATGCGAAAATGATACTTATTGAACTTAATAACGCCCCAATTCCGAAATTATTGGTAGTGAGACTAACGCCACCTGTATAAGATTTAACAGTTTCGGCCATCCAGAAACTATAACCGAATATCACAACAATATAACCATAGCACCACATCATTTGTTGCTTACGGTTTTTGTATAAAAATATCAGGACAAGCGGCAAAATGGCGACCACTGCCGTCGCTGCAATCAGGGCTATAAAACTTTCAGTATGCGCTTGTGCTCCGTTTGCGTCCTGATAAATGCCGGTCACTTTAATAGTAGAAGGCACCCCACCCACATATACATTATGAACAAGCGGGAACAGGAAAAGCGCAAAAATGACCAGGCTGGCCAGTAATAAGTAAACGCTTTGTATACGTTGGATCATTTTTTTGAAGTTAAAAATGTTGTAGAGGTTGTAATGGTTATAGAGGTTGTAATTGAGTACTCTCAATTATTACAACTACTTCAACTTTTACAACTATTTCAACCTCCGCCTAGCGCAAAGATAAAATTGTTTGAACCAAAATCCCGAAATAGGGTTAAAAACATGACTTTCAAATCGTAATTCTTAATTCTCAACGGCGAAGCCCTCTTGAGTGCCTTAAAAAAACAAATCACAGACGAAAAAATCATAAATCAAAATTTAACTTTGCCACGTGTCCGAAAAACAACGCTATTTTATTGAACTGGCCTACGATGGTACCGAATTTCATGGCTGGCAAATACAGCCTAACGCTACCACCGTTCAGGAGCTGCTGAACGACGCCCTGACCATCGTTCTTCGCGAACCTATTGAAACTACGGGGTGCGGGCGTACAGATACGGGGGTACATGCACGGGACTTCTATGTGCATTTCGATGTAGAGTCAATGGTGAATGGTGAATCGTCAATAGTCAACGATAAACAATCCATCGACCTTATAAAAACGGTTACAAGTGTTAATGCCATTCTGCCTGATGCCATTGCAGTAAAACGTATTATAGCTGTTCATGCTGATGCTCATGCACGCTTTGATGCTACTTCACGTTCGTATGAATATCACGTGCATTTTAATAAAGATCCATTCAAGATCAATCATTCTTGGCAGTTACGCGATAAACCGGATATTGCGCTGATGAATGCTGCTGCGCGTATTATTATGGAGTATACTGATTTCAGTTGTTTCAGCAAATCGAACACACAAACGTATACTAACAATTGTAAAATAACACGGGCCGAATGGATTTACAGCGAACATTGCCTGGTATTCCATATCACTGCCGACCGCTTTTTACGTAATATGGTTCGCGCGATTGTGGGAACTTTAATGCAAGTGGGCCGTAAAGAGATTCAACCGGAAGATGTGCGGGCGATCATAGAAAGCAAAAACCGCAGCAATGCCGGAACGTCGGTACCAGCTTGCGGATTATATTTAACGGAGATAAAATATCCATATTTGTAATAAACTCTAAATGCTAAACTCTAAATGTTAAACTCTAAATCCTAATCTCTAAAATCTAAAAAGTAAAGAGTCCGATTTAGAGTTTAGAAATTAGAGCTTAGAATTTTCAAAAAAAATGTCTAACGTAACCGGGAAAGCACTTGATTGGAACCTGCTGGGGCGGGTGATGAAGTATGTAAAACCTTACAGGTCTACATTCGTCATCGCAGCCTTCCTGACTATCTTTTTGGCGGGCAGCGCTTTGGTGCAGCCTATCCTGATGCAACTGACGCTGGATAAATACATCCTCGCAAACAACTACAATGGATTGGTATTGATGGTGGTGCTGATGATTGCACAGCTAGCCATACAAACTGCGGTACAGTATTATCAAACCTATTCTACCAATGCTTTAGGCCAATCGGTAATTCGTGATTTGCGCAAAGATGTGTTCAACCATATCATGAGCCTGCGATTAAAATATTTTGATCGTACGCCTATAGGCATGCTCATCACCCGCACGGTATCTGACCTGGAAACTATTGCTGATATTTTCTCTGAAGGGTTGATCTCCATAGTCGGCGACTTGCTGCTGGTAATCGCTATCATCATCCTGATGATGGTGCGCGATTGGAAATTGGCACTCATAACGCTGATCCCGATGCCTTTCCTGATGTTGTCCACCTATGTTTTTAAAGAAGCTATCAAGTCATCCTTCCAGGAAGTGCGTACACAGGTGGCACATCTAAATACATTTTTAGCTGAGCACATTTCGGGCATCAGCATTATACAATACTTCTCGCGCGAGGACCAGGAGATGCGCAAATTCAAAGCGGTAAACATGAAATACCGCGATGCGAATATTCGCTCTAACTGGTACTATTCGATTTTCTTCCCGGTTGTCGAAATACTTTTTGCGTGTAGCATGGCCCTGCTGGTTTGGTACGGCTGTAAACGAATTCTGACCGATCAGCAATTTGCTGCTTTGGGCAGCGGCAATCACCCGGTTACGCCCGGCATGATACTGGAGTTTATTGTATTGCTCAACCTTTTATTTCGTCCGATAAGGCAGTTAGCTGATAAATTCAACACCTTGCAAATGGGCATGGTAGGTGCCGACCGTATTTTTAAAGTACTGGATACTGATGAAGTAGCCGTTAACACAGGCACGCTGAAACCAGCAAGCCTGCGTGGTGAGATCGATTTTAAAAATGTTTGGTTTGCCTATAATGATGAGAACTGGGTACTGAAAAATATTAACTTTCATGTTAACCCAGGTGAAACATTGGCTTTGGTAGGCGCTACAGGTGCAGGTAAATCGTCTACTATTAACATTCTTAATCGCTTTTATGAAATTGGCCAGGGGGCAGTAAAAGTAGATGGCGTTGATATTCGGGAATATGATGTTAGCTATCTACGTTCACAGATCGCAACTGTTATACAGGATGTTTTCCTGTTTTCGGATACCATCGCCAACAATGTCAGCCTGAACAACCCCGCAATCACCCGCGAGCAGATCATCGCAGCAGCAAAAGGCGTAGGTGCACATGATTTTATTGAACGCTTACCTGGCGGTTACGATTACAATGTAATGGAGCGTGGTTCTACCCTATCATCCGGACAAGCACAATTGATTTCTTTTATCCGGGCTTTGGTTTACAATCCGGCTATACTTGTATTGGACGAAGCTACTTCATCTGTAGATACCGAAACTGAACTGCTGATCCAAAACGCCATTAATAAACTGATGCAGGGCCGCACAGCCATTGTCATCGCTCACCGTTTATCTACTATCCAAAATGCTGATAAGATCATCGTACTGGATCATGGTGAGATCAAGGAAATGGGCACCCACCAGGAATTACTTAAAATTGAGCATGGTTATTATCGGAAGTTGTATGATCTGCAGTTTAACTCTGCGGGGATTGTGAAATCGTGAAGACTGAGTAGTTATATTTTACCGTCATTGCGAGGAGTGAGCGACGAAGCAATCCCCGATTAGCAGGTCCGCTATGCAAGTTCTAAGCTGTTCTATTCGCTCTGTATAGTTTGGGATTGCTTCGTTCCTCGCAATGACGTGGTCTAGGAACAAATACTAGCGATCACAACTTCACAAATCTAATATTCTTCGGCCTTCCACCTGATATATTCAAACCATTCACTTTTCCGTTGGTGTCCCTGGTAAAACTAATAGAACCGATACGGGTACTAAACTGATCGCTAATGGCCAGATCAGGATCAAGTGGAACATCACCTAAACGTATCTGGTAAATGGAAAGCTTACCGTTATCGAGAGTTATTCTGTAATCGGTTTCCAGCTCTTCGCTGCGATATCTGCCTACATAATCGTTCAGTTGATTGATTGTAACCGAAACCGGCACTATTCTTTTTGCAATGATATTACGGTACTTGGTAGTATAGGCTTTATCCTTTATATCCCGGAAAGTAAATGACTAGCCATAACCCTGCACCCAAAAAACACTGTCGGATTTAGCAGCGGTAGAGAATTTATCCTCGCCATTCGCCTGAACCATCAGGTTACCATTTTCGACAGTAAATGTTACATACCAGCCCGTGCCCAACTGGTAGCTGCCTGTATATTTTTGCAATTGCTTTTCATTCACTTTTACAGTAGGCACATTTTGCAGGTTCTCTCTTTGCGAACCGGCTTTTATCTTGTCTTTCAAAAACACTTTGGCAACATCCAAACCACCAGCATCAGTATTAAAATCAGCAGCATTACTTAGCAGAATAATAGAAAGCTTTTCATCAGGATAATTTTTAATCAGCGTACGGTATCCTGCCCAGCCGCCATCATGCGAAATGCTGCGCAGGCCGTGATCCATATCATCAATAAATAAACCATAGGCATAAGTATTCTTAGCCTGGCTGGTAAGTACATCGGTTTGCAGCATACGCTCAATTACCGGGTCTTTTGATTGCATTCCCTTTTGAAAAAAGATCACCCATTTAGCCAGATCTTCGGTATTAGTGTATATCGAGCTTGAGCCATAAGCTATCAGCGCATCATTGATCTTTCCCGCTCCATTACCATTACCATAATAAGAAGTAGCCAGGTGCTTGATCACTTTCTGATGATCGCTCATTACTATTGATGAGTTCATATTGAGTGGAGTAAAAATATTTTCCTTCACCCATTGCGGGAATGGCTTACCGCTTACCTTACCCACAATCTCTGCCAGTAAATTATAACCTGTGTTAGAATAAGAGAATTTTGATCCCGGCTCAAAATCAAGGTCTTTCTGATACTTTACCATCCGCATAATATCGTCAAACAGGAAATCCTCATCCCAGCGCCAGCCTGCCACGTTAAGCGTCATCGGCCAGTCGCGTATGCCACTGGTATGATGTATCAGGTTATGTATGGTTATTTTATGTGCATATTGCGGCACATCAGGCAGGTATTTATGAATATCATCATCCTCAAAGATTTTACCCTGTTGTATCAATGTCGAAATGGCGTAGCCTGTAAACTGCTTGGATACCGAAGCAATATCAAAAACGGATGTTGGTGTAATAGGCTCATCATATTCAAGATTGGCAATACCATACCCTTTTTTGAATATCACCTGCTGATCTTTAACAATCAATACCGCTACTCCCGGACCGGTTTTGGTATCGTAATTTTTAAAAACTGAATCGACACTTTTTTCAATTTGGGATTGGTTGTTTTGTGCCGAGGCAAACAAGCCGAACAGCAACAATAATGAGGTAAGGCAGAGCTTCATGATCAGTAATTTTTAATAATCTGAAGATAAGACCTTGAATTTTTAGAAACGTTGCAGGGATTGAAGTTTTAAGTCGAAAGTCTTAAGTTCTAAGTCGGCTACCTTCTTCACTTTAGACTTCTGACTCCAGACTTAAGACTCCAAACTACGGTTGCACTTCCCCCTTCTCCATCCCCTTTTCTTTCGGAGGATTTTTTATCGGGCTTACAGGTTGTTCTTCTTTCTCATGCTTTTTGGCGATATCACCTCCATGAGGTTTATCGGCATGATAATGCGTATCACTTTGATGCCGTACGGCTTTATCCCCTTCATCGTGCGGACGATGGGTTGGAGTATCTGACGGCGATGGTTTATTGGTAGCGTTTGCAGGCTTTGTCATAGAGATGCTTTTCAAAGAATAACAAAATCTGACTCTGTTTTGTTGGCAACACGCATTTATCAATCAAAATCCATCCAGTCCTTAAATCGTGTTTTGTTAAAATGTGTTAAAGACAAAGCCTTACGAATAATAATCGCAGATAAAGTTTTACCTTTAATTGCAGGATTGTTATTTTCGCGACATTGAGATTTGTCTCACATCTCAAATCTAACATCTCATATCTGTTTTATATGGAAGAATTTGAAGCAAGTGAATCAGCTAATAAGACCAAAACCATTTACATATCAACCGTTTTCGGTATTGCAATGGTATTGCTGATGATCGGTTTGCTGGGCCTTTTACTGGTTGATGCCAATAACCTTTCGCGCTATGTGAAAGAAAATATCGTGCTAAACATTTATGTAGACGAAAGCGCCCACGAAACCGATGTGCTGCAACTGCAAAAGCAACTGGATGCCAACCCGATGGTGAAGCAGACGCAGTATGTAAACAAGGAGCTTGCTGCCCGTAACCTGCAGAAAGATTTGGGCGAAGACTTTGTAAAATTCCTCGGCTACAACCCACTTTCAGGATCGCTGGATGTTTACCTGAAAGCACAATACGCCAACAATACCGATATCGAGAAGTTTAAAACCGAATTGATGAAGAACCCGGTCATCAAGGAAGTAAAATACCAGCAATCGCTTGTCGACCAGATGAACCAGAACCTGACTTCCATCAGCCTGATCATACTAGGTTTTGCGGCTATATTTGTGTTGCTGTCAGTTGCACTGATTAATAACACTATCCGCCTCGCAATTTACTCTCAGCGGTTTTTGATCAAGTCGATGCAGTTGGTAGGCGCTACTAAGAATTTCATCCGACGTCCGTTTATATTGTACGGCATCTGGCATGGCATTTTAGGTGCGCTGATCGCCATCATCATATTGATGGGTGCACTTTACTTAGCCGAAAAACAAATACCTGACCTGGTAATCCTGCAAAACTACACTGAGTTTGGTATCGTGTTCGCCATAGTAGTTGGTTTGGGCATTTTTATATCAGGATTCAGCACCTTCCTGGCGGTAAATAAATATTTACGTTTAAAAATTTATAACTTATACAGATAAGCTGAAAGCAGAAAGAACAAAGCTTAAAGCTTTTATTTAATAACAAACAAAAAACGGCTTTTAGCTTTATGCTTTCAGCCTTAAGCTAAAAATCACTAATTCACTAATTCAGTCATTCAATCATTAAAATACATGGCACAAGTTCAAACAAAGCCAACCAGCTCCATCAAAACACCGTCAAAAGAGACAGGACATGTTCCGGTAAAATTCGTTTTTGATAAAAGCAATTACCGCTGGTTCATTATTGCTATTGCAGTGGTTATTTTCGGGTTCATCCTGATGTCGGGCACCACTGATATTTACAGCACTACAAAAATCGTTGTAGCCCCGGTAGTAGTATTGGCAGGCTTCGCCATAGGTTTTTATGCGATATTGAAAAAACCTTCTGCTAACGTTTAGTTGATAGTTTAGTTAAGTGGTTAAATGGTTGATTAGTTAAGTAGTTAGCCTAAACAACCATTCAACTAATCAACATAATCAACCATTCAACATAATCACCCCAATGAACATCATCCACGTTATCATCCTCGCCATAATCGAAGGACTGACTGAATTTTTGCCGGTATCGTCTACCGGGCACATGGTAGTAGCCAGCTCATTAATGGGCATCAATAAAGACGAATTTGTCAAACTTTTTGAAGTGGTTATCCAGTTAGGCGCTATCCTGGCCGTGGTGATCCTTTACTTTAAACGCTTTGTGCGCTCTGTCGATTTCTATATCAAACTTGTTATAGGCGTTATCCCTGCCGTGATATTAGGCTTACTTCTAAAAAAGCATATTGATAAATGGCTGGAAAACCCGTTGATTGTAGCTGTTTCGTTTGTGGTGGGTGGTATCATTCTGTTGTTTGTGGACGACTGGTTCAACAAGCCAACCATCGACGAAGAAAAGAAGATCAGCCACATTACCGCACTGAAGATTGGTTTCTTTCAGTGCCTGGCTATGATACCGGGTGTTTCGCGTTCTGCAGCTTCTATTGTAGGCGGTATGACGCAAAAGCTAAGCCGTACCGCAGCGGCTGAATTTTCTTTCTTTCTGGCTGTGCCTACCATGTTCGGTGCAACGGTAAAAGATCTCTGGGATTTTAAAAAGAAAGGCCTTTTTGACACTCCGGACTTTCACCAGGACGTTAAATTCTTGCTGATCGGCAGTGTAATTGCTTTTATTGTGGCAATGTTAGCTATTAAGACTTTCATCACCTTTTTAGAGAAGCGCGGTTTCAAGGTATTCGGCTGGTACCGTATTCTGGCGGGCGCTGTGATCATTATCCTGTATTTTACGGGAAATGCGTTACATACAATATGATTACACTGATTAGATTTTGATTACACCGATATATTCTTGCAGCATCGGTGTAATCACCCCTAAAAATCAGTGTAATCTTTTTCTACCTTTGCGCAAAATTTACACTTGAAACGGACTTTCACCAACATAGGAGAATTTGCAGAGGGGCAGCTATTACTGGTAAACAAACCCTACAAATGGACCAGCTTTGACGTGGTCGGCAAAATACGCAATGCCTTTAAACCGCTTAAGTTAAAGGTTGGTCATGCTGGCACGCTCGATCCTTTGGCTACAGGCCTGCTCATCATTTGTACTGGTAAAATGACCAAGCAGATCGATAATTTCCAGGCTGAGGAAAAGGAGTATACCGGCACTATGGTACTGGGTTCTGTTACTCCAACCTACGATCTGGAAAGCGAACCGGAACAGTTATTCAACGTCGATCATATCACGCCAGAACAAATACAGGCCGCCTGTCAGCGGTTTATTGGTGACATTCAACAATATCCACCCGCACATTCGGCAGTAAAGATAGACGGGGAGCGTTTATATGAAAAAGCACGTCGTGGCGAGGAGGTGGAACTTCGCCTGCGTAATGTAACGATCACCGAGTTTGAAATAACGAGGATCGAGTTACCAGAGGTTGATTTCCGTGTGGTATGTAGCAAGGGCACTTACATTCGTTCATTAGTAAACGATTTTGGTAAAGCTTTAAATAACGGCGCCTACTTATCACGCTTAAAACGTACGCGAAGCGGCAGCTTTGTAATCGGTGACGCCTGGGAAGTGATGGAATTGGTGAATACTATAAGGGAACTGAAAGCAACCGTTGAGTAAACTTTAAGTAACGAGGCAACCTTTAATCCTAATAGGTGTAATTATAAAAGCATCAGTGTAATCATATAATCGTGTCTAATGAAGATCTACCATCATATTGACGAATTTACACCTGTTAAAAATGCGGTGGTTACCATTGGCACTTTTGATGGCGTGCACCTGGGTCATCGCAAAATCATTGAACAGATAAAACAGCAGGCGAAAGAGTCAGGTAGTGAAACGGTAATACTTACCTTTTTCCCTCACCCACGAATGATTATACATCCGGAAGACCAGGATTTAAAGATGATCAATACAATGGATGAGAAAGCATTTCTGTTAGAACAACTAGGTATTGATCACCTGATCATCACTCCTTTTTCAAGAGACTTTTCTAATCAAACTGCCGAGGAATACATTCGTGACGTACTGGTAAATAAAATAGGTACTAGGACAATTGTTATCGGCTACGACCACCGTTTTGGTAAGGACCGCCAGGGCAGCTTGGCCGACCTGCAGCGATTGGCCCCGGTTTATGGCTATAATGTGATCGAGATACCCGAACAGGATATTCATGATGTAGCAATAAGTTCTACACGTATCCGCAATGCTTTATTAGGCGATCAGATCGAATTGGCAAACGAGTTTTTGGGCTATCCATTCTTCATCAGCGGCAAAGTAAATCGTGGCGACCAGATCGGGCGAACTATTGGCTATCCTACTGCTAATATCCTGATCGAAGAAAGCTATAAATTGATTCCCGGTGACGGAATATTTGCTGTTCATGTATGGCTCGGCGATCAGAAATATAAAGGCATGGGTTACATCGGCCACCGCCCTACCATTAATGGTATCACAAGGAATATCGAGGTAAATATCTTCGACTTTAACCAGGATATTTATACCCAATCTATCCGTATGGAGTTTCTGCACTTTGTACGGGGTGATATTAAGTTTACTTCATTAGAAGACCTGACCACACAGTTGGGGAAAGATAAGGAAGCGGTGTTGGGGTTGTTGGGTTAAATAGTTGAATAGTTAAGTAGTTGGATTGGTTAACCATTCAGAATGTTAGTCCGGATTTATAATCCCGGACTCGCATAACCGGGGATTTGTAATCCCCGTAACCTAAGCCCATTATTCCATCCGCGGATTGCAAATCCGTTTGCTTTTAGTCCCGGATTATAAATCCGGGCCAACGAATTAATCGGTCAACATAATCAACTACTTAACTAATCCACCAAACTAATGCCTGAATACATGCAAATACAACTGCTTCACGATATGATAAGCAGAAAATGAAAAGAATAGTATAGCGATACCCGTATTGATCTTCCTGTTGCTCAGATCAAGCTTGTCTCTAACAAATTTGGCAAACTCCGCATAAATAAACAGGCATAGAAATGCACCTGCAGCGGAACCAACACTAAAAATGCAAAGTGCTAATTTCCCCGTCTCTATCCACTCGTGCGTGATTAAGTAAGTGCCTGTGATCATCCAGAAAGGTATCTGCATCGGATTCAGGAAACCAAGCAGGATGCCATAAGTGATACTATCACGACCGGGTCTTTTTGACTCTTTGGGTGGTTTCTTACGATGCATCCAGGTAATGGTTCCCAGTGTACCAAACAACACTACCATCACCCAGTCGATAGCTGTATCCAGGTGTACCTGCGTCGATAGCCAATCGGCCGCATTCATGATAAAATAAGTAAAAAAGAACTCGACGCATGAAAAAGCGGTGATAAACTGCAGCGCTTGCTTCATGCCCCGGTTAATGGTGATCTGCACCAGCGCCAGGTTGATATTACCCGGTGGTATATACCCAATAAAGTTGGCGATAAGGCCAATGAAAAAGGTTAAGAAGATCATTGGGGACTAAATTACGTTTTTGATGTGCAAATATGCGAATGTGCAGATGTGCAAATTTGCACGTAGGGGGATATGCAGATGTACAGATGAGTAAATATGCATATGATTTTTGATGATCACTTTAAAATTTGCACATTTACTCATCTGCACATCTGCACATTAATTTTACATTTGCACATTCGCACATCTGCACATTAATAATGTCCAAAAAGATCGTCTCGTTACTGCCGGCTGCCACCGAAATTGTTTGTGCCTTAGGGTTGGAAGAAAACTTGGTTGGTCGTTCGCATGAATGCGATTTCCCGGCATCGGTAAAACGATTGCCGATATGCTCCGAGGCCAATATTCCGGATAACTTAAGCAGCGCGGCTATCGATATCAAAGTAAAAGAATTACTTACTGATGCTCTTTCGGTTTATACTGTAAAACGGGAAGTGATTAAACAACTGGCACCAGATGTGGTGATCACCCAGGCGCAATGCGAGGTATGTGCTGTTTCGCTGAAAGAAGTGGAGGAAGCGCTGGAAGATTATTTGGATAAACAGTCGACTATCATCTCCTTACAACCTGATAGTCTGAATGCGATCTTTAATAATATCCGCGAAGTGGCTGCTGTTTTGGATGTTTCCGGGAGGGGCGAACAATTAATAGAAGATTTGCAGGAAAGAGTAGACATTGTCCGTCATAAGCTGAAGTTTGTGGAGAATAAGCCCACCGTAGCTTGCATCGAATGGCTGGAACCGATGATGGTATCGGGCAATTGGGTTCCTGAATTAGTAAACATTGCCGGAGGGATACCAATACTGGCTGAAAATGGCAAGCATTCTCCTTATGTAAAATGGGAAGATATTCAACAGCAAAATCCGGATATAATTATAGTTATGCCCTGCGGATTCTCGATTGAGCGCACAATGAAAGAAGTGAACCTACTGCTTCAATTACCCGGTTTTTCTGAAATGAAGGCCGTAAAAAACGACTGCCTTTACATCGCTGACGGCAATCAATATTTTAACCGCCCAGGTCCGCGCATAGTGGATTTTATAGAGATATTAGCGGAGATCATTCATCCCAAGCAGTTTATCTTCGGATATGAGGGTAATGGCTGGATAAAGTTCTCTGTCTGAATCAGGATTTACAGAATTTTAGGATGAACAGAATTCTGTAAATTGGTCAATTCTGATAATTCTGATTCAGACAATTTGCAGAAAAGTTTATATTTACGGTTCAATATAACCTAATACTAAACTATGCGTCAGTTACTTATTGCAATGCTGATCTTTATTGTCGGCACGAAGGCAAACGCCTCAAAAATTGATTCTCCACCTTTTAATGCAGGCGACCTGCAGATAAAATGGGAGGCGGTTCAGGATGATTATCAGAACAAGGCGCAATCACTCAATGCGATTACCATTACCAACACAGGTAAAAATACTTTCCCGGCGAACGGCTGGAAAATCTACTTTAACTCGCCGCATGATTTTTTACCTGCAAGTCCAACTGGAAATGTTAAGGTAGATCATATTAATGGCGACCTGTTCAGCTTTACTCCGCTAAGCTCATTTACCGAATTAAAACCCGGCGCATCTGTCCGGATTGAGTTTATTGATACCGATAACATCGTCAACTTTACCGATGCACCCGAAGGTTTTTACATTGTTTGGAATACTCAGGCTGATAAAGGCTACTCTTTCGGAGCAGTTAACGTAACTCCTTTCAAGCCAACCTATAAGGGCTTGATCACGCCAGAGATCATTTACAACCAGAACGCAAGCATCACCGATATTCCTGAAAAACAATTGACTAAGGTATTCCCTACTCCATCAAGCTATTCAGAAATAAAAGGCGTTTTCAGGCTGAACTCAGGTGTACAGATCGTAAACGACAGCCGTTTTGAAAAAGAGGCAGAGTTGCTGACCGGCAAATTCCAGGCCATGTTACAGGGCGGCAGCGCTGCAAGTGAGAATACAATCAAACTGGTTTACAAGGAAGGCATGAACCCCGAGGGCTATGCCATGGAGGTGAAACCAAAAGCTATCTTCATCGTCGCTTCTACCCCGACCGGAATTTTTTATGGCATACAATCTTTATTATCGCTGATCTCTCCTTCAGCTTATGCCAAGCCGCAAAGCGAGATAAAAATACAATGCGTAGAGATTCAGGATGCCCCACGTTTTGGTTACCGTGCATTTATGCTGGATGTAGGCCGTAATTTTCAGACCAAAAAGCAGGTTGAACGATTGCTTGATCTGCTTGCACTTTATAAGATCAATGTTTTCCATTTTCACTTAACCGAAGATGAAGGCTGGAGACTGGAAATACCTTCGTTGCCGGAATTAACTGAAGTAGGTTCGCAACGCGGGCATACTTTGGATAGCAAACAATTTTTACCTGCATGCCATGGGTCAGGGCCGGAAACTGGTAAATTGGCGGGAAGTGGTTTCTACACCAAAGCTGATTATATCGAGATATTAAAATATGCCACCGAACGGCATATCACTGTAATCACTGAAATCGAAACACCAGGTCATGCCCGCGCTGCTATTAAAGCAATGAATGCACGTTATGCCAAACTGATGGCAAAAGGCCAAAAGGCGGAAGCAGAAAAGTATTTGTTGTATGACTTGAACGACCAATCACAATACAGCTCAAACCAGTTATGGAACGACAATATCATGGATGTGTCGCTGCCATCAACTTATAACTTTATTGGTACGGTGATCAATGATATCGTGGCGATGTATAAAGAGGCCGGTGCGCCATTAAAAGTGATCCATTTTGGTGGAGATGAAGTTCCGGCTCATGTTTGGGAAAAATCCCCTGCTTATCTGGCCCTGCAGGCTAGCCACCCTGAGATACAAAACACAGGCGACCTGTGGTATTATTTTTATGGAAAAGTAAACCAGATGGTGAAAGCAAAAGGACTTAGCCTGGCAGGCTGGGAAGAAATGGCCTTACGCAAAACCAAACTGGATGGTAACCCGGTTTATGTGCCTAATCCTGATTTTATGCCCGAGCATTTACAGGTAGATGTATGGAACAATTCGATTGGTGATGGCAATGAAGACCTTGCTTATAAGCTAGCCAACTCTGGCTACAAGACCGTATTGTCTTGTGTTACCAACCTGTATTTTGACATGGCAAATTACAAATCATTTGATGAGCCTGGTTACTACTGGGGATCATTTTCGGATATCGATAAACCATTCTCTTTTATTCCATACGACTACTTCAAAAACACCAAAGCTGATAAGAACGGAATGCCAATCAATAAAAACATATTTATCGGCAAGCAACGGCTGACTGACTATGGCAAAAGTAATATCGTAGGCCTGCAATGCGCACTATGGGGCGAAACTGTAAAAACCCAGGAGCGCGAAGAATACATGCTGCTTCCAAGATTGCTAGGTTTTGCTGAACGTGCATGGGCGCAGGACCCTGAATGGGCCACCACCAACGATACCACCAAAAGCCAGCAGCTTTATGCACAGGCATGGTCGAACTTCCTGAATGTTTTAGGCAAACGCGAGTTACCGAGATTGGATCATTTGAATGGTGGTTATGGTTATCGCATTCCCAAACCGGGCGTAATACAGCAAAACGACAAATTAATAGCCAATGAGCAATTCCCCGGAATGACTATCCGGTATACCACAAACGGCAAAGATCCCGACGCAAAAAGCTCCGTTTATAACGATGGTGTTACAATGGGAAATTCTGTAATAAAATTTAGAGCTTTTAACAACAAAGGCAGGTGTAGTAACGTTACTGAGGTAGCTAAACAATAAAGCACCGCAGCACTAAAAGCTCCCGCTGCAACTGGGAGCTTTTAGTGCTCAACCAACTAAAGCGTCAGCTTTATCCCCACGTAGTAATTTCTTGGCGCTGCAGCGTTGTAATAACGGTTTCCTACCGCGTTCAGGTCGTCTCCCAAACTGTATTTCTCGTTCAACAGATTATCGATACCAGCATAGATAGACAGTCTTGTTTTGTTATGAGTCAGTGGTTCCCATCCTACTTTTGCTTCTACCAAATCGTAGTGTCCGGCATAAGCTGTATTCGCATCATTCAAAGGCATACGTGCCGTATAATTGTATTGGGCAAATACATATATCCGCTCAGGAAACTTCACCTGCATGTTGGTAATAAAAACCTGGTTAGGTACACCTGTTAATTGCTTGCCTGTACCCCTGAATGAAAACCGGTCCAGCGTGACTGACTCATTAAATTGTAATCCGCGAATAAAATTCACATTGTTTTGACGGATGATCCAATCACTGAAATATAGTTCCAGTCCGGGTTGATTGGTGCCACCTTCGTTGATGTAATACTGCGTACCGTCAGCATTCTCTTGCTGAACAATGGCATTATTAAGCCGGTAATAAAACACCGAAGCATCCAGGAACATGCTTTCATCGGCATTACGCAGGCGGAAACCTGTCTCATAATTCCATCCATCTTCAGCCTGTAAACTGGTATTGATAATATTATCCGTCGGCCTTATCTCGGCAGTAGTTGGTGTAGAATAACCGCGACTTATCGATGCCCTCCAGATAAAATTGTTAGTCAGCTGATACGATGCAGCCAAACGCGGCATCAATTGAGGTGTAAAATGTCGATTGGTAAAATCCGTCTCATCATTTGGATACACATTTCTGAAATTGTAATCATAGAAATTGAGGCTTAGTGCAGCCTCTATATGCAGTTTCCGGTTTATATCCGCCAGGTACCGTGCAAAAAAGAAATGCTGATTGGTATTGATCTTGTCGAGCGTTTGGGCAGTATCTCTTGCGCCTGCCGCATTCCCGTAGTTATTAATATCCGAGTTGGTTTGCTGCCATTCTACGCCCAGGTTCACTTTCCAGTTAATAACTGAGTCTGGTTTTCCGCTTAATTCAAAATAGCTTCTCAGGCCATAAGTTCCCTCATATCGCTGCTCGTAGTTGGTGATGAACGGATTTTTAAAATCAACATAACTGCCAAAGATAGAAGTGACGTTTTTGATACTATTGCTGATGTGCCACTCGTTTGCCAGTCCGCCTATCCACATTTTCTGGTAAATAGCTGCTTTCTGTTGAACAGAGCCGGGGATGGTTTTAGTCGGCAATCGCGCCTGCTGCGGATCAGCCTGGAACTGAGCCAGTGTTAATCCGCCCGGCGTTTCGTAACCCAGATCAGAATAAAAACCAAGGAATTTAAGCTGATCAGCTTTAGAAAAAGTCACTTTATCTACTGCCTGAATATAATTGCGGTCCATGTAACTATGCTGACGATAGCCGCCATAAGTTTCATAAGCCTGGCTAATGTTTAATTGATTATTACCTGAGATGTTTTGCAGAGCAGTATTCTCATGAAAAAGCCCATAGGAGCCGCCATTTAATTCTGCAGATAAGTAGTTGCTGTTATTATAACGGTTAACCGGACTGATCAGCACCACACCACCTGAGTTGGCCCCAAACAAACTGCCATCAGGCCCTTTTAGTATTTCAATGCCTTGTACACTATTTACATCAATGGCATTCAGGTAGGTATTGCCCCCGGCATCGGTTAAAGGTATTTCATCATAATAGATCTTCACATCGCGTACGCCGAATGGTGATCGTAATAAACTCCCCCTGATGGACAACCGGTAACTTCCCGGCGAGCGTTCCTCCATACGAACTCCCGGCACCGTATTCATTGCTGATACCAGTGAATTTTCGGGTTGTAAACTCAGTTGTGATGGACTTAATACAGCGACTGAAGCTGGAACGCTTAAAACAGGTTGTTCAATCAGGTAGCCTTTCACTGTGAGCTCGGTTAAATGCCTGGTAGTATCCTTCTTTAATGTATCTGTCCTGCTTTGAGAAAGGCTAATAAAAGGAACGGCAACAAAAAGTAAAATTGGAAGGTAGATTTTCGTCATAAGCATCAACTGGGGCTACAACAAATGTAACCCTTTATCCGGCAAAAAGTCCCTGTGTAACAAAGAATTTGGCAAGCACAGAAATACACCGGTTAAAATATTATTTTTGAAGTTGGGCATTTTGCCGGCCAATTAATGCGACCAAAAAGCACTAATCTGTTTTTATTTTTTCTGCTAATGTTGTTTACGACAACTTCTGTCGCTCAAACCTGTTCAGGCAGTCTGGGCGATCCCGTCATTAATCAAACTTTTGGCTCAGGCTCAAATCCCGGCGCAGCTTTGTCGGGTGGCATAACTAACATGTCTTACACAACCGACAAATGCCCTGAAGATGGCTTTTATACCATCGCCAATAGTCTTGTAAGCAATTGTTATAACACCTGGCACAATGTTACAAGCGATCATACAGGCAATCCCAACGGTTATATGATGATTGTTAATGCCAGCTTTCAGCCCAGCATCTTTTTTACGCAAACGGCTAATGGCCTGTGTCCCAACACCACCTATGAGTTTTCGGCCTATATTCTTAATCTGGTCACACTTGCAGCAAGCGATCCAACCGTAATTAAACCCAATATTACCTTTTCCGTTGAAACGAGTTCAGGCCAAGTGTTGAAAACCTATAATACCGGTGATATACCGTTTACAGCCTCGCCACAATGGAACAAATATGGCACTTACTTCGTCACTCCTGCAGGAGTAACCGACGTAGTAGTAAAAATGACTAACAATGCCCCCGGCGGCAACGGCAATGACCTGATACTGGACGATATTGCATTCAGGGCTTGCGGACCAATTGTACAGACCGGCTTTGGCGATCTGACATCAACTGCCCCTCAAAATATATGCGAAGGAGGTAATGCCAGATATACGTTACAAGCTAGCGTGGGCGCCGGGTATAATAACCCGTTCTTACAATGGCAGGTAAACAAAGACAACGCCGGTTGGACAAGCATTTCCGGACAAACCAGCACTACATTCAATTTAAATATCACCAGTGCCCAAACCGGCATTTATCAATACAGGCTTGCTGTAGGCGAAGGTGAAAACATATTATCGCCCACCTGCAATGTAAGTTCCGAACCGCTTACTATTATGGTAAATCCGTTACCGGTTGTACAAACAGTTGCGATACAAACTGTTTGCGAAAGCGATGTGCTAACACTCACAGCTACCGGAGGAGCGAGCTACACCTGGACAGGACCAGGCATTGCTGCAAGTAATCAAAACCCTCTTGTAATTAATAATATCAGCACCGCAAATGCAGGGGCTTACACTGTTGTAGCGACATCGGCTAGTGGTTGTACAAGCGCTCCTGTACAGACTATGGTGAAGGTTGTACCCAAAGTAGTAGCTGTTGTAGGTAATAGTCCGACGATATGTGCCGGCGAATCAACCCGCCTTTCAGCATCGGGCGGCCTTTATTATAAATGGACGCCATCAGACGGATTAGATCATGATGATATTGCCAACCCGGTAGCCAGTCCTGCGCAGACCACAACTTATGCGGTTAGGGTTAGTAATGACGGTTGTTATGATGGTACAAAGTCGGTCACAGTAACTGTAAACCAAAACCCCGTAGCCAAAGCCGGTGGTGATAAAGTACTTTTTGAAGGCCAGTCAGTACAATTGAATGGCTCGATTACAGGCGACAATATCACCAATTATTACTGGACGCCAACAACCGGGCTGGACAATCCGAATTCCATCACGCCAAACGCCAGTCCGAAGGATGATATAACCTACACTTTTAATGTCATATCGCAAACTTGCGGAACCTCAGCCAGTTCGGTTTCTGTGCGTGTTTATAAAAAGATCACCATCCCCAATGCCTTTACCCCAAACAATGATGGCATCAATGACCTGTGGGACATTGATGCCCTGATCACCTACCCATCCTGCCTTGTTTCCGTATTCGACCGTAACGGGCAAAAAGTATATCAAAGTATTGGCTACCCCAAACCTTGGGATGGCACGCGTGGGGGCACCCCACTGCCAGCCGGAACATATTATTATATTATCGATCTGAAAAACAATACACCTAAATTATCCGGCTGGGTGGTAATTTTGCGTTAAACTATTTAAATAAGTAGTTTACACCCGCCTGGTAGGTGGTAACTGCATTTTTTACATAAACAAGTTCTGAGATCGGCGCAGATGGAGTAAAGCCTCCATAAATCTCTATCCTTTTATTCAATACTATGCCGGCCTTTAACGGAAATGACCAATAAGCTTTTGAAAGCTCCGGGGATTTGTCCAGAACAAGAGAAGGGAACGAATTATACACTGTTACGGTTTTATAATCTCCGTAGCTTGCAAGGTTAAACGCAATACCGGCATCAATAAATATCTTCAATTTATCTTCATTATATATGTTATAAACTGCCTGTGGCGCAATTGACATATTATATTGCTTAAACTTCAAAGTCGAGGTTCCCGAAGTGTTGCCAATATCTGTAGTTACAAACTTATATTGTCCATTAATTGAAAAAGATACCCCGGCCCGTAAATAAAATTTTTGAATATTCTTATTTATCAGAAAATCGACCCCTGCATTTATAGCCGGTGACGTACTGCTGCTTGCCGGCGATTTTGCAAAATCTATATTTCCTGTAAATTTCGATTGCGTGTAGTTTATCCCTGCTCCGGCAAAAAACCTTATACCAAATAAATTAGGTGTAGTGAATTCATTAGAAGATTTACCATTAATATCCTGTGCAACCCTGGTCATATCGCTTTCAGAATAGTCACTTTGTGCTATTTCAGCGCTGATATGGTCACTATTAATATTATTTTTTTGCAATATATTTTGCAGTTGTGTACGATACCTCCTGACACGCTGTATAACGTTATCCTTATTTAAGTCAGAATAGGCATGATAAAGCAGTTCATATGGTTCGCTTTCCCCACTCTCCAATATGTAATACCGGGATTTTAAATTGTCCTTGAGTGAGTACAAAGTCAAGTAACGGCCTTTGTTCAGCAGTCTCAAAAACACTGTATCAACACGGGAACTTGTATCAAGGTATGTGTTCATATTGTTTATTTCTACAGGGTCTTGGCTTGCAGTCACAATATACCGCTGATAATATAATTGCCCCGTTACTCCAAAAGCTGTAATATCGTTAACAGAAAAGTTCTCCTCTTCAGATTGTTTTATCTCTTTTTTAAAAGCAACGGTTTTAGGGCTATTATCCCACTCTTTATAATTGATATACCCTTTGGTAGTATCACCTTTTGAATTTACAACATACCCGGCTTTGTAATTACTTTGAGAATAACTTAATGATGGGAATAACAAACTAACAAACAAAAAAAGATAGATCGATTTCATTGATCGGATTATAGATTAGATATTAATAAATTGAATAATTAGCTTTTACCAGAAATAATAGTTCACCCCCACCTGTTCGCATGTTGATGATAACATAAAATAACCCTGGTTAGTTAATGATGCGCCCGTTAGGTATTGCCCGTAGATACCCCAATGTTTATTGAATTGCGCTCCTACTTTAAAAACAAACCCATTATCGGTTGAATTAAATAAATAGGGCTCATTAGCCTCTATGTCGGCAGCAGAATTTGGCCTGCTTTGAGAGCCAAGGTATGGATTAGAAAATGTAAAGAAATTGAATGCCAATCCCACGCTGCCATATATTTTCAAATTTTCGGCATTATAAAAATTATACAATAGCTGCGGAGAAATAGTTAAGGCCAATTCATTAAATGATGCCTCAAATGGCACATATGGAGAAACCTTCAGTTGATACATTGATTTGAACTGGCTTTGAGCAACCCCTGCCTCAATACGGAATTGAAATTGCCGCGTAGACGGGTTGACAAAAAAGTTTAAACCAGCATTTGCTGCAAAACCCGCCGATGTATAAGACCGCCCACCACCCGCATAAAAAGCGCTTGCCTGATTGGTAGTTATTTGATTGGAATTAAATCCTGCCCCTACAAAAATATTAAATATCGGGCCTTTATCACCGCCTGCTTTTTTTAAATCATCCTTTGATAAATTATTGATACGGCCCGCTATTTTCAGTACATCATTTTCATTATATCCCATGTGTTCAATATCCCATTGCAAACTGCTATTCAAAATGCCGTACTTATTGGCTAAAGCGTATAATTGCTTCATATAAGTATTTTCAGTTACTGTTGTTCCACTTTGCCCTCCGGTGTTGTAATACAACCTGTAAACCAATTCCTGAGGTTTAAAACCGGGAGTTTCTCCAAAGAATAACCGTAGCTTAAGCGCGTCAGTATAAGAATATACCGATATATTTTTGCCGTTTTGCAATATCCTCAAAAAAACAGTGGCAACACGCGAACTGGTATCCCTCTGGGAAGAAAGGTGATCCTTGTCAGGATTATCCATGCTTATTGCGCCAGTGTAACTTTGATATTTTTCAAGCCCTGTAATACTAAATGTGCTTATATCAGCAGTTGTAAATTTTTGCGGGTCGCGGTCTGAAACAGTTGTTTTAAAACTGATTGCATCAGGGTTTGTACCCCACTCACGATAATCGATAAATCCCTTTAGCGTGTCGCCTTTAAGATTTATAACATAACCGGGTTTGTAATTGCTTTGCGCGTAAGACAGGATTGGTAGCAGAACAGTACTGAGCAGTACTTTGTAAAAACATTTCATGTAATAAAGTGGTAAGGTTGATTAATCGGTAAAAATTTATTGGATAAAAATAATCATTTTCATGAAAAAAGCTAATTCAGACTAATCATAAATAACAATTTGATACTCAAAACGATAATCATACTTGTACTTTTAACCTATGCATCACGAACATCATTTAAAAAGCTCCGATACGATAAAAGACATTGTGATCGGCATGTCTGACGGTTTAACCGTGCCCTTTGCCCTGGCCGCAGGGTTGAGCGGGGCCATTACTTCGTCGGGCATCGTAGTCACCGCGGGCATAGCAGAAATTGTAGCCGGATCAATAGCCATGGGTTTGGGTGGTTTCCTGGCGGGGAAAACAGAATCAGACCATTATAACTCTGAACTGAAAAGAGAATATGATGAAGTAGAAAGGGTGCCGGAACAGGAAAAAATGGAGGTCCGTGAAGTATTTGCCGGATTTGGTATATCAGAACATTTACAACACGAAATAGCCAACGAAATGGCCAAAGACAAAGATGCCTGGGTTGATTTTATGATGCGTTATGAACTCGGCCTCGAGAAACCCGAAGCAAACCGGGCCACTAAAAGCGCTATCACTATCGGGCTATCTTATATAGTTGGGGGTATCATCCCTTTATCACCCTACTTCTTTATAAAAGATTCACAGCAGGCTTTGTATTACTCCTGTGCTATTACCTCTGTTTGCCTGTTTGTATTTGGGTTCTTCAAAAGCAAAGTAACCGGACAACCGCCATTATCCGGAGCATTTAAGGTGCTGATCATCGGTGCACTTGCCGCAGCCGCCGCATTTGGCATGGCTAAGGTGATTAATGGGAAGTAGTTGTATTGGTTGTAGAAGTTGTAATAGTTGTAAAGGTTGAAAATGTTTTTTGCAAAATCATTGAGGTAATTAACCACTGCAACCTTTACAACCACTTCAACTTTTACAACTAAAACCGAACAAACTTATCAATCTGTTCGTTGGTAAACTTCAGGGTATCTTCTTTAAAGAAATTGCCTTCGGCATCCAGTTCTTTGTGGACTGAAGGGATATGGATCTTTAAAGGCATTATATGCAGATGAATATAGTTGCAAATGCCGGTAAAATGGTCAACCCCGCGGATGTTGCCGTATCTGCCGGATGACACGCCTACCAGAGCAGCCTTCTTTTCATAAAAGCTTTCAGGAAAAGAACAGGCATCTATAAATACTTTAAGCACACCCGGAAAACTGCCATTGTATTCAGGGATGATGAACAGAAATTTATCCGTTTTGGCGATTATGTCCTGGATAGGTTCAAATTCCTTACTACGCTTGCCATAAAGGTCAGTTTCGATAATATTTGGCGGCAATTGCGCCAATGAAAACAATTCGGCATCCGCGCCTTTCTCCTTTAATTTCCGTTGGTAATATTGGGCAACCTTAAGCGTTGAACTTCCGGGGCGATTGGTAGATGATATAACGGTGATCATTGTTTAATTAGTGAATGTGTGAGTTAGTGAATGAGTGATTTAATATGCCTACGAGCTTAAATTATAAGAACTTACAGAACCATACTAATCACGATTCAAACCATTCGCTAATTCACTAACTCACTAATTGCTTTTGTTTGTAATTTGCCATAAGCTGTGGATTTCTGTATAGTTAAAATATGTATCTTTAGCCCGGTAAATTACCTTTGCGAAGGTAGAAATTTCTGCTTTCATTTCGCGTTGGTATCAACCTGCACCTGTAAAAAAATTGGAACATACGAATGAGTAAAATTATTGCTTTAGCCAACCAAAAAGGCGGCGTAGGAAAAACTACATCCTCCATTAACCTGGCTGCAAGTTTGGCAGTTCTGGAATACAAAACACTACTGGTTGATGCCGATCCGCAGGCAAATTCAACATCAGGTATAGGCTTTGACCCGCGCACCATCAAGAATAGCATTTATGAATGTATCATAAATGATATCGATCCGCATGATGCTATTCAGAAAACCGAAACACCAAATCTCGACCTGCTGCCGGCCCACATCGACCTGGTAGGCGCCGAGATAGAAATGATCAACCTGGTTGACCGGGAATACAAAATGAAAGCAGTACTGGACAGTGTGCGCAGTGAGTATGATTTCATCATTATCGATTGCTCGCCATCATTGGGCCTCATCACCATTAATGCGCTGACCGCAGCAGATTCTGTGATCGTACCGGTACAATGCGAGTACTTCGCCCTTGAAGGATTAGGCAAACTCCTGAATACGATAAAGATTGTCCAAACCCGCTTAAATACAACACTGGAAATTGAAGGCATATTGCTGACCATGTATGATGTAAGGTTACGCCTTTCAAACCAGGTGGTCGAAGAAGTAAAAAATCATTTCGAAGACATGGTTTTTGAAACAATTATTCAGCGCAATACGCGTTTAAGCGAAGCGCCCAGCTTTGGAATGTCGGTTATTATGCACGACGCCAACAGCAAAGGCGCCATCAATTACCTTAACCTGGCCCGCGAAATTGTGCGAAAAAACGGAATGTTAAAAGGCGAAACCATCGCCACAACAGAAACTATATAAGTAAATGAGTGCAGAGAAGAGAAATGCTTTGGGTAAGGGATTAAGCGCCCTGTTGAATGATTCTGTAAACGTACTTCCGAATAAAAATGAGATTGGCACAAGCACCGAAGCAAATGCAATGGGCTCTGTCAACGAAATAAAGATAGCCGAGATAGAAGTTAATCCATTTCAGCCACGTACTGATTTTGACCAGGATGCTTTAACCGAACTGGCTGATTCCATAAAATTACAGGGCTTAATTCAGCCTATTACTGTAAGAAAGGTAAATGCCCATAAATTTCAGCTGATATCAGGCGAGCGCCGTTTGCGTGCGTCAAAATTAGCCGGATTGACACAAATCCCTGCTTACGTACGCACAGCCAACGACCAGCAGATGCTGGAAATGGCCCTGATTGAGAACATTCAGCGCGAAAACCTGAATGCGATAGAAGTTGCCCTGAGCTTTCAGCGGATGATCGACGAGTGCAGCCTGAAGCAGGAGGAATTGGGCGAACGCGTTAGCAAAAACCGTTCGACAGTAACCAATTACCTGCGTCTGCTAAAATTGCCGCCAACTATCCAGGCATCTATCCGCGATAACCAGATCAGCATGGGTCATGCTAAGGCGCTGATATCTGTTGCAGACCCTGCAAAGCAATTGTATATCCATCAGCTGATCATTCAGCAGGAGCTATCTGTTCGCAAGGTGGAAGAAATGGTGCGCGAAATGCAAAAGGCGCCTGTAAAAAAGGAAGGCAAACAACCTGAACCATTGTCATTCCAGGTACAAAAGATACAGGACGACCTTGCATCAAAATTCAGCACAAATGTTAAACTAAAATTAAACAGCCAGGGAAAGGGCAGTATCGAAATCCCTTTCTTATCCGAGGATGATCTTAACCGCATCCTCGAAATGCTGGATTGGTAAGCATGTATAAATGTTTGTTCATTTTCTGGTTACTGTTGGGATTGGCTGTTGCTGCAAAAGCTCAACAGCCGGATACCGTTGCTGTGAAAAACAAGAAAGACAGTCTGCAACGGGTGAAGGATTCGGTAACCTCAAAACGCTACTATCCTAAAATCACCAAGGAAAAAATCTATCACCCTGATAGCTTGCATGATCCGCATAAGGCGGTAATGCGTTCGCTGATGATACCCGGCTGGGGACAATTGTATAATCACCGCTGGTGGAAAGTGCCGCTTATCTATGGAGGCTTAGGTTTGCTGGGTGATGTGGTTGTATATAATCAACACTGGTACAAGATCTTTTTGACCGAGGCCCTGCTTCGCGAAAAGGGTATAGTTGGTACCAGCCAGAATAATTCCCTGCTCGTTAATGTATCGAATGATGACGTGGTTACTTACACCAATAGTTACCGGCGCGACCGTGACCTGGGCATATTGGGTTTTCTCGGCGGCTGGGGCATACAGATGATTGATGCCTACATCGATGCCAAGTTTATCAGGAGTTACACAATGGATAACAATTTATCTTTTAAAATAAGCCCGGGAACAATAGGACAGCCTTCGTATACATTAAACAACAATACCGCATTTATTCCGGCTGTAAAAATTACCTTTACACTTAAATAAGTCGCTAAATATCCTATCCGAACCAAGACTTACATAGAATAAAATATATATTTACGCCTGCTGTTAACAATAACCACAAGTAATGAACATTGCATTATTAGGATACGGTAAAATGGGTAAGATCATTGAGAAGATCGCTACCGACCGTAAACATAATATCGTTTTAAAGATCGACCACGATAACAAACAGGAGCTTACTACTGAAAATCTGAAAAAGGCAGATGTTGTGATTGAGTTTACCATGCCAGCGTCCGTTTTAAGCAATATACAGCATTGCTTTGACGCTGGCGTACCGGTAGTTGTGGGCACCACTGGTTGGTATGAGCACCTGGCACAGGTAAAACAAAATTGCGTTGAAAGCGAAAGCACTTTATTATATGCATCCAACTTTAGCGTTGGTGTAAACATTTTCTTCCACATCAACAGGAAGCTCGCAAAGCTGATGAATAACTATCCTTATTATGATGTACAGGTAGAGGAAATACATCACACCCAAAAACTGGACTCGCCAAGCGGAACAGCCATTACCATTGCCGAAGGAATAATCGATAACCTTGACCGCAAAAAAGATTGGGTAAACGTATTAACAGCCGAAGGCAATGACGCCGACGACAACAGCCTGAAAAATGAGCAGGTGCTAATCGAATCATTCCGTATTGACAGCGTACCGGGTACCCATACGGTGATCTATGACTCGGAGGTAGACACCATCGAGTTTAAGCATACTGCACATAACCGCAATGGATTTGCCCTTGGAGCTGTATTAGCAGCTGAGTGGGTTCACAATAAAAAAGGCTTTTTCTCTGTTCAGGAGATGTTCAATTTTGATATTTAATCATTAAAAATTACCAGCGTGAGTGTTATAGAGCTTATCATTTTCCTTGTATTATACATTATACTACCATTTGTTGGCTTTGCGAAGTTGTTTGAAAAAGCGGGCCGTCCCGGTTGGCAGGGTTATGTCCCGATTTATAACGCTTACGTAATCATAGAACTCACAGGCAAGCCAAAGTGGTGGATCATTTTAATACTGATCCCCGGCATCAATGTGCTGGCAATTATTGGGCTTACCATCGACTTGTTAAAATCATTCGGTAAGTTCTCGCTGCGCGACTGGTTTGCCGGGGTGATATTACCATTTATCTATCTGATCAAATGGGGCAACGATAAGACAACTAAATACCTCGGTCCATCGCAAACACCTGAATTCAAAGAAAAATACAACAAGCAGTTAAAAAAATCAGCAACCCGCGAGTGGACAGAAGCCATAGTTTTTGCGGTGTTGGCAGCAACCATAATCCGTACATTCTTTATTGAAGCCTATGTTATTCCAAGC
>NZ_DATCRU010000003.1:0-65343 GCF_036568825.1 Mucilaginibacter sp. | reverse complement strand
GATATAAAACCGCCAAAAGGCGCTTTGCAATGGAAGTAAGAGATTTGGCAATAGCCCTTATCGTTGTACAATGTGGCGGCGATCCAGGCTTGCTCTTTAAAACATAATAAATGGCCGGAATATTCTTCCGACCATCACTGGCTTAATATCCCACCTTTATTTTTGTCGCATTAACAAGGTTTATTACTTTTTTTGTTCTTACAAATAGTGGTTTATGAAGAAGCTTGCATTGTTGTTCTTAGCTCTTTTTATTGTTCCGGAATTATTCGCGCAAATCCACCGGACTCAAAACATAGTGATAGTTACTTTAGATGGATTCCGCTGGCAGGAGTTATATCGCGGCGCCGACTCGACACTCGTCAACTCAAAATATACTGATACCAAAGCTGATGTAAAGAAAAAATTCTGGGCCGGAACTCCCGAAGAACGCCGTAAATTATTGATGCCTTTCATGTGGTCGACTATTGAAAGTGACGGGCAATTATATGGCGACCGTGATTTGGGAAATTGTGATGAAGTGGCCAATCAATATCATTTCTCATACCCTGGTTATAATGAAATATTCACCGGGTTCCCTGATGTGCGTATAAGTACTAATAATCCCGTTCCGAATCCTAATACTAACTTATTTGAATACCTGGACAAACAAAAAGGATTTGAAAATAAGGTAGCAGTTTTTGCTTCATGGGAAGCTTTTCCCGCGATATTTAATGTGAGCCGCTCAGGAGTAAAGGTTAACGCAGGCTATGAAAATTTTGAAGACGCAAAAGCAGATGATCGTTTGAAATACCTGAATGAGATGCAGCATAAAGCGCCTCATTACTTAGGAGATACCCGCATCGACTTTATGACATATGAGTTTGGCAAGGAATACCTGAAAGAATACAAACCTCGCGTTTTATATCTAGCTTTTGATGAAACCGATGATATGGCGCACGCCGGAAATTATAAAATGTACCTTACCCAGGCCCACCAGGAAGATGCTTACCTGAAGGAATTATGGGAGTACATTCAAAGTGATCCAACTTATAAAAACAAAACCACACTGATCATTACCTGCGATCATGGACGTGGTGATGCAAATATTGAAGCATGGCGCAGTCATGGTACCGGGGTGAAAAATTCTGAACAAACCTGGTTTGCGGTAGTCGGTCCGGATACACCTCATGATGGCATCATCAAAACACAAACTACTACTTATCATAAACAACTGGCCCAAACAATTGCGCAATTGCTGGGTTACGATTTCAAAGCATCAGCAGATCACGAAGTTGGTGATGCTATTTCGTCTGTGATGATAAAAGACAAGCCCGGTCTGGGGAAATAATTAAATGAAAAGGTTTTTAATTTTATTAGCCGCCTGCATTGCATGGATCAATGCAAGCGCACAATCTAATGCTGCACCAAAAGCACGCCATAAATTTATTGTGATCTGTCACCGTGGCGACCATGTAAAATATCCCGAAAATACGCTTGCAGCTTACTCCGAAGCAATTAAAAACGGAGCAGATTATGTTGAGATCGACCTGCGCACCACCAAAGACAGCGCCCTGGTAAGCATGCACGATAACACGGTTAATCGCATGACTAATGCGAAAGGATTGGTTAAGGATATGACATTGGCAGAAATTGAACAACTGCAGGTTAAGAGCCGCGACAGTTTAGATAAAACGGATTACCGTGTGCCCACTTTTGAGGAGATACTAAAACTTTGCAAGGATAAGATCTACATCTATATCGATTTCAAAAGTGCATCAGCATCGGCCACTTATGCCATTCTCAAAAAGTACGGAATGGAAAAACAAGTGTTGGTCTACATCAACGCCATCCAGCAATATATCGATTGGCGGTATGTTGCGCCTGATATGCCATTAATGTTTAGCATGCCGAATAGCGCGAAAGATGTGGAGGGCATGAAAACTTTTATCAACCAGGTAAAACCCGATATTCTTGATGGCGGCTGGAAAGAATATACGAAAGAAATGGTGCAGTTTGCCAATGGGCAAAATATTCCCGTTTGGCCCGATATTCAAAGTAAGGATGAAGATAAAGATTGGGATACAGCCATTGCTTTAGGCTTCAAAGGTATGCAAACCGATCATCCGGCTGCTTTTATCAAATATTTGGAGGAGAAGAGATTGAGATAAGATTTAAATTAACTCTGTGACCCCTGTGCAAACTCTCTGCGTTCTCTGTGGTTAATTTTTTACCACAAAAGGCACGGAGAATATTTACACAAAGGACACAGAGTTGATTATTAAAAAATTATTTTTCCGGTTGCTGTAACCAATGATGCGATCCTCACAGCATCAAAAACACGCTCCTCAGTAGTGCCCATTTTTATCAATGAATCTTCGTGAGCATTCACACACATTTCGCAGCCGTTGATGGCAGAAATGGCCAGGCTCATTAATTCAAAAAACTCTTTTCCGGTTACAGGCTTCATCATGATCTGCATACGGATGCGTGCAGGGATCTGACTGTATTTCTCCTTCTGTGTAAAATGACGGAAGCGATAAAAAATATTGTTTGATGCCAGTAATGACGCACAACCCGCGGCCTCTGCTGTTTCAGCAGCAGTAGCGCCCTGTTCTTCAGCATAACGGGTAAAGAATTGCGTAAGCGCCTTGTTATTATTGTTGATGGCAGATGAAAGCCCGATCAAAGCACATTCTTTCGCACTCAAATGTTCTGAAGTAAGTGTGCTGGTCAGATTCAATTTCAAATCGCGCAAATAACGTGACTCACCTTTTTCAAGTAGCTCAAGGCTTTCGGTACGGTAATCGCTATCGATACCTAAAGCTTCTAATATTTCGTTAGTTATTTCTGTTGTTTCGCTCATGATTTTTGAGAATAGAAGGAACAAAAAAATCCCCGCAAAAGAATATGCGGGGACCTGTTAGTTAAATTAATTAGACAGTTAAAGTCTCTTCGCCTTTAACCCAATTGCAAGGGCAAAGCTCGTCTGTTTGCAAAGCATCCAGTACGCGGATAACTTCTTTCACGTTACGGCCTACGCTCAGGTCATTTACAGATACCCAACGGATAATGCCGGTAGGATCGATGATGAAAGTAGCGCGGTAAGCAATTTTTTCATTTGGTTCCAGGATGCCTAACTCTTCAGCCAATGATTTTGAAGTATCAGCCAGCATCGGGAATTTCAGGTCGCGCAGGTCGTCATGGTTTCTTCTCCATGCTACGTGAACAAATTCAGTATCAGTAGAAGCGCCGATCAAACGGGTGTCGCGGTCGCGGAACTCGCTGTAATTGTTGTTGAACTCAGCAATTTCAGTAGGGCATACAAAAGTGAAATCTTTTGGCCACCAGAACATTACTGTCCACACGTTATCTTCATTAGCAAGATATTCTGATGTGATGGTTTCAAACTCTTTACCTTTTTCGATACTTACAACTGCTGTTTTAGAAAATTCAGGGAACTTTTGACCTATGGTTATCATATTTATATTATGTAGATTAATTTGTTGCAAATATACCGCTTTTGAGGCGGTCCTTTTATCTAAATAATTTATGATATATAGGTATTATCTATATTTAAATTGAGTTGCAATTGGTTTTAACAATATTTTAAATTGCGACATAATTTATACAGCACAATTATGAGAATTTTAATAATGAATCTAATTATTCAGAAAATGAAAATCCGGTTCGTTACTTTTTGGTAGTGGTTAGCGCGTCACTATAAACCAAGTATTCCGACGAGTTTAATACATAGTCATTATTGGGGTTCAGCACCTTAACTTTTACCGAGTGCTTTTTATTGGATAATTGATATTTCCAACATATTTCCTGACGACGGGTAGTAAAGTTGGTAGGTAATTTTGCCATTTCTGCTTTTTCACCGTCAATCGTTACTTCTACATCAAAAGTATAATCCGGTGAATCTTCTTTTTTCTTTCCGGCTTCTCCTTTCAATACAAAGCCTGTTCCCGTAAAATCGAAAGTTAATTCGCTTGAATTAATGTCATGCTGCAAATCGCTTTTTTGCAAAGGACGCATATTGGTAAATCCCTGTTCAAATCTTACAGTCTTTGGTTCCTGAACAGGTATGGTAATTTTATCTCCATCAACTTTGCCGCCGTTTCGTTTAATATTTTCCAAAGCATGTTTGAAGCCGACCTCGTAAACCTTATTAAGTGACATGGTAGTATATTTAAAGTCGATGGATTCCGCTTCTTTCAATCCCATTTTCCAGTAAGCCGGTATCTTTTTATAACCGAGCATCGCACCTAAAACACCGCCTACAGTTGATGGGTTGCAATCTGCATCCTGTCCACAGCGAGCAGCAATCTTTAATGTTTTAGTATAATCGCCATTACCATAAAGCAAGGCCAGCACCACATAAGCTGAATTCAATTTTGAGTCAATATCAAAAGCATTAAATACGCCATCCGGACAGCCTACTTCCGACGACCATTTCTTTTGCAGCTCGAACCAGGTTTGATGCCAATCATTTGGATATTGTTTGTGCCAGCTGATCACATCATGAATACATTGGTAGTAAGTGCTTTTTGCCGGGATCGTCTTTAAAGCTTCATTTACGATATGCTGAATATCATGGGATACAAATGCCTGCGTATACATCGCACCTACAAACACGCCACCATACCAGCCATCACCATAATTCATGATGTGCCCAATCTTATCACTTATTTTAGATGCCGTGTTTGGCATACCCGGACTCATCAGTCCCGCAAAGTCAGATTCGATCTGGTAGTCGATATCATCTGCATGAGGATTGTTGATCCAATAGCCAGATTGAGGTGCTTTGATGCCATTCAGCAAATTATAGCGTGCCGCCTGGTTAGCATGCCATAACATATAACCCGCGTGAGCAAAAGCATTGGCGAAGGAATCGACAGGTGCATCGAGACCATATTTTTCAAAAACATCTACAAAGGTGAGATCCATATACAGGTCATCGTACAAGCCTGGGTTTTCGATCATCGTCTTTTTCAGGTAGCCATCGTACCAAACCAATGGCTGGTAATCCTGTATAAAGGTGCCATCGAAACGGAACTCATACGGGCCGCCGAAAGTAACCGCAATGGTCTGACCGGCCCAGCCGCCCATGATCTTATCTTTTAGTTGTTCTTTGGTAAAAGTGATCTGTTTAGGAGTTAATTTGGTTTGTGCTGAACCACTGGCGACACCAAGAAGAATAGCTATACTTAGAAGTAAGAAGTTTCTCATACCATTGCATTAAATGAAACAAGGGCGTGGTGAACGACACAACGCCCCTGTATTAAAGGTATAAAGAAATTCCAGATTTTTAGGCCTGGTTCTGCTCTTTCAAACTCTTGCAGAGCGCGATTTTTTCTATGGCCGATTGCTTTTTTCGGGCAAGTTCCGGCAGGTAATATAATTCGTTGAATTGTTTCTTATTGTCCTTATAACTGCTTACCGCGCCCAGAAAATTCATAGTACGAATGTATACCCAGGCCAAGTCGATCTGCATTGGCTTGAAGCCGCTGCGTGCACTTTTGGGGAACAGGTGATGATTATTATGCCACTCACCGGCTACAATACCCGGCCATATTTGGTTCACCGATTTATCTTTAGTATTAAAATCTATCCCTTCACGCTGAACACCCGATCCTTTACCATGCCCTTCATAGTTAAAAGTGCGTACGCCAACGGCCCAAAAACCCGCTGCTCCAAATAAACAACAAAGGAGTGCAGGGCCGCCCAGCAGATAAAAAACTGTGCCCCAAAATGCCCAGTTAAGTATCCATGATAACACTGCCCTGCCAGGATGTACATATGATCCCCAGCGTTTATATTGCTTATAGCTGTTGGCTTTAACGCCGGTGTGGAGCATCAATAATTTTACCCGATTGTAATCTTGTTCGCTTAAGTTTTTTGCTATAGGCTGATGATTTACATCGGCTAAAAAACAATACAGGAATCCTCCGTATGCATTATAAGGGTCGCCGGGTTTGTCGGACTTGGAATGATGCACATGGTGTGATATCACGTAAATCTCTTCAGGGATTACATTCAGCGTAAGGTTTTGTGTAAAAAACCGCCAAAAATGATTCCTGAATTTATAAGCTCCATGAGTGCAATAGCGGTGATGCCAGATGGTGCCGTGTGTACCCATAATGATCATGCTGTATAAAAACGCGATCAACAAAGTGTAAAGATTAAAATACTGTACAAGGAATAATGTAAAAAAGGGTGCAAGACATAAAACCTTCAACCAACTGAAAAAAGACAGCCAGTTTCTCTTATCTTTAATTACATTCAGTCTTGAGAAAAACTCGTTGAAGCTTTGCCGGGTAGTTGGTTTTATCAATTCCCCATTTTTGTCCATCCACCCATAAGAGGGTGCCTGCAGTACGCGGTCTAAAAATGCCATCGTTTATATTTAGTTTAAATAATTAAGCGCTTTATAAAATCGAATTTAACGCAGACGAAGCAGGCGAAATAGAGGGCAAAATGTGCATTGTTTGTTCTTGTCATTGCCTGTCAAAACACAGTAATAGCTTAAATATTACCATATCAGAAAGCTGGCAATGCCTAAATGCTAAGTGTAATTTAATTGGTCGCGTTTTTTCTAAAAGTATGTAATTTAAATGTAAAAAATACACTCTTTTAAAACAATTTTCTATTAAATTTAAACGTAGTGCTGGCTTAAAAGTTGTGTAGAAATAAAATAAAAGTTAAATAATTTTATCGAAATGAAATCTGCCTTGGCGTACTGCACGCTTACAGCGTTCAATGCTCTTTAATATCCAATATTAATTACTCAACTCAAACGATTTCTGCAAACGGATATCATCTGATGCGCTGCCGATCATGATCTGAAAAGTTCCCGGTTGTGTAACCCGCTCCAGCTTGTCGTTGTAAAATGCCAGTTCATCACGTTTAATATTAAATGTTACACGCCTGATCTCGCCAGGCTGAAGCATGATCTTTTTGAAATCCTTTAGCTCCTTAATTGGTCGAACCGGTTGAGAAACCATATCCCGGATATACAACTGTACTACTTCTTCGCCCGCGCGTTTGCCGGTATTTTTGATCATAAAGGAAACCTGTATAGGCTTAAGTTCTTTTACCGATGGCTTAAACTTGCCTAACTCCATATTTTGGTACTCGAATGTTGTGTAGCTCAAACCATGACCGAATGCATACTGTGGCGAATTACGCAGATCGATGTAGGCGGATTTATAAAAAAGATCCGTATCACTTTGTGCCGGGCGTCCGGTATTATAATGGTTATAGTAAATAGGAATTTGTCCTTCCGAACGCGGGAAGGTAATAGGCAACTTACCCGATGGATTGTAATCACCATATAATACATCGGCCATAGCATTGCCGCCTTGCGTACCTAACCACCAGGCATAAACGATAGACGGTATATTCTCTGCGGTCCAGTTAAATACCATTGGCCGGCCTGCCATCAATAGTACTACTACGGGCTTGCCAGTGGCTTTTATCGCTTTGATCAGTTCTTCCTGTTCGCCTGGAATGTGAATATTCGACCGACTTTTTGCCTCACCTGTCATATCCGGAGCTTCGCCCATCGCCATCACTACCACATCTGCTTTTTTAGCTGCAGCTATAGCATCAGCAAAACCGTCATGCGAAGTCCCTGTAATTTTACAGCCTTCCGCATAAACGAATTTAGTATCCGGGGCATGGTTTTTCATGCCTTCCATCAACGATACAATACCTTTGTTTTGATCTACATCAAGCGACCAGAAGCCCTTCAATTCTTTCTCCGCCTTTACTAATGGGCCGATCAAGGCAACAGTTTTTAAGTTTTTGGAAAGTGGTAACAGGTTATTATCATTTTTCAATAACACCATGCTTTTGCGCGCCATATCCCTCGCAGCTTCCAAATTTTCAGGGCGGTTCAATGCTGTTTTTTCCCTGTCGGGATTGATAAATTTATAGGGATCATCAAATAGCCCAAGTTCAAATTTCTTTCTCAATATCCGGCGCACCGCATCATCAATGAGCGTAACAGTTACCTTTTTATCAGCCACCAGTTTTGCCAGGTTATTGATGTAACTGCGGCTTTCCATATCCATATCACTACCTGCGGTGATTGCTTCCTGTGCCGCTTCGTAATTATCCTTTGCATAGCCATGGTTGATCATTTCGCCAATAGAACCCCAGTCGCTCACGACAAAGCCTTTGAATTTCCATGCTCCTTTCAGAATGTCGCGCTGCAAATAGCTATTTCCAGTTGCTGGCGTTCCATTCAGGTCGTTAAACGAATTCATAAAGGTACCCACACCTGCATCCGCCGCAGCTTTGAATGGAGGCAGATAGATTTCCCAAAGTGTGCGCAGGCTCATATCGACGCTATTATAATCCCGACCACCTATTGCAGCGCCATAAGCTGCAAAGTGCTTGGCGGTGGCCATAACAGCATCTGCACTGCCTATACCATTCCCCTGGAAACCTTTTACTCTTGCTGTCGCGATCTGCGAACCCAGATAAGGATCTTCTCCTGCACCTTCCATCACCCGGCCCCAGCGTGGGTCACGGGCAATATCCACCATCGGGGCGAAAGTCCAGTTGATGCCTGATGCTGAGGCTTCAGTTGCTGCAATGCGTTCAGCCTTCTCAATAGCCCCCATATCCCAGCTGGCAGCCTCAGCCAATGGAATAGGAAACGTAATGCTGTAACCATGTATCACATCCTGACCGAACAGTAGCGGAATTTTCAGACGAGATTTCATCGCCGCATCCTGGAAAGTACGGCAATGATCAGTACCCATTATATTCAGCACAGCCCCAACACGCCCTTGCTTTATCTCATCCAGTTTATTGCCTACATCCTTGGTAACCGGACCTGTTGCTTCCCAATCCCCATTGTATTGATTAAGCTGACCGATCTTTTCATCAAGTGTCATTTTAGCCAGCAAGGCTTCCACTTTCTGGTCGACGGTTTGCTGTTGAGCGAAGCCATTGTTAATGGAGAGGATGCAAAATGCAAGGAGGAAACAAATCAGTCTTTTGTTCAGGTTGTTCATTTTTGCGATATTTTATATTAAAACACCCTGTCATTTCGACGAACCGACAAGACTTAAGCAACGGGTGAGGAGAAATCTTCTACAAGCGATATGCAAACTATGCATGTTGTATAAGTTTTCTCCTCGCTCTCGCGCACTACCCACCCCGCTCGTCGAAATGACATTGCTTTTTAAGGCGATTGAATATAGTTATAAGTTTCCTTTTTTGATCTCGTCAGCAGCATAATTTGCTGCGCGGGCAGTCAAAGCCATATATAAAATAGATGGACTTTGATTGCCGGTACTCGTCATGCAAGCACCATCTGTCACAAATACATTCTTGCACAAGTGCATCTGGTTCCATTTGTTCAGCAAGGACGTTTGTGGATCCTTACCCATGCGGCAACCGCCCATTTCGTGAATATCCAGTCCGGGAGCCTGTTTGTTCTCATGAGTTTGTACGTTTTTGCAACCGGCTTTTTCCATCATCTCTTTTGTTTCTTTCAGGAAATCCTGGATCATGCGCTCATCGTTATCGTCATACTCAACTGAGGTAACAAGCAGTGGAATACCCCATTGATCTTTATGTTCTTTACTCAGTCTTACATGATTGGTTATCTTTGGTACAGTCTCACCCTGAAGGTACATGTACACTTTCCATGGTCCCGGTTCTGTCAACGAATCCTTGTAATCTGCACCGATTCTGTTTTGATCGGTATCTGGTCTTGATTCCCGGAAGGCACCCATAAAAGTGGTATATCCACCGTGATAATCTGTTTCCTGTTTATGCAGGTTTTTATAATTAGCCAGAATCAGTTCCGTAGGATTTCGCCCGAAATAATATTTATCCAGAAAGCCATCCCAATCAGCCGTTACCGATGCGCGATAGTTTTGGAAAGCGACATATTTCCCCAACAAACCGTTATCGTTGCCCAAACCGTTCGGGAAACGCGTAGAAGTAGAATTAAGCAACACTAAGTTGGTATTTAAGGCTGATGCATTCATAAAGATCACCTTTGCCTTAAACTGCATCAGTTCTTTAGTATTGGTATCGATTACCCTCACGCCCGATGCCTTGCCCGATTGCTCATCGTAAATAATAGAATGCACTACCGAGAACGGTCTGATAGTCAGATTCCCGGTCTTTTTTGCCCAGGGCAGGGTAGAACTGTTCGAACTAAAGTACCCACCAAACGGGCAGCCTCGCATACACATATTCCTCGCCTGGCATTTCACGCGACCCTGGTCAATATGTATCTGGTTTGGCTTAGTTAGATGTGCCCAGCGCGCGTGCACCAGATGGCGGTCTTTATAATTCTCGCTGATCTTTTTGCTGATCACTTCCTGCACACAGTTCATCTCGAAGGGTGGTAAAAACTCACCATCGGGCATCGATTCAATGCCATCCTTATTACCGCAAACCCCGATGAACTTTTCGACATGTGAATACCATGGCGCTACATCATCATAGCTGATAGGCCAGGCAATGCCATAGCCAAACTTTTCAGGATTCTCAAATTCGTATTTGCTCCAACGCTGGCAGGCCCGCCCCCAGGTAAGCGATTTGCCGCCAACCTGATAACCCCGTATCCAGTCGAAGGGTTTTTCCTGTATGTAGGGGTGGTCTTTATCTTTTACAAAAAAGTGCGCATTATCCTCTCCATATCCAGCCGCTTTGCTGATTAGCGGGTTTTCTTTCAGGAACTCGGTTGTCATCCTGAGCCGGTGCTTGAATTGCCAAGGTGGCGTGGTAGCCGTTGGATAATCCTTGATGTGTTCCACATTCCGGCCGCGTTCCAGAACCAAAGTTTTCAGTCCCCTCTCGCACAGTTCTTTCGCCGCCCATCCTCCGCTGATGCCCGAGCCGATCACGATCGCATCATAGGTGGTTTGAATCTCCGGGGCTTTATTATTTGTTGAATCCATTGGTATAAAATAATTGGGTGTTGTCGTTCACGCAAGCGCTTTTCGACCGTTTAAAGGTAATGTTTTCTGAATAAAGCAGCTACAAATTATATTACTTATAAAGGCAAATCGCTTTCAGAAAGGAGGCACATACTGAGCCTATAAAAAAATACATTTTTCTATAAACAGGAAGCTCCTGGCGGAGCTGGACAATAACAAATTATAAAAACTCCATAGGAGTATCCGGTTTATAGAACATTAATAAATGGATTTTTGGCTCCAGCGGAGCCTCCTTTCTAAAAGCGATTTTTCTGACCTTGTGACAACTGTAAACTTCTTTTTATATTTAGTCGCCTGATAATCAAAATAAATATGAACAAAGCCTTATTATGCCTGCTATTTACCCTGGTGATGGGACAAATGGCCTGCAGCCAGCAAACCCACTATGGCGATAACCCTGCAGCCGGAAAATACTATGATGTGCGCGGCATAAAAATGTACGCCGAAACTTACGGTCAGGGCAAACCTTTATTACTCATCCACGGCAATGGGGGCAGCATCAGTGCCTTTTCGCAAAACATTCCCTACTTCTCCAAAAAATATAAAGTGATAGCGGTCGATAGCCGTGCGCATGGGAAATCTGTTGATAAGAAAGATTCCCTTAGCTTTGAAATGATGGCCGATGATTTTGCGGCACTGCTGGATAAAATGCATATTGATTCGGCTTATGTGATCGGATGGAGTGATGGCGGTATTAATGCAATTGTGATGGCAATGCGTCATCCCGAAAAAGTGATCAAATTTGCTTCTACCGGCGCAAACTTGACACCTGATTCAACGGCTCTGCAACCCTATTTATGGCGGGATATGGTTAAACAATATAACCAGGATAAAAACAAGCCGCGTACAACTGATAAAGAGAAAAACGACTGGAAAATATTTATGCTGGATTATGCGCAGCCAAATATTCCATTCTCAGCTTTGAAAGCAATCAAATGTCCTTCGTTAATCATTTGCGGCGACCATGACCTGATACCAATAGAACATACCACCAAAATTTACCAGGCTATTCCGCGGGCTTATTTATGGGTGGTGCCCAACTCAGGACACCCAACATTACAGGAGCACAGGGATGAATTCAATATGGTGGTTGAGGACTTTTTTGAGAAACCGTACCATAAGTTTTAACTTTATCAGACTTACGAAGTTTTCAAAACTTCGTAAGTCTGCACACTAAGGCAATTGCAGTTTCTTCAAATAATCAATATTCACCTTAGCGCTTTGCAAAGGCGTCTCGTGATAAAAGCGACTTTGCTCTACAAAGAAATATTTCATTCCATCGTTAAGGGCAGTCGACAACAGGTGCGGGTAATTGATAATCCCTTGCCCCAAATCGCACGCTGATTCTTCTTCACTGCCTTTGGGTAAACGCTGTTTTAATATATCGCGCATGTGGCAAAGCTTAAAACGGTGCGGATTTTTCCTGATATATTCTTCCGGACTTTGACCTTCGGTTATTGTATAATAATAATCCATCTGGAAGTCGACCAAATCCTTATCAGTATCAGCTAATAACACGTCGATAGGTAGCTGCCCATCTATTTTTTTATAAGGATAATCATGTGGGTGATAGGCAAAGCGCATGCCATGCTTTTTGCAGATCCCGCCATTGTGATTAAACTCATCCGCAAAGCGTTTAAAATTATCAATCGACTTTTGTGGCCCTTTCCATGGACAGATCAAATATTTCATACCGATTTCCGCAGCTTTCTCCACCTGTTTTTCAAACCCACCGGGTTCATCATTATAATGACTCGATACCAGCGTCAACCCAAAACCATTCGCCAGTTTTTGAAACTCCTTATTGCTCATTCCCCAAAACATGCCCTTATCACCGCCGTAGCTTTCAATCTGTGTGTAACCCATCGCGCCCAATTGCTTCAAGGTGCCGGGCGTATCTTTCGCCATATCTTCCTTCACCATATAAAGTTGGATTCCCAGTGCAGGAAGCTTGCGCGGAGCAGCAAATAGGTCATTCCTAAACAAAGGAAGGCTCAAGGCCAAAAGGCTTGTGTTTTTTATAAAGTTTCTTCGGTTGGTCATAATAATAAAAAAGATTTGTCATGCTGAACGTAGTGAAGCATCTATTCCGTGAAGCTGTTGGGTACTAAACATATGCAGCAATAGATTCTTCGCTCTCGCTCAGAATGACAGTGCGTTAAATATTCCCCTTCTTCATCTCCTCCGCCGCATGATTAGCCGCGCGCGCTGCAAAAGCCATGTAAAGTATAGATGGACTTTGATTCCCCGTGCTGGTCATGCACGCGCCATCAGTTACGTATACATTGTTGCACAAATGCATCTGGTTCCATTTATTTAGCAGTGAAGTTTTGGGATCATGCCCCATACGGCAGCCGCCCATTTCGTGGATATCCAGACCTGGTGCCTGGTGGGTATCGTGTTTGGTGACATCTTTTACACCAGCCAGCTCCAGCATTTCAGCGCTTTGATCCAAAAAATCTTTAATCATTTTCTCGTCGTTATCATCATAACCAACTGACGTGATGAGTTGTGGAATACCCCATGGGTCTTTTTGATCCTTACTTAACCGGACATGGTTATGCTCTTTTGGAATAGTTTCACCCTGAATGAACATACCCGCGTGCCATGGTCCCGGTTCTGATAAAGAAGCTTTCAGGTCAGCCCCAACACCGTCGGCCCAGTTTTGTCTTCCACGATTAGAATAAACAAAGGTCATAAAACCGCCGATATAATCCGTATCCTGTTTATGCAGATTGCGGTAGTTCGGGATCATCGGGTTAGTAGGGTTTCGGCCAAAATAATAATGGTCTTCAAAGCCTTCATACCTACCATGAACACTTGCCCTGTAGTTTTGAAATGCCATGAATTTACCCAACAAACCGCTATCATTTCCCAATCCGTTCGGAAAACGGGATGAAGTAGAATTAAGTAATACCAGGTTAGTATTAAGGCAGGCCGCATTCATGAAGATCACTTTGGCATAATACTCGGTCATTTCCTTAGTATTGGTATCGACTACCCGAACGCCCGTTGCTTTGCCTTTTTTCTCATCGTAAATGATGGAATGAACCACAGAGAATGGCCGGATAGTTAAATTGCCTGTCTTCTTTGCCCATGGCAAGGTTGACGAAACAGAACTGAAATACCCGCCAAACGGACAACCTCGTGTACATAGATCACGCGCCTGGCATTGTCCGCGACCTTGCTGCAAATGTATAGGTTCGGGTTTAGTAAGATGCGCCCAGCGCGTTTTGATCATACGGCGGTCTTTGTAATGCGCATTGATCTTTTTAGCCATGGCATCCTCCACGCAGCTCATCTCGAACGGCGGCAGATAATCGCCGTCAGGCATTGATTCCATGCCGTCTTTATCGCCACAGATACCTGAAAATCGCTCTACGTGCGAATACCAGGGAGCAATATCTTCATAGCGTATCGGCCAGTCGACCGCATAGCCATAACGCTGCGGCGCCGAAAACTCAAAGTTGCTCCATCGCTGGCAGGCTCGTCCCCACATAATGGATTTGCCGCCCACCTGGTAGCCGCGTATCCAATCGAAAGGTTTTTCCTGTATATAAGGATGCTCTTTATCTTTCACAAAAAAGTGATGCGTATCCTCGCCATAAGCGTAGCACTTGCTGATCACGGGATTATCCTTTATTACCTGTAAAGGCTCTTCCATGCGATGAGGAAACTCCCAGGGGCCTTTTGTAGCAGTAGGATAATCCTTAATGTGCTCAATATTCCGCCCACGTTCCAATACCAGCGTTTTTATACCCAGATCGCATAGCTCTTTGGCAGCCCACCCGCCGCTTATGCCTGATCCTACTACAATAGCATCATAGGTGTGCTGCTCTGTTCCTTTACTCATAATTATTTGATTTCGAATAAAACCAGGTTGATTGCCTTCTTACTGGTTACGGTCAGGTAAAAAGAAGTACCTGGTGCTATGTAGGTTTCTTTGCCTGGCTTTATATCAACTGATTTATTATTTTTTGTGTCGTGGAGTATTATATTATCACCTGCTACCAGTCCTGCAATCATAGGCCCGCGGTTGCTGATAACCTGTTTATTATTTATGGATGAATCAGTCAATCGATAAGCAAATGCTTTTTCTTCATTGAACAACAGTGTAAACTGCAGCGGTTTGCGCCCATCGTTTGGATGATAGGCGGAAAGCAACTCGATATCTGTAACATGATAAGGCACGGTATCCCAATTACTTACTTTGTGAATTACAGTATCTTTTGAAAAATCGCGGTAAGCGACTGTGCCTGCCACACTTTGTCCTTTCACCCAATCTTGCCCTTTCAATTGTTGCGCCGTAACGGTATTGGTGAACAGCAAAATAACCGAGGGCGTAGAATGGATATGCTGCAAAGTAGTATCATGCGGCGGAATGTTCACATCCAGCACCCTGAAATATTTATTCTCAATAACATTCTTATGTCTTGGCTCGTTGCATACCTGCACCTGAGCCTGAACACTGAAAGAGATCATTAACAGGATCAAAAGAGAAAACAATCTATACTTCATTTTTCAATTATCATTATCGCAGTAAAAACATTGCACATCGGCATGCAGCCAAAGAAGCGAAGCCGGCAATTGCGTACTTATTTTTTGTTCCATCAGCTTTTGCATAATGGCGTTTTTAGATGTGCCATTTACCAGCAGGATGATCTTTTTAGATTGCAGGATGTCAGTCATACCCAGCGTCATACCATATTTGATTTGTTCGCCGGTGCCTTTTATCATAGTGTGTTGCAATGATGTAGCGCTTAATGGTGCTAAATGCGCGTGCGGGTGCAATGTATCCGACGGTTCGTTAAAGGCGATATGCCCGTTTTTACCCAGGCCTAAAATACACAGGTCGATAGGCCCATGCTCGTCCAGGTAATTATCGACATCCTGAAGCTCTTTTTCAGGATCGGAAGCTTTACCATCAAAAGCAATATATTTATTATGGGATATACCAAGCGGGTTAAACAAATGTTCGTGCAGATACTTCTCGCATGAGCCTTCATCATTAATGCCTAAACCGTACCACTCATCTAGTTTGATGAAACGAAGATCAGAAGTATCGAAGCTTTCCTTCTTATCAACCAGTTTTTGATAAACACCCGTTGGCGAATTACCGGTAGCTGCACAGATGAGCGATTTTGGGTTTTGCTGCAACTCATGAATGATAGTTTCAGAAGCCAGTTCGTTCAATTCGGCAAGCGTATTGCAGCGGGTGATCAGCATAAAAAAGGAAGTTTTATAATCGGTTGTGTTCCCCAAATATAAAGCTTCCGCGGGCAAAGAATCGTGCCATTATTGGTTTAAAAGTGGCCTGAATTAATCAAACATTAGTTGCTGCGTAAGCGGGTGTAAGCGGGTGATTTTTGTTACTCTGCCTTTCATAATGATAGATCAGCAACAACAACGATAGATTAATAAGCTGGATGATCGCTTCGTATGAATCTGAAAATGAATCATGATAATACAGGTGAGTGGCTACCGCGCCAAGCATTACGATGATCAGTCCCAAAGTAGCCAACGGACCTGTTTTTAATTTGGAATGAAACAGGATACCAATAGCACCCAGCGGTTCTGCACCCATAATAAAATACAAAAACCACACAGCATAACAGGATTGTCGGAAAAACACCAGCATATTATGCTCCTGGATAGATTTACCCAGCGTCACCACCATAAATGTATTAGCTATGGCTATAGAAACAGCCCGCAAAGTTTTATGGATGATCCTTTGTAAAGCGGCATTTTCGGATCGTGCTGTTAACTCCTGGAAGTTTAATGCGATGTAAGCTGCCAGGTATCCCAGCGTGCCAAACATGATCAGGCTGATGAGTTGCAAAAATATGCTGAGTACTTTTTGCAGGTCGGCGTCATTTACGCCGGTGAAGTAAAATATCCAGGTATATATCACCGACACCCATGCAATAAAAATGTAGATACCCGAAATACGTATCACCGTTTTGGTATCAACTTCCTTGATGAAGTTGAACAGGCCACCCAATAGCAGCACCCCTGTAAAGATCATGATATCCATACTTAAAATATTAATCTATGAAGCAGGAATATTAACCGGGATCATCAAAATGCCCGGCGCTTTGTCCTGCGAATAAAATAGTGTTTTGCCGTCTGGTGAAACATAAGGATCGAAATTGCCCTTGCTATTGTTCACCTCCGGACCTAATTTTTCTCCTTGCGTCCAGCTATCACCCTTGCGGTAGCTGATATAAAGTTCGTTGTTACTAACAAATATGATATAACGTTCATTCGGCGCGATGAACGGATCGTATATTTCATTATCGCCGTTTAATGCAAGCAGTTCGGGTTTCTCATAATGTCCATTAACCAGCCTGGCAGCATAACCGCCCATGCCTTTATGCCCATCACGATTGCGTGAGCAAAAGCAAACAGTCCCTTTGTTGCTGATGGACGGTCCGTAGTCGTTAAAACCCAGCATATTCACTGGCGCATCAAAATGCTTTGGTTCGGTCCATTTATCTCCCGAAATGCGATCCACATACCAGAGGTGGTGATTTTTTTGTGGCTTGCTTTGATCAGCAGCTGTATCAACGGGGCGATTTGAAACAAATATCAGTCGCTTACCATCTGGGCGAAGTGTAGGGTCCCAATCCTTCCAGCGACCGGAGAATGGCGCAAGCACAGGCTTTGTCCATTTGCCATTAACCTTCTTGGTGAAGTAAATGGTCGTTCCATCAGCCAGGTAAGCGGTTTTACCATCGGGCAGAAAGGCAGCTACCGATTGATTGCTGGTAGAATCAACACCTTCCTGCGTAAATACTTCAGGCTTTGCACCGGTAGGAACGATGTTTTGAGAAGATGCAGTCAGTCCAGAGGCTAATACGACAATTGAACAAACCGTGAATTTTTTTAATAAGGTATACATAAGATAGAATTGGTCGGTAAATAAATGGCCGGTCGCATGGGAAAAAGCGCCGGCCAAAACATATATTGATTTAGTTGATGTCTTTCCCTTCCTGAAGGGTTTTAATAAAATTATCTGTTATGTCCCGGTTTGGTTTATCTGGTGCCAGTTCGTGCGCTTTTTGTGCGAATGTTAAAGCCTTTTTGTAATCGCCAATAGCTGAATAGCCCCTAGCCATGCCCGCATTGGGAAGAAACTCATTCGGGTGTTTATCATAATTCATTTTAAATACCTCGAAAGCTTCTTTCCCTTTTTTCTGACGTGTAAGCGATCTTGCGTAAAAATATAATTCATTAGAACTGGCATACGGATACGCCTTTTTCATTACGTCGGCTGATTCGCTGGAGCGGCCAAGGCCATCCAGTACCATCGCTTTAGTGCTCCATGCGGTGAAGCTCTTGTCGCCGCCAAAGTTTACACTGGTAGCAGTATCGGCCCACATTAATGCCTCATCCAGGTTGGTTTTGTTTTGAGCACAATATTGTGCAGCCTGGTTCCATGCTTCCCAATTGAACCCTTTTTCGCTTCTCAATTCTTTGCGGAATGATGCCAGCTGTGTACCCACCACATCAACGTCAATCTTAAAAGGTATCACTAATTTTTCCCATTCTAATGTAACTACTGCGCTTGATGGTGTCTGATCGGTAAATTCATACTTCAACCATTCCACATTTTTGTCGGCAGGGACAGGTTTTACTTTTACCCTAAGCACATCCTCATCCGACTTATAAAAAAAGCTACCCCATGAGGCGTTGTTTTTTGAGAAGATCAGCGTGCATTCGTTCGGATCGTAGGCGATGAAAAAACCATACTTTCCGGCTGCCAATGGCTGACCTTCAATTTTTACGTCCGTAGTAAATTCAATAGTAGTATTCTCATTAGCCCCCGCACGCCAGGGAGCCGATTTTGAAGGTCCAAAGCCCTGGTCAACATAGCCTGCCGGAACCAATTGTCCCCAGATATGCCCGTCCCTTTTTTTAACAGCCGGACGGTTGTAGTTGATCGTAACATTGGTAATGCCGATCCCTTCACTAACGCTGGCTCTTTTGTTGCCACCGTCAGGTAAGGAAGTAAGCTGCGCATGCGCCGACGGCATGTAAACGATGTGGATGAGAGCCAGTAATAAACCGGCAGTAAATAACTTTTTCATTGTGAGCGTTTTTTAATTGATGATTGATTCAATGTCATTTCCTTATTTCCAGACAGAAACTACACCCGGTAAATCAATGGTCTGCACTTGCTTTACCACATTCTTTGAATGCGAGAGCAGCAATAAGATGCCCGCTATTATCGGCGCCAGTTTCTCTGCTATGGGGTGTAGTTTCATGTCCGGTAAAGGAGGTTTATAATTAGTTTTACAGGCTAAATCTCATTTTTATCTTTTAGTCAAAAAAGAATATTCAACTTCAACAGGTTAGTTTTTAACTATTTAGCGAAAATTATCAATCGCAGAGGATATTGAGCTCATATGGGCTTTTTGCGGTATTTATTGAGATTGGAGAGGTAATGATTGAATAAATACGCCTATTTATTGAAAGCGGCAATGCATAATCAAAAAGCTTTGTATTTTTAAAAATGAATCTTTTAAAAGGGAAGGCAACAATTGGCCAGTTACAGTTGCTAGTGTGGGTGGCGGTTTACTTTATTATCTTTTTTTCTTTCCTGCCCGAGGATGGCCCCTACCAGGCGGGCATATTCAGCGGTATCAATGTTATTTTTTATGTGCTGGTCATCTATGGGAACATTAAATTTTTGTATCCAAAGTTTTACCAAAAGGGACAGGTAGCATTATATGTGATACTGGTGGTGATCCTGTTGCCGGCGGCCGGACTAGGCAGGGGCTTCCTGGTCATGTTTATTTACAACAAGTATTTTGCTGATCATGCCGAAAAAATGTCGGTAGGAAGTATCGCTCAATTTTTAGTTGCGGGCTTGCTTACTTATATGCTCAGCTTTATCTTCCGCATCGCCATCGCTTATTTTAAGCTGAAACAACAAGCAGAAGAAATACTATTGCAAAAGAGCCAGGCCGAATTAAATCTGCTCAAATCGCAGGTGCAACCGCATTTTTTATTCAATACACTGAATAACATTTATTACGAAGCCTACCGCGAGGCGCCGCGCACGGCAGGCTTAATAGAGCGTCTATCAGATATTATGCGGTATTTTGTAGATGAAAGTCCGAAGGATGAAGTTTCCTTACAAACCGAGGTGCAGTTTATCGAAAACTATATTGCATTAGAAAAGATCCGTATCCGCCATAATACGGAGATCAATTTTATAAAAGAATATAACCCGGATGCCCGTATACCACCGATGCTATTGATGACCTTCATAGAAAATATTTTTAAGCACGGCATCGATAAATCGAGCAGGAAAAATAAGATCGATCTGTCCTTAGTGCATCAAAATGGTTATTTGCTTTTCCAGACGAGTAACAAAAAGATACCAAAGCCACAGGAAACCTCACACGGTTTTGGAATACAAAACCTGAGAAAGCGCCTTGACCTATTGTATGGAACAGCATTTGAGTTGAATGTGGATTGTTCGGGCGACCAGTTTACCGCCTTTTTAAAAGTGCCGCTATCATGAGTTTAAGTTGTATAATTATCGATGATGAACCCAATGCGGTGAACCTGCTGGAGATACTGATCCACCAGACCACGCAATGGGAGTTAAAAGGCAAATGCTATGATGCTTTAGAGGCGATGGCATTTTTGAAGAAAAATAAAGTCGATTTTATCTTTTTAGATATCAATATGCCGCAACTGACCGGCATGGAACTGGCGGCCATTTTGCCAAAAGAAACCAAGATCGTATTTACAACTGCATACTCCGAATATGCAGCCGAAAGCTATACATTTCAAACCATCGATTACCTGCTCAAGCCGATCACGCTAAAACGATTTATCTCATCAACACAAAAAATAGAGGCTTATTTTGGTAACAAAGAAGCCATTCAACCTCCTGCACCCATTACTCCGGATAAAGAATATTTCTTTGTTAAATCCGGCAAAACACTAAGCCGAATACGGTTGGAAGATATTCTCTATTTTGAAGGAGAAAAAGAATATGTGCGTTTGGTTACTAATACCGGCCAACTTTTGATCTATCGCCGATTGAAAGATATAGAAGAGCAGTTACCGCTGCCTTTTGTAAGGGTGCATAACTCCTATATCGTCAATACCAAACAACTGGAAAAATTTCAGGATAATCATATCTATATCGCAGGTAAGCAAATCCCCGTAAGCGAAAAATTCAAGGGCGATTTTATGGCGGTGATACAGCAGAGAATGTTTTGAGGCCCTGCCGTTTTTTTCAATACCCCGTAGGGGTTACCGCTTTGTAGAAATGTTTTACAGAGGTTATTTGTGCGCCGTAGGTGCAACCCTTATTCAGCATGACGGTAAAACATAGTCCTATATGGTAGTGCACCTACGGCGCACTACCTTTTTTGTATTTCTGTTCTACAAAGCGGTTGCCCTTACAGGGCAGCTCTTTATGTTGATGAATTTGAGATTTACTTCGCAAACAACTGCCCGATATCCTTAAATGCCTTAAATTCCAACGCATTCCCTGACGGATCAAGGAAAAACATGGTCGCCTGTTCCCCTGGCAATCCTTTAAAACGGATGTATGGCTCAATAACAAATTTTACTTCATGCTTTCTTAATCTTTCCGCCAGTTTTTCAAAATCATCCCATTCCAGCACTACGCCATAATGCGGTACCGGTACATCATGTCCGTCAACAGGGTTGGTATGGTGCTCCTCAATATTTTGTGGCTTTGGTTTGTAGTGGATCACAAACTGGTGACCGTATAGATCAAAGTCGGTCCAAAGTTCATCAGTACGCCCTTCGGTGCAACCCAGCACTTCGCGGTAAAATTTGCGTGCCGCCTCCAGGTCGTATACCGGTACTGCTACGTGGAATGGTGTTATTTTATTCATAAATCCGTATCTTCATTAGAATACAATTATAATCATCAATTGTAAATCGGCGTTGATTTAATATTGTCATATTTGCCAGTTATGAATCGCATCTGTTTAATTGAAGACGAGCAAAAAGTAGCCTCCTTTATTACCAAAGGACTGGAAGAACAAGGTTACAACGTAAAAACGGCCGGAGACGGAGCAAGCGCCAACAAGCTATTACAGCAGGAACAATTTGACCTTTTGATAATGGATGTGATGCTGCCCGATACGAACGGTATTGATCTGTGCCGCAGTGTTCGCCAAAAGGATACGCAAACGCCTATATTAATGCTTACTGCGCTTAACCAGGTACATGATAAGGTATCCGGATTAAAAGCAGGGGCGGATGACTACCTTGTAAAGCCTTTCCATTTCAGCGAACTACTGGCCCGTATGGAGGCCCTGATGCGCCGTAACAAAAGCGCCGAAGAAAATCATCAGCTTACATTTGATGATCTGACCCTGGATACCTGGAGCAAAACCGCCGAACGTGCAGGCAAAAAGATTACCCTTACCGCGAAAGAATATACCTTACTGGAACTGTTTATGCAGAACCCCAATAAGATATTATCGCGCGAATACATTGCAGAAAAAGTATGGGAAATAGGTTTTGATACCGGGACAAATTTTATTGATGTATATGTAAACTATCTGCGCAAAAAGATAGAGAAGGATTTCAAAAGCAAGCTGATCCACACAGTGATTGGGATGGGGTATATTTTAAAGCAATCGGGTAAGTAATGAAGATCAGGAACCGCCTTGCATTGTATTTTACCATCATCAGCGCGGTGATCCTGCTTATTGCACTTTCAGTCATCTTTATTACATTCAAATCATTCGCTAAGGCCGATTTTTATAGCCGCCTGGTTGACCGTGCCAAGGTTGCAGCACAGTTATATCTTGAGGCGGATGAGATATCTCCGGATTCGTTAAACCGTGTCCGCGAACGTTACCTGAAACAACTGCCGGGAGAAGTAACCCGCTTCTATAATGATAAAAACGCAGCTTCATTCATCAGGGATAAGCAGCAATATTGGAGAAGCAATGTGATCGACATGGTGAGGAAACGAAAAGAGGTAGAGTTTGCTGAAGGAACGCGCCAAACCGTAGGCATTTACTATAATGATAACCAGGGAAATTTTGTAATCCTTACGTCGGCCTCGGATATACAGGGACGCAGGCGTATCGATGACCTGATCGAGATTATGGGGGGGATGTTTGTACTCGTAATTACCGGCCTATTTTTTATAGGACGCTGGTTTGCCAAAAAGTCCCTTGAACCATTGGATGATGTGGTGGGCCAAATGCAGCTGGTAAATGCCCGAAACTTAAGTTTCAGGGTAAACGAGGGCAACGGTAAAGATGAGATAAGCGTGCTCGCCCAAAACTTTAACCGTTTGTTAAAGCATTTGGAGAATGCCTTTGAGGTGCAGGAAACTTATGTTACCAATGCTTCGCACGAGCTAAAAACGCCGGTGACGAGTATTATTGGTGAAATAGAGGTGGCCTTACATAAAGCGAGATCAAATGAAGAATATGAAAGGGTTTTAAAATCGGTATTGATCGATGCCGAAGACCTGAATGAAACCATCGCCGGACTAATGGAATTGGCTCAAGTAGATATGGGCTACACCCAGGCAGCTCTCGATCCGGTTGCTATTGACGAACTGATATGGGAACTGGCTGACTACTGGACGAATAAGCTAGGTAAGGGGCTTTTCGCAGTAAGCGTTAAACATTTGCCTGCTGAACCGGAGCGATTGCAAATCCCGGCTAACAAAGCCCTGCTTACTATTGCCTTTAATAATATCATTGGTAACGCCTATAAATTTTCTGATAACCAACGGGTGCAATGTGATTTGTATGCTGATAATAGCCAGATAGTTGTCACAATAATTGATTCAGGTGTTGGTATACCTCTCGAAGAGCAGGGACGGGTTTTTGAATCCTTTTACAGAGCAACAAATGTGAAAAGCCTTCCCGGAAGCGGCATCGGGTTATACATTACCGGCAAGATAATACAATTGTATAATGGCCATATTGATGTTAAATCAGAACCGGGTATGGGCACTACTGTTACCATCACTTTTGAAATTAACGAAAAGGCCAGCCAGTAAATACTACCCATATTATATTTTCAAAAAATAAGTATAGAATATTCTCCGATACTTTACTAATAAGCCCCCAAAGTTAGCAGTGGCCGTTGCAACAAACACCGAAAATTAAAGTAGAATCATTGATTTGAAGCCATTATTGCCTGCTATTTTAAATTCTAATCCCATTCTAATGTGGCTTTAATTGTCCTCTAACACCTCCCGGATATTTTTGCACAAATAATAATCTATGCTTCTAAAATATATCCAGACTATCGTATTGCTGCAAATAGCATGTGTTGCTGCCGGGGTCCCTGTGTTTGCGTTTGCACAAACCCCGGTTAGCGATACCCTAAAGCTGACAGTACGGCAAGCCGAGGATCAATTCATAAAGAATAACCTGAGCCTGATCATTTCCCGATACAACATCGACAATGCCAGTGCACAGATCATCACTGCCCGACTGTTCCAAAATCCTGATTTCAGTTTCTCTAACGGTATCCATGCTACTGGTGTGCCTAATGCGTTCAGCGAGCAATCGGCAAGTGTATCACAGCTTTTTTATACGGCCGGTAAACGAAATAAGAATATCCAGTTAGCCAAGATTGGTGTGGAGCAGGCTAAATACCAATTTTTCGACCTGTTGCGTACGCTAAAATTCACGCTTAGAAATGATTTCTATACTATTTACTATAACGAGCAATCAGCTAAAGTTTATAACGAGGAGATCACCTCATTATCCAAAACGCTGACTGTTTTTAAAGAACAATATACCAAAGGTAATATAGCCCAAAAAGAGGTGCTGCGTATCCAATCACAGCTTTACTCACTCCAAACCGAGTATAATAGCCTGTTAGCCGGTATCGATACTACTGAGAGCGAGTTAAAACTGCTGATCAAAGTATCACCCAAGACTTATGTAGAACCCCTCGTTACACTGGACAGCAAAGACATGGTATCGCAGGTGCCCTATCAGCAATTGCTGGACTCAGCCTACATCAATCGTTACGACCTGAGGTTAAGCAAAGCAACTGTTGATTACAACGATATGAACCTGAAGCTGCAAAAAGCAACGGCTATTCCTGATGTGTCGCTTTCCTTCAACTACGATAAACTGGGCTCGTACGGCAACAACTTTATGAGTGCTGGCATAGCTTTCAGTCTGCCGTTTTTTAACCGCAACCAGGGAGCTATCAAACAAGCGCATATCGCTGTCGACCAAAGCAAGGTACAGCTGCAAAGTCAACAGGACCAGGTGGAGAGCGACGTGGCTACCAATTACAAAGGTGCATTGCGCCTTGAACAACTATACAACAGTTTCGATCCGCAGTTTAAAGATGATTTTACCCACCTGATTCAGGAGGTATTTAAGAATTACGAGAAACGTAATATCAGCATGCTGGAGTTCCTGGATTTTTACGATTCCTACAAAACCAACACGCTGCAAATGAATAGCCTGCAACTCAACCGTGTACTCTCGCTTGAGCAATTGAATTACGCAACAGGCACATCATTTTTTAATAAATAGATGCATACCCCTGCTATTAAAATAACGATGACAAAAATGTTCGCAAAAAACGGATCGATTGCCCTGGCAGACCACTGCCAGGCAATCAGCCTTTTACAAGAGCGAATAACAGGGACACTAATTTTCAAAATACCCCTACTAATGATACTTAATACCCCTAGTCGTATTAAGGTTGCCAAAGGCGGTGCAGCTATTAGCTGCACTTGCCACGGCAATGACTCATATAAAGGATAAAATATATTTTATAAAAGCGCCACGCGATATGTTAAAACCGCAATACTACCTTATGGCTGCTGTCGTAGCAGTTTCTGCAGTGTTAATGCTGCAAAGTTGTCACCGTTCTGAAAATACAGGCGGCGAGAAAGACGAAAAATTCCAGGTGACGGATACGCTCCTGAGAAGCCTGCTGATAGATACCGTAAAGGAGGCCAGCGCGCTATCTGAGATAAAACTGACCGGCAGCATTGCACCTGATGAAAATAAATCAGTTAAAATTTACCCAATGGTAAGCGGCGTGGCAAAAGATGTTAATGTGCAATTAGGCGATGTGGTAAGCAAGGGCCAAACCTTAGCCATTATGAAGAGTGCTGAAATGGCCGCCTTTACCAAGGATTATATTTCTGCCGAAGCTGATCTGAGAAGTGCCAAGCGGACTTTAGAATCCACTCAGGATCTGTATAAAAGTGGTTTGGCCTCTCAAAAGGATTTTGAACAGGCACAATCTGATTACCAAAAGGCCGTAGCCGAAAATAAACGTGCCAGCGAGGTGGTTGGTATCAACAAAAGCAATGCAGAAGGGTACGTTGTAAAGTCACCTATTTCGGGTTATGTCATCGAAAAAAACCTGACGGATAATACCCAGGTGAGAGCCGATAACAGTACCAACCTGTTTACGATTGCCGATCTGTCAGATGTGTATGTACTCATCAATATTTATGAATCTGATATCGCCAATATTCAAACCGGCGACCCGGTAAAGATCACTACGCTGTCTTATCCTGATAAGGTTTTTGATGGTAAGATCGATAAGATCTACGATATGCTTGATCCTGATGATAAGGTAATCAAAGCGAGGGTAAAAATTAACAACCCCGGCAATAAACTAAAACCGGGCATGTTTGCCAGCGTGACTATCAAAGCTAAATCGGGTGAAAACTTGCCTGTTATCAATACCCGTGCTTTGATTTTCGATAATGATAAAAACTATGTGGTGGTGGTTGATGGTAAGGCACATGTGCATATCCAGCAGGTCGACATTGCCAAAAGGGTGGAAGACCGCGCCTATATCCGCGCAGGTTTAAAACCCGGCGACCGCATAGTGGCGTCAAGACAAGTGTATCTTTTTGAATCGCTTAAGGATTGATGCGAGGCGCAAGGTGGTTGGCGTGAATAAATTGAAATAGAACATAAAAAAGTAAATCCGAAATCGGACATCCGAAATTCGAAATCACAACATGAATCGATTCATAAAAAGGGTTTTATCATTTGCATTAACAAATAAGTATTTTATATTCTTCGTGACTGCCTTGCTTGCAGCCGGAGGGTATATCAGCTTTAAAAATATCAGTATCGACGCTTTCCCGGACGTGACCAATACTTCGGTGACTATCATTTCACAATGGCCGGGACGCAGCGCTGAGGAGGTGGAGAAATTTGTAACCCGTCCGCTGGAAATTGCCATGAACCCGGCAGAAAAGAAAACCAGCATCCGGTCGTCTTCCTTGTTTGGTTTGTCAGTAGTTAAAGTAACTTTTGATGATGACGTAGACTATGCTTTTGCACGTCTGCAGATCAATAACCACATCGGCGATGCCAATCTGCCCGATGGGGTCAACCCATCCATCGAGCCGCCTTATGGCCCAACAGGTGAGATTTACCGCTTTACATTGACCAGCAATAAACGATCAGTGCGCGATCTGAAAACGATTGAAGACTGGGTAGTTGACCGCGAGATACGCGCCGTGCCCGGTGTAGCTGATGTGAACAGTTTTGGCGGCGAAGTAAAAACTTACCAGATCACTGTCGACCCCCAGAAAGCTTTGCAATATGGTGTATCGGCACTGGAGCTTTATGATGCGGTATCGAAAAGCAACGTAAATGTGGGCGGGGATGTGATCGAGCAAAGCGGCCAGGCTTACGTAGTGCGTGGCATCGGCTTATTGAACAATATCGACGAGATCAAGAACGTGGTCATCAATAACGTAAAAGGTACGCCTATTTATGTGAAGACTATTGCCGAAGTAACGGAATCCGCATTGCCAAGACTAGGACAAGTAGGTCGCGACCGCGACCCCGATGTGGTAGAAGGTATCGTAGTGATGCGCAAAGGCGAAAATCCAAGCCTGGTGATTGCGGCGCTGAAAGAGAAAATACACGACCTGAACTACAATATTTTACCATCCGACGTAAAGATCAAAACCTTTTACGACCGCGAGGACCTGGTAAACTTCGCTACGCATACGGTACTTCACAACATGTTCGAGGGGATCATCTTCGTAACCGTGATCGTGTTCCTTTTCATGGCCGACTGGCGTACTACGCTGATTGTATCGTTGATTATTCCGCTGGCTTTGTTGTTCGCCTTTATCTGTCTTAAGTTAAAAGGAATGTCGGCCAACCTGCTTTCAATGGGTGCTATCGACTTTGGTATCATCATAGACGGCGCTGTGGTGATGGTGGAGGGAATATTCGTGGTGCTTGATCATCGTGCCAGGGAAGTGGGGATGGAGAAATACAACCGTCTGAGTAAACTGGGCATGATCAAGGAAGCCTGTCTGGTTAACGGTAAAGGTATATTCTTCGCCAAAGCCATAATCATAACAGGATTACTGCCAATCTTCAGTTTCCAGAAGGTAGAAGGCAAAATGTTCTCGCCTCTGGCCTGGACATTAGGCTTTGCATTGCTGGGCGCTTTGATCATGACCTTCACTTTTGTGCCTGCTTTTGCAAGCGTGCTGCTCAATAAAAATGTAAAGGAAAAGCACAATGTCTTTGTCGAGTTTATCAGTGGTTTTTGCATGAGCATTTATTCATGGTGCTTCAAATTCAGAAAATTGATGCTGCCGTTTACCATCGGTACTTTATTCATCTGCCTGGCCTGTTTTGAATTGCTGGGAACAGAGTTCTTACCAGAGTTAAATGAGGGCGCAATATATGTAAGAGCGACCGGTCCATTAAGCACTTCACTTGGTGAATCGGTAAAACTGGCGAATGAGATGCGTAAGATATTCCTGAGCTTTTCAGAAGTAAAACAGGTGCTCTCACAAACTGGTCGGCCGAACGATGGTACGGATGCAACTGGCTTTTACAACATCGAGTTTCACGTTGATATATACCCGCAGGACAAATGGGCGAGGGGCGAAACTAAGGAAGAATTAATTCAGAGGATGCAGGAGAAACTAAAATTTTTCCCAGGGGTCGATCTGAACTTCTCGCAGCCGATCTCGGATAATGTGGAAGAGGCTGTATCAGGTGTAAAGGGTTCTATAGTTGTAAAACTATTTGGTGATGACTACAAATTCATAGAAGGCAAAGAAGACACGATTTCTAATATCCTGAAAGGCGTTAAAGGCATCGAAGATTTGGGAGTTTTGCGCGATATGGGACAGCCTGAATTGCAGATCAATCTGAACCAGGTAAAGATGGCCCAATATGGGGTTACCGCCGCGGACGCCAATGCGGTGATCGAAACTGCCATTGGAGGTAAAGCGGCCACACAGATATATGAAGGTGAACGGAAATTCGATCTACGTATCCGTTATCCTGAAGATTTTAGAAATAATACGCAATCCATCGGCGACCTCCGCGTGCCATCCATTAGCGGCAATAAAGTTCCGCTTCGCGAAATTGCGGATATTACCAAAACTACCGGTATTAGTATGATCTACCGCGATGCCCATAAACGTTATGGGGCCATCAAGTTCTCTATTCGCGGCCGTGATATGGGTAGTACTATCAAAGAAGCGCAGGATAAAGTAAATGCCAGGATCAAATTACCAAAAGGCTATTTCCTTGAATGGGCAGGTGATTTCGAGAACCAGCAACGTGCCTCAAAACGACTGGCGCAGGTAGTGCCAATCAGTTTGCTTATTATCTTCTTTATCCTGTTTATCCTGTTTGGTAATGTGAAGGACTCGCTGCTTGTGTTGAACAACGTACCGTTCGCGATAGCCGGTGGTATCCTGGCCTTGCTGATAACGGGTGTCAACTTCAATATTTCGGCAGGTATTGGCTTTATAGCCCTGTTTGGGATATGTGTTCAAAACGGGGTGATCCTCATCACCAAATTCAAGAGCAATATTAAAGAGTTGAGATTCCATTCAGCCCGCCGCTTCTCAGATGCATTGCGATTAGGCGTTGCAGACCGTCTACGTGCAGTGGTAATGACAGCCCTTATGGCTGCTATTGGTCTATTGCCAGCGGCTATGTCAAACGGCATTGGTTCGGAAGCATCAAAACCGCTGGCTATTGTGGTGATAGGCGGGTTGATCACCAATACAACATTTAACCTGTTCATCTTCCCGATCATATTCTACGGCGCTTACAAAAAGCGTGTCGAAGAAGGGAATATAGGCCGGATGTAAAAGAGACTAATACCCCTGAGTATCGGTATTGTTGAGGGCGGTGCGGTGAGGCACCTGCCCGATACAATTGGGTACATTATAAAGCGGCAGGTTGTATACCTGTCGCTTTGTTTTATCTATTCGTTTCTCAAGCTTTCAACGGGGTTAATAGTCGCTGCTTTAATGGTTTTGAAAGAAATGGTGAAGAAAGCAACGATCAACCCAGACAATAAAGAAATTGCAAATACCCACCAACTGATGGTAACCTTATACGGGAAATCGCTTAGCCAGCTGCGCATAAAATACCAGCCTAATGGCAGGGCGATCAGATTAGCAACAAGAACTAGCCTGAAATATTGTTTATAAAACAACACCACGATATTGCTTACGCTTGCTCCAAGAACTTTGCGTATGCCTATTTCGCGGGCCTTGCGGGTAAGGCTATAGGTAATTAGTCCCAAAAGACCTAAGCAAGAAATAAAGATTGCCATTGTTGCAAATATGCCGGTCATTTTCTGTGTGCTTTGGTCGCGCGAATAATCGCTTTGGAAAATAGCATCGAGGAATCCATAAGAGAATGGCGTATCCGGATTCAGCTTCTTCCATTGGTCGGAAACAAACTGTACGGCAGATGCAGCCTGATGGCCATTTACTTTGGCAACTATGGATGTGCACCTTAAAGGATTGCAAGCCATGATACCGCATGGTCCGATTGAGGCATGCAGCGAGAAATAATGATAATTTTTCACTACGCCGACTATCTTATAATTGTATACAATGCCATTGTGTAAGTGCGAAACATATTTGCCCGGCGCGGTATAGGGGTCTAAGCCTAATAGCTTTGTAGCTTCTTCGTTTAATATAATTTCCTTGCCAAAATCATGCAGTTCCATGTCCTCCTGCATGTTGGTATTGGTAAATGTTTCGGGATTAATATTGCTGCCTGAAATCAGTTGCAGGCCCAGAGTTTTCAGATAATTCTCATCTGCAAAATCCATAAAAACGATTTGCTTATCGCTGATCGTTTTGGTAGCTGAATACAGATTCATATCGCCTGATATAAGCGGTGCAGTGGCGCGGGTAATGGTTTTAAAGTTTGCATTGCCGCTCATTTGCTTCATCAGGATATCACTGTTTTTCTGCGATTGATAGCTGTTAAGATTGATCACCAATTGCTGGTCCTGATCAAAGCCCGTTTTGGCGTTGATCATAAAATGCAGTTGTTTCCAGATCACAATGGTAGAAAATATCAGGCAGGTTGAAATAATGAATTGCGTAACAATCAAGACCTTTCGGATATTAAACATACCCGGAGAGTCGGTAATCTTACCTTTTAATACCTTAACCGGATTGAAACCTGAAAGATAAAATGCGGGATACAAACCTGATGCAAGTCCGGTTATTACAGATATCAACACCATCCATAAAATAAGACTGCTGTTCTCTTTTGCAAAGAAGGATAACGATTGCCCCGTAAGACTATTAAATTCAGGTAAAAACAGGAATGCTAAAGCAACCGATATCAATAATGAACAGATACTGATGATGCTTGATTCTGTTAAAAACTGGTATCGGATAGCAGACTTAGCTGCACCCAGAACGCGGCGCACCCCAGCCTCGCGAGCACGACTCATTGCCTGGGCTGTAGTCAGGTTCATGTAATTGATGCTGGCCAGCAATAAAATCAGAAAGGCAACTGAGGCCAGCAAGAAGATATATTTAATATTGCCCTGTTTATAGGCAAGGTAATCCATGAAATTTGAGGAGTTAAGATGGATATCTTTTAGAGCCTGCAAGGAGTTGGTGATATGGTCGCTGTGCTCCTTCATTTCAGCACCACCATGACGCTGCAGATAATCATTCAACTCTTTTATAACATGCTGAACGTTGCTGTTAGGTTTCAGCTTTACATAGGTATAGAAATTGTCGTTAACCACCCAACTGTTATTATTAGCGATGTGCTCCCGGGCACCATCACTGTCGTTTGATGCAAAAAAATCAGCCTGGATATGGTTTAGAAAGTCTTCCTTAAAGACCCCTGACACTGTATATATGACAGGCCCGACTTTTACGGCTTTACCAATTGGGTAGGTATTGCCATAAAGCTTTTTTGCGAGTGTTTGTGATAAAACAACCGTGTTGGGTGCTTTGAAAGCAGAACTCCTGTCACCATATAAAAAGTGGAATGATAGTACATTGAAAAACTCCGGGTCGACCCAATAACCGGAATCTTCTGCATAAGGAGTGGAAACACCAGTGTTTTGTGCCTGTACTATGACCGTACCGTTGGTAGCATCCAGGCGGCCCACTTCCTCTACTTCTGGGATTTCAGCCTTCAGATGCTTAGCGTAGGGCATACCCACGGTAGGGGCCTTACTGCCATCACTAAAGGTAGATGTTACCCTGTAAATGTTCTCCGCATTATCGAATCCTTTGTCAAAGCTTGTCTCGTGCTGATAATAAAGAAATACCAATGCACAACAAGCCAGGCCAACGGCAAGTCCGGATACATTGATCAGCGTAGTAGTTTTATGCTTCCAAAGGTTGCGCAGCGCAAGTTTGATATAGGTTTTGAACATAAGCGAAGGTTTACATTCAAAAATAGAAGCTTTGAATTAAATAAGCATTACAGTACTACTTATTTAACAAAGTTTAACGCTACGATATCGTAAGCTCACCGCGCAAATCCGTCTCCAGCAATTCCTTGATAACAGCAGGTTCTTTGTATTGACCAAGTAGGTACATCATTTTGGTAATGGCCGCTTCGTAGGTCATGTCGTAACCGTTGGCAACGCCCATGTCTTTTAACTCTTTACTAGTCTCATATCGACCTAATTCTACTGTGCCTACTTTACATTGAGAGATGTCCAATATCACCTTGCCGCTGTTGATGGCATTTTTAAGCAGATCAATAAACCATTGGTCGGTAGTGGTATTACCTGCACCGAAGGTTTCCATTACAATGCCGCGAACATCAGCGGATAAGATGTTTTCTACCACCTTCGGACTTATGCCCGGATACAGTTTCAACACTGCTACATCATTGGCCAAATCGCTGTGAACTATAAAGTGATCGTCTACCGGTTGCCTTATATCGTTCAAACTAAATTTGAGGTGCACGCCAGACTCGGCGAGAATAGGGTAGTTCGGCGAACGGAATGCCTCGAATTTGGATGAGTTATACTTAAATGCCCGGTTGCCCCTGAATAATTTATAATCAAAGTAGATACATACTTCAGGTACGCGCGCACGGTCGTGTTTTTTTGCTTTGGCGATCTCGATGGCGGTCATCAGGTTTTCCTTGGCGTCGGTACGGATAGCGCTGATAGGCAATTGGGAGCCTGTGAAAATAACCGGTTTCGCGAGGTTCTCGAGCATAAAGCTCAGTGCCGATGCCGTAAAGGCCATAGTATCCGAGCCATGCAGTATCACAAAACCATCTACGCTATCATAGTGGTCCCTAACCAGATGGGCCAGCTGGCACCAAATCTCAGGGTTCATGTTGGAAGAATCGATGATGTGCTCAAAAGAATGAACCAGTATCTTGCAGTTTAACTTCTCTAGTTCAGGAACATTCTCCATGATCTGTTCGAAGTTAATCGGCTTAAGCGCTTTGGTTTTGGGGTCGGTCATCATACCGATTGTCCCTCCGGTATAGATGATCAGTATCTGGTTCATGAATCGGGGAATCTAATAAAATGTAAATATAAAATGTTCACACGCCAAACACAATTTTTGAGTTGGCGGTGGTTATGGCAGCAACTTCTTCAACGCTCACCCGGTGCAGATCGGCAACCTTTTCAGCAACATATTTCAGATAAGAGCTCTCATTGCGCTTGCCGCGATGCGGAACGGGCGTAAGATAGGGAGAATCTGTTTCCAAAACGATATGTTTTAAGTCAATTTCCTGTACTACCTTGTCTAAACCGGAGTTTTTGTAGGTAAGTACACCACCTATGCCAAGATAAAAGCCAAGATCAACCAGTTTATTTGCCTGTTCAAGGTTGCCGGTAAAGCAATGTAGAATGCCACGTAAGTCGTTATCTTTCTCATCTTCTAAAACAGCAAGCACTTCATCAAAGGAGTCACGGCAATGGATAACGATAGGTAATTTTAGTTCCTTTGCCCAATTGATTTGTATTTTAAAAGCTTCGACTTGGTTATCCAGCGTGGTTTTGTCCCAATAGAGGTCGATGCCTATTTCACCGATAGCGTATATCTCATATTTGGGAATAGCATTAAAAATGGTTTCCAGCTCCTGTTGCCAGTTATCTTTTACATCACATGGGTGCAAGCCAAGCATCGGGAAGCAGTATTCAGGGAATGCGGCTACCTGGCTCATCACTAAATCGATAGATGCTGAATCAACATTCGGTAAAAACAAACGACCGATACCGTTATCCAGACAGCGTTGCATCAATTCCTGTCTTTTCGCCGGATCAGTCTCGTAATATTGATGGGTATGTGTGTCGGTCAATATCATGCTGCAAAAATAAAAAGCCCCGGCGAACCGGGGCCTAAATATTAGCTTTTCTTTTTTGCGACGGTGTGTTTCGTCGTCGTAGCCTTTTTAGGAGCAGGCTTTGGTGCCGCGTGCTTTATCGGCTTAACCTTTACCAATTCCACATCGAATACTAATGTGCTATATGGTGTTATATCCTCTCCGGCACCTTCAGCGCCATAACCCAGGTCAGACGGAATGATCAGTTTTGCTTTTGATCCTTCATTTAATAATAACAGGCCTTCGTTCCAGCCCTTTATGATCGGGGTAGTACCTAATATCACTTGCAAAGGCTCATAATTGCGACCAGGCTGGTTCAGTCCAGCCTTTTGTGCTTCAGCCTGTATGCTTGAATCGAATACCTTGTCATTGGTTGTACGACCGATATAATTAACCAGCACCGTATCGCCCAATTGTGGTTTTGGCTTCAAGGAAGGCTGGGTGACTACATATTTCAACCCTGACGGCGTGGTTTTAACGATCAGCTTGTGACCTGCAATATACTTATCACGTTCAGCAGCCTCTGATGCCTTTACTTTTTCGGCCTCGGCATTTTTCTCGTCCATAGCTTCCTGTAGCGATTGTATCTTTTCGATCTTTACATTAAATACCAGCCAGCTGCCTTTTTTCAGGAAAGGAGGGCGTTGATCTTCATGGTCTTTAAAAACAGAATCGGTAGGTACTTTTATATAAGCGCTATCTTTTGCAGCCAATAAAGGCAGTGCGTCCATCAGGTCGCCTACGTTCTGGCTAGCTTGTATTTGTATTTTCAACGGATGCCCAAGCATGTAGCTGCTGAAAAGAACGGAGTCCTTTTCGGTTTTTTGCACCACATCAAAAGTGATTACATCGTTCAGTTTGATCTTATCACCAGGGTTGCTGGTTACTACTTTTACAAGCGCCCCCTTTGGGGTTTTCACTGAATTATCCTGGGCGTTTGCACAAATTCCGGCAGTTAAGGATAATAAAGTTAACAAAGCAAATTTCTTCATCATAGTATTAAAATAAAAGCCCTCCGTTTTACGCAGAGGGCTAGGTATTAGTTGTTATTTCTTAGCCGGCGCTTGCTGTTGTTTTGCCTGCTGCTGCAATTGCTGCAGGGTTAACGGCGCTGGCGGCGTTGGTTTCTTAGCATTTGGATCAGGGTGAACGATGTTAACCACTTCAACGTCAAATACCAATGGTGTAAACGGTTGAATGATCTGGTTGCCTTGTTCGCCATAAGCTAATTTAGAAGGGATAACGAAAGTAGCTTTCTCGCCTTTGTTCATCAACTGAAGGCCTTCATCCCAGCCAGGTATAACGGCTTTAACACCAACCACAACCGGGATAGGTTTGTACTGCATCATTGGGTTGAAGGTTTTTTCTTTCTGGGCAACATCCTTCACGTTGGTTTCAAATAACTTGCCGGTAACAAATTTACCTACATAGTTTACATATACAGTATCGCCTGTAGCAGGTTTGTCGCCAGCACCTTGTTTTGTAATGGTATAGAATAAACCTGATGCAGTAGTTGTGCCAGTCAGTTTATTAGCATCAAGATATTTTTTGATTTTTTCAGGTTCGGCTTTTTTCAAAACTTCAGCCTGGCCTTTCAGGTATGCAGTGATAGCGCTGTTGAATGCAGTATCGGCCATTTTACCTTTCGGGATCACCTTGTCGATCTTTACTTCATAAACGATGTACTTGCCTTTTAAAGGAGGGCGGCGCATACCTTTTTTCATGATCGAATCGATGTTGGTTTTGATAGTCGCGCTATCGCCTTCACCCAATAATTTAACACCGGCAAAAATATCACCCGGGGTTTGCGCTTTTTGCAAAAGGGTAAGGATAGGGCGTCCCTGCTCGTAAGTGCTCATCAAAACGGAGTCACCATCGGTTTTGGCGATAAGCTGAAGGCTAACAAAGTCGCCTTCTTTTACTCTTGGCGCACCTTTGTCAACGTGTATATCATATAGCATACCGCCGTTGCCCTTTTTAAATCCGCCGTTACAGCTTGCTAATCCAATCGCTGCAAGAGCTAAAAACATTAAGTTTTTCTTCATCATTTATTGTATTAATAGTTTTTTATATTCAGGTAAAATTTGTTTGAATTGATTGACCACCTCTTCCAGGCTATCGGTTGATGTGCCGCCCGCCGCATTGCGGTGACCGCCACCATTAAAATATTTTTTACAGATCTCGTTCGCAGGAAACTCACCCCTCGACCTTAACGAAAGCTTTACTTTATCCGGACGTTCCACTATAAAAGCAGCTAAGCGGATCCCTGTAATTGACAATGCGTAATTCACAATTCCCTCTGTATCACCGGTAATTACATCATACTCTTCTAATTCCTGTCTATTAACGGAGATAAACGCAGTATTGTATTCGTATATTACTTCCAGTTTATTTTTAAGGCAATGTCCCAGGAATCTTAAGCGCATTTCAGACGAGTTGCTGTAAACCAATTCGTGAATATGCCAGTTTACTGCGCCCGCTTCAATCAGGTCTGCAGCAATGCGGTGTACAGCAGGCGTAGTGTTAGGCAAGCGGAACGACGCAGAGTCGGTCATGATGCCGGTATAAAGACAGGTAGCCACATCTTTATTCACCAGCGCTTTGTTCTGTAATTGATTTACGATGAAATCATAAACCAGCTGCGCGCTTGCACAGGCATTAATATCCCAATGACGGTAATCATCAAAATCCTCAGGCTCCAGGTGATGGTCGATCATCACTTTAACAGCGCTGCTGGCGCGAACCAGTTCGCCTAATTCATTTATCCGGCTCAGGGTATTAAAGTCGAGGCAGAATATGATCTCGGCCTCTGCAACAAGAGCTGCTGATTCTTCCAGGTGCTCCGTAAAGATGATGACATTCTCATTGCCTGGCATCCAGGCCAGAAAATCGGGATAATCTGTAGGAGTGATTACTTGTGTATGATGCCCCTGCTGTATCAGATAATTATATAAGCCGAGCGATGAACCCATTGCATCACCATCAGGTTTATGATGGGTGGTGATCACAATTTTACGCGGTTGGCTAAGTAGATTTTTAAGTGCAGCTAAATCCAGCATCAATTTTCAAAATAGCTGCAAAGCTAAAGAAATAAATTAAATACGAAGTATCTAATTATAAAGCGAAAAGGGTTTATTTTATAAAGTTTAAAACGCTACTTTTGCGGCAATTTAATAAATACGATGGAAACTAATAAAACATTCACTATGATTAAGCCCGACGCGGTGGCTAACGGCCATATCGGTGCTATTTTAGATCATATTATAAAAGGTGGCTTTAAGATCACCGCTATGAAATACCTGTGGCTTACTCCTGAGAAAGCCGGCGAATTTTACGCAGTGCATAAAGCACGTCCTTTCTACAACGACCTGGTAACTTTCATGTCTTCAGGACCGATCGTTGCTGCTATTCTTGAAAAAGATAATGCCGTTGAAGATTTCCGCAAGCTGATCGGCGCAACCGACCCAGCTAAAGCAGAGCCGGGAACTATCCGTAACCTGTTTGCAAAATCTATCGATGCAAATGCTGTTCACGGTTCAGACTCTGACGAGAACGCCCAAATTGAAGGTAGCTTCTATTTCTCAGCTTTCGAGAAATTCTAAATTATTTCATCCCGGATGTGTGTATCACTAACCATATCCGGGATATATTTCCCTTTTTTACTTGCTTTTTTGCTCTTGAAGTAATAGTTTTACGGAGTTGGAAATGTTGCAGTTATGATCGTGTAAAATTAAATGGCACGATTATTGGCACAATAGCAGCAAAAACATACACCATGAAACTGTTAATTAAATGTTTAGTGTACGCCCTGGTGATAACAGCAATCATTGTTGTTAACTCCCTGTTTTTCCTTCATCACCCGCCTGAAGTGCAGCTTGTATTCATTACTCCCGGAGTTATGATATTAGGTTACTCGATCATCAGCGACGATTTCAGGAAAAAAGCATTGGCCAGATCAAGATGGTCTAGAGGAAGATAATATCTTCAACCAATACACTCTTAGTCTCGTTATTGATCTTCTCTATTATTTGCGAACGCATTAGTATCAGCTCATTTTTAATGACCGACGATTCGATGCGCAGAAATAATTTCTTATCGTGGATATAGATCTCCTTGGTACGATTAGCTACCGACTTGCCCACCAGTTGCGGCCACGAAGCTTTGATGCCCGTTTCGTCATACTTCCGCTTGATCTTGTACACCTGCAGCATCTGCTCAATGGCTTCTTTCAGGCTCTTGTCGTTAGTTCTGCCCATCAATCTCGCCTCCTGTTACATTAAATAGTTTAAGGTCGATATTTAGTCTATCGAATATACCTTCCACTTTGGCGGCGCTGGTATCAGTAATGAATACCTGTCCGAAGTCGTGATTCGATACCATCTGCATCAGTTTGGTTACCCGGTTGTCATCCAGCTTATCAAATATATCATCCAATAACAGCAAAGGCTTAAACCCCTTTTGCTGATACAGGTAAGAATACTGCGCCAGCTTCAATGCTATCAAAAACGACTTCTGCTGTCCTTGCGAACCAAATTTTTTCATCGGCATTCCATGAATAGCAAACTGCAGTTCGTCTTTATGAATGCCGGTTGTGGTCCGCTCTAATATACGATCCTTTTCGGTGCTTTTTTTCAGCAGATCAGCAAAATCTCCCTGTAATAATTGCGACTCGTAAACCAGTTCAACCTGCTCGGCATCACCGCTCAAAAACTGGTAATGCTTATTAAATACAGGTGTTATAGCCTCCATAAAAGCTTTACGCTTTTCAAATATCAGGTTGCCTGAAGTGATCAATTGTTCGTCAAATACATTCAGCAATTCAGGATCATATCTTCCGGTTTCAGCAATGCGTTTTAACAATGCATTCCTGTTGATCAATACCTTATTATAGGTGATGAGCTCGTCCAGGTATTTATTATCGGTTTGAGAAATGACGTTATCGATAAATTTCCGGCGTTCCTCGCTGCCTTCTATAATAATACTGATATCATATGGCGAGATCATCACCAGTGGAAACAAACCAATATGATCCGCCAGGCGTTGATAGTCCTTCTTATTCCGCTTGAATTGCTTTTTCTGGTTGCGCTTCAGTCCGCATGCAATAGTTTCTTTGTGACCGTCCTTATTGAACATGCCATTGATCACAAACATATCCGTGCCGGTTTTTATTTGCTGGCTGTCAATCGGGTTAAAATAGCTTTTGCAAAGCGACAGGTAATGTATCGCATCCAGCAAATTAGTTTTGCCGGCACCGTTATTACCAGTAAAAGCATTGACACCCTCGCTGAAATTCAGCTCAGCCTCGCTGTAATTCTTAAAGTTGATAACGGATAATTGCTGCAGATACATAAGGGTTGTCAAAGGTAGTGTTTTTGTTGTGCGGTTAAGTGGTTAAATAGTTGATTGGTTAAGCAGTTCGTATTTATTCAACGCAATCAACCATTTAACATAATCAACCACTCACTCAATCAACTAATTAAATATTTCCATCAACCTATTGCTTACAAAATTGAAAACTGTATTTTTGCAAACTTAATTTTAGAATAGAAATGTCAAAAACCCAGGCGAATAATACCCAGGTCATTGCGAAAGATAACGATTTTGGACAGACCGGTAAATTTGTACGCGAGAACCAAAAAAGCTTAATTTTTATTGCAGGAGCCATTGTTGCAATGGTGATCATTTATTTTGCATACCAGAAAATGTACCTCGCGCCACGTGAGGAAAAAGCTGCCAGCCAGATGTATGTTGCACAGGATGCATTTGCTAAAAAAGACTGGGATAAAGCTTTAAAAGGCGATGCAGGTTATCCGGGTTTTGAAAAGATTATCAGCGATTACAGCAATACTAAAGCTGCAAACCTGGCTTATTTCTATGCAGGTATCGCTTATCTTAATAAAGGCGATTACAAAAAAGCAATCGACGACCTGACCAACTATCGCGGCAGCGATGCTATGGCTTCAGCAGAGGCTTTGGGCGGAACAGGCGATGCTTATGTCCAATTGAAAGATTACGACAAAGCGTCTACTTTCTTTAAGAAAGCAGCTGACAAAGCAGGCAACAAATTCCTGTCGCCCTTCTACTTGAAGAAGCTAGGATTGGTATATGAAGAGCAGAAAGATTACAAGTCTGCCGACGAAACTTATAAGAAAATAAAATCAGATTATCCTGAAAGCAACGAAGCACAAAGCATGGATGCATACATAGCACGTGTGGAAGCTAAGATGTAATTCGGGAATTATATTCCACAATTTAACTGAATCCTAAAGGCCTATATAGTAATATGATATAAACCTTTAGGATTTTTTATTTATACTCAAAAATCTGCTTAAACGTTAAAAAAATGGCTACTCAGCTAAAAAACTTGTCCGATTTTTCGTCTACAGAAATACCATCAGCTATAAATTATCGCTTTGGTATAGTTGTTGCCGAATGGAACATGGAGATAACCAATGCGTTATACGAAGGGGCCTATCAAAGCCTGATCAATAATGGCGCATTACCGGATAATATCTTCAGTTATTCAGTTCCGGGTAGTTTTGAACTGACATCGGGTGCGGATATCTTATTAAAGAATCTTCACGTAGATGCGGTGATCTGCCTGGGATGTGTGATACAAGGCGAAACAAGGCATTTCGATTTTATTTGCGATGCCGTAGCTAACGGGATAAGTAACGTAGCTATAAAATATTCAAAGCCGGTTATTTTTGGTGTATTGACCACTGATAACCAGCAACAGGCCATCGACAGAGCAGGCGGCAAGCACGGAAACAAAGGAGACGAAGCGGCTGTAACTGCGATTAAAATGGCTAATTTGGCTGAAACTTTAAATTCGTAAAATTCGTTTAACAGACATATTAAGACCATGAAAAAATTAATTTACTTTATCATCATCGTAGTTCTTGCAGGCAGCATCGCATCATGCTCAAACAAATTATGCCCGGCTTACGCTTCATACCCTAAACATAGCCGATAACATCAAAAAGTCATTTTTCTCCCTGGTTAAAACTAATTGGGTTACGAACCGTATTTTTGTCGGTTAGTATATTTTAACTTTTTATGAATTGGATATCGTTGGAGTCAGCAGAACAGCTGAACGGAATTAAACATCACCAGGGTTATAGCCTTATTTATAAACATAGCACACGCTGCGCCGTCAGCCTGATGGCAAAAAGGCGCATCGAAAAAGATGGCGATCATTTGCCCGAAACCCTGCCGGTTTATTTCCTCGACCTTATTAAACACCGCGATATATCCAACCAGATAGCACATGATTTCCACGTGCACCACGAATCACCCCAGTTATTATTGATAAAAGACGGCGAGTGCATCCTCGACCAGTCTCATAGTGGCATCTCTATAGAAGAAGCACTATCAGAGGTCAATTGATTTTCATTTGCACATCTGCACATCCACGCATCTGCACATTAATCAATCTCTATCGAAGAAGCACTCGAAGAAGTTAATTGATTTTCATTTGCACATCTGCACATCCACGCATCTGCACATCAATAAATCAATCCACTGTAATATTCCAAATGCCCGTTTAGGGTGTTAGGTTGATTTTGCTTACTTTTGTTTTTATGATTGAATTGCCGGTAGTCCCTGCTAACCAAACGCAACGTAAGCCAGATTGGCTGAGGGTGAAGCTTCCCGTTGGAAAAGAGTATGCGCATGTACGTAATTTGGTGGATACCCATAAACTGCACACCATTTGCGAAAGCGGCAATTGTCCGAACATGGGTGAATGCTGGGGAGCAGGTACAGCGACTTTCATGATCCTGGGTAATATTTGTACCCGCTCATGCTCATTTTGTGCCGTTGCTACTGGTAGACCATTAGCAGTCGATTTAGACGAACCAAACCGAGTGGCCAACTCAGTAAAGCTAATGCAGGTAAAGCATTGCGTGATCACTTCTGTTGACCGCGATGATTTAAAAGATGGAGGTTCTATCATTTGGGCTGAAACCATCAACGCTATCCGCCGCGAAAGCCCTGAAACTACACTGGAAACTTTATTACCTGACTTTAAAGGCATTTGGGAAAATTTGGAACGTGTGTTAGCCGTCCGCCCCGAAGTTGTATCTCATAACCTGGAAACTGTTCGCCGACTGACTAAAGAAGTTCGCATACAGGCTAAATATGACCGCAGTCTGGAATGTTTAAAACATATCTCAAAAGCTGGCTTGCGTACCAAATCGGGCATTATGCTTGGTTTGGGTGAAACAGAAGAAGACGTGATTGAAGCAATGCAGGACCTGTTTGATGCAGGTGTGCATATTCTTACGCTTGGCCAATACCTACAGCCAACCCGCAGTCACCACCCGGTAATTGACTGGATACATCCCGATCAATTTGCCCGTTACAAAGAAATTGGCCTGGAAATGGGTTTCAAATATGTGGAAAGTGGTCCGCTGGTACGCTCGTCATACCATGCCGAAAAACACCTGTTTGAAATCTAAATATTACTTTCTATCTTCACTCAGCCTTGAGTAAGAAGCGAAAAATATCCCTTTCTGAAGAAGAACTTGTACTTGCTTTGCAGCGGCGGGAAAAGATTGCTGCAGAGGCTTTGTACGATATGTATTCTTCATCGCTTTTTGGTGTGATCGTGCGGATCGTTAATGACGAGGCCCTTGCTGAAGATATTTTACAGGATACTTTTGTAAAGATATGGAATTCATTCTCCAGCTACAGTACTGAAAAAGGCCGCCTGTTTACCTGGATGGTGAATATTGCACGTAACCTGGCTATCGATAAAATACGCTCCAAAGACTTTAAGAATCAGACTAAAAACCAGGAGCTTGAAAATAACGTAACTTTCATTGACGAACAGAGAAATACGGTTTATAAGCCAGAACTCCTTGGCGTTAGGGATTTAGTGGAGCAGTTGAAGCCAGAACAGAAATCCATACTCGACCTCGTTTACTTTAAGGGATACACCCATGTGGAGGCTGCCGATGAACTTGGCGTGCCTTTGGGTACCATTAAAACAAGACTGAGGATGGCGATAACACAATTGAGGAAATATTTTAATTAGAAATTGGAAGATATTAAGGCATATATCGAATCAGGAATACTCGAACTCTATGTTTTGGGTGATGTGACGCCGGAAGAGCGGGCCCAGGTGGAAGCCATGGCCCAAAAGCATCCGGCAATCAAAGCCGAACTGGATGAGATCGGGCGTTCAATGGAATTGTATGCCGAAGAAAATGCTGTTGAACCTTCTGAAAACCTGCGCAACAGGGTATTGAATAGTCTTGTTGTTAATTTAGGCGATGACCGTACTTTCAGTTCAACAAGAACAGCAGCGAATGAGGAAGATAATGTTGTTATTCCAATTTCCCGCGCGCGTTCAAATACCTTCTTTAAATATGCTTTCGCGGCTTGCCTGGCCTTATTGCTAGTGAGCATAGTGGCTTTGATAAGCGTTTACAATAAGTTGCAGGAATCAAATAACCTGGTAGCGTCCCTACAATCTCAAAATCAGCGGTTTGCCAACCAGGCCAGCCTGATGGATAATGAGCTAAGCATATTCCATGATCCTTCTTTCAAAATGCTCAAATTGCAGGGTACACCAAAATCGCCTTCATCAAAATTAATGGTGGCATGGAGCCCTGCAAAGAAAAAGGTAATGATCGATATGACCAATGCCGATATGCCTGTTAATGACAAGGACCATCAATACCAACTGTGGGCAATGGTAAGTGGTAAACCGGTCGATTTGGGTGTATTTGATGCCGATACCACATCTAAAGGCATGAAGGAAATGAAATCTATTGCTTCTGCTGATGCCTTTGCTGTAACCCTCGAACGCCGCGGCGGCAGCCTGACGCCAACAATGGATCAAATGATGGTAATCGGCAAATTCTGATATTTTCTCTTCGTAACAAACCTGTCTTATTCTAACGAATTGGTAGGTTAAATGCCATAGAAATGTTAATTATTGTTAAAAAACAAAAATTCGCTATACGATGTTGTAACAAAACGCGTATTAGGTTTGTCTTTTAGATAAACAAATAGAGTATTCGTTCTTTATAAGATCAGTTAATATATTAATTAAAAACGCGACCGGGCAATACTACGGTCGCTTTTTTTATGCCATTAATTTTGCAATGGTAATGGGTAACTGAGTAATCAAACGCCCCGGTAGCACCACATGCATGCGATTAGGCAAAGCCAATTCGTCCCCCGCTTTACCATGAATATAATTGCCGATAATACAAGCATCTTCAGGAGAATATTTTTGAGCTAACAATGCCGCAATGACACCGGTTAGCACATCGCCCATGCCGCCGCTGGCCATAGCTGCATTGCTGGTGGAATTAAAAAAGAGCTTTCCCTGCGGAGTAATGGTCATCGTGTAATCATTTTTCAGAACGATATAAATGCCGTGTTCCTGAGCCATATCGATGCCGGTTTGCAAACGCTGCCACCAACCGGTATGTTCGCCAAATAAACGATCGAATTCTTTCACATGCGGGGTTATAATACTTCCTTTCGGAACATATCGCCATAAGCCAAAATGAACTGAAAGCAGGTTAAGCGCGTCAGCATCCATTACAATAGGCTTTTGATACGTTTGCAGAAGTTTGACCAATAAAGCCAATGTATCCTTGTCCTTACCAATTCCTGGTCCGATAGCAACCGTACTGAACTTTTCCCACTCCATTTCCGGCTCCTCATCTTTGTTTCTGACGATGGCCATTATTTCGGGATGATAGCTGTTGAGCGCAACCAATCCACTTTGCGGAATGCAGGCTGTAGTCAATCCCGAGCCGGCATAAGCACAAGCAGATGCACACAACAATGCCGCGCCCATAGTTTCAGCTGCCCCTGCAATGATCAATGAATGCCCGTAAGTGCCTTTATTGCTAAACCGATGGCGTGGTTTTAATCTTTTACGTATATCTTTTTCCTCCACCAACTGATATGGTGAATCCAATGACCGTATAAATTCCTCGTTAAGGCCAATGTTAACAGCTTCCCAGCAATGGACATATGGTCCTGATTCAGGTAATAAGAAGTTGATCTTAGGCTGTTGAAAGGTGATGGCCAGATCAGCTTTTAAAACAGATGCTTCAGAATCGGTTACGCCTTCACTGAAAAATCCAGTAGGTATATCTACCGCCACAACGGTTTTATGAAGATTGTTGAGGTAGTTAACCAATCGTTTATAATCGCCTTCAAGAGGTTTATTAAGGCCTGTTCCTAATAGTGCATCTATAATAATGCTGCTGTTTTCTTCAGGCAGATCTTCGCCAGGTTTAATTTCAAAAATGCCAATACCTGACGGAAATAGCCTATCCAAATTGGTATTAAAATCATCCGATAAGCGGGAAGAGAAGAAGGCTATTTTAACATCGATTTTCTGATAACCGTGATCCTTTAACATTCGTGCAATAGCTAAACCATCGCCGCCATTATTGCCCGTCCCGCAATACACAGAGATACTTTGAAATTTATCCGGAAAATGGTTAACAAACCAGCCCACAAAAGCTTTGGACGCCCGCTCCATCAGGTCGATAGAAGCGATAGGTTCGTGTTCAATAGTATAGGCATCCGCCTCGCGGATCTGTGAGGAAACAAGTAAAGGAAGCATAATGACTAAAGGTAATGTTTATGCTTTTTGTTTTGCAGGAATATTAATCAATAATGATATCTGCATTGCAAAATGATGATAGCCTTATCTTCGACTTTATATACCAATCGGTGCTCAAGATTCATTCTTCTCGACCACCAGCCTGCAAGGTTATGTTTCAATGGTTCAGGTTTACCATTACCCTCAAAAGGGGCGCGTTCAATTTCTTTTATTAATGAGTTGATCTTTTTGAGCATGGATTTATCGGTACCTTGCCAGTATAGATAATCTTCCCAACCGGAACTTAGAAAAATGATCTTCATTCTTCAATCAGATTTCTTTCTGTTCCTAGTCCTTTTTTATACTCCTCGATACCATTTAATAACCGTAAAGCATTAGCAGGACTTTTTAGCAGATAGAAGGTTTCTTCCATACTTTCATAATCTGATTTTGAAAGTACGACAACATCTTCACCATTGGCAGTGGTAACATATAGTGGCGAGTGACTGTTACGTACCTTATCCAGGTAAGACTTTAATTGTTGTCTGAAAGCGGAATATGTGGTAATCTGCATAATGATGACTCTTTATGTAAAGATAAGAAATATAAAATAATTGTACATGATTTTGTACAATTATTTTATTCCCATCTCCTTCTTCAAAAACTGTCCCGTAAAGCTTTCTTTAACTTTGCACAATCCTTCCGGTGTGCCGCTGAATAAAATCTTACCACCGCCAGAGCCACCTTCCGGACCGAGATCAATTACATGATCTACCACCTTGATCACATCGAGATTATGCTCGATCACCAATACGGTATTGCCTTTATCTACTAATTGATTCAATACGCCAAGCAGCACATTGATATCTTCGAAATGTAAACCTGTTGTTGGTTCATCCAGGATATAAAAGGTATTACCGGTATCTTTTTTAGAAAGTTCGGTAGCCAGTTTAACACGCTGTGCTTCGCCGCCGGATAGAGTTGTTGATGCCTGTCCGAGGGTAATATATCCCAGGCCAACATCAAACAGTGTTTTTATTTTGCGGTAGATGGATGGGATATGCTCAAAGAACTCGCAAGCAGTTTCGATACTCATATCCAATACATCACTGATGGATTTTCCGCGATAGCGTACTTCCAAAGTTTCTCGGTTGTATCTTCTGCCACCGCACTCTTCACAAGGCACCTGTACGTCCGGCAAAAAATTCATTTCGATCACTTTCATGCCTGCGCCCTGGCAGGTTTCGCAACGACCGCCTTTTACATTAAATGAAAAGCGCCCAGGCTTGTAGCCCCTGATCTTCGATTCCGGTAACTGTACATACAGATTACGGATATCAGAAAATACACCAGTGTAAGTAGCAGGATTGGAACGCGGTGTACGTCCTATTGGTGTCTGGTCGATCTCAATTACTTTATCTATATTCTCCAAACCCTCAATTGCTTCATAAGGCAAAGGCTGTTTCTTCGCCCTGAAAAAATGATGATTCAAGATAGGATATAGGGTCTCAGTGATCAAACTTGATTTACCACTGCCCGATACTCCCGTAATGCCAATCAACTTACCCAAAGGAAAATCAACCGACACTTTTTTCAGATTATGCCCGGTCGCTTTTTTGAGCGATAATATTTTACCATTACCCTCGCGTCTCTTTTTCGGTATTTCGATTTGTTTTTCGCCATTCAGGTAGGAGGTAGTTAAGGTATGTTCAGCCATCAACTGCTGAGGCGTGCCCTGTGCTACAATCTCTCCACCATGCACGCCTGCTGCCGGCCCCATATCGATTACATGGTCAGCTTCAAGGATCATATCTTTGTCGTGTTCCACGACCAGTACCGTATTACCCAAGTCGCGAAGGTTTTTCAGTGCGCTGATCAATCGTTCATTATCACGTTGATGTAAACCAATACTCGGCTCATCCAAAATGTACATCACATTCATCAATTGCGAACCAATTTGCGTTGCCAACCTGATACGCTGAGCTTCGCCACCGGAAAGTGTTCTTGCGGTACGGTCGAGTGTTAAATAACTTAAACCTACATCCAATAAGAAAACTATACGTGCGCGTATCTCTTTCAATATTTCTTTAGCGATTGTATTCTGACGCTCGTTTAGCCGGTCTTCCAGATTGGTAAACCATTCATCCAGCGTGCGGATATCCATGCATGCCAGCTCGAAAATATTTTTATGGTTGATCTTAAAGTGCAGTGATTCCTTTTTCAATCGGGCTCCCTCGCAAACAGGGCAAGTCTTCAGAACGCGGTAATTCTCCATGTCGTCCAGATCATCCTCGCCGCGGCGTTCCTGCTGCTCTTCCAGCATGCGCACAATACCGTCGAAACTGATTTGGTAGTTTTGCACATTCCATTTATTGTACTCTACGGCCACAGTGATCATCTCAGGCGAACCGTTCAAAATTATATCCAAAGTTTCTTTCGGAAGTTTTTCTATGGGTGTAGACAGATTAAATTCATATTTCTTGGCCAATGCTTTCAGCACCTGAAATATCCATGTTTCGCGGTATTCGCCTAATGGGGCTAACCCACCATTCATAATGCTCAGCTTAGGATTAGGGATAACCGATTTTTCATCTACCTCAAAAATGTAACCCAAACCGTCGCATTTTTCGCAGGCGCCATAAGGTGAGTTGAATGAGAATGTATTTGGCTGAGGCTCATCATAAGATATCCCCGAAACCGGGTCCATCAGGTATTTGCTGTAGTAAAATACATTGTTATCCTTGTCGGCAATGCGAATAATGCCCTTGGCAATCTTTAAGGCCGATTGAATGGAAGTATGAAGCCGTTTATGATCTTTATCACTGATCACCAGGCGATCAACCACAATATCGATATCGTGAATTTTGTAACGGTCAACCTGCATTTTGGGCTCAACATCGGCAATAGCACCGTCGATCCAAACCTTCAGATATCCTTGTTTGCGTATCTGCTCAAATAATTCCCGATAATGCCCTTTACGACCTTTAACAACAGGAGCAAGAATATTTACCGGTTGTCCATCGAATTTCTCAGTTATCGTCTTCAATATCTGGTCTTCCGACATGCGCTCCATCTTCTCGCCTGTTACATAAGAATAGGCTTCACCTGCGCGGGCATATAGCAGACGCATAAAATCATATATCTCCGTAATGGTACCAACAGTAGACCGTGGGTTTTTGCTGGTCGTTTTTTGCTCAATGGCAATTACAGGGCTTAACCCCGATACCTTATCCACATCCGGACGCTCCATGCCACCCATAAACTGGCGCGAGTAGGCCGAAAACGTTTCCATATAACGGCGCTGCCCCTCGGCATAAATGGTATCAAATGCCAGTGATGATTTGCCGCTGCCACTCAGCCCGGTGACTACCACCAGCTGGTTGCGCGGAAAGGAAACATCGATATTCTTTAAATTATGTACCCGGGCGCCGTACACCTCCACTTCACTTTGCTCGCCCAGATCGACAGGTTTTGTAATCATATATAAATTAATTGACCAAAAAGCTGGTCTGCTAAGTTAATGATTTTACTAAATTAATTAGTATTTGTGACAGAATAAGGAGTAAAATTCAATAATGACATTGCTGTGTCAGCGGGTCATTTTTTGATGGTGCAAAGGTACATAAAAAAAGCCGGTTTGCTCCAAGCAAAACCGGCCCTTATAGTGCTCCGTAAATGATTACGATTTAGTTGTCAAATGCCATTAAATCTGTAGGTTCCAGGTTAGCGATCAATGATTGTTTATTGATCTTGTAACCGTATAGATCGGGTTGTTCTATCACCTGTTTCATGGCAATGATCCGGTACATATAGGCACCCGTTTCAGGGTTAAAATGCATCCGGAAATAGTTTGCTCTGGCCTCTCTTTGTTCCCTGAGCGCTTTGCTCATTTTTATCTCGCCGACATTGTAGGCAGCTGCTGCCAGTGTCCAGCTGTGAAATTGAGCATACAACTCCGTGATGTATTTGCAGGCCGCGATGGTTGATTTTCGCACACTGTACCGCTCATCTTTTCCGTCGCCAACCTTCAGGCCATAAGTGCGGGCCGTGCCGGGCATAAATTGCCACCAGCCTGCTGCACCTGCTTTAGAAACGCCTGATTTTAGGCCCGCCTCAACCAACGGAAGGTATTTAAAGTCTTCGGGAATGCCGTATGATTGAAGGATCGGGACAATAACAGGGAATATTTTTGCCGCTTCTTCCTGCAGAACATACGATTGTACTGTGGTGTAGCTGGTTTTTACTAATGTGTGTTTCATTTTCCGGTTAACACGGATATCGTTAACGGGAACATATTCATCAGCAAAACTAAAATCGCTGCTGCGATAGTTTTTAGGGTAAATAAATCTGTATTCAGTGTTACGTTTAACCACCTTTTTGGTGTCTTTGTTCACCTTTTTGGTGTCGGTTTTACCGTAAACAGTTAGCACGGAAATGACAACAGAAACCCATATTACGGAGCACGTAATTAAGCCTTTTTTAATCATTTCTTTTTTTGGTTAATAAATAATCTATTCAAGTGAATGTTGTGCAAAAGTAAGGCCAATAGGCCAGATTATCAAATACTTGGATTTCCACACATGTGTGAAAATCGTGTAAATAACCCCTAAAAAGCGTCTTTAAATGATTTAAACCAACTTTTTGAACCGTTCAAAAAAATTGCAAAATCAGGCCGAAAAACGTACCTTTGACCCTCTTATAGAGCTAGCGTAAAGCAAAAAACTATGGTATTTAAAAGACCAGGGAACAGTCGCGACGACAGATCCAACGGATCACCAAACAGGCGCAAAACCGGGGACAGCAGACCCCAAAAATCGGGGTCTTCCCGCCTCAGCAAATCATCAAATTCCGGTTTCGACAGAACAGGAGACAAACCTGCGAGAAATAACCACGGAAGTGAAACACGTGATCCGCAAAAAAGTTTTTCTTCACCAAAAAGAAAGCCTTATTCGGGCAGACCGGAATCCGGTGATGCCCCGGTACGCCGCTCATCAGGTGGTAGTTCATTTTCGCGCGGAAGTTCAGAAGGCAGACCGAAAAGAAGTTTTGGTGGAGATGAACAGACCGGCGAAAGAAAAAGCTACTCTTCAAGAGGAAAAACTCCTTACTCAGATAAGCCTACATCAGAGGGGAGACCCAAAAGAAGTTTTGGGGGTGACGAGCAGACCGGCGAAAAAAGAAGCTATTCTTCAAGAGGAAAAACTCCTTACGCAGGTAAACCAACGTCAGAAGGCAAACCAAAAAGAAGTTTTGGAAGTGAGTCTGGCGAAAGAAAATCTTTTGCTAGACCAAGTTTCAAAAGCGGAGAAAGGTCTTCGGATAGAAAATTCAGCAGCCGTTCGTCAGAAGATGCGGGATATAAGCCATTTCGTAAATCGGTTAACTCATCTTATAATAATAAACCATCATTCAAGACAGAACGCAGTCCGGAAGATAAGCCATTACGTGCGAGAAAGAAATCAGCAGAAGAAGCAGGTTTGATTCGCCTGAACCGTTATATATCTAATGCAGGCATTTGTTCGCGTCGTAAAGCGGATGAACTGATCAGTGCAGGGGTTATATCTGTTAATGGTGAAGTAGTATCGGAACTGGGCTATAAAATCGACCCAAATAAAGATTCCGTACGCTATAACGGTGAATTGCTGAAACGCGAGAAGATGGTGTATGTACTTTTGAATAAACCGAAAGATTATATCACCACTACCGACGATCCGCAGGAACGTCGCACCGTAATGCAGTTGGTTGAAAAAGCAAGCAGAGAGCGTATCTATCCGGTAGGCCGCCTCGATCGCAATACTACAGGTTTGTTGTTGATGACCAATGATGGCGACCTGGCTGATAAACTATCGCACCCAAAAAACAATATAGTAAAGCTATATCACGCTGAACTGAGCAAAAGTTTGACCCAGGGTGATCTGAACAAGATATCTTTTGGTTTGGAACTGGAGGATGGGTTAATTAAACCAGATGCCATCTCCTATGTTCAGGGTGGTACCAAGCGTGAAGTAGGTATACAGATACACAGCGGTAAAAACCGTATTGTACGCCGTATATTCGAGCATTTGGGTTATGAGGTAGTAAAACTTGACAGGGCAGTATATGCCAACCTGACCAAGAAAGATCTGCCACGTGGTCGCTGGCGTTATTTGGATGAGAAAGAAATTATTCAATTAAAGCACCTTATATAAGGAGGTTAAAGCTGAAAGGATAAAGGTGAAAGGTTTTGTAAATCTTTCACCTTTATTATTTAAAGATCTTATCTGCGCCTTTCGCCTTTTACCTTTCACCCTTCGCCTTTTTCTGCCTTAATTACTAACTTGCACTATTAACCATCCTAAAAATGAAAAAACTTCTCTTAATTCTCGCCTTGGCATTTCCGGTGTTGCTTTATGCACAGAAGAAAGACAAGACGCCATCCACTTATGATCTGCTGATAGGTACCTATACCAAAGGGAAAAGCAAAGGCATACTCGTTTACCGCTTTTATGTTGAATCCGGAAAGCTGGCATACCTGAGCCAAATTGAAGGCGTAAGCAATCCAAGCTATTTATGCGTTTCAAAAGATAATCATTTCGTGTATGCTGTAAATGAAGACGGCAAAGACGGTGGTGTAAGCTCATTTACTTTCGAGCCGAACCTGGGCAAACTGACGCTTTTAAATAAACAATCGTCTGAAGGGAATGATCCGTGTTATGTTTCTGTAGACGAAGATCGTAGAAATGTATTCGTGGCTAACTATACCAGTGGTAACCTGGTGGTACTTCCTGTAAACAAGGATGGATCATTGAAACCGGTTTCCCAAAATATACAGGATCAGGGGAAAGGCCCTGATGCAAGTCGTCAGGAAGGGCCGCACGTACATACAGCCTTTTTCTCACCTAATGAAAAATATTTGTTATACACGGATCTGGGGACCGATAAGCTGAATATTTGTCGCTACCATGCATTGGATGAAAAACCGTTATCACCTGCTAACCCTGCTTCGGTAAGTGTAAAACCAGGCAAAGGTCCGCGGCATGTTGTGTTTTCTCCGGATAAGAAATACTTGTACCTGTTGCAGGAAATGGGCAGTAATATCAACGTGTATAAATTTAATGGAGGAGATCCTAAAGAAGTACAAAGTATAGATATGTTGCCGGCAGGTTTTAAAGGAACTAATGGTGCAGCAGCAATCCATATCTCGCCGGATGGCCGTTTCCTGTATGCATCAGACCGCTTAGATGCAAGTGCATTGCTGGTTTATGCTATTAACAAAGAAACAGGAGAGCTTAGCTTTATTCAGCGCCAATTGACTTACGGTAAAAACCCGCGTGATTTTGCTATCGACCCATCGGGTAAGTTCCTTTTAGCAGCCAACCAGGACAGCGACAATATACTGGTTTTCAAAATTGACGAGGCTACCGGCAAACTATCCCTTACCCGCAATAAAATCGAAGTTGGTAACCCGGTTTGTTTGAAATTTACTCCCGCAGAATAAGGTGAAAGCTAAAAGGCGAAAGGTAAAAGGCGAAAGGTAAAAGGTGTTAAAAAAAGCCTCTTACCTTTCGCCTTTCACCTTTATCCTCTTACAGAATTTGTGCGCTGCTTTTCTCTATTACTTCAGCATAATAGCTTTCGTAAACGGGTAATATGATCGATAAATCGAATTCCTTGGCGCGTGCCAGCGAATTTTCTTTAAATGTTTTCAGGCGATTTTCGTCTTCTAAAATGTAGATCGCTCGTTCGGCCATTCCATCTACATCACCTATATCTTTAAGGAAGCCGGTTACGCCATCCACATTCAATTCTGGCAGACCGCCGGCGTTAGAGCTTACTACAGGGACTTTGCAGGCCATAGCTTCTAATGCCGCTAAACCAAAACTTTCGGATTGTGATGGCATCAGGAATAAGTCGGATACTGATAGAATTTCTTCTATCGCATCCTGTTTACCCAGGAAACGCACATTATCGCTTACGCCTAAGTCGCGCGCCAACTGTTCGCATTCCGAGCGCTCGCCGCCGTCGCCTACCATTAATAGTTTTGATGGAATGCGTTCGATCACTTTGGCGAATATCTTAATTACATCCATCGTGCGCTTCACCTTGCGGAAGTTGGAGGTGTGGATCAATATTTTTTCTCCAGCAGGCGCAATAGCCTTTTTAAAATGATCTTTTGCTTTCAGACTAAAGCGCTGCATATCGATAAAATTGGGGATCACCCTGATCTCATTCTCTATCTCAAAGAAATCAAAGGTGTCTTTTCGCAGATTCTCAGATACAGCGGTAACACCGTCCGATTTATTGATCGAGAAGGTAACGACAGGTTGATAGGTTCTATCCTTACCGACTAATGTAATATCCGTACCGTGCAGCGTGGTTACCACCGGGATATAAATACCATAGGTCATCAATATCTGCTTGGCCATAAACGCGGCCGACGCATGCGGGATGGCGTAATGTACATGCAGGATGTCCAGCTTCTCGAATCGCACCACATCAACCAAACGGCTTGCTAAAGCCAGCTCGTAGGGCGGGTATTCAAAAAGCGGGTATTTGGATACAGCAACCTCGTGATAAAAGAGGTTCTCTGAAAAGAAATCGAGTCTGGCAGGTTGGTTATAGGTGACAAAATGCACCTGGTGACCGTTATCTGCAAGGGCCTTGCCCAGTTCGGTTGCAACAACCCCGCTACCGCCAAATGTGGGGTAGCATACTATTCCGATCTTCATTGATTTGGTTTCTCTCTCTTGCTAAGTAGTAATGAAACTATCGCACGTTGCCGGCCTTAAAACCTCGCCGGTGTGCGTGCAATAGTTTCACTGATGCAAGTTTAACAGCTATTTATGTCAATAGTGTTATAGCTGTGTAAAATGATTTCGGAAGTCGGAATTTGAAATAGCGATTATAAATCCGAAATCGAATTTCCGAAATCCGAAATCAAACACTTGTGATCCACCAGGTATTGCCAAACGGGTCGAGGATACCTGCGCTTCGGCCATAACCCTGGTCGGCAGGAGGCATCCTGGTTGTTGCACCATGGGACAATCCTTTCTCATAAACCTTATCGCAATTGTCTACATAGATAAATAAACCTGCGTTTTGTTTAGCGTGCTCAGAAGTAGCATCGGCAAACATAATCACACTGCTGCCTATGCTGAGTTCGGCGTGCATAATCAATGTTTCAGTACGCATGGCCTTGTACTTTTCTACAGCGCCAAACACATTTTTTGTAAAGTCAAAAAACTCAGCAGCGTTCTCAACTATGAGGTAAGGCATGATCTGTTGATAGCCTTCCGGGATTTTAAAATTTTCCATAACGTTTTGTTTTTAAACAAAATTGGGTGGAATGTGGATAACGAAATTGTAAAAACGAGACATTTGCCCGTAATTAATGTTAAAGAATAGATTGAAATATATGCTTCGTTCCTGATGATGGTAAAGAAGAAATTATATTATTTAATGACGTTTTGTATCTTCGGAAAACCTTTAAATGTATTTTATAATATTAATCATTTTACTTTTCCTTGCAGGATATAATACATCTGGGTATATAGATGGTTAAACTATTATTTTGATACGGATAATCGTGTTTATATTCAACGGCTTGGAATAACCATTTTAACGCTGGTTATTTGCACAATAACATTCTTTGGAACATTCCTGTTAGTAGGTTTTTTGTTCACCAAATTATTTCATCATTAGTTAAGTCTGATGGTCAATTTATTGATTGATGCTCTTCCATTCTGTTCCCTCCGCATCACCTGAAAAATAGAAACCCGGATGATAGCCCGTAAACGCCTTCACATCATGAATAAAATGCGATTGATCATAATACCCGCATTCGTAAGCAATCTGCGTTAATGATTTGTTTTGCCCGTATTGTTTCAATGCATTTTGCAGGCGGGTAAGTCGCAAATACATCTTAGGACTAAAGCCGGAATAAATCTTAAACTTTCGATCGAACTGTCGTGTAGAGAGTGCAAATTTTGATGCCAGGTCATTCACATTGTAGCCTGTATTATTATGAACAGCATACCGCACGGCCATCATCATGCTTTTTTCGAGCAGTTGTCTTTTGTGCAATTGTTTTTCCAAAAATGCCGAAAGGATAGTCACGCGCTCCTTATTGTCAACAGCCAGCATGATCTGTTCCTCCAGGAATTTACCTTCGTCGCCTAATAATAATTGCAGATCGAGCTGTGTATTAGTGGTTTCCTCAGCAGGCAAACCAAATAGCCGCGGAATAGCATAGGGATAAAGATAAGCACCGAAAATACCGAAATCCTCATTGGTTATAAACCGCGAAAATTGGTTGGTTTGCGCATGTAATCCTGAGTGGTAATTAGCCGGGTGATCGTTCCCGGTTAAATCATCAAAAGTACCTTTGTAATGAAAAACGATCTCAGCACAGCCATCCGCAACTGAGCGATACACATATGATGGCTCATTTAATGAAAGCTCATACTCGTACACCCAAAAGCACCGCACATAGGGCTTAAGTATTTCGGGTGGTGGTATGGTGAGGTATTTCATTTGATTTCGGAAGTCAGATTTTCGAATGCGGAATTATTTAAAATTACAAACAAATCCGCAATCCCAATTCCGAAATCGAAAATCCGCATTCCGAAATCCTACAGTCCTTTCTTTATCGCTTCGTAAACCGCATCCTGTATCCGTGGACGGATGTTCAGGCTGGAAAGCTTATCAGTCACCTTTGGGTTTACGCGGTTTGATAGAAAGATATAAACCAGGTTGTAGGTCGGATCAACCCAAACGCCTATTCCGGTATATCCTGTATGTCCGAACGTTTTTGGCGATGCCAGTTTTGATGGGTAATGGCGGTCCGCAATCGGATCCCAACGGTCAAAGCCTAAACCGCGGCGACTTACATCCGATTGTTTGGCTGTGAATTTATCTACCGTTTCAGGCTTGAAATACTGATCACCACCGTAAGTGCCACGGTTCAGCAGCATTTGATATAAAATGGCCAGGTCATTGGCTGTGGCGAACAAACCTGCATTGCCCGAAACACCGCCCAGCAGAGCCGCAGTCGGGTCATGTACGTAGCCATCTAATAAGCTATGACGAAATACTTCATCATCCTCGGTAGGCACTATACGATTTGTAGGGAACCGTTTATAAGGCAGAAAGCCGGCGAATTGCATGCCCAACGGCTCATAAAAGTTATCCTGAACATATTCGTTAAGCGGTGTTGCCGTGATCGACTCATCTATCTCCTTCATAAAACACATGCTGAGGTCGCTATATACATATTGCCCGCGGGTATTTAAAGGTGAGTTGAGCATATCGGCCCACATCACATCGCGGAAATAATCCTTACGCAGGTAAAAGTGCAACGCAACTTTAGTAGGATAAGCTGCTGATGAATCCGTACTGATATCTGTTGGTTTCAGTTTCTCATATGTTTGTATATCGGGGATCAAACCTGCCTGGTGTTCCAGCAGTTCGCTTATTTTTATATCGTTTTTGTTTGTTTTACGGGCCATCGGGATATAGGTACCGATGGTCGAATCTATGTTCAGGCGACCTTCTTCCGTTAGCCTCATGCTTTCGATGGTAGTGGCTGATATTTTAGTTACCGAAGCCAAATCAAAAATATCGGTGAGTTTATCAGGTATGGTCCGGTCATAAGTATGGTAACCGTAGGCTTTGTTGAAGATCACTTTGCCATCCTTCGCCACCAGCACCACGCAGCCGGGAGTTGCCTGGTTGGCAATGGCTTCATAAGCAATCTTATCAATCTCAGTAAGATTGTTGGAGTTGATGCCCACTTCTTCCGGAACGGTATATTGCAGACGAGTTTTGGTAGTGATAAAACCTGTACCTGCACGATATTTCTGCGAATAGGTTTTATCCAGATTTTGAGTAACTGCTATCCCGCCAAAAATTGCCTCTGCGCTAAATATGGCTGAAACGGGTGAAGATTTACTTGAAAAGATAATCGGCGAATTAATGTTTTCCAGCTTCGCCAGCGAACTGCCATCACCAAAGTAGGCGATCACCAGGTTTTTCGAACGACGGTTTTCGCCAATAAAACTTATGATCTGCGGATTAGCCATGTCGGCATCAGTGATTTGCACGATCAGCGTATTATATAGCTTGGTATCGAAATCCAGCACGCCCTGTCCCGGTAGACCCACATAGGCCATTCCGTCAAACGATTCGATCGCGCTATACTTGTTCAAAAGACTATCAAATACAGCGGAATGAGGATACGAGAAATGGATACTGGCAATGGTAAGCTGCCCTAACTCCTTTAGCGGGATCTGGTTTTGACCATTATTCAGTAAGACGGTTGATTTTTCTACAGCTTTTTCTTCATTAACAAAGACTTGACCAATTAAAGGAGGATTTTGTGCGCAGGCCGAATGAACTAAAATAAATCCTGAAAGCGCAAGGAGACAAAATCTCCATTTATTTTTTCTCATATACTTTTTCTCCGTTGACGTAGGTTTTTAATACTTTAACATTTGGCAGGTCCGAACCTTTCACCCTCATAATATCGTTGTCTAATATCACAAAATCGGCGAATTTACCAGGCTCAATACTGCCTTTTTCTTTTTCTTCAAATTGTGCCTTCGCGGCCCATATGGTCATTCCTCTTAACGCATCAGCGCGGCCTATCGCATTTTCTGGTTGAAATCCCCCTTCGGGATAACCTTTCAAGTCTTGCCGCACCACAGCTGCATAGAACGTATAAATCGGACTGATATTCTCTACCGGGAAATCCGTTCCCAGCGGCAGCCAGCCATTTTGCTGTAGCAATTGATTATATGCATAAGCTGTTTTTAATCTTTTTTCGCCTAAGCGTGCTCCTGCCCAGCGCATGTCTGATGTGGCATGGGTGGGCTGTACCGATGGAATGATATTATAATCGCCAAAATAATGAAAATCCTCCGGCGCTATTACTTGAGCATGTTCTATTCTCCAGCGGTGATCATTTTTCCCTTTCAAAACGCTTGCATAAACTTTCAGGATGACCCGGTTAGCCGAATCACCGATGCAATGCGTACACATCTGAAATCCTTTAGCTGCAATCTTTTCTGCCACCTCCTGGAAGTGTTTCTGATCACTCAGCAAAAAACCCTTCCAGTTTTTCTGATCGTCATAGGGTTGCAATAAACACGCTCCTCTCGAACCCAGCGCACCGTCGGCATAAACCTTAAAGCCGCGTACATCCAAACCAGGAGTTTTAAACACGCCGCGCTTGAACAAGTAATCGTAATTTTCCTGCCTGTCTGAAAGCAGCACATACATGCGCATCTTCAGCGAACCTTTATGCTGTAATTGGGCGATGGTGTTAACCATGGTATAGGGGAGACCACAGTCCGAAACGGTCGTCAGTCCATCGGCAAAACAATTCCTTTGGGCGAACAAGAAAGCATCTTCAGTCTCCTGGTCGGTAGGTGCGGGTATTTTACGTGTTACAATTCCTACGGCATTATCGACCAAAATACCTGTAAGCTTTCCTTTCACTGTTTCAATCTCACCGCCGGTAATAGTTTGCCCAGGTTTTACCCCGGCCAGGTTTAAAGCGGCCTGGTTAGCAATAGCTGCATGTCCATCCACACGTGTAAGCAAAACAGGTCTTACCGGAAATAATTTATCCAGCTTGTCTTTAGTAGGAAACTGCTTAACCTTCCATTTATTTTGATCCCAGCCCCGGCCAATTAACCAGCCATCCGGGCTGCGTTTTGCACCTGCCAACACCGAATCGACAATTTCATCCCAGCTTTTGGTGCTGTCCAGGTTCACTTCCTGTAATCCCAGGCCATATTCATAAAAATGGGAGTGGGCATCAATAAAGCCCGGGTAAACCGGTTTGCCACCGGCATCAACCACCTGATGAGCCTTGTAGATGTTTTCCAATGAATCCGCCTTGCCCACTGCGATGATCTTTCCGCCCTTCACCACAAATGCATCCGCGACAGAAAATTTAGCATCAACAGTGTAAACCACCGCGTTTTTTACCAGCAGATCGGCATTGAAATCCTGCTGCTTTGTACAGGCGGCAAATAAAAACAGCAGCAGAGGCAAAAGTTTTTTCATTGGCAAGCGTAGGTTTTACAGATATACAATTATCTGCATATTATGTTGTTTTTTAAAGCAGAAAGTATTAGTTGAGTCGTAAGTCTTTAGTCGAAAGTCATAAGTCATTGATTTTAAAGACGACTTCAGACTTGCGACTTTTGGCTTAAGACTTTCTAAAATGTCACACCAATATAATAATGAGCGACTTATTACCATATCGTATATATACCGCCTTCAAAAGGTAAAGTTATGCGCTCAAATATTTAATTTAGCATCATAAATGATCCGTCCGCTAGCTAGCGGACGATCGGAGAAGGGAAATTGATTAAATGCCAGATATAATTCAGCTTTTACCAGATTCGGTAGCCAACCAGATTGCAGCAGGAGAAGTAGTGCAGAGGCCCGCGTCGGCAGTAAAGGAACTGATTGAGAATGCGATAGATGCCGGGGCAGACAAGATACAACTGATACTGAAAGATGCCGGGAAATCACTGATACAGGTGATCGACAACGGTTGTGGCATGAGTGTGACCGACGCGCGTATGTGCTTTGAGCGTCATGCTACTTCCAAAATACGAAAAGCTGAGGACCTGTTCGCCATTCGTACCATGGGTTTCCGCGGCGAAGCGATGGCTTCCATAGCGGCTATAGCACAGGTGGAGTTAAAAACCCGTCGTCATGAGGATGAACTGGGGACCTGCCTGCTGATAGAAGGCTCAGATGTAGTAAGTCAACAAGCCTGTTCAACTACTGCGGGCACATCTATATGCGTCAAAAACTTGTTTTACAATACACCAGCCCGGCGTAATTTTTTAAAAAGCGACCCGGTTGAAATGCGCCATATTGTAGATGAATTTCAGCGTGTGGTGCTGGCCAATCCGAATATATTTTTCTCAATGCACCATAACGGGCAGGAGGTATTTCATTTGCCTGCGGCATCGTTAAAGCAGCGTATTATTCACCTGTTTGGGAACAATTATAACCAGCGGTTGGTTCCTGTTGAGGAGGATACCTCTATCATCAAACTGCATGGTTATGTAGGCAAGCCTGAGTTTGCCAAGAAGACACGCGGCGAGCAATTCTTTTTTGTGAACAACCGCTTTATAAAGGATGCTTATCTGAATCATGCGGTGCTGACGGCCTTTGAAGAATTACTGCCTGATGAGAGTTATCCTTTGTATGTGTTATTCATCGATATCGATCCATCCAAAATTGATATCAATGTTCATCCGACAAAAACGGAAATAAAATACCAGGACGAGAAATCGATCTATGCCATCATCCGCTCGGCGGTAAAACGCTCCCTCGGGAAATACAATATCACACCAACACTGGATTTCGACCAGGAAAACAGCATCGGGCATTTGATAACCGAGAAACCGCTGGAGCAGATCGTTCAGCCGACGATCTCGTTCAACCCGGATTTTAACCCATTTGCAAACGAACCACAAGGGCCTAAAGCCGAGCGATCATCGTCGCCTTCCTATGCCCGTGATGTAAGCGATCATCGTCGCACGCCCGTTCCGGAAAACTGGGATACATTGTATGAGATAGCCAAACGTGAAGAATCCGTTCAACAGGAAATGCATGGGGAAGTAACTATTCCGGTTCAGGAGCAGGAAGTAAGCAAATCGAGCGAGCGGCAATTGTTCCAGATACATAACCGGTACATTCTTTCGCAGATCAAGTCGGGTTTTATGCTGATCAATCAGCAGGCCGCACACGAAAGAGTATTGTACGAGCGTTTTTTGCAGCAGCTGGATAATCATTCAGGAACCAGTCAGCAAAGCCTGTTCCCGCAAACAGTAACACTCAATGCCGGGGACTTTGAATTGCTGAAAGAGCTTTTGCCGGATATCCGCGGACTTGGATTTGATATACGCGAGTTTGGAAAAAATACGGTGGTGGTAGAAGGCATCCCCGCCGATTTGAGTAATGTAGCAGAACATGCTTTGCTGGAACACTTATTGGAGGGTTTTAAAAACAACCTCGCCATCGTGAAGTTGGATAAGCGCGATAACCTGGCGCGGTCGCTTGCCCGGAATGGTGCGATCAAGACGGGTGCAAAGTTGTCGTTGGAGGAAATGAACTTACTGATCGATCAGCTTTTTGCCTGCCAGATGCCAAACCTGGCATTGAACGGTAAGCCTGTAATCAGTACATTTACCATGAATGAATTAGCCGAACGGTTTGAAAAATAAAAAGAACTAAATTTTACCTATGAGTGCATACAGGCAATCGCCATTTTCCAATATAACACCGGTTGTAAAAAACCTGCTGATCATCAATGTTATCTTCTTTGTCGCCTCTTTCCTGCTGCGTAACGTATTTGACATGGACAGGTGGCTGGCGGTATATTACTTCAATTCGCCGGAATTTAAATTGTGGCAGATCATTTCCTATATGTTCATGCACGCCAATATAATGCATATACTTTTCAATATGCTTGCCCTCTTTTTCTTTGGACCGATACTGGAATACAGTGTAGGTCCTAAGCGCTTTCTGAACCTCTATTTTATATGCGGGATCGGGGCTATACTATTGCAATGGGCTGTACAGGCTTTCCAGGTACACAGTCTAACCGGTGGTTTCGTTATTTCGCACCCCGAGTTAAAGTCATCATATATAGAATACGGCGCTAATGCCCAACGCCTTATTGATATTTATTTTGCCCCCGTTGTAGGTGCTTCCGGTGCTATTTTCGGATTACTGGTAGCATTTGCCATGCTTTATCCGAATATGGAAATGATGATATTGTTTCTTCCCATTCCGATCAAAGCAAAATATATTGTGCCTGGTTATATATTAATAGAAATATGGTCGGGTGTGGGTCAGCAGAGTGGCGATAATGTCGCACACTTTGCACATATAGGTGGTGCGCTTTTCGGTTTCTTTGTTGTAAAATTCTGGAGATTGAACAGACCTAACAACTATTTCTGATGTTGGTGCGTTATGCTGATATTAGGTTAAATTATTTATGAATACCTGGCAACAAATTCAATATAAAATGCTCAGATCGGGCAGCAGGGTAAACCTGCTGATCGGCATCAACGTGCTTGTTTTTTTACTGGTCAATATTGCCGGGGTAATCGACAGGTTGGTTTTCCGTAGCGATTTTATAGATTTTTACTCCAGCGAGTTGCTTTTGTTGCCTTCATTTCTGCCCCGTTTAGCTAGCCATTTCTGGACACCGCTTACCTACATGTTTATGCATGCAGGTATTTTTCATATCCTGTTCAATATGCTTTGGTTATACTGGATAGGGCAAATATTTGAGGAGTATCTTGGCAATAAACGAACTATCGGTCTGTATCTTCTAGGTGGATTGACGGGGGCTATTTTTTTCGTAGCGGCATATAATGTTTTTCCATTTTTTGCTTCTGTCCTAGCCAGCAGCACGGTTGTAGGCGCTTCAGCCAGCGTAATGGCAATTATTGTTGCCACAGCTACGTTGTTGCCTGATTATAGTTTGAACCTGATCCTCTTAGGTCCAATAAAGCTGAAATGGATAGCTTTATTTTATGTTATCCTTGATTTCCTAAGCATTGCAGGCCCCAACGCAGGCGGCGAATTTGCTCACCTGGGTGGCGCATTATTCGGCTTTATCTATGTCAAGCAATTACAACGTGGCAACGATTGGATAGGCGCCATTACCGGAATCTTCAGGAAAAGGTCAAAAATGAAGGTGGTATCCCGGAATTCGGATAAAAACACAAGCGGGAAACCCCGCCAGGATGAAATAGACCGTATATTAGACAAGATTACAGAAGCAGGCTATGAAAGCCTGAGCAAACAGGAAAAAGAGACTTTATCCAGGGCCAGCAAGGACAATGAAGCCTAAAAAAGGACTAAATTTTATTGATAAACTTTTTCTTTGGGTCAACGTGGTCTGCTGCATTGGTTTATTGATAAGTTACCTTGCACCTGTTGTCAACCCCGAAAAATTCTGGCCCATCGCCTTCTTTGGTTTGGCTTATCCATTCTTATTAGTCGCCAACATTATACTCATTGCTTATTGGTTATTGCGAAGAAGTAAATGGATGGTCTTATCTATAATTGTCATCGCCCTGGGATGGGGGATATTGAATAAGAATATCGGCTTGCGCTTTCCATCAGCCTATGGTATAAAAAAGGCTGAAGCCATAAGGGTAATGACTTACAACGTACACAACTTTAAGCGTTATGGCTCGAAGAATGACATCCCCACCAAACACGAAATATTGTCCATCATAGCAGATCAGCAGCCTGATATTATCGGCTTCCAGGAGTTTTATACACGAAACAAAGGGCAGTATAATATGCTCGACTCCATTCAAAAAATACTGAGGTCCAACAATTATTTCTTTGAATCGGTGGTTGAAAATAATACAGAAGCTATTGGATTGGCACTATTTTCCAAACTACCCATAGTTGCTCATGGCTATATACAACTGACTGATAGAAGAAATGAGAACCAATGTATTTATGTTGATGTAAAAAAGGGCGATAAAATATTCAGGGTATACAGCGTGCATTTGCAGTCTATCCGCTTTGATCCGGATGATTACCGTTACCTGAATAATATTTCACAGCAGGGCAAGCCGGAAGTTGGCTCGGCCAAACGATTGGGCTATAAGCTAAAGATCGCCTTCCAGAGACGAAGTGAACAGGTATTCAAAATCAAACAACATGCCGATTCCTGTGCTTATCCATATATTATTTCGGGTGATTTTAATGATACGCCAACATCATTTGCAGTCAATCAAATGAGCAAAGGACTGAAAAATGCCTTTCGTGAAAAGGGCTCGGGCTTTGGTCGTACTTACAACGGCAGCTTTCCAAATTACCAGATCGACTATATTATGGCAGGTCAGCAATTTGACGTGCTAAATTATGCCATTATTGAGAAGCGTTTATCGGACCATTATCCTGTCTGTAGTGATTTGGTATTAAAGTGATCGTTTCCTCAGATATTGTATTTAAGTCCTCCGAAACTTTTGATGACCTGACCCGTAGGGTCTATCGCTTTGTAGAAATTTCAACAGAAGATATTTTTGCCTCATAGAGCAATGTCATTAAGTTAAGAAAATAGCAAAGGTTACAGAATTTATAGTTTTGAGGTATCGAATCTTAAAACCAAAATCTGTAACCCAATGCTGTCTGTAAATGTAAAAATCATTGAAGAATTAAAGAACTTTTTGTT
>NZ_DATCRU010000002.1:0-31760 GCF_036568825.1 Mucilaginibacter sp. | reverse complement strand
GCTGTGTACATTGCTTAATGAGTGGTTAGATTCGTTATTCATAAGGAGATGAGCAGATTATTTGCGACGTCGCGGCTGATGTGAACTTTTTTGTCTTCTGAATTAAGGATAACTGAGTGATCGTAATCATTGATCTCTGTCACTTTTATCTTTTTACCGATGGTCAATTGCATCTTTTCAAGGTATTGTAAAAATGAAGAGGAATGATCTCGAACACCTGAGATAATTCCCGAATCATGTAAAACCAATGATGACACGGGTTTTAATACATGTGCCTTAAACAAACCATTGCAATCGGGGATAGGGTCGCCGTGCGGATCATATTTAGGATTGCCCATAAAATCATCAAGACGGTCGATCAGTTCTTTTGAAGAGATGTGTTCCAGTTCCTCGGCCACATCGTGTACCTCGTCCCATTTAAAATTGAGCTTCTCAACCAAAAAATATTCCCAAAGCCGGTGCTTGCGGACTATACTTAAGGCAATTTTTTCACCTTCAGCAGTAAGTGTTACGCCCTGGTATTTAGCATAATTGATCAGCTCTTTATCGGCTAGTTTTTTCAGCATGTCCGTTACCGATGCCGCTTTGGTATTTAATGAGGCAGCGATTTGGTTAGTGCTTACACTTTCCGATTGTAAGGATAGATGATATATGGCTTTTAAGTAGTTCTCTTCTGTAAAAGTATTCATTTAAACAAATCTAATAATAATTTTAGACCAATCTAAAAATTTTATTAAAAAATTTATTTCTGTTTAAGTACTTTTGTGAGAAATTTTATTCTGCTGATGCAGGAAAAACTATATTTGCATTTACCATGGCAGCTGAATTAGATAAAATAGACCTCCAGATTCTCAGGATTTTACAGGAAAACGGCAGAATTACCAACTTACAGCTATCAAATGAGATTGGCCTTTCACCGGCACCGACACTTGAACGTGTGCGTAAACTGGAAAATGCAGAGTATATAAAAAGCTATCATGCCCTGGTTGATGAAGAAAAACTCGGCCTGGGAATCAAAACTTTTATCCAGGTATCGCTGGACTTTCATAAAAATAATACTATACAGGTGTTCCTTGACGAGATAAAAAACATCAAAGAGGTTACCGAATGTCATCACGTAACCGGTCAGTGCGATTTCTTATTGAAGGTTTACGTTCGTGATATTAAATCGTACGAGCAATTGATCATGGAAAAGATCAGCCGCATCCCGGTTGTAAAAACCTTCCAGACCATGATGATCATGTCGACCAGTAAGAAAGAACCTATCGTGCCACTGGAATACTGATTTTGATGTGCGGATTTCAGATGTGCGAATGTGCAGGTGAAATCCCGTGACAATCAAAAAATCTGCACATCTGCATATTCGCACATCTGCACATCTAATGTATCTGCCAATCAATCGGCTTTTTTCCTTCTTTTATTAATATCTCATTTGTTTTTGAAAATGGCTTGGAGCCAAAGAAACCTCTATCAGCCGAAAAAGGCGATGGATGAGGTGATTTGATAATAAAATGTTTGGATTTATCTATCAGTTCAGCTTTTGCTTGTGCATAGGCTCCCCATAGAATAAATACGATGCCTTCTTTTTTGTCAGAGATTGTTTTAATTACCTGGTCGGTAAACTCTTCCCACCCTTTTTTTTGATGCGAGCCCGGAGTGCCTGCACGAACGGTTAAAGTGGCATTTAAAAGCATTACACCTTGTTCGGCCCATTCAGTTAATTCCCCATGATTTGGTATAACGAAGCCGGGAATATCTGTAGACAATTCTTTATAGATATTCTTAAGTGAAGGTGGAGGAATAATTCCTTTCTGCACTGAAAAGGATAACCCATGTGCCTGGTTTGGGCCGTGATAAGGGTCCTGACCAAGTATCAATACCTTTAATTTATCAAAAGGTGTTTTCCAGAATGCATTAAATATATCGGCGTTTTTTGGATAAGTACGATGACCGGCATCCTGTTCTTCTTTCAGGAATTGCCTTAGCTTTTTCATGTAATCTTTATCAAATTCCTCATGTAAAACTTCCAGCCAGGATGGTTCGAAATTTAATGCCATAAATATGTGTGCGAATATTGGTTAAGACTACAAATAAACGGATATTTGCATTCTATTTTTATAGCATAAAAAATTATGTCGAATCTGGTAAGGTTAATTATTGCCTGCGTGGTAGCAGGAGCGGGGGTAACACTTTGTGGCTTTGGATTTTGGGGCTGGGGTATACTGGTATTTCTTTTAGGCGGGCTTACACTGCTTACTTTCTTTTTTAATGAAAATATGCTGATCGCGCAGTTTTATCTGCGTAAAGATAATACTGTGAAAGCCGAAGAATGGCTTAACAAGATCACCAATTACGAAAAGCAATTGAACAAAAATCAGCATGGTTATTATAATCTGTTGATCGGTTTGATGGAGTCGCGTAAAGCGCCGATGAAATCAGAGAAATATTTTAAGAAAGCACTTTCACTGGGTATGAAAATGTCGCACAATATAGCTCTGGCTAAATTAAGCCTTGCAGGCATCGCAATGGCTAAACGTAACAAGCGCGAAGCGCAGATGTATTTGCAGGAAGCGACTAAGGATGATAAAAACAAATTGCTTGCCGACCAAATAAAGATGATGAAGGGTCAGCTTACTCAAATGGATAAACAGGTGGTTCGTGGAGGTTACCGCCAATTCTAAAACAAAACAGGCTTTAAAAGAGAAAACTTTTAAAGCCTATTTTTCGTCAATAAAGCTATAGTAATCCGGCTCAGACGAGTTATTCTGTCTCGGCGATACATACCGCTCAGGTATAATCGGGTTTTCAGAAGAAGGATTTGCTACCTCAACAATTTTCAGTAGGCTTCTTATAAACGACAGATCGAAATTGCTGCGGTTAAGCTTTATAAGATATTCGTTTTCAGTAATTTCTAATATCGAGTTAGTCATGATTTTTGCATAATTTGTGTAATTATAAAATTATACAGAGAAACCGATATAAAAGTTCTATTTGTTTTATGATTTTATTAACAAATTGTTACCAGAAAGCAGTTTGCGGTGCACAGTTATTAGTTTGCAGTTGCCAGTGTGCAGTCGGCAGTTGAAAGTTTTAAATGCAAACTGCACACTGGCAACTGCAAACTGTTATTCGAACCAAGCCATTACCACCTCTTTCGCAAGCATGGTAATATCAAGCTTTAGTTTTTTACGCATTCCACCGAGGTCATTAAAAACCTTATTAGGATTGGCAGCTTTTAACTCTTCAATAGTATTGAAGCCCATTTTATTAAGCACCTGCACCCATTCGGCGGGAACGCCGATCTTCACAAAATCTTCAATGGTAGCTATTTTGGCTTTTTTCTCCGGGCGCATTTGTGGGAAGAACAATACTTCCTGGATAGTGTGCTGGTTTGTCATTAGCATTACAAAGCGGTCGATACCAATACCTAAACCGGATGTTGGCGGCATACCATATTCAAGGGCACGTAAAAAATCGTCATCCATTGCCATTGCTTCTTCATCACCACGACCAGCCAGTTCCAACTGGTCTTCAAAACGCTGGCGCTGATCGATAGGATCATTTAATTCAGAATAAGCATTGGCAATTTCCTTACCGTTTACGAACAACTCAAAGCGTTCCACCAAACCATCTTTACTACGATGTTTCTTAGCAAGTGGAGTCATCTCGATTGGATAATCGGTGATATAAGTCGGTTGAATTAAGTTAGCCTCAACTTTTGCGCTGAATATCTCGTCGATCAGTTTACCTTTGCCCATGGTGCCATCTATTTCGATGCCCAGGTCAGCACAAGTTTTGCGAAGAGCGGCTTCGTCCATTGCAGATACATCTATGCCGGTATATTTCTGGATAGATTCGTACATGGTTAGGCGGGTATAAGGCCCTGCAAAATTGATTTCGTTTTCACCTACCTGAACCACAGGAATGCCATTTACCGCACGGGTTACATACTCCAGGCAGTTTTCCACCATCTCCATCATCCAGATATAGTCCTTGTAAGCTATGTAGATCTCAACTGAAGTAAACTCAGGGTTGTGGGTGCGGTCCATGCCCTCGTTACGGAACATCTTACCGAACTCGTATACACCGTCAAATCCGGCAACAATCAATCTTTTCAGGTATAGCTCATTCGCAATACGCAGAAAAAGCTGCATATCCAATGTATTATGATGCGTTCTGAATGGCCTTGCAGCGGCACCGCCATGTACAGCCTGCAGGATCGGGGTTTCTACTTCCATCCAACCCTGTGAATTAAAGTAATCGCGCATAGAGCTGATCACTTTCGAGCGTTTCATGAAAATCTGCTTAAACTCGGGGTTTACAGTGAGATCAACATAGCGCTGACGGTAACGCAGCTCCGGATCGGTAAAGGCATCATGAATATTACCTTCTTCATCGCGTTTAACAATCGGCAGTGGTTTTAATGATTTGGACAGCAGGGTAAACTCCTGCACATGAACGGAAACCTCACCAGTTTGTGTGGTGAACACATAGCCTTTCACGCCAATATAGTCGCCTAAATCCAGCAGCTTCTTAAATACAGTATTATAGAGTGTTTTATCTTCGCCGGGACAGATATCATCACGTTTTAGATAGATTTGAATACGCCCGGTTGAATCCTGCAGCTTGGCAAATGATGCGCTTCCCATCACGTTGAAACTCATGATCCTGCCTGCAATGGTTACCTGTTTGTAGGTTTCCGGAAATTTTTCAAAGTTTTCCAAAATGTCCTGCGCAGTTGCAGTGACTTTAAACTCTTCGGGCGGATATGGATTAATGCCCAGCGCACGAAGCTGATTCAGCTTCTCGCGGCGTAAAATTTCCTGTTCGGATAAAGCGATACTCATAGTTTTTATTAAGGCTGCAAAAATAGCGTTTTTTTAGATTTGAGACGTGAGATTTGAGATATGAGTTTGTATTTAGGCACAGAAAGTTATAAAATTGCAGTCATACCTATCTAACTATGAAAAAAGCATTAATAACCGGCGCCAATAAGAGTATTGGCTTTGAAACAGCGAAACAACTTCTTGATTTAGGATACTATGTGTACCTCGGAAGCCGTGATTTGCAAAAAGGGCAGGAGGCAGTAGCCAGACTGAACTCGGATAATGTAGAAGCTATTCAAATTGATGTTAGCAATACAGCATCAATTAAGTCAGCAAGAAAAACTTTAGGTGAAAAGACTGATATTCTGGATGTACTCATCAATAATGCAGGCATACGTGGCGTCTTCCCGCAACCACCTTCGTCGGTAAATGTGAATGAAATAAGAAAGGTGTTCGATACGAATTTCTTTGGATTAATAGAAGTAACGCAAACTTTTCTGGATCTGCTCAAAAAATCAGAGGCTCCGCGAATTGTAAATGTCACTTCCGGACTGGCATCGCTTACATTACATAGTGATCCGTCCTGGAAATATTACCAGGTTAAAGGTGGAGCATATGGGCCATCAAATCAGCATTGAATGCTTATACCATTGCCCTGGCTTATGAGTTAAGAGATACTCCATTCAAAGTAAATGCGGTTGACCCCGGTTTTACAGCAACTGATTTTAATGAGCATCGCGGTACAGGAACTGTTCCTGATGCGGCTGCAAGAATAGTGAAATATGCAGTAGTTGATGAAAATGGCCCATCAGGGCAATATTTTAGTGACGATAATAATCCTGAAACAGGTGTTAGTCCCTGGTAGACTTAATGTACACTGGGATATTCATAAAAGCCGTCAAGTACTTTAGTAAACCCATAACCGTAGGTATTGACTTTGAATATACCTAACAGGTTGGCTGATAAATTGGTGTTGGATAAATAAATCAGGCTGCCATCTGCCGACCATGACGCACCCAAAAGCATGTTAGGATTATTTGCATCGTAAGCGATCAGTTTTTTTACGTTACTGGCATCGGTGTTGCAGGTATACAGGCCGTCGCTTTGGTCAAAAAGCAAGTTTTTGCCATCGGGCGATATACCTAATAAGTCAGAGTAAAAGACATATTTTAAATTGTTGCCGCCTTTGTCGATGGAATAAATGCCGCTTTCGCTACGGCTCCCGGCAGCATTAAAGTATATATTCCCATCAGTAGACCAATGAATGTTGGCGACAGAGCCATTATCATCAGCAAAATAAGTAAGACGGCGCTCATTGGCACCAGTTACAGTTGCCGTGTACAGATCATAATGATACGGATGCGTATGCACCAGGCTTTTTGCGTAGGCCACCATGCTGCCATCGGGTGAAAAGCAGGCATAGTCGGCTTCATCACCTTTTATAATGCGTTTGAAGTTTTGGCCTGTAATATCAATTATACAGATACCCCTTGAAGTATCGGCATAATCTCCCCGGGTGTAAACTACCTGCGTGCCATCAGGCGACCAGGAGGCCCGGTAACTATAATAGGTTGGTTCAACAGGAGTGATGCGCGTTATCTGCGAACCATCCAGGTTGGCATAATAAATAGAAGTATACAGGCTTGGAAATGTTGATTGTCCCAGGTTAAAAGCCTGATCGGCATCGAAAAGGATGTATTTACCTGGCGGCAGGTATGGTTTGGTGGCAATTTGCCCGGATGTATCCTTTTTGCAGGAGTACATCAATGCCGGTGCTGCGATCAGCAAGGCAAACATCAATCTCTTGTTCATAGCACCAATGTTTAAGAAACATTATTTATATGCTAATCCACCTCTGCCTCCTGTAAATACATTTCATCAATGGCAGTGGCGTATTTCTTCTCTATTACCTTGCGTTTGGCTTTCAGGGTAGGGGTAATTTCACCTTCGTCCATACTGAACGGATTACGTTTTACCTTGAAGTTTTTGATCCTCTCAAATTTAGCTAACTCGTTTGATAAACGTTTGATATCCTGGGCTATCCAGTCAGTAATTTCTTTATCTTCTATAAATAATTCAGGATTATTGAAGAACTCTTCTGTAAGGTTGAAGGTCTCCTGCATAATCTCTTTTGCAGGAACTATGATTGCGGTAATGTATTCCCGTTTATCACCAATCAGGAATACCTGTTCAATCCGCGAGCTTTTCAAATAAGTATTCTCTACCGGTGTAGGATAAATATTTTTGCCATATGCATTTACCAGCATATTTTTCAATCTATCGGTAATTTGCAGGTTGCCTTTATAAAAACGTCCTATATCACCTGTGTGAAGCCATCCATCCGGATCGATCACACTTGCTGTTTCTTCAGGCTTGTTCCAATAACCCTTCATTACACAGTGTCCGCGAACAATGATCTCACCTTCTTCCGATTGAAAATCAGGATTAAAATTATTATGTGTTTGAATGGTATAAATTTCTTTTGTATCGACATTTTGTATGCCCACCTCAATGCGCGGAATGATGCGACCAACGGTACCATAGATTACCCGTTCATTCTCGGTAACTGCCATTACAGGTGAAGTTTCTGTTAAGCCAAAACCTTCTAACACTTTGATTCCCAAGTCACCAAAGAACTCGCCAATGTTTTTTGGAAGTGCCCCGCCGCCTGAAATAAGGAACTTTAAGCGCCCGCCGGTTCTTTCTTTTATTTTGCTGAATACCAGTTTCTCTGCAACCTTATGCTGATTGCGAAGCAACAATCCCGGCTTTTTGGCTTTTTCGTGAACTCCTCTGTGTTTTTTGCCAATACCTAATGCCCAGACGAATATCTTGGTTTTTGCGCCACCTGCTGATAAGCCATTTTTCATAGCCCGGTCATGAATACGCTCTAATAGTTTCGGTACGCAGCACATGACAGTGGGTTTTACTTCAGCCATATTTTTGGCAAGCAGATCCAGGCTTTGGGCAAATGCTATCGTACAACCATCGTGCAAGCAGATGTGGTAAGTTGCTGTTCGCTCAAAAATATGCGACAAGGGTAAGAAAGACAAGAATACATCTGTTTTTTCCAATACTATTATCTGCTCCAGGCATGCCCGAACGTTTTCTGTCAGGTTATGATGGGTAAGCATTACACCTTTTGGGATACCCGTTGTTCCCGAAGTGTAGATGAGGCAGGACAGATCGGAAGGCAAAATGGCTTCCCTGGCGCTATTTAGCGCTGGGCGGTAGTTCTCAACTATCTGTCTTCCTTCGTTGATCACTTCATTAAATCCTATAACACCGGCATTCAGGTTTACATTGCCCATATGCTTCTGATAGTCGTCAAAAGCAGGTATAATTCGTAATAGATTAGGGCAATTATTAGCTACCTTAATTACTTTCCTGAACAGAAAAGGGTTGCCTGCCAGGATAGTTTTTGCACCAGAATCATTTAAAATATATTCTATCTCACTTTCCGTAAGAGTAGGGTAAATAGAGGTATTTACAGCGCCTATTTGCTGCAAGGCCTGATCGTAATATACATAATCCGGTCCGTTTTCAATGATCAGCGCCAGGCGATCACCCTTCATTATGCCTATATCCAGAAACCATGCAGATATGGCATCTGCTTTTTCGATGGTTTCACGATAGGATATATTTACCCACTCATCCTTTACCTTATGGGTCATAAAGGTGTGTGTGTCAGGGTGGATATTGGCAACAATGTTGCGTATAAGACTTGGAACAGTCGATCGCTCAGCTACAGAATTCATTAAATAATAATTGGATTACACCGATAAATATAAAATGATTCCACTGATTATAAAAGTGATTCCATCGATTATAAAAAGAATGATTACACAGATATAAAAAAATTACACCGATGCCTTATTTAAACATCGGTGCAATCAAATGATAAATCGGTGTAATCCGAAAAATTTATACTGAGAAACTTTCGCCGCAACCGCAGGTACGGGTTGCATTAGGGTTGTGAAAGTTGAAACCTTTGCCATTCAGTCCATCTGTAAAATCAAGCTCGGTGCCGGCAAGATACAGGAACGACTTCATATCCAAAGCCAAACGAATGCCTTTGTCTTCAAAAAACTGATCGCCCTTTTTTATTTCGTTATCAAAATCAAGGTTGTAAGATAGGCCCGAGCATCCGCCACCCTGCACCGATACACGCAGAAAATATGAACCATCCAGATTCGCGTCCTGCATCAGGTGATCTATCTTACTTTTCGCCTTATCTGTTACTGTTACCATTTTATTATAGTCTTAAGTCCTGAGTCGCGAGTCTTAAGTCAATTTAAACCACTCACTACTCTCTACTCACCATTCACTAATATTTAGTGATGTGTTTTTTCGCTTTCAATTGGCGCTAAGCCGTTTTTTACGCGATAATCGTTGATTGCTGCTTTGATCGCATCTTCTGCTAATACTGAGCAGTGGATTTTTACCGGTGGTAAAGCCAGTTCTTCAACGATATCCATATTGTCGATCTTCATCGCGTCGTCGATAGATTTACCTTTAAGCCACTCCGTTGCCAACGACGAAGAGGCAATCGCCGAACCGCAGCCGAACGTTTTAAATTTAGCATCAGTGATGACGTTGTTATCATCAACCTGGATCTGCAGGCGCATAACGTCGCCGCACTCAGGTGCACCAACCAAACCAGTACCAACTTTGCTGCTGCTTTTATCTAAAGTACCAACGTTGCGCGGATTGGTATAGTGATCAATTACTTTTTCTGAATAAGCCATTTTTTTACTATTTGTTATACGTTATACGTACTAAGTTGTACGTTTTTTATTTTCAATCTCTAGTTACCGACGTAAAACGTAGAACGTATTACGTCAAACCTTTTTAGTGTTCTGCCCACTCAATTGAGTTCAGGTCGATACCTTCTTTGAACATTTCCCAAAGTGGTGAAAGTTCGCGCAGGTGAGTAACTGCCTTTTTGGTGATGTCTACAGCATAATCCACTTCTTCGTCGGTTGTGAAGCGTCCCAAACCGAAACGGATAGATGAATGTGCCAGATCGTCAGACAAACCTAAACTCTTCAATACATAGGATGGTTCAAGTGAAGCTGATGTACAGGCCGAACCTGAAGATACTGCCAGGTCTTTCATCGCCATCATTAATCCTTCACCTTCTACGTATTTGAATGATATATTGGCCACGTGTGGTAAACGGTGTTCAACATTGCCATTCACATAGCTTTCTTCTAATACAGTTAATGCAGACTGTAATTTGTCACGCAGAGCAGATAAACGTTTTGCTTCGCTTTCCATTTCCTGCATGCACAGTTCGCAAGCCTTACCGAAACCTACGATACCCGGAACGTTCAATGTGCCTGAACGCATGCCGCGTTCGTGGCCACCGCCGTCCATTTGAGCGGTAACTTTCACACGTGGTCCTTTACGGCGTACATACAATGCACCTACACCTTTAGGGCCATATATTTTATGTGCGCTGAAAGCCAGCAGGTCAATTCCGTCAGCATTTACGTCAACCGGAATTTTACCAACTGCCTGGGTTGCGTCTGTCATAAACAGCGCACCGTATTTATGTGCAATAGCAGCAATTTCTTTTACAGGCTGGATCACACCGATCTCATTGTTACCATACATGATAGAAACCAAAATAGTTTCTTTGGTCATGGCAGCTTCCAACTCGTTCAGATCAATCATCCCATCTTCCTTAACCGGTAAATAAGTAACCTTGCCGCCCAATTTCTCAATGTGTTTACAAGTATCCAGTACAGCTTTATGCTCGGTAACCGCAGTAATAATGTGGTTGCCTTTTTCCTGGTACATTTCAAACACACCTTTTATAGCCAGGTTATCGGCCTCGGTAGCGCCTGAGGTAAAGATGATCTCTTTTTCAGTTGCACCAATAATTTTGGCAACTTGTTCACGTGCGTAATCAACAGCTTCTTCTGCCACCCATCCAAACGCATGATTGCGGCTCGCGGCATTACCAAATTTCTGGGTAAAATAAGGCACCATCGCATCAAGTACCCGTGGGTCCATAGGCGTTGTGGCATTATTATCCAGGTATATAGGAAGGTTCATATTTATATCAATTATTAAACAATACAAAGATATGCAAAGTTTTTATTTAAAATCATTCAAAACAAGGTGGAATAATCAGATAAAGGTAATTATTTGCAATATTTGGATATGAGAAAGATCGAGCACATCGGCATAGCGGTAAAGGATATTGCGGGAGCGGGGATGATCTATGAAAAACTGCTGAACACAACTGTGTACAAAGTAGAAGCCATTGCTTCAGAGGGAGTTAGAACTGCATTTCTGAAATCGGGCCCCAATAAAATTGAATTGCTTGAGCCTTCATCTGTGGATAGCCCTATCCATAAATTCATTGAGAAAAGGGGCGAGGGAATACACCACATAGCCTTTGATGTAGAGGACATTGCAGCAGAAATGGAGCGCCTGAAAAAGGAAGGATTTATGCTTTTAAATGATCAGCCTAAAGAAGGAGCAGATAATAAATTAGTGTGTTTTCTTCACCCTAAAAGTGCAAATGGTGTGCTTATTGAACTTTGCCAGGTTAAGCCAGGGTTGTAATGGTTGTATTGGTTATACTGGTTGTATTAGTTTTTAGACTATATGATAACCACTTCAACCAGTACAACTAATTAAACCAATTTAACTCCAACATAACCTACAACTTCACAAAACTCCCAATCTTGTGCAGATTTAATACGATTGTGCCATCCTCATCCCTGTCAAATGCCGGTGTAAATTTGGCATCCCAGATGATATCCTCGCACTTATAAGATGTACGCGAGTGCACAGTCTGTGAAAAAGTATCATCAAATGCTTTCAATAATATTGCAATACTGGCCTGGGTGCCTTTCAGATCTTCTGGTGTCAGATCCTTCAGCGGACTATTATCATCCAGGGGATGAACCACAGTCCAACTCAGGGTAAGTATGCTCACATTTTTTCTTTCCAGCTCGAGCGGGAAAAAACGGCGAACCAGCTTTCCATTCACATTTTCATTATAGGAGAAGATAATCTCCATTTGCAGGTCGATCAAGGTGTTTCTGCGTAAATTGGCTAACCTGAACATTAAGCCTTTGCCATTTTCCTGGTAAGGGGAAACTAGCAAATTCTCACTATAAACAATTTTTGCAGTAGGTCTTGAAAAACGCCCGTATAACAAGCCGGTGGCTAAAGCGAAAGCAAGTAAACCCATCATCGATTCCAGCGCAGCAACGCTGTTAGCTGCCATACCTCGCGGACTGATGTGCCCATAACCAACCGTCGAAATGGTTTGCGCAGAAAAGAAAAAGGCGTCCCAAAAATGCTGGTAAGTATTTGTTCCTTCCGCGCCGTTAAGGTTTTCAACCCCTATGAACAGGTAAATACAGGCAAATAAGGTATTGATTGTTAAATAACAAGACAGCACGATAAGCCAGAATTTACGCCAACTCATGGTGATCAGCTTATGGTAATTGTTGGCTGTATTATAAAATGGTAATCCACGACGCTTTACGTTGATGGAACCGTCCTGCCGTATCAACGGCTGATTCTTGAGCACCGGTTGGGTGCCGAATCCTAAGTCGTCTTCCGGGTTAAATTTGCGTTTGTGGATGGGCATTTTGTTTGGTTGTAATAGTTGGAAGGGTTGTATTGGTTGTAAAGGTTATAAAAATTGAAGAAGAAATAAACTACTTCAACCATTACAACATCTATAACCACTACAACTTCTCCAACCAAAAATATAATTATGCTTGCTTTTAGTAAAAACTATTTCCATATTTGTCGCACAAGATCATGAACAAAGTATTAAACAACAATTGGTGGTGGCTTAACGAGTAATCGTAAGGCAGTCCCATGTTTGTTTAAAAATGATATATACAAGAAGGGTTGCCACAAGGCAGCCCTTTTTTATTAGCTATAAGCCATGAAAGCAATATTAAACCATTTATTTGAGCATAAAACATTTACCCGCGAGCAGTCGAAGGAAATCCTGACCAACATTGCGCAGGGAAAATACAATAATTCGCAAATGGCGGCATTTATGACCGCCTATTGCATGCGTACTATTACTGTTGATGAGTTAGAAGGATTCCGCGATGCCATGCTTGATCTATGTTTACCTGCCAATTTGGAGACAAACGAGCTGATCGATCTTTGCGGCACCGGCGGTGATGGGAAGGATACCTTTAATATTTCTACGCTTGCCTCATTTGTTGTAGCAGGCGCGGGCTATAAAGTAGCTAAGCATGGCAACTATGGTGTTTCATCAGGTTGTGGTTCATCTAATGTAATGGAGTTTTTAGGTTACCAGTTTACCAATGAAAGCGATAAACTGAACAAAGGGCTCGATAAAGCCAATATCAGCTTTTTGCATGCGCCATTATTCCATCCTGCTATGAAAACGGTAGCTCCTATACGCCGTGAATTGGGTGTAAAAACCTTCTTCAATATGCTTGGGCCGATGGTAAATCCTGCCAAACCCAAGAACCAAATGGTAGGTGTTTTTAACCTGGAGCTGGCGCGTATATACGCTTATCTATATCAAAAATCAGATGTAAAATATACTATCCTGAATGCTTTGGATGGCTATGACGAGATATCATTGACTGGGGACTTCAAAACTTTCTCTGCCGAAGGCGAAAAGATCAATAGTATAGAAAACCTGGGTTTTGAAAAACTTGATCCCGCAGCAATAGGTGGGGGAAGCACGGTAAAAGAATCAGCAGATATATTCATGGGTGTATTGAACGGCGACGGTACCACCGCACAAAATAACGTAGTGGTTTGCAATGCGGCTTTGGCTATTAAAACTATCCACCCTGAGAAAACATTTGGCGATTGCTTTTATGAGGCCGACGAAGCTTTGCTGAGCAAAAGAGCATTAACCAGTTTTAAAAATTTAATAAGCAGCAACTAATGCATATAAAGATTTGTGGACTGAAATACCGCGACAATATTGAAGCCGTTACAGCATTAAAACCTGATTATGTAGGGTTTATCTGTTATGCGCCTTCACCTCGCTTTGCTGCGGAGCTGAGTGATGAGATATTAGCTGTTGTGCCAGAATCCATTGAAAAAACTGCTGTTTTTGTGAATGAAACGGCAGAAACTATACATCAACTAATCGACAAATATCACTTTGATGCGATACAATTGCATGGCAATGAAGACCCGGAGTTTTGTGCGGAATTCAAGGATAAGGTAACAGTACTGAAAGCTTTCGGAATTGATCAGGATTTTGATTTTGAACGGTTGAACCAATACGTTGATAGCGTTGACTTTTTCCTGTTCGACACAAAAACGGATAAGCATGGCGGCTCTGGAAAAAGCTTTGACTGGTCATTGCTGGATAAATATAAACTGGATGTCCCTTTCTTTTTAAGCGGAGGATTGAGTCTGGATAATTTAGAAGAAGTGAAATTGATCAAACATCCTCAATTTTATGGAGTTGACCTGAACAGCCGCTTTGAAATTGAGCCGGGACTGAAAGATATTGAAAAATTAAAAAACGCATTCGAACTATTACGATGAAATACGGAGTTAACGAACACGGGTATTACGGTGATTTTGGCGGGGCCTATATCCCCGAAATGCTGTATCCAAACGTCGAAGAACTGAGACAGCAGTATATCCAGATACTCAATGATCCCGGTTTTAAAGCTGAATTTGAACAGCTTTTGAGGGATTATGTGGGCCGCCCTTCGCCACTGTATCCGGCAAAAAGGTATTCTGAGAAGTATGGCGCTAATATATTTTTCAAGCGGGAAGACCTGAACCATACCGGTTCGCACAAGATCAATAATGCGATTGGGCAAATACTACTGGCACGCCGTCTTGGCAAAAAGCGGATCATCGCCGAAACGGGCGCTGGTCAGCATGGTGTAGCTACTGCAACGGTTTGTGCGCTAATGGGTATTGAATGTGTTGTATACATGGGTGAGGTAGATATGGAGCGGCAGGCGCCTAACGTTTCGCGTATGAAGATGTTGGGTGCAAAGGTGGTTCCGGCTACATCAGGCAGTAAAACACTAAAGGATGCTACTAACGAAGCCATGCGCGACTGGATCAACAATCCGGTTGATACGCATTATATCATAGGCTCGGTTGTAGGGCCATATCCTTATCCTGAAATGGTAGCGCAGTTCCAGTCGATCATTTCATTGGAGACAAAAAAGCAATTGCTGGAGCATACCGGAAACGAATTACCTCAATATGTAATGGCCTGTGTAGGCGGCGGTAGCAATGCGATGGGAATGTTTTACCATTTTCTGGATGATGAATCTGTAAAGCTGATTGCAGTAGAAGCAGCCGGGCAGGGTGTAGAAAGCGGGCATTCTGCAGCTACAACTTTTTTGGGGCGCGAAGGTGTTTTGCATGGCAGCCGTACCATTTTAATGCAAACAGATGATGGACAGGTAGTAGAACCTTATTCTATCTCGGCCGGTTTGGATTACCCTGGTATTGGTCCGCAGCATGCGCATTTGTATAAAATTCAACGTGCGCAGTATGTAAACATTACCGATGATGAGGCCCTGCAAGCTGGTCTACTATGCTCACAACTGGAAGGCATAATCCCTGCAATTGAAACAGCACATGCCCTTGCCTACCTTGAGAAGATGACCTTTAAAAAGGATGATAATGTGGTGATCTGCATTTCTGGCAGGGGGGATAAGGATTTAAACACGTATATAAAATATTTCGGATATTAAATGTCCATAGACCATGGTCGATAGTCCATGGTCTTTTTGTTTTACTATGGTCTATTGACCATTGACTATTGACCAAAATGAACCGATTAAACAAACTCTTCGAATCAAAAAAAGATAACCTGTTATCTATATACTTTACTGCCGGATACCCTGAACTGAATACTACGCTTGATATTGCTGAGGCATTGGAAAAAGCCGGCGTAGATTTCCTGGAGATAGGTTTCCCGTATTCTGATCCTGTTGCCGATGGACCTACTGTTCAACACAGTTCGGAAAAGGCGCTGCAAAATGGCATGAATCTGAACCAGTTGTTCGAAGAACTGAAAGATTTGCGCAAACGTGTGAATATTCCAATTTTATTAATGGGCTATGTGAACCCAATTGTTCAATATGGAATCGAACGGTTCTGCAAAAAAGCGGCCGAAGTAGGGGTGGATGGCATAATTGCTCCCGACCTGCCGATGTATGAGTATGAAACATTGTACGCCAAACATTTTATTGATAATGGACTGAGCAATATCTTCCTGGTTACACCTCAGACCTCAGAAGAGCGCATCCGCAAGATCGATGGCTTGTCCAATAGTTTTATTTACTTGTTATCTTCCTCATCTATTACGGGGAAGAACCTGCAATTGTCCAGCGCTATAGAGGATTACTACAAGCGCGTTAAAGCCATGCAACTGAAGAATCCGGCGATTATCGGGTTTGGCATTACCAATAACGAAACTTTTACCAAAGCTTGTGAGTATGCCCGAGGTGCTATTGTCGGCAGTGCATTTGTGAGGTTTTTGGCTACAGAGAATTATTTGGAGAAGATACCGGAGTTTGTGAAGGCGATAAGACCATAGTTATCACATATCGAAATCAAATGTATTGGTCGAATAGACAATTTCGGTATCCGGGTTCTTTGATTTTACCAGGTCTATAAACTCATTAAGCATAACACGATCATAATCGGGATAAAACCTTGCAGCTCTTTTTAAACTGTTGGCTTCATATTTAATCTTCCACATATATCTGCGGTTTATGGTATATGCAACCATTTTGATTTTATAAATATCCCTTAAATCAACTGTTATTTCTCCACCCGACCTGCTGATGTACATGTTTTTATCATCAAACTCTATGGTATCCGGTAAGTAAAATAAAAAAGCTATCATTTGGCCTACAACAATAGCTGCAATTATATAAACCCACCATGGTGGGGATGTTTTAATTATAAGCAACGGAAATACAATGAAAATGACAACAATGAGAATTTTGCCAAAAGTCACGTCATGAGAGAGTAGCTTGCGTTCCATTATTGTGATTGGGTTTTAAACGAATGTAGCAAATCTTTACAAATACAACTCCAATTCCCCCTTACCTTCACGAACAATCTCAAACTCACCCTGAGTGCAATCTACGATGGTAGATGGTATATTACCACCATAGCCGCCATCAATTACGATGTCAACCTGATCTGCATATTTCTCTTCGATCAGTTCAGGATCGGTAGAATATTCAATGATATCATCCTCATCGTGAATAGAGGTGGAGAGGATAGGATTACCAAGAGCTTTTACTATTTCGCGGGCTATATTATTATCAGGGACACGGATACCTACTGTTTTTTTATTGGAACTTAATAATTTGGGTACGTTATGGTTCGCATTAAAAATAAAGGTAAACGGTCCGGGCAATGCCTTTTTGAGCACACGGAAAGTAGCGTTATCAATCGGTTTGATATAATCTGAGATGTGGCTCAGGTCGTAGCAGATGAAGGAAAAATTAGCCTTTTCCGGTTTTATATGCCTGATCTGGCAAATCTTTTCAATAGCTTTCTGATTAGTAATATCACAGCCCAAGCCATAAACGGTATCAGTAGGATAGATGATCAGTCCGCCGCGACGAAGTACATCGGCCACCTGTTCAATTGCTTTCGGGTTTGGGTTCTCGGGATATATCTTTATCAGCATAACGGTTTAACAAATATACCTCCTGATCGCTTTAAAAAAGAAAAAGCCACTTGCTTTCGCAAATGGCTCTTGAAAATTATCTAAATCCGAAATCGGCAATCCGAATTCCGAAATCAAATTATGCTTGTTTTGCAAGCTGTGCGTTGATGGTCAGCTTAATATCTTCGCCAACTACAACTGAACCTGCTTCTGTTACGCCATCCCAGGTCAAACCAAATTCTTTACGGTTGATCTTACCTGTGATTTCGAAGCCAGCTTTAGTGTTGCCATAAAAGTCAGTTGCAGCACCGCCGAATTCTACCTCTAACGTAACAGGTTTGGTTACGTCTTTAATAGTCAGATCGCCTTTTAATTCATACTCGTCATCACCGGTTTTTGTAAACGAGGTTGACTGGAATTTAATATGAGGGTATTTTTCGGCATCAAAGAACTCCGGACCTTTCAGGTGCTCATCGCGCATGGTCTGGTTAGTATCGATGCTGTTGATATCAATAGAGAAATTGATTTTTGCATGCTGGAAATCTTCATTTTCAGATTCTACAGTTCCTTCAAAACTTTTGAAGAAACCACTTACAGTTGATATAACAAGGTGTTTAACCTTAAACTGTACTTCAGAGTGCATTGGGTCAATTGCCCATTTGGTTGCGGTTTGTGTTTCCATGGTCTTTAAATGCTTTAATGATTGTTTTATGAAGCAAAGATAAATAATATATGTTTAAACATCTATTTTATTCAGGAATATTACATTATGTCGACAAATTGTATAGACTTTAACCTTTCAGGCCGGTTTTTGTTCGGTAAAACGAGCAAATCAGTTAATAAAACAAATCTTTATTTTAAATATTAGCTGAATATGAAGGAAACAAAAAAAGCCCGTTAAGGGCTCTTTTTGTAAATTCTAATATCTAAGTTCTAAACTCTAAATGCTAGCCTGATTAACTAACACTAGTTAACTGATCACTACTTTTTCAATACTTCCTCTACACGCTGAGCGGCTTCTTTAAGCAGGATGGCAGAATAAACTTTCAAGCCTGATTCATCGATCAGTTTTTTAGCTTCTTCAGCATTTGTGCCTTGCAGGCGAACTATGATAGGGACCTGGATATTTCCTAATTCCTTGTAAGCATCGATAACACCCTGTGCAACACGGTCGCAGCGAACGATACCACCAAAAATATTGATCAGGATGGCTTTTACGTTTGGATCTTTCAGGATGATGTTGAAAGCAGCTTTTACAGTTTCAGCATTAGCAGTACCGCCTACATCAAGGAAGTTAGCAGGTTCGCCACCAGCAAGCTTGATAATATCCATAGTAGCCATCGCCAAACCAGCGCCATTCACCATACAGCCTACGTTGCCATCAAGCTTCACATAGTTCAGGTTTGATTTGCTGGCTTCAACTTCATTAGGATCTTCTTCGTGGAAGTCGCGCAGATCAGCAAAGTCGGGATGGCGGAACAAGCCGTTATCATCCAGGTTTACTTTAGCATCTACGGCTAATATTTTATTGTCAGATGTTTTTAAAACAGGGTTGATCTCGAACAGGGATGAATCCGTAGCATCGTAAGCTTTGTATAAAGCAGTAACGAATTTCACCATGTCCTTAAAGGCGTCGCCAGAAAGACCTAGATTGAAGGCGATCTTACGCGCCTGGAATGGCTGCAACCCAACTTTCGGATCTATCTCTTCTTTAAATATCAGGTGAGGGGTATGTTCAGCAACATGTTCGATATCCATACCACCTTCGGTAGAGTACATCACAATATTCCGGCCTTTTGCACGGTCAAGCAGTACGCTGACATAGAATTCTTTTGTTTCACTTTCGCCAGGATAGTAAACATCCTGAGCCACTAATACTTTGTGAACCTTTTTACCTTCGGGACCGGTTTGAGGGGTTACCAGCTGCATACCTAATATTGCGCCAGCTTTTTCCCTAACTTCGTCCATATTTTTTGCCAGCTTAACACCGCCGCCTTTACCGCGACCGCCGGCATGTATTTGCGCTTTAATTACAACCCAACTTGATCCTAAATCTCCTTTTAATTTTTGAGCGGCTGCAGCGGCCTGTTCAACAGTATCGGCAACAATGCCTTCCTGCACCCTTACTCCAAAGCTCTTTAAAATGGCTTTACCCTGGTATTCGTGAATATTCATGTTGTGTGAAGAATTTGCGCCAAAGCTAATTCTTTTTGTTGAAATGTTGTAAAGTTGAAAGGTTGAAATATTGGATGAGATCGCAATAAATTCAAAAAATGGATTTACATTAACAAATGGAGAAAATTGAGCCAAAAAAAATAACTTTACAACCTTAAAACATTCCAACTTTACAACTAACTACCCATGCTCAAAGCCCACGCTATACATAAATCATACGGACAACTTAAAATTTTAAAAGGGGTAGACTTTGAAGTAAACAAAGGGGAGATCGTGACAATTGTTGGTGCTTCAGGTGCAGGGAAGAGCTCACTGTTAAATATATTGGGTACGTTGGATAAGCCTGACTCGGGGAGTGTGAGCATTGGTAATACTGACATAAGCAAGCTGAGTAGCAAAGACCTGAGCGCGTTCAGAAATAAACAGATTGGCTTTGTGTTCCAGTTTCACCATTTATTAGTGGAGTTTAATGCGTTGGAGAATGTATGCATACCGGCATTGATAGCAGGGGATAATAAAGTGACAGCGGAACAGAAAGCGAAGGTATTGTTGAATCGGCTGGGTTTAAAGGATAGAATGACTCACAAACCCGGCCAACTTTCGGGCGGGGAGCAGCAAAGAGTAGCAGTGGCACGTGCTTTGGTAAATAATCCGGCGATGATTTTTGCGGATGAGCCATCAGGTAACCTGGATTCGACAAATGCTAATGAATTGCATCATTTGTTCAGTGAGTTAAGGGATGAGTTTCATCAAACTTTTGTGATCGTAACGCACAATGAGCATCTGGCGGAGTTATCGGACAGGAAAGTGTTGATGAAAGATGGTTTAATTGTTCAATAAATATATAGTGTATACGCTTATAACAGGAGCAACATTAGCAGAGGCATACCGGTTGAAAAATGCTTTGGGAAGGGAATACCTAATATTAGGTGACTATATGGAATTGCCGGATGTATTAATTCAATCGGGTAAAGTTATAAGCTTACCAGACCCTAAAAATGCAGCCTATACACACCAGGTGCTGGCTTTATGCCTGGATAAAGGCATAAATAGTATATATGCTTTGCGCAACGACGAAAAAGAGTTATTACTGAATGCAAAACAATTGTTTTGGGAATACGATATACAAATAGAGATTGCGGATGATAAAGTATAGCGAGATCGACCCACGTAAGGACGCTTTTGTATTTGAACTGGATGATGTCCTTTATCCTGAGAAAGATTATCTATATCAAATTTACTACCTGTTCACGGCGTTCCTCGAATACACGGAAATGATCGACGCCAGAGAAGCAACCTCATTTATGGTAGACACGTACTTAGCACAAGGGAAGGAGGTCGTTTTTGATCGCCTGAAAGAAAAGCTTAGTCTTGATGAAAAGTACAGGCAAAACTTTAAGCATCTGAACATCAATGCTAAACTTCCCTTAAAATTGCTGCTTGATGACGGACTGCTAACTTTTATGCAGGATATTGTTGTTGACCGGAAGAAGATATTTATTCTGACCAACGGCAACCCCGAGCAGCAGCTTAATAAGATAAAACAAACGGAATGGCATGGACTTGAACCTTACCTTACCTGTTATTTTGCAGATGAGATAGCTCCAAAGCCCGAAACCGATAGCTTGGATTTACTGATAAAAAATCATAACTTACAGCGACGAAACATTTTAATGATCGGAAATTCGGATGTAGACAGGCAATGTGCAGATGCTTCCGGTGTGGATTTAATTAAGCCAATTGAGTTTTCAGAAGTCTGACTATAACATATTTCCGTATCTTCCGTTAAAGTCACAATATTTCAGATACAGGTCATAATTGCTTTAATATGAAAAGATTTTTTTACTTAATTTTTGTTTTGGGCGTTTTGTTCATTGCGGCTTGTAAGAGCAACAAGAAAATAAATCCGACTCCAACCCCAACTCCAAACGATACATCAGCCACAGTTCTTGATAAAATTAAGGATTCGGTTTTTTTGTATGCCAAGGAAGATTATTTGTGGTATACGTCACTGCCGACATATGCTACGTTTAACCCGAGGGCTTTCACCGGTGGCGATGATATTACTGCACTGACTAATGAGGTTAATGCTTTATCGCAGTATGCGATTAACCCGGCTACGAATCAGCCATATGAATACTACTCAGATGACCCGGGAGAAGCAAAATATTCTTTTATAGATGACGGAACAGTATCTGCTGAGTTAAATGGCAACAGGGGAGATTTTGGCCTGGGGGTAAATTTTTATCAAACTGTTAACGACTTACGTATTACTTACGTATACCCAGGTTCGCCTGCCGATTCTGCACATATCAAAAGAGGCTATTTAGTAACAAGTGTCAATGGTAGTACTAGTATTTCATATGATGGAGCTAACGGGCCTAATATAGCTTTCCTCAACAATTCATTTTTTAATAGTAATACAATTTCCCTCACACTTCAAAAACCTGATGGAAGCACCCTTACTGTCAATAATATGAAGATCGCATCCTACACGGTTAACCCTGTGCTTAAAGACACTATAATTACTACTGCCAATGGGCATAAAGTAGGTTATGTGGTGTTTAATAGCTTTACAGATACCAAAACCAATGCTGCACCTGCGTTAGCACCTGTATTTGCTAACTTCGCGGCACAAAACATAACGGATTTAGTAGTGGATTTGCGTTATAATGGTGGTGGATATGTGAGTACTGCAGAGTACATTGACAATTTGATTGTGCCTGCAGCCAAAACAGGTTCAGTTATGTATAAAACTTACTATAATGATATATTAAGTGCCAATAAGGAAGTACTCTTATCAAAACAATGGCGCAGGGATCCAAATACTCAACAACTTTATAACTATGGCCCTGATTATATTGACTATTCACCTACTTCCCCTTATAATACAACAAATTTTGCTAAAAGCGGAGGTTTAAATGTAGGCCGGGTATTTTTCCTCATTACAGGTGGAACAGCATCAGCAAGCGAACTGACAATCAATAACCTTCGCCCGGTAATGGATGTAGAAATGATAGGAGAGCAAAGTTATGGCAAGCCGGTTGGGTTTTTTGATATCAATATAAATAAATACACCCTGTATACCCCTGAGTTTTATACCCAAAATTCAGCTAATCAGGGCGGTTATTATACAGGGTTTACACCGGGGTCAAACGGTTATGCCGGCTTTGCAGCTAACGATGATATGAGCAAAGATTTTGGTGATCCTACCGAAGGGCTGTTTTCACATGCGTTGAGTTATATTAATACAGGCACCTATTCTATGCCAACACAAAGTGTACAAAGTATTAATTCAAAATATCGTACATTATCGCTTGCAGAACGTGTATCTGTAGCCAAAATATTAAATGGTCATAAGTTTACGGGGATGATAGCTCACAAAACCATGAAACTTAAAAGGTGATAATATTTATCACAGAAAATTTAAAGAAGCGCAAAATGATATTTTGCGCTTCTTTAAATTTTAGTCGGCAAGTTCCCTGAGATCGACCGGCACAACTCTTGATATTCCCTGCTCAACCATGGTTACACCATAGATCACATCGGTACTGGCGATGGTTCTTTTGTTATGTGATACGACGATGAACTGCGATTGTCCGGAGAACTCGCGAATGATGTTGTTAAACTTATCAATATTCGTATCATCCAAAGGCGCGTCCACTTCATCAAAAATACAGAATGGGGCAGGCTTCAACAGGTAAAGCGAAAACAGTATTGCGGTTGCAGTCAATGTCTTTTCACCACCGGAAAGCTGGTTGATAGATAATGGCCGTTTGCCCTTTGGACGGGCAATGATATCGATATCAGACTCGAGCGGATTTTGCGGATCGGTTAAGATCAGGTCGCAGGAGTCCTGTTCATTAAACAATGAACGGAACACTTTAATAAAGTTTTCACGCACATTAGTAAATGCCGTCATAAACTTTTCGCGTGCCGTATCATCAATTTCCTGTATAGTAGCCAGCAATGATGTTTTTGCTTCGATCAGGTCTTTCTTTTGCGATTGGATAAACTCGAAGCGCTGGTTCATCTCATTATAAGCTTCGACAGCTAATGGATTGATCGGTCCGAAATCATCCAGCTGTCGTTTTAACTTATCTGTTTTTTCGCGTAGGTCGACTTCATTTTCACTTTCAGGCGGCTCAGCATCCAGCAATTCGTTGATATCTATATTGAATTCGACCGATAACCTTTCTTTTAAAGCATTCAGCTCTATTTTCAGGTTGTTCTTCTGATCCTTCAGCTCATTTTCAATTACTTCAGCCTGATCCTTTTTACGGCGCAGTGCTGTAATATCATTTTCAGTTTCGGTAATCTTACCGCGCCAGGTATAGTATTCCTGTTCAGCCTGCTGGGTTGCCTTTTCAAGCTCTTCTTTCTGGCTGTACATTTCCAGCAGGTCTTCATCCGAGTGATCAGCTTGTGCCAGGTTTTCGGTGATAGCCTGCTTCACCTTTTCCAGTTCAGAATTGTTTTGAGTGATACGGCTTTCGAGACTTTCCTTTTGGGTCTCGCGATAGTCCATATCTTTTACCAAGCCAGATACCTTATTCTGTTGCTGATGGAAGCGGATGTTTTCTTGATTATAGCGATTGGATTGCACCGAAGTATATTCGTTTAGCTCATTAAAGGCCAACTGTTTTTCGTTGAGCAGATCACTTTGAATGTCTTTTTGTGTTTTTAGCTCTGCAAGCTCAGGTTGCAAACGCAGCATATCTTCTTTAATGCTGCTGATCTTTTGCGCGATGTCTTCCTTGCGGTTACGACTATTCTCAATAAAGGCTTGATATTGTTCTTGCCGGGTTTTTACGGTGATGAGCTCTGTATTCAGACGATTAAGATCTTGTTGTTGCTGATTAATCTCGCTGATTTTTCCGGAAGCTTTGAATGCAGCGAGTTTATTTTGCAATTCTTCTGCCTTGTGACGGAGCTCGATCAATCCGTTATCAATTGATTTGATCTCCTTAGCCAGGTTCTCCAAATTTTTAGCACGACCAATACGTTTGCCTTCGAACAAGCCAACCGAGCCGCCGGCCATGGTAAATTTTGACTTGTTGAACTTACCGCTTTTGCCGATCAGTACCAAATCGCCATGAATAGCGGTGTTGTTCAGATCATTTTCTGTCGAGTCATTTACCAGGTAAACATTTTTCAACAAGTGATTGCAAAGACCCAGGTATCGCTTTTCGACCTCAATCACACTTAAAGCCGGTATAGCATCGGCGATTGATGCAGGAGTAACAGGAGAGTTATCATAGTTGCTCAATACAAAAAACTGCGCTCTGCCTTTTGATGAATTGCTGAGAAGGTTGATAGCCGAAATAGCTTCGTCATAATTTTCAACCACATAATAGTTCATCAAAGGCTCCAGGTAGTTTTCAATAGCCACCCGGTATTCTTCCTGGCAAAAAAGTACATCGCTAAATAGGGGAGCGCTTTTGGCCCAGCCCGCTGTCTTTTTCAGGAAACGGATAGATTCAGGGAAACCTTCAAGGCTATCAACCATACTCTTGGTAAGGTTATACTCATTCTGCTTGGCGTCAAGCTTGCGGCTTTCTTTAATGATGGTATCTCTTACAGTTTCAGAATCCGCTTCAGTATCTTTTATTTGTTGCTGCAGTTTATTCTCAAAATCGACGAGTGTTTCCAGCTCTTTCTCCATTGATTCAGCCCTGCTTTGTAACTCAGCAACTACCTGGTTAAAGTGCGAAAGCTCGGCTTCTTTATTAGTCGCATCCTCAATATTTCGTTGACTTTCCTGTTCCAGTGCCTGTTCCTGTATCTGCAGGATATCAATATCCTTCTCAGTTTTGTAGATTTGATTTTGCAGGCGGTTATTGATGCTGGTCAGCTCATTCAATTCAGCACGGGCTGATCCTTGTTGTTCCCGAAGTTCATCAACAGCTAGTTTCAGGTCGTTTACCAAAGAACGAATAACTTCCAGGTTTTCATCTTCCTGAGCTTTTTCCTCAGCAAGACGTTTGATATTATATAAAACGTGATTCAACTGGTTGCGGTCGCGTTCCAGTTCCTCTGTTAAACGCGCTTCCTTGTCCTGCTGAAATTTCAGATGTTCGTTCTTGATCTTTTTCTCGCTTTCATAAGCCCGGATCTTAGAAACATACTCGTTGGTAGCTTTTTGTTGGGTCGAAAGATTTTTTTCTTTGGTTAGGCTGTCCAGTTTCTGTTGTTGAAGGTCAGCCTCCAAAGTGTCAATTTGTGCAACGATACCCAATTTTTCCCCATGTTGCTTTTGCTCCTGATCGTCGATCTTATTCAGCGAATCGCTGAATGAAATGATCTTGAACGAAGCCAGCATGATGCTCAGCGTTTTATATTGCTCCTTAAGTCTGTAGTAACGCTCGGTCTTTTTAGCCTGATTCTCTAAAGTTTTAAGGTTCTTTTCAATCTCTGATAGCAAATCCTCTACACGTTCGAGATCGGCCTCGGTATCTTTTAACTTATTGAAAGTTTGCTTTTTGCGTAGTTTGTATTTGGATATACCGGATGCTTCCTCGAATAAATTACGCCGTGAGCCTTCTTTGTTATTGATGATCTCATCAATCATCTTTAGCTCGATAATAGAGTAGGAATCAGCTCCGATACCTGTATCTAAAAAAAGGTCGGTGATATCCTTTAAACGACATTGAACATCATTTAGCCGGTATTCACTTTCACCTGCACGGTATAGCTTACGGGTTATGGTAACCTGTGAGAATTCTGTAGGAAGAATATTTTTGGTATTATCGAAGGTAAGCGAAACCTCGGCCAGGTTAGCTGCCTTACGGTTTTTGGTACCATTGAAAATGATATTCTCCATTTTTTCAGAGCGGAGCATGCGGGTACTTTGCTCACCCAGCACCCACCTGATGGAATCAACAACATTGGATTTACCGCAGCCATTCGGACCCACAATAGCCGTAACGCCCTCATTAAAATTGATCGTTATCTTATCGCCGAAGCTCTTAAATCCCTTAACCTCTAGTTTAGTAAGCTGCATATCAGTTATGAGTAGTAAGTGTCGAGCAGTGAGTTGTAATAGTAGAAAATCTACTCACTACTCACCATTCACAACTCACCACTAAATAAATACTTCTCCTTTTAAATAGGTAACGGCATTGCCGCTCATTAGTACGCGTTCGCCTTTGTTTTCGCACCAGAGTTCGCCTTTGCGTGATGATAACTGGTAAGCATGTAACTTCTCCTTGCCCAGTTTATTGGCCCAGTAAGGTATCAGATTGCAATGGGCTGAACCTGTTACCGGATCCTCTGGTATCCCAGCTCCCGGAGCAAAGAAACGCGAAACAAAATCGACAGTTTTACCCGGTGCAGTTATAATCACACCAACCGTATCCAGTTTTGATAACGCAAAAAAGTCAGGTGATATATCCACGATATCATTCTCCGACCCATAAACCACAAAATAATCTCTTGAACGATAAGCTGCTATCGGCTCCTTGCCTAATGCTTCGACCAGACCATTTGGTAGTTCTATCGGAATAGGAGGGCGCGAAGGAAAGTCCATTGTGTATTTGTCGCCATCCTTTTTTATAGTCAATACACCTGCTTTTACTGTTTCAAAATTTATGGTATCACCTTTATAACCCAGCTCAGTAAATATGATATGTGCCGAGGCCAGTGTAGCATGTCCGCACAGATCAATCTCGTAGGCAGGGGTAAACCACCTAAGTTTATAACCATCACCATTCTTTACAAAAAAGGCGGTTTCGGCCAGGTTGTTTTCTGCCGCTATCTTTTGCATCGTTTCATCAGACAGCCATTCAGTCAGCGGACAAATAGCAGCCGGGTTCCCTCCGAAAAGATGATTGGTAAAAGCATCAGCCTGGTAAATAGGGATAGTCATAACAAAACATTTAGCCGATAAATGTACCTTTTAATTATTAATTATTCAATGTAACGGAGGTCAAATCGAACGTTTTGAGCATTGAAAATGCTAGAGATTATGAGCGGAATGATTTAGTATGGATTTACTCTATCCACAAAACAGAATTGCCGTTGTCAGAGTCATTGTCTTCCCAATATTTATTGCCGGGATCGCGTATCCATTTTCCGTCGACAATAAATTTGTACAGGTATTTTCCTGGTTTCAGGTTAATACTGATCGTCCATTCATCGCCATTATGGGCCATTGTGTATCCGTTTTTATCCCAGTCAATGAATGTCCCCGATAGCTTTACCGATCTCGCGTTTTTAAATCCTTTCAAACGGAAAGTGTAGTTGGGCTTTGCAGCCACGAATGAGTTTGTAACACCTTTTTCAACCATATAATTCTGGTTCTGCGGGTCAGTGATCCATCGACCATCCACTATAAATTTATAGTCGTAATTGCCCGGGTTGAGTATCATCGGTAATGCCCATCCGTCAGCTGTCTTTTTCAAGAATATTTTATTGGGCGCCCAATCATTGAAGTTGCCGGCAACGGACACTCTTTCAGCATTGGTATATCCGTTTAATTTGAAATGAACAACTTCACCCAGCATCAGCACACAATTTATTTTACCATTATCGTCCTTTTCTTTAACGGAATTGGCAGGATCGGTTACCCACTCACCATCCACCATAAAACGATAGGTGTGTTTGCCGTCGCCCAGGTATAGCTGTTTCTCCCAGGTATTACCGTGCCGCTCCATAACTAGTTCATCGGGATTCCAATTGTTAAAATCCCCTGCCACGCTTACTCTATGGGCCGATGCATACCCTTTCAGCCTAAAAGTATAATTGTATTTATAATAGACCGAATTGACATTCCCGTTACCATCATCGGCATCCTGTAAGTTATTTGGATCAGTGGTCCAGCGGCCCTGGATGATGTATTTATACTGGTAAACCCCGGGAGCCAATTTTACATCGATGATCCAGCCACCGTCGGTTTTGGTCATGGAGCCTTTAAGTGTGCTCCAACTATTAAAGTTACCTGAAAGCATTACCCTTTTTGCCCGGGTATATCCCGGCAGCATAAATCGGGTCAATCCAGATGGTAATTGATATACAGTTATCCTCGAAAACCGATTTATACCAAATTTTACTTCAGCAGGGTAGCCCGGTTTACCATCTATCTGCGGTATTTGTAAGCTGATGGTATAAGGGTCTTTAGGCGGATTTTCATTCAATTTTTCCAGCGAGCGATCAAAATGATACAAACTACCATCATGATCAACTATCGTCCAGCCATCTTTATCTAATGCTGTAAAATTTGCTTTCTGAACTTGATCGGGCGTAGCGCTAACCCCAGCGATAGTCAATATACTGTCCAATGTATTTTTAGAAGACCGAATATCAATTTGCAGCACCAGGTGATTATCGTCCGTAATACGCAGTGAGTTACGACTTTGGGCCATAGCGGTTTGAATATTGCTGAGGAGCAAAACCGCTATAAAAACCATATATCCGTAACACCTTTTCATTATTGGTGGCTATAAATGTACATTTCAAATTCTTTTTTTACGAAGTTGATCGTAAATATCCCGCGCGTAAAAAAGTCGTATCCTAAAATTCCGTCCATGGATTGCCCGTAAAAATGCCCCATTTTCTCCAGACTGGTGATCGTAACCCGGTTATTCATAAACACCTGGTCGCCAACCGTCATCTTATCAATTTTTACGTTAATGATTTCAAATTCTGAGCCACCAACTCCGGTCAGTTTCGACCTGTTGATGATTTCCATGGTCTTCATCATCTTTTTAGAATGATTGTAATCCAGCAGGTTTACTTCGGCGCCGGTATCAAATGCAAACCACATTGATTTATCATTGATAGCGCCTTTCAGATAGATCACATCACCAGCATATCTGAAGGAAGTCTTCAATTGTGGGTTAGAATATATTTGTTCATTTGGGTTAATATCACCATGCTCATCCAATTTGTGAATATAAAGCTGATTGTGGAATAAATCGACTGTAATGGCCAGTTTTGAGAATAAACGAGTGCCCAGCAAACCTAATATTTTGATGTGCCTGCCATTTTCAAGTGCTGAGAGATCAGTCACATCTGCAGTTAGCCTGGAATAATGGAGATCGAGAATGGAAAAGTTTTTTACTACCGTAGAGAAAGTCCCCGAAGAAGCGCCATTAATACCACCTGCTTCCTGATCTTCAATCCTGGGCATATTTCTGAAATAGGTGGTGTTTAACACAAGATAGGGTGCACCGGTATCTAATATGAAGTTACCCTGCATGGTATCGATCTGAGCTTCCACAATGATCAAATTTCCTGCTCTTTTTATCGGAACAACGAGGTTATTATAATCTCCAAAAGGCTCCGGATCGTCTGCAATAGTTTTAAGATGAAATTTTTTCAGGAAAATGGTTTTCCCGGGATTGGGTTTTGGTTTTACAATGCACAGGCCCTGGTTCCAGCAAAATACTGAAAGCAGCAGTAATAGTGATAAGCCAAACCTGTTCATTATGATAAGTATGAAACTTTACCATAAGACGTCTTGAAAATCGTGAGTGTTACAAAATTTAACTCACAAAAAAGCCCCCGGTGGTTTACCGGGGGCCCTAAAGGATTAACCTAAATATGATTTCAGAATTTTACTTCTTGATGTATGCCTCAATCGTTGCAACGCTTTGTCTTTTATCTGGCGAACGCGTTCGCGTGTCAGATTGAACTTTTCGCCGATTTCCTCCAGCGATAGCGGATGATTGGTGCCTAATCCGAAGAACAATACGATAATCTCACGCTCACGCTCGGTAAGCGTAGAAAGCGAACGTTTAATTTCTTCAGACAATGACTCGTTGATCAAAATAGAGTCGGTGTTGGGTTCCTGGTTTTCCAATACATCAAGCAGCGTATTTTCTTCGCCTTGTACAAACGGCGCGTCCATCGATACGTGACGTCCTGAATTACTTAATGTATCAGAGATCTTGTCGACAGTAGTTTCCAGCATATCGGCCAGTTCTTCCGGAGATGGCTCACGCTCATACTCTTGCTCTAATTTTGAGAATGCCTTGCTGATCTTGCTTAATGAACCCACCTGGTTCAACGGTAAACGAACAATGCGTGATTGCTCTGCAATAGCCTGTAATATGGATTGACGGATCCACCATACGGCATAAGAGATGAATTTGAAACCCTTAGTTTCGTCAAAACGTTTTGCCGCTTTAATAAGGCCCAGATTGCCTTCGTTTATCAGGTCGCCAAGTGTAAGGCCCTGATTTTGATATTGTTTTGCAACTGACACAACAAAGCGCAGATTGGTCTTCGTTAATCTTTCAAGAGCGGCTTGATCGCCCTCTCTGATCTTTTGTGCCAGAATTACTTCTTCTTCTGCAGTGATTAAGTCAACTTTACCAATTTCGTGAAGATATTTATCAAGCGATTGTGATTCGCGATTGGTAATAGATTGGGTTATTTTGAGTTGTCTCATCTATATTTATTACCTCAATTCTTACTTTAGAATTGAACGTGCAAAGGTATAAAATTGTTATGAGAAAATAACAACCCAATCTATCTTTACATTCAAATTAAAATAAGTAGCTTTTTAAACTTAATAATTGATCGATTAACTATTTGATTTACAGTTCGTTCAGTTTAAAAGTATCCTTAACTCTTATGCCTCTTTCTGTCTGTTGTATTGTACAGCATTCGTTTACAGGATCGTGCTCAAAATACAAAATATATTCCTTTTCCAAGGCTTCGCCCAAAAATATTTTCTTTTCGTTAAGGGTTTTTAACGGGAACATATCATAGGCCATTACATAGGGTAGAGGCAGGTGGCCCACAGATGGCAGAAGATCAGCCATATACAATATTTTCTTGCCTTTATAGCTAATCAAAGGCAGCATCATGGCATCGGTATGGCCGTAAACGAAACGGACATCAAAACCCTCCATAAAATGAACTCCATCTTTGGAGTCAATGAACTTTAATTGCCCGCTTTCTTGTATTGGTAGAATATTCTCCTTCAAAAAAGACGCTTTTTCACGATCATTTGGATTTACTGCCCAGTCCCAGTGCTGCTGGTTGCTCCAATAGGTAGCATTCTTAAAAGTCGGCACTAGTTTTTCGCCGTCCCGCTTCACAGCACCGCCAACATGATCGAAATGCATGTGTGTAAGGAACACATCAGTAATATCATCGGTTGTAAA
>NZ_DATCRU010000001.1:0-49991 GCF_036568825.1 Mucilaginibacter sp. | reverse complement strand
GCGACAAACCCCATTTTTTTGCCAGTGAGCTGAGTGACTCCCCGGATTGATACTCTTTAATAACATCCAGCTTAAATGCCGGATTATGCTTCTTGTTCTTTCTCATAAAATGCCCCCAAATAGTGTCTAACTTTTTGGGGGCAGTCTATTACCGGGAAGCCTTTCTTATTATCATTTCATGACGGATTTATAAATTGCCTCGCCCCAGAACTGGCCCAGCATTATATCGCCCTTGCTATTTGGATGCAGGTAAAAGATGCCTTCGTGGCCCTGTTCAGGGATCTGATCAGTTGTATAATGTTTGCTGAAATAATCAAAGGCTCTGGTATCGGTGGTAAAAACATGACCTGGCTTGACCTTTTTGTATTCGTTCACCAATTGATCTATTTGTGGGAAATAGCTTTGCAAGCGGGCCAAGCCTTCCTGCAAATACACCGACCCATTATAAGTGTTCGGACTGTACCATATCGGTTTTTGAATCACAAATTTGCTGTTGGGAAAGTGCTGCAATAAACGATCAATGATAGTTTTCAAGTTATCGTGATATTTCTCAGGCGAAACAGGTGAACCATTTGGGCCATTGATGGCACTGTCATTAGTTCCAAGCATAATAAAAAATACCAATATCGCATCTTTGCTATTCAACGCAGATGCAGCTTTATCCGCTCGAGGAAATACGGTATTGGTCGATGGTAAAAAATCGACCGTTGTAAAACCGCTTACGCCCTGGTTTGAAAACTCTATCTTGCCGATACCTTTTTGTTTACGAAGCCATGCCGTGGCGGTGGCCGGCGGCGCTTCGGTTGCAGGGTCCGCTAATTGTACACCTTGGGTTATGCTATCGCCGATGTAAACGATGCTGAGGTTTTTCTTTTGGGCGGATACTATTGTGCTTACCAAAAGCAGAATAACCATTAAAGCTATATTCCTTTTCATAAATTATAAATGTGCGAAAGGTGTCAATCTAAGCCCGTCGAAGTGCGGTGCGTAGGGGCCTTTGCCCACCATGCTTCCCTTCGACAGGCTCAGGACAGGCTTGTGCTTCAGCATGACACCCTTTTTGAATTCCATTCCGACTTCTGACTTCCGTCCTCCGACTTCATTTTATTCTTTCCAATCCAAACCCATGTTCTGGAACATAAAGGCCCATTTATCGGCCTGACCGCTGATGATCTGTGCGGTTGATTGTCCTGCGCCATGTCCGGCTTTAGTTTCAATACGGATCAGCACCGGGGCTTTGCCTTGCTGATATTCCTGCAAGCGCGAACCAAATTTAAAAGAATGTGCGGGGACTACACGGTCATCATGGTCGGCAGTGGTAACCATGGTAGCCGGGTAATCTGCCGGTTTGAGTGCATGATATGGCGAATATTTATACAGGTAATCGAACATCTCTTTACTATCTTGTGCGGTGCCATAATCATAGCTCCAGCCTGCACCTGCAGTAAATTGGTTGTAACGCAGCATGTCCATCACACCTACCGCAGGGAAAGCCACTTTACATAGATCAGGGCGCTGCGTCATCACAGCGCCAATCAATAAACCACCGTTTGACCCGCCTGAAATAGCCAGGTAATCTTTAGAGGTGTATTTATTAGCGATCAGGTATTCGGCAGCCGCAATAAAATCGTCAAATACATTTTGCTTTTTCATTTTGATGCCGGCCTTGTGCCAGGTTTCGCCGTACTCACCACCGCCACGCAGGTTAGGTACAGCATAAATGCCCCCATGCTCTAATAAGACAATGTTGGACGTGCTGAAAGCAGGCGTCAGATTAACACCAAAACCACCGTACGCATAAAGTAACAAAGGATTTTTACCATTCATCACTGTACCTTTTTTATAGGTGATAATCATCGGGACCTTGGTGCCGTCTTTCGACTTATAGAATACCTGCTTCGACTCGTATTGTGTCGGGTCAAATTTTACATTTGCTTTTTTATAAACCGTCGACTGGCCGGTGGCAATATCATACTTGAAAATAGTCGGTGGATAAACGTAGTTGGTGAAGGTATAGTAAGTTTCCTTCTCTTCCTTCTTAGTACCAAATCCACCTGCCGAACCGATGCCCGGTAATTCGATATTACGCTCCAGCTTGCCATCCATATTATATTGCTGAACAAATGAGGTAGCGTCTTTCAGGTACTCGGCGAATATCTTTCCGCCGCCGGTTGATACGGTCAGCACATTTTTAGTTCCGGGTATCAGGTCTTTCCAGTGGATTGGTTGCGGATTGGATGCATCAACTGTTACCACTTTGAAGTTTGGTGTATATAAATTGGTAAGGATATACAGCTTGCTTCCAACATTGTCTATCACCTCATGCTGATTATCAAAATTATTAACCACATTCACAATCTCGCTGCCCGGTTTACTCAGATCCTGAATGTATAGCTCATTGCCTGTGGTCGTTGTAGCCGCGGTGATCACCAAAAAACGTTGATCTTCGGTCAGGTAAGCCCCAATATAACGTCGTGGGGTTTGCTCGCCGCCGAATATCAGTTTATCCTGGCTCTGCGGTGTGCCCAAAACATGGTAATATAGTTTATGATATTGCGTCATACCTGAAAGCTGGCTGCCTACTTTGGGTTTATCGTAAGTGCTATAATAAAAGCCTTCATTGCCTTTCCATGCCAGGCCTGTAAATTTCAGATCGCGCAGGGTATCGCCGATAATGGATTTATCGGTCGTTTTTATTACGATCACCTTGCGCCAGTCGGAACCGCCTTCGGATATCTGGTAGGCTGCCATGCTGCCGTCTTTTGTAAAATCGATGCCTTGCATAGAGGTAGTGCCATCTGCCGAAAAGGTATTGGGATCGAGGAATATTTCAGGCTGACCGTCACCTATCTGCCGCCATAAAACAGCCTGGCTTTGCAGACCGTCGTTCTTATAAAAATAAGTGTATTTACCTTCTTTAAAGGGTGCACTATATTTTTCGTAGTTCCATAAAACCTCCAACCGTTTGTGGATGGCGTCGCGATAAGGGATTTGTCCGAGGTAATCCTGGGTAACCTTATTTTCTTCTTTCACCCACGCTTTGGTATCGGCAGCCTGATCGTTTTCGAGCCAGCGGTAAGGATCGGGAACAGCTGTGCCGAAGTAAGTATCAACAGTATCAACTTTTTTGGTTTGGGGATAGGGAAGCGTTTTGATATTCATATTCTGAGCAAAGGTATAGCTGACTGTAAAGACCGACAGCACAAATAATGTCAATTTCTTCATGTAAATGCAGTTTATGAGAAATTAAAGATAGGGATAGAAGCTGAAAGCCAAAAGAAGAAAGCTGAAAGCCAATTATAACCCTTTGAGTTAGAAATAAAAAATCGTGTCATTTCGTGTTTGCAGAGAGGTAAAGGTCGAAATCGTGGTATTAGCATAAAATAAAAAGTCATGTCATTTCGACGAACGTGGTGGTACCAGCTTAGGGGTGAGGAGAAATCTTATACAACTTGCAAAGCAGACTATGCAGGGTGTAGAAGATTTCTCTTCGCCGCCTTCCCCCGCTTTACCCAGCTTGCTCATCGAAATGACAGGAAGAGGGAATCAATGTCTCTTATTCCCCCAAAAGTGCTTTCAAAGTTTCGATTGTATCCGCCTCTTCTTTAGGCTTATCATGCCGCCAGCGCAGAATGCGTGGGAAACGTAGAGCTACACCAGATTTATGCCGGGTGGAACGGTTGATGCCTTCAAATCCGATCTCGAAAACCAGCTCGGGTTTTACGGTGCGTACCGGGCCAAACTTTTCAATAGTATTCCGTTTGATAAAATTATCGACTTTATTGATCTCCTGGTCGGTTAAGCCGGAATAGGCTTTGGCAAATGGCACCAATTTATCGCCGTCCCAAACAGCAAAAGTATAGTCGGTATACAGATCAGCCCGGCGACCGTGGCCTTTTTGGGCATAGATCATTACCGCATCAACGGATAGGGGATCTATCTTCCATTTCCACCAGTCGCCCCGCTTACGACCTACCTGGTAGGTGGCGCTTTTGCGCTTCAGCATAATACCTTCGGCAATCATTGCCCTTGATTCATCGCGCTTGGCAGCCAGTTCATTCCAATTGTTAAAACTGATCGAAGGGGATAGCCGGAAAAATTCGGGAAAAGGCGTATTAGAATGCAACTCTTCCAACAGTTTACGACGTTCGCTCTGTGTTTTAGGACGAATATCGTTGCCTTGATATTCCAAACAATCGTAAGCGATCACGGCTACAGGGCTTTCCTGCAATATCTTTTTACTCAGGTTCTTCCTGCCAATGCGGGTTTGGAGTACGTTAAATGGCAATGGCAAGCCATTACGAAAACTCAATATCTCGCCATCCAGAACCGTACCATCCGGCAATGCATCTAAAAACGGATGCAATTCAGGGAATTTCTCGGTAGCCAGATCTTCACCGCGGCTCCAAATGAATATCTTACCATCGCGTTTGATCATTTGCGCTCGGATGCCATCCCATTTCCATTCAGCCTGCCAGTCTTCAGCGTTGCCTAAAGTATTTTGCAGTTCCTCAACCGAGCGCTGCTGTTCAGACGTTTCCTGGATAGGATAAGCCAGAAAAAAAGGATAAGGCCGCGAAATGTCGTCATTGCTTCCTTTCGCCTCAATCAATTGTTTAAAGTGGAAAATCTCCGGCATCCAGCTACCCATGATGCGATGCGTTAATGTTGGCGCATCTAAACCGGTCACATCGGCCAGCGCTTTGATCACCAGATTCTGAGAAACACCAACACGAAAACCACCGGTCATGATCTTATTAAAAACAAATCGCTCCTGTGGGTCAAGCATCGCCCATGATTCCATGAGCCAAAGCTTTTTCTGCTCCTCGTTTTTATCAGCAAGCGCATTGATCTCAGCTATCCATTCCGTCAGCGTTTTATTACTGCCCGAATTGTTTTGTGGCATTAACAGCGACATGGTTTCGGCCAGATCACCCACTACCTGGTAACTTTCCTCAAAAAGCCATACGGGAATATTGGATGCTTCGATGGCCCAATTGCGCAGCAATGTTGCGTTGATCTGTCGCTTCGGTCGCCGACCGGTAAATAAGGCCAGCATATGCATCTTATCCGAATCGGGCACGTTGGTGAAATAATCCTTCAGGACGCGAACTTTTTCATTGGTCTTATTGGTTTCATCCAGCGATAAAAATAATTGGGCGAATGCTCTCATGTTGTGCCCTCCAAATCATTTCCTTCGGCAGAAAGCACACGATTATCGGTTTCGTTCAAAAGATCATTGCCGCCGGTGTTTTCTTCTTCCTCGTTGCCATATAAGGTATAAACTTCTTTCGCATTAAACCCGATTTCACTTAGATATCGGGAGAATGTAGCTGTATAGCCGTGAGTCAAATAAACACATTCACAACCGGTAGCATCTATGGCGCTGATCAACCCGTTCCAATCAGCATGATCGGACAGGACAAAGCCTCTATCAGCAGCGCGCCGTCGCTTGGCTCCCCGAATAGCCATCCATCCTGAACAATATCCAAAATCATAAGGTGCAAACCTGCGCATCCATGCAGAGCCGACTGCAGATGGCGGTGCGAGTACTATGCCTTTTCTAATCTCTTCTTTAGGTGTGTCATAGATAATCCTTTCGGTTGGATTGAGTTGTACGCCGTTATTCCGCAATGCCTGGTTTATATTTTCAATTGCCCCATGAGTATACACTTTGCCGTTAAACAGATCAAGATTCTGCAAGATGCGTTGAGCCTTCCCCAATGAATATCCTACAATTACAGTGGTCAATCCATTATCCAGGTTGTTACGCCACCATTTGTTCATTTCTTCAAATGTTTTTACTTGTGGCTTCCATTGGTAAACAGGCATGCCAAAAGTGCACTCGGAAATAAAGTGGTGACATTTTACCGGCTCGAATGGTGTGGAGATACTATCGTCCTCTACCTTATAATCACCTGATACAACCCAAACTTCGCCCTTATATTCTACCCGTATCTGCGCCGAGCCAATCACATGTCCGGCAGGATATAAAGAAATTTCGACACCGTTTTTATTGATCTTCTCACCGTAATCTACTGTTTGCAAATCGATTTCCCCTAAACGGTAAAACAGCACCTGTTTGGATAAACGATGAGCCAAATAGTGTTTGTGCCCAACATAGGCATGGTCAGCATGAGCGTGGGTGATTACCGCATAATCAACCGGCTTCCATGGGTCGATATAAAATCCACCTTTTTCGCAGTAGATACCCCGGTCGGTAAACTCAAGCAGCGGTTTGTCAGGCATAGTTGATAAACCCTAATTTAGTTGAATTAGTTTTATATAGAAAGGTAAAAGCTGAAAGGCGAAAGGTAAAAGTTACTTTTTAAGCCGTATTATACCAATCTCGGTGGAATGATTTGACCCGTAGGGTCTACCGCTTTGTAGAAAAAATTAATAACAATGATTTTGCCCTGTAGGGGCTACCCTCAGACATGCGAGCCATTTGCATGGTGGATAATGGGTAGCCTCTACGAGGCAAAAAAATACATTTTTGGGGGTTGCTACAAAGCGGTAGACCCTACGGGTCATTATGCAAATGTATAATTGAGGCTAAGGCGCAAATGTTTATTATACAGAAACAAAAAATCCCGGACCAAGCCGGGATTATATTTTCAAAATTCTGAATAAATTATTGTTGCTGTTGATTAACCGGGTTACTGGTGTATTTGCCGCCCAGGTTAATGTAGTCGGTTAGAATTTGTCCTGCTTCTATTTTCAAGAAATCCAAGTCTTCATTTTTAGGCTTGGTTTCACCCTTTTTCAGCGGTTTGAAACCTAAAGCCACCCTCTTTTCGTTTTCCCGGTCAAATGATTTGGCTTCATCCGAATCACGTTGTTTTTTCAATTCCTGCTCGTTCAGGGTTACACTCTTTTCGTTTTCGCGTTTGGTGAAATCAGCAATATCCTGCATCAGGTATTGATAGCTCTTGCTGGTATTCATGCGTTGTTCGTGCAGCTTGGTCAATTGAGGCACCACTGCGGTAAAGTCGCCTACTTTGGTATAGCTGCTCTTTGCAATGATGTCAAAAGGCAATGCTGATGGCTCGGTATCTTCTCCAAATTTATCCAGTGGAATAACCGAAGGGAATTTAATATCCGGAGTTACACCCTTATGCTGAGTGGAATTTCCGCTGATACGGTAGAATTTGGCGATGGTCAGGTTCAATTGACCTAACCTGCTTTGGCTGCCAGTGTTAACGGTTTTGTCAGTCTTGCCATTCATTTTGGCCATCAGGTCGGCTAATACAGATGGTTTGATCACCTTATCCAGGTCGATTGCATTTTGTACGGTACCTTTACCATAAGTTTGAGTACCCAGTATCAACGCACGACCATAATCCTGCATAGCTCCGGCAAATATCTCTGATGCTGATGCGCTGAAACGGTCAACTACCACAGCCATCGGACCAGAATAAGCGATCGCCGGATCCTCATCATTATCTACTTCAGTTTGGTCGCGTGCATCACGAACCTGAACGATCGGGCCTGTTTTGATAAACAATCCACCCAAATCAATTGCTTCCATTAAAGAGCCGCCGCCATTTTCACGAAGGTCGATCACAACGCCGTCCACATTTTCGCGTTTCAGGGTATCCAGGATCAATTTCACGTCGCGGGTTGTGCTCTTATAGTTTGGGTTACCGGATTTATAGTCGTTATAATCAATATAGAATGCCGGGATGGATATGATACCGATCTTTACTTCCTTACCGTTTGAGTTGTAAGTGCGTATTTCTTTTTTAGCCGACTGATCTTTCAGGATGATCTTTTCACGAACCATCTCTACCACTTTAGGCTTGCTGCTGGTGCTGCTTCCTTTCGACAACACTTCCAAACGAACGATAGTTCCTTTAGTACCACGGATAAGAGCAATAGCATTTTCTATTCTCCATCCTATCACGTTTTGGAATTCACCTGTTTTACCTTGAGCCACGCCAACAATGCGGTCTTCAGGAGATAACTGTTTACTCTTATCGGCAGGACCACCCGGAACGATAGATGAAATCGTCACATACTCATCTTTTGACTGCAGCGTTGCACCAATACCTTCCAGAGAGCGCGACATTTCGATATTGAAATTGGCCGCATTGGCAGGGTTAAAGTAGTTGGTGTGCGGGTCGACAGCATTGGTGAATGCATCCATGAAAATCTGGAACACATCCTGATTGTTCAGCTTGTTCGACTGCGACAATAAGCTCTCATAACGTTTCTTTAAAGTTTCCTTGTCTTTAGCGAGATCAGGGTTAGCCATTTTCAGGTTAAGCAGGTCGTACTCTACACGTTCGGTCCAGGTTTTATTTGACTCATCTTCTGAGGCAAAGTAAGGCAGGCTGTCGCGGTCGAAAGTGAAGCTATCATGACCGTTGAAATCGAAACTCTTATCCAATTGGGCCAGTGAATATTTTATACGGTCATTATAACGTTTCTGATAAACATTGAACATGTAGAATACATCAGACAGATTTCCGCTTTTCAGGTCGTCGTCAATCACATCTTTGTATTTATCAAAGTCCTTAATATCAGATGCCAGCAGGTAGTTATGGTTTTCGTCGAGCGCTTTTACATAGCGTTTAAAAACTACCTCCGACAATGAATCATTCAACGGAACCTTTTTATAATTATGCTCACTGATAATAGTGGCTATATACTGACATACGACGCTTTGTTGTGCGTCGGGTTGAAGGTCATTTGACCCGTCAACCTTTTTCATTGGCTGGTTAGCCGGAGATGCTTTGCATGCGAACATGGCAGCAAGCACCAATAGAATATATATTTTCCTGAACATATCTTTTACTCGCTTTAAATCTAAACTGAACATCAATACTCGTGCCTATTATAGCTTTGCTAATGTAAATAAAAAGAGACAGTGTAAATACTGCCTCTGTCATAGAAATAACAATATTACAATTTATGTTTTACTTGGACGGATAATAACGCGGAAAGTTTCAATGCCGTATGCTAAAGTGTCTTTTTTTCAGCATTTAAGGTGCCTTCCGCATATTTTACATCAGGTTTTTGTGCCGTGCCGTTATTTTGAGCCAATAAAAGTATTTGTTTTTCAATATCAGCAGTTTGGGTTTGCATGCCCAATGAGCGTGAAAGATCACGTGCCTCCATCAGATCGGCTTTTGCTGACGGTATATCGCCGGTGTTTACTTTTATATCCGCCAGGCCAAGCAAATTGTTCATCGTATGCTTGTCGTCATTTTGCTGGCGCGATATATTGTTGCTTTGCAAATAATACCATTTAGCTTCCGACCAGCGATGCAGTTTAACATACAAAGCTGCCAGGTCGCTGAAATTGTAGCTGGCATCGTTATAAATACGGAAACGCATATTGTGCTTAGCCTGCTCCATTACCATTTTTGAAGTAGCAACAAGCGTGAACTCGCAAGTCTCCAGCACGATTGGCTGAGCCTGCAAATTATTTAAAATTAAAGTGTTATTGGTGCTAACAAACTGATGCCCTTTCGCAGGCGGAAGGGCAGGCAACACGATGTGTTTCTTTTTGAAACCTATCTTTTCCCAGATTTGGGCCGAGGCCGAAAAGCTGATCAGGCAAAAGAAAATGATTAGTCTTATACGCATTTATTCTATCCCGGTGCTACTAATTAATTTTGCTAATATACATATAAAATTGATTAACAAGCATTTGCAGGGTTCAATTGAAAACCTCCACCAGCCCGTCATGCAGTGCCCACACCATATAAGGGTGGGTATCAGCGTGAAAAGTATCACCGTTAGCAGCAATCCCAATCACTCCTGCGCACCCGTTAAACGATTTTAATTCGTTTAAGGTTTTGTTTGTCGCCGCCTGGATTGCCATACCGTCAGTTACCCTCGTTACAATCTTCGGTGCGACTGCACCGCTCACAATATCTTCGCCTATCCCTGTACAGGATACCCCGGCATATCGATTCACATAATTTCCCGCCGCCGTGGCCGAATCGCTTACACGGTAAGGGATCTGGAAGCCTTTACCTCCCGTAGAAGTCGCTGCTGCCAGGTCGCCATAAATATCCAGCGCTACACATCCTACCGTACCCATGCGTATGGAATCGCTTAGTTTCTTTTCATATTCGCGGCGGCGCATCGGTGTTTCAGGATTATAGTACGGGAATCCGTTATACCGCGCAAATTCAATTGCACCTTTACCGCTCAATACTTTATCTTCACGGCTTATAAGTTTTTCCGCTACGCGGATGGGATTTCTAACCCCTTCAATATTAATAACTCCTGAAAACTGCATGGATTTTCCATCCATTAATGAGGCGCTCATCCTGATCTTACCATCGCTTTGTATTTGTGAACCGGTGCCCGCATTGAAAAGATCGCAGTCTTCCAGTAAAGCTACCGTATATACTACAGTTTCAATAGCATTATGCGTTTGAAGATACCGGTAACCTAATTGTACAATTTCGCGCAACGCTTCTTGTTTGGCGTACTTTACCTCCTGGTTGGTTTTCCATTCGTTAAAAAAGCCTCCATGAATAATCAGTTTCATAGGCAAGTACTTTTAATATTTCAACAAGATGAATTGCGATGCGCAGGTTTCGGAGTATCTATCAAATTTACGCACAAAAAATTCATAAGCCAAAACTTATGAATGAATATCCCCTAAACGGATTTTGTCCGGATTGATTGCCCTTGACTTGCTAAAAATGGCGCTTCTGTTACAATTTAAGGCTTATTTGGTTGCAGCAGCTTTGGATGATGGTCGCGGTGTGCTTAAATAAAAATGCCACAACAGCATAGCGGCAAGGGTGCGATAGGGTCGCCATTGCTCAGCAATCAATAGCATTTCCGGTTGGGTAATGGCGTGATGTAATTTCTTGATCCTTTTCAGTGCATTTACCGCAGCCAAATCCCCGATAGGAAAAATATCTGCCCGTTGCAGGGCGAACATCAGGTATACATCGGCAGTCCAGTTACCGATACCTTTAAGAGCTGTTAGTTGCGCCCGGACTTCATCATCAGGCATATGATGAAATTCTTCCAACTTCAGCTGACCGCTCAACAATGCTTCAGCAAGATATTTAATATACCCGTTTTTTTGACGGCTTACATAGCAGGTGCGCATTTCTTCGTCAGTAAGCAGCAGTACCCGAGCAGGGGTTAATTCCTGAACGCGCTCTTTCAATTTATTCAAGGCTGATAAAGCAGACGCCAGCGAAACCTGCTGCTCTAAAATAATATGCACCAGCGACTCAAAACTATTGGGCCTTGACCAGAATGGCGGATAGCCATGGGCATCAATAATATATTGCAGTTCGGGATCGGCAGCTGCCAGTTGATCGCAAATAGAGCGGTAGTTGGATTGATCAAACTGTTGTATCATATAATTGTTCCTAAAATACTAAATTTTTTAGGATTTGAATTTTTATTTCCGAATTGGCAATGACGTACAATCTTACACCAGTTCGGAAATTAGTTCTTAATAGGTATTACCTCATTAGTAATGGATTCTACCCCAAATCCCGCTGGAACAAACTTGAGCCGGAAATTAAAATCGTATTCTGTTTTTTTAAGTGTCACAGTATTTTGATAGATGAGTTTACCAAACACATAGGTAGATATATCCCCATTAATTATACGTCTAACAGATTCCGTGTTAACCGTATCCGCAGATCGCCAAAAGTGGTGAGAGTAATTACCACTTGTAAGATACCCGTTTATAAAGTTGTAATTCCAGTTGACCTTTGGTTTCATTTTGAAATCCTTTCCAAGTTGATAATCTATAGCGTACTGGGACGTAAGGCATCTTACTGGCTGCTTCCCGTAGTTCCTAAAATTGAAAGATATACAAACATCTTTTCCAGGTTTAAGAGTATCAAATTGCAAATCTATCGCTTGTATGAGAGGTCTATTTTCAATTTCAAATTCTTTACGTGTCTCTTGAAGAGCCACTATTTGCGAATCAATGCCTTGTGTTTGCTTCTTAACAAAATTAGTGTCTCTTTTAAGTTTTTGAGCATCAGTAATAGCAGTCGAGCTATCAATAGTTTTTTGTCTAACGGCGGCTTTAAAATTATTTATTTTACTTTCATCGAGAGATGCTTTGGCGATACTATCGGCTGTTATAGCAACAGCTATACTTTTATTGGAGATATTAAAGAGTCTAAATGTATACCACGCCAAAATAATGGTCACGACAAGCATAAAAAAGGACGTCAGATTGCTAAAATGGGCTTTTGCGCCATTCTCGCCAATAAACTTCCAAATTTTTTTGAGGTACTTGGGGTTTTGAGTGCTAGTTCTGCTGTTACCATTTTGATTTTCCTGTTCGGTATAATGAACAGGATTAGAATTTGGCAATTCTTGGCTTGGCTGATTATTGTTATCTGGTTGGTCTGGTTTAGTCATTATTGCGTGATTAGGTCTATCTAAAAGTACTACCTAACCACCAATAATACAACTACTTTTCTTTTTCAGGTTCTTCCGGTGGCGTATCGTCTTTTTTAGGCGGTTTAGTCTTAATAAGATGTAATAGACTTCTATTGAAGTCAGTTAGTGAAACTTCTTTACCTAAGTTGGTGTTGTCACCAACATGATCTTCTTTTTTTTTAAAGTGGTCAAATTCGACCACTTTAAAAATACTAAATTTTTTAGGATTTGAATTTTTATTTCCGAATTTTACTACATGAACAATTTGCCGCCATTAGCCGAGCGCATGCGCCCGAAGTCGCTGGATGATTATGTTGGCCAGAAACACCTGGTTGGGAAGGGTGCAGTATTGCGCAAAGCCATTGAATCGGGTTCGCTGCCCTCCATAATATTCTGGGGACCGCCGGGGGTGGGTAAAACTACGTTGGCATATATTATTTCGCAGACTTTATACCGCCCTTTCTTTTCGTTAAGCGCGATCAATTCGGGTGTGAAGGATGTGCGGGAAGTGATTGAAAAAGCATCGCAATTGAGGGAGTTGGGCGAAACGCTGCCTATCTTATTCATCGACGAAATACACCGATTCTCTAAATCACAACAAGATTCTCTTTTGGGAGCTGTTGAGCGAGGTATTGTTACCCTGATTGGCGCTACCACTGAAAACCCATCGTTCGAGGTTATCTCGGCTTTGCTGTCACGGTGCCAGGTTTATATCCTGCAATCGTTGGAAGAGGACGACCTCGTCAACCTGATCAATAAGGCAATGAAGGAAGATGTGGTGCTGAAGCAAAAGAATATTGAGGTTAAAGAGTATGAAGCTTTACTCCGGCTTTCTGGTGGCGATGCGCGTAAGCTGCTGAATATTTTCGAGCTGTTGGTGAATGCCTTCCCAACCAAAAAGATCGTCATCACGAATGAAGTAGCTTTACAGCATGTACAGCAGAACATGGCGCTGTATGATAAAACTGGCGAGCAGCATTATGATATCATCTCCGCCTTTATCAAATCCATGCGCGGCAGTGACCCGAATGGCGCTGTTTACTGGCTGGCGCGGATGATCGTAGGCGGAGAGGACCCGCTGTTCATTGCACGTCGTATGCTGATCCTGGCATCAGAAGACATCGGCAATGCTAATCCGAATGCTTTGTTGCTGGCACAATCCTGCTTTGAGGCGGTGAATGTTATCGGCTGGCCGGAGTCACAATTGATTCTTTCTCAAACGGCTATTTACCTGGCTACTTCGCCTAAGAGCAATTCGGCAACAACGGCAATTGGTGCGGCAATCGCTTTGGTAAAAGAACACGGCGATTTGCCAGTTCCTTTGCATTTGCGCAATGCGCCAACCAAACTGATGAAGAACATTGGTTATGGTAAGGAATACAAATATGCTCACAGTTTCGAAGGCAATTTCGTCGACCAGGATTTTCTGCCGGAAGCTATAAGAGGTACCAAAATTTATGACCCAGGCAATAACTCCCGCGAAGCGGAAACCAAAGAAAAACTGAAGAAACTTTGGGGCGAACGGTATAAATATTAGTTTTGAGTTGTAAGTATTGAGTTATGAGACGCTCGACTCACTACTCACCATTCACTACTCACAACTAAGAAATGTATACCATCCGACAAGCCACCCTACACGACCTTGACACCATAATAGAAATTGCCGAAAAAACCTGGTGGGTAACCTATTCGCCGATATTGGAAAAGGAACAGATTGAGTTTATGCTGAACAAGATCTATTCGGTTGAAAATATCTCTGCTCAATTAGAACGGGGCACACAAACTTACTTATTGCTGATTGAAGATGGTAAGCCTGTTGCTTTTGCAGGCTATTCCCCACGCGAAGAAGACCCGGACATATACAAGCTGCACAAATTATATTGCCTGCCGGAAACACAGGGTAAAGGGTATGGAAAAGTGTTGATCAATGAAGTTGCTCAAAAAACTATTGAAGCCGGCAAACATACGCTCGACCTGAATGTGAACCGCCACAACAAAGCCAAGAATTTTTATGAAAAAATGGGCTTCAGTGTAGCCTATGAGGAGGACATCCCCATCGGCCCGTATTGGATGAATGATTATGTGATGCGAAAAGAGTTATAATACTAAAATTATGAAAAGTAAGTTGGTATATGTGGAGTTAAAGACAGGTTATAACGATAACGGCCCAGCATGGATAGGGAAAGCTTTCTTTTCACGAACAGGAAGGACGATATATTTTAATGGTTTGGCGTTTTCGAAACAAAGTCGCGGCGGGGGAAATCATTATGAAATCCTGAGTGGCGATTATTATTGGGTTTCCGGAATTAAAAAAACTGGAAGCAATAGACACTGGGCCGGGCACGGGAAAATTCAAATCGATGAAAATGTTGTAACAGAATATTTAGCTATTACCAACCAATCGTTACCTCTATCCAACACTTTTGAAGTTGTTGAATTAAATAACAATCCTGCTGTGGAGAAATATAACGCTGTTTTAAATGAGACTTTAGATTAAACCTCTGATTTTACCAATCTCTTACCTGCATATATCATATAAACCCCATAGCAAGAAGTAGCAATTGCAGTACCTACACCTACAAAAGCATCCACTGCAGCAGTTGAATAGGATTTATTTAATATCAACCCAATACCGATAATGGCTACAATAGTTGTCCAGGTAGCCAGGTAATAATCGATCGTTCTCCTAAATACCCTTGCCAGCGGGTAAAAATGCAGCCCGACGATCAATGCGATAACCGGAATGGTAAGGTCGGCATGGCCGATGTTGATCACGATATTGATGCCAACAAAAATCAGCAAACCTTCAGCGCCGAAGATAATCCCGAACCATTTGCCGGTTCTTTTTTCTTCTGCTTTATCTGCTTCGCTTTCAGATTTTGGGAAACGTTTTGCCTCACGGTAAAACTTTATACCATTGATCACAAGTACTGCGGCAATAAGCGAGAATAGTATTAAGACGATCAGTCCATTGCTGGTCATGCTGCCATAGGCAATGCCGGTCCACATCATGGTAAAAAAAGCCATCATTATTAAACCGGTGCCGACGCTTTGTATGGCAATGCGGGGAATTGCACTCATATGTTTTTTAGGGTAGCAGTGGCAGGAGCAGTTGGCAGTCGTTTCTAAATTACTGCTACTGCAAACTGCCACCGCTACTGATTTTATCTTTCCAATTTAGGCACTCTGGTCGGCGTATCGGTTTCTGCAACAATGGTGCGGGAACTTAAAGCAATCGCCCTGATGGTCGAGGTAATATTGCCTACATCCAGTGTGCTGAATTCATCGCCAACGGTATGATATAGCTTATCGATATCGATCTGGTCGGTAGAGATGGTATGCGCCGGAACACCTACTTTAGCCAGTGATGCATTATCGCTCCGGTAGAAAAGGTCTTCCGCCGGGTATGGATCGGGGTAAAATTTAAAGGCGGTACCTTCCAAATTCTTTTGCAATATTTTGCCGAAGTCGGAACGCTCGAAGCCTGTTATGAAGGCCGAGTTCTGACCAAATTTAGATGCTTTGCCGATCATTTCGATATTGAACATGGCTACCACTTTATCCGGATCAACGGTTTTAGCAAAGTATTGAGAGCCATATTCGCCGATCTCTTCTGCTGTAAACGCAACGAATATCAAGGTACGAGCATTATCGTTTAACTTTTTGTAATACTTCGCAAGGCTGATCACAGCTGTTGTTCCAGAGGCATCATCATCCGCGCCATTAGCAATACTATCGCCTTTAACAGGTTTTATAATACCAAGATGGTCATAGTGTCCGGAAAATACCACGTATTCATTTGGCTTGGTTTTGCCTGGGATGATGCCTGCAATATTAAATAAGGGCAGCTCTTTGCTGCTCACTTCATAATTAACAGTCAGTGATTTTACATCGTCAAAAGTACCAAGAGCAAATGCAAGTGACGCCCTTTTAGACTGGCCATCTTTAAAAGACACGGCCCCACCCATTGCCCGTCCGCGCACACGCTTAAACAGATCGCTGAACTTAGGATCGATCAATATCAGCATATTTTTGCCGCTTTGTAAAGCCGACATGTATGCTTTTCGCAGATCCTGGTCAGGACCTACTTTTACAATTTCGGCATCCTCCGGCTTATTCCAGCTAAATGATTCGCTTCCCTGTATGGCAACATTTTCGGCGGGAACCGGTGTGCCATTTATACTGATCTCAGCTTTCGTCGGCGTGCTTTTTATCATTGTAAAATTTTGGCGATAACCGGTGTTACCCGCCATCGGTTGCAGGCCTATCTGCTTGTATTCGCTTTCGATAAATTGTGCAGCCTTCTCAATACCGGGAGTAAAAGTGGCCCGCCCCTGCATATCATCAGCAGAAAGCGTTTTGATGATGCGTTCCACATCATCCTGTTTGATCATTTTATTGACATCCTGCGCATAGCTGCCACAGGCGATCGCTATCATTGCGATCGACGTTATAAATCTCTTCATGCTTATTTGACTTTGGTTGATAGCCAGTTGTTACGGAAGTCGGTTTGTTCTTTGGTTAATTCTTTATCTGCTTTCTCGAAGGTTACTACTTCAAAGTATGGGCTTTCTTCCAGCGTAATCGTAGTTTCATGCTCACCGGTGCGGTTTTTATAATTTACCACGATCTTGTCGCCCGGATTTTTTGCAGATACAATATCAGTAAATGATTGTGCATCTTTTACTTCTTTACCATCAGCTTTCAGAATAATATCACCTACGTCCAAACCTGCTTTATATACCGGCGTACCTATAATGCTTACCTGTACCGGCAAACCTGCTTCCTCTGTAGTGCGTGCTTCACCTGAGCGGCCACGGTTGCGGTTATAGCTCAATGGACCAGCCCAGCCTTTACCAGGTGCAGCTTTGCGTAACAGCAATCCGGCTTTAGCTAACAACGCTGCATAATCGTTCTTTTCAATGCCGTAGATGTATTTATTGAAGAAATCGGCAGCGAATTTTGGGTTCTTGGTCACTTTGGCCAGGTCGGCTTGCAGGTCAGGAATTGTGTAAGGTTTCATCACTTTACCACGATCAAGCCAAACGGTGCGCATGTAATCATCCAGCGTCAGGTTAAATTCTGATCTTAAGCGCAGATCGAGCGCCAGGGCTATTGCGCCGCCATAAGTATAATAACTGGTGAACATATTCGCCTGGTTGTTTGGATCGATAGATACACCCGCATCTGCAAATACCGAATAGCGGCTCATTTGTGTTGCGGGATATTTAGCTGCACCGGGAGTATTTAAGATCTGGTTTACCAAACCTGCAAGGGTACGTCCGTAGTCATCCACATTATGGAAACCGGCGCGAACCAGTACCATTTCGCCATAATATTGAGTAAAGCCTTCGGCAAACCAAAGTTCACTGCTCATATCAGCATGCTCAAAATTGAATGGCTCCAGTGATTTTGGGCGGATCCGTTTCACGTTCCAACTGTGGAAGTACTCATGAGAGTAGGTGCTAATTAATCTTAGTTCGTTACCGCCAACTTTTGCTGCCGGATGAACGATACAGGTTGAGTTACGATGTTCCATACCATCGCCTGAATTTGTTGGATAAACATCATCCAGGAAGGTGTATTCGCCATAATCATAAGTTGGTAGTTCGCCAAAAACAGCTTTTTCCTCAAGCACCATTCGGCCTATTTGCTTAGCAAAGGCATCGATCACGCTCTGATCGTCATCTGAGTGAATGGTAAGATTGATCTTTTCTTTTTTGCCGTTATTATCAACATCCCAGCTGCTTACTTTATAGGCTGATAGCTCAGTCGGACTGTCCATCATGTATTGCATGTTTGGCGCGCTGTAAATTCCGGCGCCCTCGTTTTTTAACTGTGTGGCTACTTTCCAGCCATATTTGTCCAGATCATTAAACTGAAACCTGATCGGGCGTTTATCCTGGCCAACTACCCACATAAAAGCTGCAGGCATATTCAGGTGCGCATGACTTGGGTCGACGCTGGCATAGGTACCATCGGTCCAGTTGGCGAAAAGGGTATAGCTAATTTTAACGGCGTCGCCATGTACAGGGATTTCGTACAGGTCGCCTTCCAGTTGTCGTATTTCCAATTCGGTGCCATCAGCATTTGTGGCTTTAACGTTATAAACGTTCTTGCCAAACTCGTGTGTGGCATATCTTCCAGCTGATGAACGGCTCATGCGTACCCGTATTGCCCCCGAAGGTGCATTGGGGATAGTCAACACAATTTCAGCTTCGTGGTGAACCGCGTTTGGAAACGAAATAGAATAGAAAAGGGGTTTTTGCTTGGTATCGTCCTGAGCAAATGATGCAGCAGCGAACAGTAAGGCTGCTGCCAATAGGTAAAACTTCTTCATGTGTCCGAGTTAATCGGAGCTGAAATTACTAAATTAGTTGAATAGTTGATTATGTGAGTAGTTAAGTGGTTAACCAAATCAATTTGACAAACCAATCAACCATTCAACTACTTAACCACTTAACTAACCCATCAATCATAAGTATGATGCTCAAAATCATACTCCGATTGGGCGGTAATGATCCGTTTTTTGCGGTCGGTATCCACGTCGAGGTGATGGTCGAAGATGCGGTCGGTTGAGGCCATTTCACGCTCTTTCTCTTTCTCAGCATAATAAATATCCGACTCCGTCACTTTATTTAAAGCCACGTCATACGGTCCTTTCGGTGACATCAGCTTTACAAACACAGGCAGACACTCGAACAAGATAAAGAGATATCCGATAAATGATATCGCCAGGTAAGTGTCCAGATCACGGGTGCCGTTGTCGTTATAAGTCAATTGTCCCAAAGCCCAGTTACGGTCAGAGAAACCTGCGACGTTGGCTAAACTGTCCAATTCATGACCATTGAACATGCGGGTGCCATTCAGTCCTTCAAAATCTTTTCGCTGGCTCAGGTAGTTGTCCATCTGGCCTATATTATCCGTAACTGTTTTTAAGCGATCTTCTTTCTCTTGTAAAACCTGCTGTTTCTGCTTTGCATAAGTACCATAGCCTACTATACCGGAGGTTTGATTGGTTTTGTCACCAAAAACTTCCTGGTTCAGCTGGTATCGGGAACGGTTGATATCTTTTTCCAGTGAATCTTTTTCCTTCTTCAGATCGGAATTTTTGGTCAGCTCCATCGCATATTTTTGGTTATATGCTTTCTGTAGTGTATCGATTTTGCGGTTCTGACCTTTGAGATAGGCAGTCTTTAACTTTTGTCTGATTTCTTTGTCAAAAATTTTCAATTCCAGCGGGCGGGATATCACCACGCCTATCATGATGGCCAATAAAATACGCGGCGAGGCCTGCGCTATCTGCTGGCGGGTGGTGCCTTCTTTATTGATACTGGATACGATATAACGGTCCATATTGAATATGGCCAATCCCCACAACATGCCGAATAAAATGGCAAATCCTACGGCAAAAGGACTGCCGTTAAAAACGAAATACATAGCATAACCACCTGACAAAGAGGCAAATAATGCTGTAAAAAATATAGTGGCGCCAATACCTACGTATTTATTATGCTCGATGGGATATTTCTTCAGCGTACCAACATGGGCTCCGGAACAGAACCAAAAAAACCGGGTTATCTTCTTCATCCGTCGATGTAAATTTTATACAAACATATATAAAACGCTCTTATTTAGTGTTTGTTACAAAAGATGTGACTTATTAATTATACAGAAAAAGCCTACATTTGATTTAAATTATTTTTAACACCATGAAAGAAATAACTGTTGAAGAACTGAAGGAAATGATGGATAAAGGCGAAGATTTTCAATTAATTGATGTTCGCGAAGATTTTGAATATGAAATGTCTAACCTGGGCGGACTGCTGATCCCGCTGGGAGGAATATTGATAGAAGCTGAACGTATTGCCAAAGATAAACCCGTAATTGTACAATGCCGCAGCGGCAAACGCAGTGCTGCAGCCATTGCCCAATTGGAGCAAAATTTTGGATTTACCAATTTATATAATCTGCAGGGCGGCATTTTAGCCTGGCAACAGGAAATTGACCCAACTATAGAAGTTTATTGATATGGGTAAGAAATTAGCGCTTAACGTAATTTACAACCTTGCCCTTGTTTTCTGCATCATTATGATATGGACCGGCATCGAAAAAAGCCGGTATGAGTATATTTTGGGTGCAGTGTTTATAGGTGCAGTGTTTGTAATTTTAAAAGTGCGTCTCCTCAAGGAGGTGCGCAACATGCAGAAAAAACTTTAAAAATTAAAAACCTATGTTTATCGCAATTTTAGGGATCATTATACTCATTGTGGGTATAGTTCTCAAGCGTTCGCCTGAACCATCCAATCGTTTTGGCGGTATAGTTAACCGGGTTGGAGTTGGTGTCATCGTCATTGGCTTGGCTTTATCTATGTTCAAGCAGATAGGCGCGGGTGAGGTTGGCGTGCAAACTCTGTTCGGCAAAGTTCAGGATAACGTATTGGGTAGCGGTCTGCATATCATCAATCCGCTGGTTGAAGTAACAAATTTTGAAACCCGCACACAGAACTATACCATGAGCGGAGTTGCTACTGAGGGACAAAAAGAAGGAGATGATGCTATCCGGGTATTGTCATCAGATGGCTTGGAGGTAACTATAGACTTGTCAGTCCTATACAATGTAAATCCCTCAAAAGCACCCTTTATATTGCAGAACATAGGTATTAATTATGAAGATAAGATCGTTCGCCCGATAACCCGTACGGCAATACGTGATAATGCGGTAAATTACCAGGCGGTCGATCTTTATTCAACTAAAAGGGCCGAATTTCAGTCGCGGATCAATCAAACCATTACCAAAAGCTTTGAAAAGAACGGCCTCGAAGTGCAAAGTGTGCTGATTCGCAATATTTCACTGCCGGCATCGGTAAAAGCAAGTATCGAATCCAAGATACAAGCGGAGCAGGAAGCACAGAAAATGCAGTTTGTGTTACAGAAAGAACGCCAGGAGGCCGACCGTAAACGCGTGGAGGCCCAGGGTATCGCTGATTACCAGAAGATCATATCCGAAAGTCTTTCCGATAAGCAATTGCAGTACGAAGGCATCAAGGCTCAAAAAGAAATTGCACTTTCACAAAATGCAAAGGTGATCATTATTGGGAATGGGAAAGGAAACCCGATCATGCTGAGCGATAAATAGAATTAACACGAATTTTTCGAATTGGGGCGAATTGCACGAATTGAGTTTGGCAACAAGTCCATTTATAATCAAGTTTTGATGAGAAAATATATAATAGCCTTTTTAATGATCCTGGGGTCGGTTTCGGTATTCGCACAAAAACCGCATACGGTAAAAGATCTATTGGGCAAATGGGAAGGCCGGGATTCACGAAATGAGGTTGGAGGGTTAACATTCCTGAAAAATAATACGCTCATCCTTTCGGTACGGTATACCGATTCTCCGCCTATGAAGTATACAGTCGATTTTACCAGCAATCCTGCGAAGATCGACCTGATCGCTCAAAATCCAAATAATAATTCCCGTATTAGTATGATGGGGCTACTGCAGTTTGTTGATGTCAATACGCTTAAATTCCAGATATTTCCCAATGGCATCCGGCCGGGCAATTTTGATCTGCAATCAAAACAAACGGTGCTTATTTTGAAAAGGGTGAGGTAGGGATTATGAATTATTGGGAATTTAGTTCATCCAGTGGCTGGTTTTCCACGACATTGCCTGAAAATTGGTCGGAGTATGAAGATGACGAAGGTACTTATGCCTTTTTCAATACCTCTGAATGGAGCGGAAATTTAAGAATAACGCCTTACCGCTGGGAAGAAGGTGGCGTAGATAAAGGACCTCAATATGTTCAGGACGAGCTAAACGAAAATGAAGACGCCGTTTTGACCAAACTAGGAGATTGGGAGGCTGCGTTTTATAGCGGTGAAGCTTCGGAAGATAGTATAATTTATTATTGGATGATTGGATTTGAAAGCACTCTGCTTCTGTGCTCATTTACAGCTGACAAGGAATTTATCGGATCAGAAAGCCATAACAAAGAATTAGTGATAGTCGAAGAAATTTTGAGCAGTATTAGAATAAATTAAATTTCGGTCTTGTAAAGAGGGTGTCATGCTGAGTCACTCGAAGCATGGTGGGTAAAGGCCTCTGCGAGATGCTTAATATAAGAGACTGTTTTCGTTTTGACAATTTCGGCAGTAAATCCCATCTTCCCTGAATCAAAGCTTCTTTCTTTCTTTTATTCCAACCTTTGACCTGCTTCTCAAAAGTTATTGCTTGTGTAAACCTCAGTAAACATTTCCTGGAAAACCAATTTTACAGGTCTTCTTTTAAATGTATACGACTTGGGGTCAATTCCATTTGTATGTTCGTATAAACGCCGGTCTAAGTTGTTGGTTATTCCTGTATAATAAGAGTTATCGTTACAAAGTAAGATGTAGACAAAATATTGGCTCATTTGATGTTTCCGTTCCTAATAATAACCCCATTCCCACCACACCGTGCTTCGAGTGCCTCAGCATGACACCCCTTTTTACTTCTCTAATCCTAGGCCTGGTTTGTTATTCAACACCCATTTCCCATTCTTAAACTCCGGCATTTTGAATGGGTTATTTTTAGTCAGCAGCGGTCCATCCAGATCGGCCCAGTCGCATTGGGGGGCAAGGGCGGCGGCAGCCAATGTAGCGCAGCTGGTTTCGCTCATACAGCCGATCAGCACTTTCAATCCCAATTCTTTTGCTTTCAGTATCATTTGATGCGCCTCGTGCATTCCTGCCGACTTCATCAGTTTTACATTGATGCCATGATAAACACCTTTGGCTTTTTCTACATCGGGTAAGCGTTGAACCGCTTCATCACCGATAATTGGAATTGGACTGCGTTCTGTAAGCCACGCATTGCTGTCAGGGTCGGTTTTTAGCATGGGTTGCTCTATAAGTACCACGCCGTGTTCGTGCAGCCAGTGGGTCATGTCCAGGCTTTGGCGTAGGTCGGTCCAGCCCTGGTTGGCATCTACATACAATGGTACATCGGTAACTGAGCGTATGGTTTCAATAAGTTCCTTATCGCTGTCCCTACCCAATTTTACTTTGATCACTTTGCATTCATCGGCCTCTTTTACTTTTTTAATGATCACCTCAGGTGTATCGATACCCACTGTAAAACTGGTAACAGGCATTTTAGCAGGATCGCTGCCTAATAGTTGCCAGCAGGGTTGTTGTTTTATTTTACCATCAAGGTCATGTAAAGCAATATCAACAGCCGCCTTTATAGCCGGATTGCCAGGAGCAATGCTGTCGAGATAATCAATGATCGCATCGAAATCAAAAGGATATTTGAACTGCGAAACGTCGATCTTATTTAAAAACTCAGCCGCACTTTGATGACTTTCGCCCATATAGGGTACCATAGAGGCTTCGCCGTAGCCGACATATCCTTCGTGCTTTATCTGTACAAACATTAAAGATGTAGAGGTCCGTGAAAATTTAGCAATAGTGAAGGGGTGCTTTAATTCAAGCTCAAAAGGTTGGTAAGTCAATTCCATGTTCGGATTCAAAGCTAAAATATTTGTTGGGAAGGTGAAAGCGGAAAGGTAAAAGGCGAAAGCTAAAAGGTGAAGGGTATAAAATCATCACTCAGAATTGCCATATGCATGTAACGCATAGCAGCTCATTTAAAAAACTATGTCATTTCGATGAGCCGCTGGGGACACTGCGAGTGGGCGAAGAGAAACCTTATACAAGCGACATGCAGGCTATGCAGATCGTATAAGATTTCTCCTCACGGCCACCGCTGTCGCCCGCCCGTTCGTCGAAATGACATTACTTTTTATTGGAGACAAAACTAATCACCGCAATGTCATCACCCTAAAAACAATTACCCCCTGAAAATTTCATTCTTATCTTTGCGGCCATGCCGGCACAAATTTATTATCCATTCCAGCAATTTAATTTCAGTAACCGCGTCTGCTTTTTGACAGGTCAAACTTTATCATCCGAAGAAGAAAAGATACAGGTATTCCCTGCCTGGCTGATGAGTCGCTACAATTTAGAGGACCAGCCTTTTAAATTACTGGATGAAAGTTATGCTACTTACAAAGACCTGAAAGTTCCATGCGCAGCACAGATAAATGAGCAGTATCTGGAGCCTTTAGAAGCAGAAATTGCCGAAGCATTTAATGCCGGTTTTGCTGCGGTTAAACAGGTAGATGAGATAAAACTTTTTCAATGGGCAGGCAAGCTGCTGTATGGCATTTTATTTAATGAGGTGCAGGCGGGTATAAAACAGCAGCACGCGCAGGGACAGGAGTTCAATATTTCTCAATCTCTAATTCATAAATTCAGCAACCTGCATTTGATGCTGCAAAGCATTTGTCAGCCAATCGTATTTGAAGATTTTAAGCCGTTCAGCCTGTTTTTGTTTAAGGTGGATAATGAAGAAGACTTATTCGGTTATCGCGATGAGATCAATACTTTAACCTTTTCGCTGCGGATAAAAGATTTTGGGCTGATCATCTGCCTCCAGGATAACGGTGCGAACCGAGCTTATCATAAAGAGGTACTCGAAAAAATTGAAGGCAAGCCACTTCATCCTATCCAGTTTGAAGAGTTTAACGCGCGGATATTTTACTCGGCTTACCTGTTTAACCGTCTGCCAGAATATAATGTGCTGCCAGCCGGTGAAGAAACTTTTATCGAGGCTATGCCGCTTCGTGGTATCAGCAGCAAACCACTTTTCGATTTTTGGCAGGGCAAAATCTATGGGCAGGTGCTTGAGAACTTCTGGAAAAAGTGGGGCTATGTTTTGTTCGAGATCATTAAAGATCCCGAAAACCCTATGAGCTTTTTACTGGATGCCGATGGTAATTTTATTAATGGAACAGTGATTGAACTCCCCCGGTAACTGCATGCAAAAAATAAGGTACCACCTGCGGGATCAATATAATAGTGATCAAAACGCCGCTTAAGGCCCCGAAAAAGTGCGCATCATGATTGATATTACCAATGCCTTTTTTAGATGAGTAAGAGCAGTAAATGAGATATAATACACCGAAAAGAACTGCTGGAATGTGAAACTTCGGTATAAATATTAAGCCCATTTCGCCTAAAGGATTAAATAATATTGCACTGAATACAACACCACTAATAGCGCCTGATGCTCCTAAACTACGATACCAAAAGTCATTTTTATGTTTTATTACTGATGGCAAATCGCTTAAAATCAGGCTAAACATATAAAGCAATCCAAACTCCCAGTGACCCAAGATTTTCTCTAAATCAAAGGCAAAAAAATAAAAGGTCATTCCATTGAACAACAAGTGCATGAAGTCGGCATGAATAAACCCGCTTGTAATCAGCGTATACACATATTTCCCTCGTGATACATTATAAGGCTGTAAGATCAGCCTGTTATACACATCTTCATTATAAAAAGCAATAAATGTAACTATTAGGGTTATTGCAGCTATAATACAAGCTACCGGGGACGTTGCAAAACTAATATCTTGTTCCATTAATTATTGTATATCGAGTTTGGTATCAGTTAACAACCTGCCTACCGGGTACCGAAGATAGGTTTTTTCAAAATAGGGTGAATTGCGGTACACAAAATTTAATTGAGCGGCAGCGCTATTGGCCAGTTGCGGGTTCTTTGCTTTCTCATCATCCAGCTTTTTGCGCAGATCAGGATCTTTTTTTAGTAATTCTGCCGCATCGTCTTCAAAAACATAAGCAGAGAAATATTCCTTTTCGCCCAAAACTGAATCAAAGAAGTTCCATGCAAAAAAGGAATCGACACCTTGTGGCTCTAAAGTTTCTACAATGTATCTGTTCAGCGCCTGGTTGGTATACACTACATAATCTCCCTCATAAAACTTCACCTTCATATCAACCGGGTTCAGCTTCACATTATTGTGCAGGTAATGCCCTTCATATGGCCTGGTTGGCGTTTTATAATCGGCTATGTAATACATCTGCAGATCCAAAGTAGTGTCATGTTTTAGGCGGTGCATTACAATGTTGTTCAGCTTAAATAGTCCGATCACTTTTTGCCATGCCTGCGGGATGACATAGGCTATTGGCTTATCCACAAAAACCGAAGCTTTATAATTATCAAAATATTTGATGGTTTTGGTATAAGGTTTAGTCCGGTCGTAATACAATCTTGGCAGACCGCTCACTTCGCTGGGCTTATGCCCGGCTGTGAAGCCTTTAAAGCTGAGCGTGTCGAATTTACTTTCGTCTACTTCCCAATTCAGTGCAAAGGTCTTTTGATTTTTCACCTGTTCATCAGCCTTGCGCTTTACTTCGCCTATTATTTTGGCATCACGCTGGCAGATGTCGATCAGGTGCCTCATGAAATCATAAGTAGCATATACCCGCTTATCGAAGGGCTTCAGCATATGCGTTTCGGTAATATAGCTAATGATATTGTGCTGGGCAGTATAGCCGGTTGCAAAGCGTGGCGTTTCTAAAAAGCTTACGATGCCCGAATCGGGAGTTCCTTTTACTTCCTCTACATAAGGCGTCATTTCATAACCGCTTTTGGCCATGCGTTTGTATAGTTCGGGCGAAAGTGTTTTGGAAGTGTATTCTGCCAGAATAGGATTTTGTTTATCTTTTTGCGTTTCGATGAGCGTCATTACATACTGGTAATCGGCGCCATCGCTGGTATGGTTATCCAGGAAAACTTCCGGCTGCCAGGTGTTCAGTATTTTCTCAAAGGCCCATGCGTTCTGGCTGTCGGCTTTTATAAAATCACGGTTCAGGTCGAGGTTTTTATAATTTCCCCTGAAGCCATAAGCACGCGGACCATTCTGGTTGATACGCGATACGCCACGGTTTAAACAGCCGTCAATATTATAAACAGCAATAAAACAAAGCACAACGTCATTAGGCAACTTACTATTCTTTAGCAAATCGCGTGTAAGCATCATGCTGGCATCAATGCCCTCCGGTTCGCCGGGATGGATACCATTGTTGATGAGCAGAACTCGTTTGTTTTGCTTTTTGATCATCGACGGATCAAATACACCGTTTTTTGAAAGAACGATCAGGCTCAAAGGTTTACCCACATCTGTGGTTCCGTAACTAAGCATCCTCATCTGGCGTGGATACAACTTCGCCAGCTTTTGGTAATAGGTTATGATCTCGGCATAAGTTGCTGTATAATTTTTATCGCTGCTTTTTTCAAAAGGAGTTAATTGTGCTTTGGCTTGCAAAAAAACAAAAGAAGCCAGCGCGGCCAGGAGGAGTTGTTTCATTGAGAAATGTTTTAGCAAATATAAGTTTGACAGCTAATTAACAAGCCGGATAGCAGGGAAATTACAAATACTTGCTATAAATGGTGTTCACACTGTTCACGAGCGTTCACGGACCTGTGAACGTGAACACCACGGTCATTTTATCTGATCACGAATATTTTTCGGAAGACTTTTGAGCACCAGTTCATACGAGTGATCGATCATGTCACAAATCTGCCGGCGGCTAAGGTTGCCGTTGGTGTGCACGGTATTCCAATGCTTTTTATTCATATGGTAACCGGGCTGAACTTCTGAGTGTTGTTCGCGGAGCTCTATGGCACGTTCAGGGTCGCATTTTACATTGAAGCGGTCGCCCTGGGAAAGACTGGTAAGCAGGAATAGTTTTTCGCCAACTCTAAACACCAGGGTATCTTCGCCAAAGGGCATATCTTCGGTTACCCCCGGTTTTGTGAGACAATAATCACGTATCTGTTCAATATTCACAGCTGTTATAACTGCCTGATGACTTTAGTATAAGAAGTAACGTTACCGAAGTTGAATTTAACCCCAACAACAATCTGGGTGTACTGGTTGGTCGCGTTATTTTTGAAATGATTGGATGGGTCGTCGTAGCCGTCAAGCCCTTCACCAAAAACCAGGTTGTGTATATAACCGATATTGATGGACATAAACGGCTCCTCATACTCATTAAATATCTTAAATTCATATCCAAAACGCAGTGGGATAGTCAAATTTATACTGCTGTTGGTGCCCGGGAAAACGTAAGTAGATGCGCCGTAGTTAGGTAAACCGTTTTCTCCATAATATACGTTGGTGCGTTGTACCGTATTGCCATTGAAAATTAGACCAGCACCGCTGCCAAAATACAAGCCTTTTAAATAGCTGTTAAAGTAACTTTCGGTATAATCAAGTACTTCGCCCAATTGGAAATCACCATGCAAAATTAGGCCCTCGAAATGGTTGGTATACATACGGCCATACTTGTCCAGATCCGGTGTAAGACCGCCGCCTGATAAGGTACCAAATTGTAATTCGGCAGTTATTGGAATATATGGGCTATAATTATAAGTAAAGCTGACGCTTTGTCCTATGTGATAATCCTGTCTGTTCAGGTTGGTGTACCCACGCTCATAACAAATATCTAAACCGATGCCGAATTCTTTATAGTTATAACCTACCTGGGCCTTAACCATAATAGCAGAAGACACGAATGTGAAAAGTAGGATGAGTTTTTTCAAAGTTTAAATATTAATCAATATTTTACAATTTTTGAACAGGGATTCTTTTCGACTCCCCAAAAATAAAATTTCTATCCATATAAACACTATACCATGGACTTAAAATTTACTGTTACTGAGCGTTTTTTGCGCTATGTAACTATCGATACCCAATCAGACCCCAACTCCGGCACCTGCCCGTCCACCGCAAAACAAAAAAACTTAGGGCTTTTACTTGTAACGGAATTATTGGACATGGGGTTACACGACGCACACCTGGATGACAATGGCTATGTATATGCCACAGTACCAGCCAATAGTAAAAAGGCCAACGTTCCGGTTATTTGCTTTTGCTCGCATATGGATACCGCACCCGATTGCAGCGGGACAGGAGTAAAACCGATCATCCATAAAAATTACCAGGGGCAGGACTTGATCTTACCTGATGACCCTTCGCAAGTTATCAAGTTAAATGACCATCCTGAATTAAAGCACCAGCTGGGTAACGACGTCATCACAGCCAGCGGAACCACTTTGCTTGGAGCGGATAATAAAGCAGGCGTGGCCGAAATAATGGATGCCTGTTACCAACTGATAAATAATCCTGAAATAAAGCATGGTGATATTCGCATATTATTTACTCCCGACGAAGAAATAGGACGGGGAGTGGACAAAGCCGATCTGAAGAAACTCGGCGCTTATGCAGGATATACAATGGATGGTGAAAGTGCAGGCAATATGGAAAATGAAACATTCTCTGCAGATGGGGCTAAACTCATCATCAATGGTATAAGCTCGCACCCGGGTTTTGCCAAAGGAAAAATGCAAAGCGCCATAAAAATTGCCGGACAAATTGTTGCAGCGTTGCCTTATGATCTTTCACCAGAAGGAACTGAAAATAAAGAAGGCTTTGTGCATCCTGTAAGCATTAGCGGGCATGTGGAAACAGCGGAAATCGATTTCATCATTCGCGATTTTGACGATCAAAAGTTAAAGCAACATGCTGATGTGATCCGCACAATAGCTGGCGAGGTATTGAAGAAATTCCCAGGATGCAGTTACGAGCTAAAAATACACGAGCAATATCGTAACATGAAAAAGGTGTTGGACAAGCATCCTGAAATTGTTGAATATGGCATGGAAGCTATACGTCGAGCCGGACTCGATGCCCGCTTGTGCAGTATCAGAGGAGGTACAGATGGTTCAAGGCTTTCATTTATGGGATTGCCCTGCCCCAACATTTTTGCAGGAGAGCACGCATTCCATAGCAAACACGAGTGGGTATCAGTTCAGGATATGCAAAAGGCAGTTGAAACGATTTTGCATTTGTGTATGATTTGGGAGGAGAAGAGTTAAGTCCGAAAGTCCGCATAAGTCGGTAAGTCCGCAAGATTAACCATAACAGTTTTTTTCCTTTCGGACTTATGCGGACTTTCGGACTAAAATTATTTCTCTGCCAGCAAATCATCCGTCAGCTTTTCAAATTCCTTAGTAAACTCTTCGTAGTATTTTCCGGTACCCGGACCACTAAAGCCGGTATGTATTTTACGTACATCACCTTTTTTATCGATGATGATAGTAGTCGGGAAACCTTTATAATCAGCCAGCATTGGCAGGCTTTTCTGCGGGTCGCCTTTGCCAGGAGTGTAACCGGTAATAAGCAGCGGATAAGTAATATTGAACCTGTTTTTCAGCTGGGTTAATGTTGGTACCGATTTCTTGAAATCAGTGGTGCGTTCATAAGCCAAACCGATTATTTCAACTCCTTTTGGGTGATATTTTTTATAATAGTTCACCAAATATGAGGTCTCATCCATACAGTTTGGACACCATGAACCTAACATCTGCACGATAACCACTTTGCCTTTGAACCTTGGCTCATCCAATGATACCTTCTTACCTGTTAAATCAGGAAAAGTAAAATCGATCTTTTTGTACCCGGGTTTTAAATAAGTGAGGGAGTAAGCATCAGGTAATTTGGCGTTGGCATCTTTTACTGCTGTCCAGGTGTCTAAACTTGAATAACCTGCATAATACTTACCATTTACTATGTTTTTGCCATTTTTAATATCTGCGGTAAATAAAAAGGCATGCCCGCCATCAAAAGTTGACAGGTATAGTTTATTACCGGCAAGCGTTCCTTCAAGAAAGCGGTCATCGCCGGTAGTGGTTAAAAATGTACCTGTCACTCTTGACCCAACTTGTTTAAATTCGCCAACAGTGGTGTCTTTATTACCATCACTAACAAATATTGCCGACCATCTGCCCGTAATGTTATAAGCAGGTTTTTCAGATGATTTGAAAAAGCGAAAATCCTGGCCGGCAGTGGCTGTAAAATCCATGGCAGCGTCTTTGTCGCCATAATGTTTTATCCATTTCCCATTTAATGAGCCTCCAGTGTATTTCAGTTTAAATTCTGAGTTGAACAAAGGCATACGAATAAAAACCGAGTCGCCTTTTTGCCCGATGTCGGTCACTTTAAATCTTTCCGCGCCGTTATGTATGGCTATTTGCTGCTTTCCGTTAACATCGGTCACATCAAAATTAAAAGGCAGATTATTACCTGACGGGCTTGAAAGCACACCGCGCCAGATACCGGTTTTTAACTTGCTTTGGGCAAAACTTGTATTAACGATAAGTAAGATAAGGGAGGCAAACAACAGATTTTTAAAACGCATTACTCAGATAGTCTATTAAATTGATATACTTTTTCAAAGTACGTGAAAACAATCCAATTATTTCAATACTTCCCGCGAAATGACAATCTTCTGAATTTCAGAAGTTCCCTCGTATATCTGCGTAATTTTGGCATCCCGCATCAGGCGCTCTACATGGTATTCCTTCACAAAGCCATAGCCGCCATGAATCTGAACTGCTTCTACCGTAGTCCGCATGGCAACTTCTGATGCATATAATTTAGCCATTGAGCTTGCCTGCGCATAAGGTAAACCGTGATCTTTTAACCAGGCAGCCTTTAAACAAAGCAGGCGTGCGGCTTCAATTTCAGTCGCCATATCCGCCAGCTTAAATTGTATGGCCTGCAGATCAGAGATAGTTTTGCCGAATGCTTTGCGTTCTTTTGAATATTGAAGGGCCAACTCATAAGCACCCGATGCTATACCCAAAGCCTGTGAAGCAATACCGATGCGACCACCTTCCAAAGTTTTCATGGCGAACTTGAATCCAAAACCATCTTCGCCTATCCGGTTTTCCTTCGGAACTTTCACATCGGTAAACATTAATGAATGCGTATCCGATCCACGTATGCCCAACTTATTTTCTTTAGGACCAACGGTAAACCCCGGCATTTCTTTTTCTACTATCAAAGCATTAATGCCATGATGTTTTTTTGATGCGTCGGTTTGCGCGATCACCAGATAAGTAGATGCAGTTCCGCCATTGGTTATCCAGTTTTTGGTACCATTTAGCAAATAATGGTCACCCATATCAATAGCGGTTGTCCGTTGAGAAGTGGCATCGGAGCCAGCTTCCGGTTCGGATAAACAGAAAGCACCTATCTTTTCACCTTTGGCCAATGGCACCAGGTACTTTTGCTTTTGCTCCTCGGTTCCATATTTCTCCAGACCATAGCATACCAGCGAGTTATTCACCGAAACAACTACCGAAGCCGAAGCGTCGATCTTAGACAGTTCCTCCATTACCAGCACATAGGATATGGCATCCATACCACTGCCACCATATTCAGGCGAAACCATCATGCCCATAAAACCCAGCTCGCCCATTTGTTTTACTTGTTCAGCTGGGAATTTCTGGTGCTCATCGCGTTCTATTACACCGGGCTTCAATTCGGTCTGCGCAAAGTCTCTCGCCGCCTGGCGTATCATTAATTGTTCTTCGGATAATTCAAAATGCATAGAATAACAGGTTACAGCTCAAAAATAATATTATGCACGCATAGTAAAAAGCAGCGCACAAAAAAAGAGAACTTTTTTCAAAGTTCTCTTTCCCCTAATTAATTTAAACTATTGATTAAACCCAAAACAAAGAACAAAATATCCCAGCTTGGGCGTCTGAGAATTCTAAATAAAGTTTTTCATAGGTAGATGAAATTCTATTTTTTTCACAGATGTTTTGCAGAGTCGTTTAATTACAAACAAAAGTAGAGCCACAATTTGCCAAATTCAATGACTAATACGTCAGGATTTGCAATCTGATTGTAACAAGATTATTAAAATCTTAATAGTTTAGTTTGGTAATTAATTTAGTTAGATTGCACTTAATACTAAATTATAAATCTCCTAAACTATTATGCTATTAACTGATTTTGAGTATCTTAACAATTCTGAAGAAGCCTTTAAAAAGAAGATTGCGCTGCAAATAAAGACTTTGCGCAGGCAAAATCAGGTGACTCAGGAGAAATTTTACAGTGAGACAAATATCAATATTGCAAGGCTCGAATCCGGCAAAGTTGATATCAGATTAGACACTTTACGCAAGGTTTGTTATTACTTTGACGTGTCATTGTCTGGTTTTTTTCATGGAATTTATTAAAAGTGTATGCTTTTCAGGAATATCAAAAATCACTTTTATTCCAGTATTTGCTACACTTTTGTATTTTTTTTCAAACAATAAACAATAAAAAAGACATTATTTAGTTATCCAATCCTTCCAAGTCGCTCCTTATCCATCGCTTTTATTTTTGATTCTCTTTGGTGACTTCTGCATATTTTATTTTAACCAATACATAAAAAGCGGGTTCTATTTTTCTTTAGGTTTGTCCTAAATCGAGTTTTTATGGAGCAAATCGACAAAAAACCAGTTATTTATATAGCGGCCATTGCTGCCTTTGCATTGTGCGCCTACCAAACCAAACAATTTACTGATAAACCCAACGACCCGGTTTATAACAACCTCGACCAAAGCGTTAAGCCCGGTGATGACTTTTTTAAATACGCCAACGGCGGCTGGCTGAAAAAGAATCCTATACCGCCGGCCTACTCCAGTTGGGGCATTGGTAATGTGGTTTCGGAGGAGATACGTGAACGGTTAAAAAAGATCAATGAAGATGCATTAAAAGCCAATGCACCAAAAGGGTCGGCTACTCAAAAGATTGGCGATTTCTATTACAGCGGACTGGATAGTGCGGGGATTGAAAAATCGGGCCTTTCGCCTTTATCAGCTCAGATTAGTCTTATTGAACAGGCAAAAGACAAAAACGACATCCTGAATGTTGCCGCAGTGCTTTCTACAACAGGCACACGTAATATTATTGGCGCGCGGGTAGAGCAGGATGATAAAAATAGCTCGAAAATGATGGTTCAGCTAGGTCAAACCGGCCTCAGCCTGCCCAATCGTGACTATTACTTTAAAACTGATGCCCGTACTACACGTATCCGTACAGATTACAGTACTAAATACCTGCCTGCTATGCTCGCTTTATCCGGATGGGATGAGCAGAAAGCCGGCGAAGGCGCAAAGAGTGTATATAATATAGAAAAATTCCTGGCCGAAAACAGCCGCAAGCTGGAAGACCTGCGCGACCCATACGCCAACTACCATAAAATGCCGGTGGCTGAGTTAAACAAACTGACGCCAGAAATTGACTGGAATGATTTGTTTAAAAAACTGGAATATAAATCAGTCGATACGGTAATCGTCGGTCAGCCGGAATATTACAAGGCCGTAAGCAAGGCGCTAAACGATTTTTCGGTGGATGACTGGAAGGCTTACCTGCGTTTTAAGCTGATCGGTTCTTATGCACCTTACCTGAATAACGCGGTTGTTGAAGAGAACTTTCGTTTTGCAGGAAAAGTAATGCGCGGACAAAAAGAGCAGCTACCCCGCTGGAAACGTGTGCTGGATAATGAGAACGGTTTAATGGGTGAGCTATTGGGTCAGCTGTTTGTGAAGGAATATTTCTCTGAAAAGAGCAAAGAGCGTTATGTGGCTATGGTGGAGGCTATTCGCGAAGCTTATCGTGAGCATATTCAGAAGCTGGATTGGATGAGCCCTGAAACCAAACAAAAAGCTTTAGAGAAACTAAATGCTATCCATCCAAAAGTAGGCTACCCTGATCAATGGAAAGATTTTTCGACTTTAACCATCAACCGCGAATCCTACGCAGCTAATGTAATGAGCGCGCGTCATTGGGCTTATATGGTGAACGTGAATAAACTGGGCAAGCCGGTAAACCATAAGGAGTGGAACATGTCGCCGCAGACTTATAATGCTAATTATAGTCCATCAAACAATGAGATCACCCTGCCTGCTGCGCAATTCCTAATCCCGGGCATTAAGGATGAAGATGTGGATGATGCTGTAGCATACGGTTATGCCGCTGCATCAACTATAGGGCACGAGATCACGCACGGTTTTGACGATGAGGGTCGTCAATACGATATGCATGGCAACCTGAAAACCTGGTGGACTCCGCAAGATTCGGTAAAATTTTCGCAGCGTGCACAAATGCTGGTAGATCAGTTTAACAGCTATGTGGTTTTGGACAGCCTGCATGTAAATGGTAAAGCTACATTGGGCGAAAATATTGCCGACCTGGGCGGTATTGTATTGGGTCTGGATGCTTTCAAAAAAACCCAACAATACAAAGAGGGTAAAAAGATCAACGGACTTACTCCGTTACAACGCTTCTTCCTCGGCTACTCTCTAGGCTGGCTCGGCCAGGAACGTGACGAGGTATTAAGTAACCAGATCCTAACCGACGTACACGCGCCGGGCTTCCTTCGTGTTAACGGGCCATTCAGCGATGTGCCGGAATTTTATAAGGCCTTTGACATCAGGAAAGGTGATAAGATGTGGCTCGACCCGGATAAACGCGTAAGAATTTGGTAAGAGCTTATTCACAAGATAGAATTATAATGCCTTTTATAAGTCTGACCCGTAGGGTCTACCGCTTTGTAGAAATTCAATAGACGAATTTTTTGCCTCGCAGAGGCTACCCTTATTCCGCCGTCAAATGCCTGCCTGGTCGGCGAAGGGTAACCTCTACGAGGCATTTTTTATTGTTGATCTTTCTCCTACAAAGCGGTAGACCCTATGGGTTCATCATCCCTTAACAGAGGCCGTTAAAATTGTATATTTGGCCTTATGCATATTATCCATTCTTTGCAGGAGTGGTGGCAACATCAAACATGGCTCGAAATTATTGGTGTAATCACCGGTCTGCTTTGCGTTTACCTTGCCGCGCGGAATAATATCTGGAATTGGCCCCTGGCCATCATCAGCGTGGGTATTTATATTTTTATCTTTTTTAAAAGTCACCTGTATGCCGATATGGGCCTGCAGTTTTACTTTATGGCGATGAACATCTATGGATGGTATTACTGGAGCCATAAACCTGCTGACGAAAACAAAACTCCAGTTGTAAAGGTCACAAGGAAAGAAACCATTTTATCTATCATCGCCATCATAGTTTTTACTGTTTTCCTTGGATCAGTGCTAAAATATACACCTGCGTCCTTTCCATACCTGGATAGTTTTTGTACAGCCTGTAGCCTGGTTGCGCAAGTATTTTTAGCCCGCAAGGTTTTAGAGAACTGGCTGATATGGGTGTTTGTAGACATTATATATGTAGGGGTATATATTTTCAAACACCTTGATCTGACCGCCGTTATGTATGCAATTTACGTGGCGATAGCCGCTATGGGATATATCGATTGGAGAAAAGAATATCAAAAACAACTGGAATTCAAATAATGCCAACTGCCAACTATCAACTGCCAACTCAAATCATCAAGATCGCGGTCGTGGGCCCTGAATCCACCGGAAAATCTACAATGTCGGCTTTTTTGGCGGAACATTACCATACAGTTTGGGTTCCCGAATATGCGCGTGAGTATTGCGAGAAATTGACTGAACCACCTACCTGGCAAGACGAGGTCAATATGTTTTACGGGCAATTAGCGCTTGAGCAAGAATATCTGCCTAAAACAAATAAAATACTCATCTGTGATACCACCTTCATCACCGTAAAAATTTGGAGCAATGAGATGTTTGGCCGCTCTCCGCAGGAAGTGCTGGATGAATTACCAAAACACCCCTATGACCTATACCTGTTGCTCAATATCGATCTTCCCTGGGAAGATGACCCGCTTCGTGATTTTCCAAACATGCGCGAACATTTTATGGGAGTATGGCATAAAGAGTTGCAAGACTTAAATGCCAATTATGTCACCATATCAGGCACAGGCCAGAATCGGTATGAAAGTGCTGTGAAGGCAGTTGACAAGTTTCTTTTGAAGTCAGAAGTCTGATATCATATATCTACTCATTCCTCAAACTCTTAATAGGGTTACTTATAGCCGCTTTAACCGATTGAAAGCTAATCGTGATAAGCGCGATCAGCACCGCAGCTAAACCAGATAATAGGAACACCCACCAACTAATTGCTATCCGATATGCAAAATCCTGCAGCCATGCGTGCATAAAGTAATAAGCCAAAGGCGATGCTATGAGTATGGCAATACCTACAAGGGTTACAAAATCCCTGTTTAACAGGGTAACGATGCCTGATACACTTGCACCCAGTACTTTCCGTACGGCAATTTCTTTCATGCGCTGCTGTGCGGTGAAAGTTGCTAGTCCGAACAGACCCATGCAGGAAATAAAAATGGCAATCACCATGGCGATGTTTAGTAAAGCGGAAGTCTTTTGCTCGCTATCGTAAAGTTTGGCAATGTTGTCATCAAAAAAGTGATACTCAAATTTTTCGTTTGGATACAGTCCTTTCCAGATATTTTGAGCTTGTTCAATATCTTTTTTAAAGCTGCCGGTCTCGCCGCTTTTTGCAGTCAACTTGATGCTGATCGCTCTTTCAATACCAGAATTGGATGTAATGAAAAAAGGTGGTATAGCATCGTGCAATGAATAAGCGTTAAAATCCTTCACTACACCGACGATCACTCCTTTGCGATCATCAATACCCGAATTGGCTGTTTTGCCAATAATCTCATGCGGATCTTTGAACCCTAATTGTTTAACAGCAGTTTCGTTAACCAGAAACTCCGCGGTACTATCTGATCCGGTTAAGTTTCTTCCGGCAATTATTTTAAGTCCAAATAATGGCACATAATTTTGATCTCCGGCTTCATAGGCGGCGCTGAGTTTTACATCGGGAGCGGTGGTTAGCTCAAAATGAGTTTGTGAGTGTACTTTGGCGGCAGGAGCATCAAGCATTACACTTGCCCCGGCCACATCTGGCAAATTTTTAAGTTTCTGAGCGAAAACCGCCGCGCGTTGATTTGGATTATTAAAGCCGGTGTAGAAAGTAATAATAGCATCCTTATTAAAGCCGAGGTCTTTATTCAATATATAATGCAGCTGATTGCCAACGATGAACGTGCTGATGACAAAAATGAGCGATACCGTAAACTGGAAAACGATGAGTGTCTTACGCAAATAACCACCTCCGATTTTTTGTGTTCCGTGGCCTTTTAGTGTTAATACTGTTTTGTAGGATGATAAAACCTTTGCCGGATAAAAACCTGCCAGAAGGGTTGTTATCAGGGTAATCCCAACCAAAAACAACAAAGTGAAAGGGCTCAACAAATTGAATGATACACCTACAGGTATTAAATTATGTAATCCATTCAAAACCGGGAAAGCGATAATTATTGAGACGATTACCGCGAGTAAAGTCAATAGAAAGGTCTCCGATAAAAACTGCAGTATCAATCCATTTCGACTGCTGCCCAACACTTTACGAACGCCAATCTCCCTTGCCCGATACAATGACCTTGCGGTAGACAGGTTAACAAAATTGATGATCGCGATGACCAATACGAATGCGGCAATACCGATCAATCCATACAAAGTAGGCAAATGTGCTTTGCCTGAATAAAAGTCGTGATAGTTGCTATCGAAATGGATATCATTTAACGGCTGCAACTTTAACCTAACAGTATGCCCTGGGTAGGGTGGAATATGCCTTTGTACAAATGCCGGAAATTGCTTTTCGATCTGCTCCTTGCTGATACCTTTAGGCAATTTTACAAATCCCTGTGCAGTACCGTTCCAATTACCCCAATGATTGTAACGGATCAGATCTTTCAAAAAGCTGTGATTAATGGTTTCTGAAGAAATAAAATCTTTAAAGCCAAAGTCGGTTTGCTTATTCCAATCTTTGACTACGCCGGATACAGTTAAAGTTAGCGAATCGCTTAATATCACATCACGATACAAAATAGTCTTGCCTACAGCATTCGTAGCTCCTCCTGGCCCAAAATATTTATCGGCTTCGCTTTCTGACAACACCACTTTAAAAGGCTCAGCTAATGCTGTTTGAGGATTGCCCTGAAGCCATTGGTATTTAAACAGATCAAAATATTGAGGATCGGCAATAATGATGGGCGATGCCTCCTCGCCCAATCTTACCGGATCAAATTTTTTGATGGTTTGCCCGGCATCATTTTTTATCGATACACCCGCATAATAATTAAAAAATGTCGCCACTCTTTCAAAGCCTGTCAACTCGTTGCGGGCTGTCATTGGCAAAGCATTGATCATCCCTGCTACGTAGTCCCTATTTCCGGTAGCATTATCCTGCTGCTCAGAAACTAAGCGATAAATACGGTCCTTGTCAGGATGAAAATTATCAAAACCTAGTTCAAAGCTCACGATCAGGAAGATAATCAGCGCTGAGCAAATTCCCAGAGCCAGGCCCAACACATTGATTAGCGTGTTCGAGCGGTGTTTCGCGATGTTTCTCCAGGCTGTTTTAAAGTAATTTTTTATCATGGCAGGTGCGCTTATTACGAATCTTTTCGTAAATATCATGCCAAATAAGCATGCCATTGATAATTAACTAGTTAATATTATTTGTTGGATTGATTTGTATCAAAATCGAACGTCGGCTGTTCGCTTACAAAACAATTTCTTTATCTTAATTTAAGAATCCATGCAACGTTCAAAAAATCAATGCGTCATATATCGTGAAAGCTGAAAATTTGGAATCCGTATACATTGATAAGCATTACGACCTGGTGGTTGAGTGTAAGCGTGGCAGTAAAAAAGCCTGCTTCGAGCTCTACCGTCTGTATTCTAAAGCGATGTTAAACATTGCTTTTAGAATAGTAGGCAGCGTTGATGAGGCTGAAGACGTATTACAGGAAGCCTTTTTGGATGCTTTTAACAGGATAAAGGACTTTCGCCAGGAAACAACTTTTGGCTTGTGGTTAAAACAAATCGTGGTTCACCGGTCTATCAACCTGTTGCGCAAGCGCAGATTGGAACTGGTTGAACTGGATGAGGGACATACCGAAAGCATTGCCGAAGAGGAAGTTGAGGACGATGAGGAAGTTCAATATAAAGTGGCCCAGGTGAAGGATGCTATGAAAGAGCTGCCCGATGGTTACAGGATAGTACTATCATTGTACCTGCTTGAGGGCTACGACCATGAGGAAATAGGCGAAATACTCGATATTTCTGAAAATACCTCGAGAACACAGTTTTTGAGGGCGAAAAGAAAGTTAAATGAGATTTTAATAAAAAGAGGAATAACATCATGAGCAAGCGATTAGAGGATTTCATTAAAATGAACAGGGACGAGTTTGATGATCTTGAACCATCAGGTGATCTGTGGGCTAAGATCGAGCAGCACTTACCGCCCGAAGGCACAGCGATAAAACCGCGTGAGGCAAAAACCTTCTCGCTCAGCTTCGTGCTGAAGGTGGCGGCGTCTGTCATCATTGTAATGGGGGTAGGCTTTGGTTTTTATCTGCATCATGAAAGAAGCGAGGCGGTGAATTTTGCGGCTATCAACCCAACCTACGCCAAACAGCAAATGCATTATGCATCGCTGGTGCAAAATCAGCGTAAAGAATTAAAATCCATCGCTAAATCAGACCCTGATCTGTATAAAGAGTTCAGCGGAGAAATAACAAAAATGGATTCTACCTATAACAGGTTAAAAAAGGATCTGGCGACCAGCCCTAACCAGGAGCGTGTACTGCGCGCCATGATACGCAACCTGCAAATACAAAGCGAGATACTTAACCAGCAACTGGAAGTTATAGAGCAGATCAACCAAACCAAAAAGGAGCAAAGTAATGATACCAAAAATATATAAACCGGCCTTATTCATCGCAGCATTGCTGGCAGCCGTCCAGCCAGTTCTGGCACAGGATGCGGCCGACAGCACAGGCAACTCCGGCTTTAACAATGAGTCGTTCAACAAGAGCGTGAAAGTGCTCGATATGAAGGTGAACGTTAATACCAAACGTTTGGAGCTGGCCATGGATAAAATGGGCAGAAAGCTCGACGCGAATTTCAGAGATTTTCATAAAAACCTGCACGTCAATGAACTGGTATCAAACATTACTTCAACTGTAAATGATGCCGTTCACAGCGTAACGATGAGCGTTTCGGATTATGACAATGACGGTGCAAACAATACCTCAACTAACAGTCCGCAGGAAAGGGTTAAAAATTACAGCAAATCGTATTCGGTTGACGGCAACGATAAACTGGCCCTCGATAACAAATATGGCAGGGTAAGTATTAATACCTGGAGTAAAAACGAGGTAAAAGTTGATGTGCAGATAAAAGGTATGGCCAGCGACGATGAAACTGCCCAGAAATTGGTTGACGCGATCACTATTTCTGACAGCAAGGACGGCAATACGGTTTCATTCCGGACCAATTTTGGTTCGAACAACAGTTCGATATGGAACCTGTTCAATAATATGAACGACCGCCACCGCGCCGAAGTGAATTACACCGTCTATATGCCGTCAACCATGTCGCTCGATCTGCGGAACAGGTACGGTTCAGTTTCATTACCAAGCCTGAGCGGGAAGGTTACCATGGAGATCGCTTACGGCTCGCTGGTATCAAAGGCACTGACCAATCCTTCCAACGAATTTAGTTTCCGTTATTCTGAGATAAATATTGAAGAAGTAAAAGGCTGTGATTTAAATCTGTCCTATGGCTCATTAAAATTGGGTACAGTAGGCCGTTTAGATGCTAATGTTAACTATGCCCCGATTGATATAGAGAAATTGAATAATTCGGGCACAATAAGCGCAAAATATGGCGGCGGCGTGAAAATAGGTGAGATCAGCAAGGCTTTGAAGAACCTGGATATCGACACCAAATATTCCAGCGTGAATATCGGCTTAAAAGGTGACGAAAGCTTTGACTTTGATGTAACCGTAAAATATGGCAGCTTTAATTTTGATGATAATCGCCTTAAGATAACCGGAAAATCACCATCTGACGATTCACGTGGCTACCACCCTACAAAAAACTATAAAGGCTACGCCGGTAACAGCAATTCAAACAACAAGATCAGCATTAATACTACTTATCAGAGCGTGAAGCTGGAGTAGTTTTAAGAACAAAGAGTCAAGAATCGAGAATCAGGAGAATGATTATCTTGAATCTTGGCTCTTGACTCTTGGATCTTTCTTCAATAAACCCTGCAAAGCAAGCCCTTCAGGTATTCTCCTTCAGGAAACGAAGCTCTTACCGGGTGATCTTCCGGCTGGCAATATTGATAGATAAACTGCACTTCTTTACCGGCATCCAAAGCGGCCCAGGCCAAAACTTGTTTAAATGTATCTATATCCATCGCTCCCGAACAGGAGAAGGTGGCCAATAAACCGCCTTTTTCAAGCAATAACATACCTAAACGATTCAAATCCTTATAAGCGCGGGTCGCCTTATCTAAAGCAGAACGTGATGGCGCATATTTTGGTGGATCAAGCACGACGATATCAAACTTTTCGCCCTGCTCACGTAATGCACGAAGCTGTTTATTGACGTCAGATTGAACAGCACTGTGCTTTGAAGCATTAAGTTTATTTAGTTCAATATTTTTCTTTAGCGTCTCAATGGCCAAAGCCGAACTATCTACACTGGTTACCGCAGAAGCTCCATTTTTTAACGCATTCAAAGTAAACCCTCCCGTGTAGCTGAAGCAATCCAGTACTTTTTTGCCTTTGGCATGTAAAGCGGTAATCATTCGGTTATCGCGCTGATCGCAATAAAAACCTGATTTCTGCCCCTCAGCTATATTGATCCCGTAAACCACATTATTCTCCAGCACCTCTACAATTTCGGGCGGATGTTCGCCCGATAAAACCTGATTCGTAGTTTCCAAGCCTTCATGTGCCCTTGAGGAAGCATCACTCTTATCAAAAATACCTTTAGGCTTCAGCAGCTTTTGCAGTTCATCAATAATAACCGGCATATTCCGTTCAATACCGGAGGTAAGCACCTGCACAGCCAGGTAATCCGCATATTTATCGACAATCAATCCGGGTAGATAATCGGCCTCACTAAAAATCAAGCGGCATGTATTGGTTCTACCATCTTCTAAAACCCCACTGCGACTTGCCACTGCAACTGCCACTTTTTTCCTGAACCAATCTTCATTAATCTCAACAGTCTCATCCCATTCCAGCAAACGCATAGCAACCCGCGATTGGCTATTATAGAACCCATAAGCCATAAATTCACCTTTATCGCTTAGCAAACGTACAATATCGCCATTGGCAGGTTTGCCTTTAACACGCTCTATAGCCCCTGAAAATAACCAGGGGTGCCGCTGAAGCACTGCCTTTTCCTTACCCTTTTTTAATATCACATCAAACATCCGACAAAGGTAACACGATTATGGGATTTAATTGATTAATGAATTTCGGGTTTCAATATCCTGAAAATCAACCAATCATTTAATCGTGTTCTTGTTTCTTTGCGCATAAGTGGCTAAGTTTGCGCCTCAATAAAAAATTTATATGGCTAAAGCATCAGATATAAAAAATGGCAATATCCTTCGCTTTAATGGCGAGTTAGTGCAGGTGGAAGAGTTTATACATCGTACCCCGGGCAACCTGCGTGCCTTTTACCAGGCGCGTATGCGTAACGTAAAAACCGGCAAGCTGGTTGAATACCGTTTCCGTACGGACGAGGAGGTGGATATTGCACGCGTGGAAACCAACGATTACCAATACCTGTATGAAGATGGTAACGACCTTGTGATCATGGACAATACCACTTACGAACAACATAACGTACCAAAATTCTTGTTTGGCGATGCAGTTAAATTTTTAAAGGAAGGTGTTAACGTGATCGTAGCGTTTGAAAGCGATGAGCCGATCATGGCAAAAACACCATCATCTGTTGAGCTGGAAATCACTTATACTGAGCCAGCTGTAGCAGGCAACACTTCAACTAACGCGATGAAAAATGCGACGGTTGAAACCGGTGCTGAAATCAAAGTTCCGTTATTCATCAACATAGGCGATAAAGTAAAAATTGATACTGCAAGTGGCGCTTATTCTGAGCGTGTAAAAGGTTAATTGATAAGATCAAATGAATTGCAAAAGGCTTCCAAATGGAAGCCTTTTGTTTTATATATTAATGCATTATCTTTGTTTATGCAGCAACTGGAGCAATATCAGCAACTTATACTACCTGTTTTAAAAAGATACCTTATAAAACGGGCCGCAATATTTGGCTCCTTTGCAAAAGGTAATACCACAGCAAACAGTGACATCGATCTGCTCATCGAACCAGAGAATAATTTTACACTTTTCAAAATGTTGCAGCTGGAACAAGAAATATCTCAGCTTATAAATCGAAAAGTTGATCTCGTGGAATACAGCGCATTGAAACCCTCCATCAAAAATGAAGTCCTACGCTCTGCTATTACCATTTTATGAGTAGGTCTGATCGGGTTTATATACAAGACATCATTGAATCTATAGAGATGATCTTTACCTATGTCGACAATAAAACCGACTTTGAGTTCTCAAGAAATTTAATGCTTCAGGATGCCGTTATCAGAAGATTTGAAATTATCGGCGAAGCTGCCTCGAAAATATCCGAACAAACCAAAGCTCAAAATCCGGGTGTACAATGGAAGCTTATGAAAGCCATGCGCAATAAGCTTATTCATGAATATTTTGGTGTATCAGCTGTAACAATTTATTCAACGGTAAAATTTGACCTTCCTATTTTAAAGCAACAGCTCGATAAACTCGTTTAATAACTAAAACTCTAACTCTAGTAGGACGGGGCAATGATCCGAATGCTTCGCTTCCGGCAATATGGCGCAGCGTTTAATATTTTCTTCCAGTTCTTTTGTTGCCATAGCATAATCGATACGCCAGCCCAGATTCTTCGCACGTGAGTTAGCACGGAAACTCCACCAGGTATAATTGTGGGGTTCCTTGTTCAGGTGCCTGAAAGCATCGATGTAACCCGACTCAATAAAATTTTCCATCCATTCACGTTCCTCAGGCAAAAAGCCGGATGAATTGGCGTTTGATTTTGGGTTATGGATATCGATGGGCCGGTGACAAATATTATAATCACCGCAGATCACCAGTTTGGGATATTCAACCTTTAACAGGGTCAGGTATTTACCAAACTCATCCAGGAAACGGTATTTAAATATCTGCCGGTCATCTCCGCTTGATCCGGAAGGGAAGTAGACGCTCATCACAGAAACATCATCAAAATCAACACGGATATTACGGCCTTCGCGATCGAAATCGGGGATGCCGCAACCATATTCTACATGTTTGGGGAGTATCTTGGTAAAAATAGCCGTCCCGCTATACCCTTTCTTCTCCGCCGGGAACCAATAGTGCTGATAGCCCATTGCATCTACCAAACCCAGATCAGTCAGCACATCGGGAGTAGCTTTTATTTCCTGCAGGCAAACCACATCGGCATTAGTAGCCTGCAACCAGGCCAGCCAGTTTTTGTTGATTGCCGAGCGGATGCCGTTAACGTTATAGGTAATAATCTTCATGTGTTTTGATTTCGGAATTCGGAAGTTCGATTTTGGATTTATTTTTCTCCTAAACCTAACAATTCATCCAGCTGTTTACACTCTTTTTTACTCAGCAACTCTACAGTCATTGGTACATCTACCACCGGGCGGTCTCGTTCGCCGGTTTTTACGGCAGCTATGCGGTCTACCATATCCATCCCCATTACTACTTCACCATAAACGGTATAGTTCTGATCGAGCTGAGGTGTGCCGCCGACGCTTTCGTACCATTCGCGCTGCCATTGCGGGAATTTATGACCGTTCATTCTTGGCGCTTTCTCAAGGGTATCTAATTTACCTGAAGTATAGCGCTTCCCCTCAACAATATAAAACTGGCAGCCGCTGGATGCTTTTTTAGGATTATCATCACGTGCAGCAGCTAACACACCTCGTTTATGAAAAATGCTATCCTTAAATTCAGCCGGAACAGTATAACCTGTATCACCATTACCCAGCTCAGCGCCGGGGGTAGCCTTTTTGGGATCTTTCGAATCCGGGTCACCACCCTGTATCATAAAATTTTGTATCACCCGGTGAAACAGCGTACCATTATAAAACCCCTGTTTGGTCAGCTTAATGAAATTGTCACGATGCTGTGGTGTTTCGTTATACAAGCGGATAATGCATTCGCCATAACTGGTTTTAATGCGCACGTACTGGTTCTTCGGACCGCCGGCAAAAGCGTTTACTGTGATCAGGAGGAATAAAAATGTTAATAGCTTCTTCATATTGTTATAGGTTGTAAATGTTGGAGTTGTTGTAGAGGTTGTAAAAGTTATAACAGTCGAACCACTTCAACATCTACAACCCTTACAACTTCTACAACCAAACTACATCGACTCAAAATACTCAATTATCAATGATTTCATCAGCATTTCCTGTTCCAGCAGGGTATAATTAGGTATCGTTTTCACCAGCTTCCAGTGTGGCCAGCCGTCCTGGTCGAGGCCTTCGAGCTCGTAAAAACCCATCTGGCTGAACAGCTTGCAGGTGGCAATATGCATCAGCTCTTCTTTTTGGCGCTTGCTGAACTTTTTTGGTCCCTGACCCAATTCCTGCACACCTATCAAAAACAACATCACCTTAATATCAGGCGTATCGGTATCAAAATCTGCCGCTATCCTTTGCTGCAGCTCCGTCCATTTCAAATTAACTTCAGCGGGCTTCATGTGCCAAATATACATGGACGCCTGTATTTAAAGAATTTCGCAGAACAACTTTACCACGACATTGTTACGATTACATGATATTTTGCATTCGTATTTAACTATTTTTGTGCGAAATGCGTCTTATACATAAAATCAAACGCAATTGGGTTTTGAGACGAGCTAAATTACATATCATTTACACCTGGATCGTGCTATTCTGCTTTGCGGCGGGGCAGGTAATGGTATATGCCCACCAGCATTTGGTGAAATACAAAACGCACCAAACCGCTCAAAATCAAACCACCGTATCTGAAAAGTGTCAGATCTGCGATGCAATGCATCATACCAGTATGACGCTGACCGAAAACTATTATTTTATCCCGAATGTTTCCTCAGATCATGTTTACAAGCAAGGTAAATACGATTTTGTAAGCATATCACTTATCCTTTCGGCAGGCCGTTCGCCTCCCATGTCATAATATTCCAGTTTAACAATCTGCCTTACTGGCAATATTATTGATTTAACAACACTATTATGAAACTCAAACTGCTATATAGCATTTTAACACTATTTATATATTCTATGGCATTTGCGAGTGTCAAACCGGTTAAAGACAGTATCCCTAACGGGGACGTTTTGGGTACGCTCTCCGGTACGATCACCGATAAAGCCGATGGCAAGCCCATTCCCGGAGCCACCGTTTCTATCCCCGATTTACGCATCGGAACTGTATCCGATGCGAACGGTAAATATACACTCGGGCAATTACCAAAAGGTGTTTACCTCGTCCAGGTAAGCTTTGTTGGCTACGCTACATTCAATCAACGTGTCGATCTGACAAAAACTACCAAATTGGATATCATATTACAGGCATCCTCCATTGAAGCGGCAGAAGTAGTGATCACAGGCGTAAGTAAAGCCACCGAAATTAAACGCGACCCTGTACCGATGGCGGCTGTAAGCAAAACTTATATCGATCAGCACTCCGCTTCAACCAATGTGATCGACGAGATTGCCAATCTGCCGGGCATTAGCGCCGTTACTACCGGTCCTAATGTTTCCAAGCCGTTTATACATGGTTTGGGTTATAATCGCGTAGTTACTTTGCAGGACGGTATCCGCCAGGAAGGTCAGCAATGGGGTGATGAACACGGCATTGAGGTCGACCAGAACTCCATCGACCGCGTAGAGGTAATTAAGGGACCCGCCAGCTTGAGCTACGGTTCTGACGCTATTGGCGGTGTAGTGAATCTGCTATCGCCTCCACCTGTTCCGCAGGGCAAAATATTAGGTTCGTTTACCGGCGATTATGGTACGAATAACAATTTGTTGAGCGGCTCATTCCGGTTGCAGGGTAATAATAACGGTTTAGTTTGGGGAACAATCGTTTCTGCTAAAGAAGCAAAAGACTACCAAAATGAGCATGACGGGAGAGTTTATGGAACCGGCTTCCGAGAGAAAGATGCCCGTGTGATGGTTGGGTTGAATAAATCTTGGGGATATTCTTACTTTAATGCCTCCGTATTTGATGATGAACAGGAAATCCCCGATGGCAGCCGTGATTCGCTTACACGCAAATTTACACAACAGATCACCGATGCTGATACTTACCGTCCTATCGTTCCTGAGTCGGTTTTGAATTCTTATGCTATTACGCCACTGCATCAGCATGTGCAGTTGTACCGCATTTACAACAACAGCAACTTTACCCTGGGTAATGGTAACCTGATCGTAAATCTCGGCTATCAATACAGTCACCGCCGTGAATATACCCACCCTACCGAACCCGATATTGCCGGATTGAACCTTCACCTGAGCACTTACACTTATGACGTGAAGTATAATTATGTGATAGGTAATGATTTTGAAACCACAGTAGGTGTCAATGGTCAATATCAAAACAATACTATTGGCGATGCAACCGATTTCCCGATTCCGGCTTATCATCAATTTGATATCGGGCCGTTCTTTATTATCAAGAAATCGTTTGGCAAATTAGACCTGGAAGGCGGTGCACGCTATGACAGCCGCTCATTCCATAGCCAGGCGGCTTATATCGATACTACGGTAGCCTACTATCCATCGTTGTACAATGGACCAAACCCAACCACAACGCCTAACATAGCACAGCAATTTACAGCGTTGAATAAAACATTCACCGGCGCTACCGGAAGTTTTGGTGCGACCTACAATTTCTCCAATCAATTCCTGATCAAGGCGAATATTGCGCGCGGTTTCCGTGCGCCAAGTATTGCTGAGCTGTCGGCCAATGGCCCCGATCCCGGTTCGCAGATCTATCACGTAGGTAATCCCAACTTTAAACCGGAATTTAATGTGCAGGAGGATTTGGGCGCATTTCTGACCTTGCCGAATTTATCGGCCAGTGTGGAAGTATTTAATAATAATATTCAGAATTACATCTTCCAGCAGCAAGTATTGAACCCGGATGGCACACCGGCACATAACCCGACGTTCCCGTTGTATAATGAGTTTACCTATGTACAAAGTCATGCACGCATCAACGGCGGAGAGGTAAATCTTGATCTACACCCGTGGAAATGGCTGCATTTTGAAAACTCATTGAGCCTGACCTATGGCACTAACTTAGGCACTGGTGGCAAAATAGCCGACAGTTTGAAGTACCTTCCGTTTATTCCGCCACTGCATACGCATTCTGAATTGCGCGGAACTTTTGCCAAGGGATTCGGATCATTCAAAAATGTATATGGATTTGTAGGCTTCGACCATTACGATGCGCAGGATAAATTCTTTGCTGCTTATGGCACAGAAACCTATACCGCAGGATATAACCTGATAAGCGCCGGTTTTGGTGGAAATATCGTCAATTCCGCAGGTGACCCTGTCTTAAAAATATTTGTGGAGGGAACCAATCTGGGTAATAAGAATTATCAATCGAATATGAGTCGCCTGAAATATTTTGATAATCCAACCGTACCGGCAGGTGTTCAGCCTGGCATATTTAATATGGGGAGGAATATCAGTATAAAGGTGGTGGTGCCATTTGATCTGTCGCCGCACCAGAAGACGAACGGATAAAATAATTTTATTCCAATAGAAACGCCCCGAATATCGGGGCGTTTCTATTTTACATATTTTGTCATCCTATGTTTGTGGATAGGATAAAAACAATGTGAGTTAAGAGTAGATTTAGTGCAGAAGAAAAGGGTAAAGAAAAAGATTACGATTTGTCATTGGCTGTAGGAAGCCGTTCGGAATGCTAATCACTTTACCCCT